>DATAGO010000068.1:0-35025 GCA_036263675.1 Microvirga sp. | reverse complement strand
CGTCGGGCACGATGTTGCAGGACGACCCCCTCCCTCCCCTCAGGGGAGGGCGACGCGGCGAAGCCGCGCGGGGTGGGGTGTTGCGCGAAGCGCATCCGGCACGTCAGCGGCAGGAAGATCGCCTTCGGCGAACACCCCACCCCTGCCCCTCCCCTGAGGGGAGGGAGAAGGATCTGGCACCGCCGTGGCTCACGAGCGCGGCCCCTCTCCCGGCTCGCTCCGCTCGCCACCCTCCCCTGCAAAGGGGGGAGGGTTACGCGGTCCCGAACCCGGCGCGTTTCAGCCGCACGATGGCGAGGTCGAGGGCGGAGAGGAAGGCGGAGCGGTCCTTGGCCGAGAACGGCTTCGGCCCGCTGGTGATCTCGCCCGACGCCCGCAGGTTGTCCATGAGGTCCCGCGTCGCGAGCGCCATGCCGATGGAGGCCGTCGTGAAGGGGCGCCCGTTCGGGGCGATCACGTCGGCGCCCGCGGTCACGCAGCGGTGGGCGAGCGGCACGTCGGTGGTGACCACGACCGCGCCCCGGGCGGCGCGCTCGGCGATCCAGTCGTCGGCGGCGTCGAAGCCGGATCCGACGATCACCCGCTCGATCAGGGGATCGGCCGGGACCATGAGGAAGCTGTTGGCGACCACATAGGTCTTCGCCCCGTGGCGGCCGGCCACCCGATAGACCTCCGCCTTCACGGGGCAGGCGTCGGCATCGACGTAGACGGTGATGGGTGTCGCGCTCATGACGACGGCATGCCCTCCCCCGCGCCCGGCTGCAACCTCGGCCGAGGGATGCCGGGCAAAGAAAAAGCGCCCGCGAGGGGCGCTTTGAAGGGTCCGGCCCGTGGGGGCAGAAGTAGGCCGGGTATGCGGTCACAACGCGCGGGCCGGGGACGGGTTCCAGAGGTTCCGAACTTTTTTGGAATTTTTTTCGGCTGCGGGGAATGAAGGAGGCCCGCCATCCCCTCTCCCCGTGAGACGGGGAGAGGGGATGGCGGGTGGGGAAGAATGGTCGGCCCTCAGAACGTCTTCGCCCCGGTCACGGGCCCCATGAGGGAATAGAGCGAGGTGGTGCCGCAGATGTAGAGGCGGTTGCGCTTCGGGCCGCCGAAGCAGACGTTGGCGACCACCTCGGGCACCAGGATCTTGCCGATGAGCGTGCCGTCGGGCTCGTAGCAATGGACCCCGTCGCCAGCGCTGGTCCAGACCCGCCCTTCCGTGTCGAGGCGAAGCCCGTCGAAGAGCCCGGCCGTGCAGGTGGCGAAGACCTGCCCGCCGCCGAGCTTTCCCCCCTCCCCGACGTCGAAGACCCGGATGTGCTGCGGCCCGTTCTTTCGGTGGGTCGCGCCGGTGTCGGCGACGTAGAGGCGCCGCTCGTCGGGCGAGAAGGCGATGCCGTTCGGGCGCACGAAATCGTCAGCCACGACCCGGACCTCGCCCGAATGCGGATCGACCCGGTAGACGTGGCAGGCGCCGATCTCGCTCTCGGACTTGTGGCCCTCGTAATCCGAATCGATGCCGTAGGCCGGATCCGTGAACCAGATCGAGCCGTCGGACTTCACGACCGCGTCGTTGGGGGAGTTGAGGCGTTTGCCCTGGTAGCGGTCGGCGACCGTGGTGACGGTGCCGTCGAACTCGGTGCGGGAGACGCGACGCCCGCCGTGCTCGCAGGACACGAGCCGGCCCTGGCGGTCGACCGTGTTGCCGTTGGAATAGCCGGCCGGATGGCGGAAGACGCTGACCTGGCCCGAGGTCTCGTCGAAGCGCATCATGCGGTCGTTGGGGATGTCGCTCCAGATCAGGTAACGCCCGGCCGGAAAGTAGGCGGGTCCCTCCGCCCAGCGGCAGCCCTCGTAGAGCTTTTCCAGGCGCGCATTGGGGTTGAAGAGCGCGTTGAAGCGCTCGTCGAGAACGACCGCCACGTCCTTGAACATGATGCCTCCCTGATGCCGGCTGCGGCCTGTCCGCGCCGCTCCTGACCGTCCGGCGCGGAGCATCCCCGCGCGGGGGCCCGAATGCAAGGGTGGTCCGTGCGTCCGCACCGGGCGCACGACGCCGGGGCACCGACCGCCTTGCATGGCCGATCCGATCCGGTGCAGATGGTCGGCCCTCAATCACGAAACTTTCGACGGAGACGACCCGATGGCAGCGACCTACAGCGATTTGGCCGGCAAGACGGTGCTGATCACCGGGGGCGGCTCCGGCATCGGCGCCGCGATCGTGCGCCGCTTCGCCGAACAGAAGGCCAAGGTCGCCTTCATCGACATCGCCCGCGACGCGTCCGAGACGCTGACCCGCACGCTGACCGACGCGGGCCACAATGTCCGCTTCGAACACGCGGACCTCACCGACATCGCGGCTTTGCGTGCCGCCATCGCCCGCGTGCGCGAGGCCTTCGGGCCGATCCAGGTCCTCGTCAACAACGCCGCCCACGACGAACGCCACCCGACCCCCGACGTGACGCCGGAATACTGGGACGACCGCATCGCCGTGAACCTGAAGCACCAGTTCTTCGCCGCCCAGGCGGTGCTGCCAGACATGCAGGCCGCGAACGAGGGCGCGATCGTCAATTTCGGCTCGGTGTCCTGGATGGTGGGCCAGGGCGGCATGGCGGCCTACACGGCGGCGAAATCCGCGGTGCTGGGGCTCACCCGCTCGCTCGCCCGCGACTACGGCCCCTACAACATCCGGGTGAACGCCATCGCGCCGGGCTGGATCATGACCCAGCGCCAGATGGAGAAGTGGCTGACGCCCGAGGGCGAGGTCGAGCTGATGCAGCGCCAGTGCCTCAAGCGCAAGCTCCAGCCCGACGAGATCGCCAAGTTCACGGTCTTCCTGGCCTCGGAGGAGGCTTCCGCCTGCACGAACCAGCACTACGTGGTGGACGGCGGCTGGGTGTAGGGCGCGCTCTCCCCGCCGCACGCCCCCTCTCCCCGCAAGCGGGGAGAGGGAATCAGCGCCGCCCCCTCGTCCCGAGATAGACCCGCTCCGCATTGCCGCCGAGCACCGCGTCCCGCTCCGCCCCCGACAAGCCCCCGAGCAGCGTCAGCGCCGCCGCGCGCCAGCGCTCGAAGCCGCCGGCGAGGTTCACGACCGGCCAGTCGCTGCCCCAGAGCAGGCGCTCCGGCCCGAACACCGCGAGGAGATGGTCGACGTAGGGGCGCAGGTCCTCGATGCCCCAGGTTGCGCCGGCCTCCGTGACGAGCCCGGAGAGCTTGCAGACAGTCCTGGGCCGCGCCGCCACCGCCTCCATGTCGGCGCGCCAGGGGTCGAGGCGGCGCTCGGCGATGCGCGGCTTGGCGCCGTGGTCGACCACCACCGGCAGATCGGGGTGGCGGTCGAGCACCACGAGGAGCCGCGAGAGATGGCGCGGGAACACGAGCGCGTCGAAGACGAGGCCGTGCGCATGCAGGGCCCGGAAGGCGGGCGCGAGGTCGGGCCGCAGGAGCCAGTCGTCGTCGGCGATGTCCTGCACCATGGGGCGCAGGCCCACGAGCAGCGGGTTCGCGGCCAGCCGCGCGATGACGGCGGGCGCGTCCGGGTCGGTGAACTCCGCCCAGCCGACCACGCCGGCCACGAAGGGCGTGCGGGCCGCAACCTCGAGCATGTATTCCGTCTCGGCCACCGTCGCGGCCGCTTGGACCAGGATGGTGCGCCCGATGCCGTGGCGGGCGAGGAGCGGCGCCAGGTCCTCAGGGCCATAATCCCGGTAGAGCGGCGCCAGATCCGGCGACATCCAGTGATAGTCGCCGCGCTCCAGCTTCCAGACATGTTGATGCGAATCGATCACGACGGCGCCGCCCCCCAGATCGCGGCGAGCAGCCCGCCGTCGGCGTAGACCAAAGAACTCTCAGATCGCGGCGAGCAGCCCGCCGTCCACATAGACCACCTGCCCGTTGACGAAGTCGGAGGCCGCGGAGCTCAGGAACACCGCCGCGCCGACGAGTTCCTTCGGCACGCCCCAGCGCCCGGCCGGCGTGCGCCCCTTCACCCAGGAATCGAACGCCGCGTCGTTCATGAGGGCCTCGTTGAGCGGCGTCTCGAAATAGCCCGGGCCGATGGCATTGACCTGGATGTTGTGGGGCGCCCATTCCACGCACATGGACTTCGTGAGCTGCTTCACGGCGCCCTTGGCGGCCGTGTAGGGCGCGATGGTCTTGCGCGCGACTTCGCTCGTCAGCGAGGCGATGTTGACGATCTTGCCGCGCCGGCGCCGCACCATGCCGCGCGCCACCGCCTGGCCGACGAGAAAGACGCCGGTGAGGTTGGTGCGCACCACCTCCTCGAAGGTGGCGAGGTCCATCTCGAGGATCGGCGCGCGGCGCTGGATGCCCGCATTGTTGATCAGGATGTCGATCGGCCCGATCTCGGCCTCGATGCGCTCGATCTCGGGGGCGATCTCGGCCTCCGCCGTGACGTCGAAGCGCGAGCCGAAGGCCCGCAGCCCGTCCGCGCGGAACGCCTCGACCGCGCTGCCGATGCGGCCCGCGTCGCGCCCGTTCACCACCACGGCGGCGCCGGCCTCGGCGAGGCCGCGGGCGATGGCGTGGCCGAGGCCCGAGGTCGCCCCGGTCACGAGGGCGGTGCGGCCGGTGAGGTCGAAGAGGGCGGTCGACATGGGGCGTGGGCCTCGAAGGTTCGGGGGAGCGGCGGGCGCGCGATCCTAGCGGCTCCGGCGCGGGCGTCCAGACGCGGGCGCGGGGATGCGGCCTGTCCTAGGGGAAAGGGGCTTTACGGGCGCGTGCCGACCTGTAATCCTCGCCCGCAAGACGAGAGCGGGCTTTCAAGCCCGCCCGGCGACACGGGAGGATCGATGGCGCTCCTGGAGCTTCAGGGCATCGCCAAGCATTTCGGCGCGATCGAAGCGCTGAAAGGCGTGGACCTGTCGATCGGGGCCGGCGAGGTGGTCGGCCTCATGGGCGACAACGGCGCCGGCAAGTCGACGCTCGTGCGGGTCATCGCCGGCAACTTCCGCCCGTCCGAGGGCGAGATCCGCATCAACGGGCAGGCGAAGCACTTCCATAAGCCGGTCGACGCCCGATCCGAGGGCATCGAGGTCGTCTACCAGGACCTCGCGCTGTGCGACAACCTCACGGCGGCCGGCAACGTCTTCCTCGGGCGCGAGCTCAAGCGCTCGTTCGGGCCGCTCAGGATCCTCGACTATCCCGCGATGTACGCCCGCGCCGCCGCGATCTTCGCCGAGCTCAAATCCGAGACCCGCCCGCGCGATCTCGTCAAACAGATGTCCGGCGGCCAGCGGCAGGCGGTGGCGATCGCGCGCACGCGCCTCTCCGACGCCCGCATCGTGCTCATGGACGAGCCGACCGCCGCGATCAGCGTGCGCCAGGTCGCGGAGGTGCTCGACCTCATCCGGCGGCTTCGCGACCGCGGCATCGCGGTGGTGCTCATCAGCCACCGCATGCCCGACGTGTTCGCGGTCTGCGACCGGGTCGTGGTGATGCGCCGCGGCACCAAGGTCGCCGACAAGCCCGTCGCCGCGACCTCGCCCGAGGAGGTCACGGGGCTGATCACGGGGGCGATCCATGCGGCGTGAAGGGGGCGCCTTCACCCTCCCCTGGAGGGGGAGGGTCGACGCTGCGCCAGCAGCGGCGGGGTGGGGTGTTCGCCGCAGGCGATCATCCTGGCTCTGTCGTGCAGGATGCGCTTCGCGCAGCACCCCACCCCGGCCTCCGGCCGACCCTCCCCCTCCAGGGGAGGGTGAGAATGCCCCGCTCATCGATCGCGAGGCCGCATGACGAGCACCACGACTCCTCCGCTCCAGACCAGCGTCGCGATCGAGGACGTCACGGGGCTGAAAGAGCGCAGCCTCGCGCAGCGCCTGTTCGCGAGCCAGCCGTTCTGGGTCACGGTGGCGCTGATCGCGATGTGCGCGGTCATGAGCGTCTACCAGCCCGACGCCTTCGCGAGCTCCGACAATTTCTACAACATCACCCGCAACTTCGCCTTCATCGGCCTGATGGCGGTCGGGATGACGGCCGTGATCCTCACGGGCGGCATCGACCTCTCGGTCGGCTCCATCATGGGCGTGGTCGGCGTGGTCTGCGGCCTCGTGCTCCAGGCCGAGCAGCATTGGGCGCTCGCGATCCTGGCCGGCCTCGCCACGGGCGCGCTCGCGGGCGTCGTGAACGGGGTGCTCATCGCCTATGTCGGCCTGCCCAGCTTCGTGGTCACGCTCGGCATGCTGTCGATCGCGCGCTCGCTCGCGGTGGTCCTGTCCGAGAACCGGATGATCTACCAGTTCGGCCCCTACGGCGACGCCTTCATCGAGATCGGCGGCGGGGCGATCCTCGGCATCGCCAACCCGGTCTGGGCGCTCATCGTCCTCGCGCTCGTCTTCGGCTTCGTGTTCAACTTCACGGCCTGGGGCCAGTACCTCTACGCCATCGGCTCGAACGAGAACGCCGCGCGCCTCACCGGCGTGCCCGTGCGGAGGGTCAAGCTGCAGGCCTACGTGGTCTCGGGGCTGACCGCGGCGCTCGCCTCCGTGCTGATCGTCGGCTGGCAGGGCTCGGCCATCAACGCGCTCGGCCAGGGCTACGAACTGCGCGTGATCGCCTCGACGGTGATCGGCGGCGCGGACCTCATGGGCGGGGCCGGCGGCGCCTACGGCGCGGTGGTGGGCGCCGCCCTCATCGAGGTCATCCGCAACTCCCTTCTCATGGCCGGCGTCGACGCCAACTGGCAGGGCGCGTTCGTCGGCCTCTTCATCGTGTTGGCGGTTCTGCTCCAGCGGATCCGCGGCAGGCGTTCCGCGTGACGGCGGGGCGAGACGATGCGGCTCCGATCCAGCGGATCCGCTTCAGGCGCTCGGCCTGACTGGGCTGCGCACCAAGAAACGGCGCTGCTCCGGCAGCTCCGCGGGAGACACCCGGCTCTCGCCAATGGGAGCCGGGCGATAAACCAGGAGGAACTCTCATGAAAGCACTCACCTTCAGCGTCGCCGCCGCGGCGCTCCTCGGCCTCACGGCGGGCGCCGAGGCGCAGACGAAGAAATACACCTTCGCGCTCGTGCCGAAGAACATGAACAACCCGTTCTTCGACCAGGCCCGCGACGGCTGCAAGAAGGCCGAGAAGGAGTCGAACGGCACCATCGAGTGCATGTATATCGGCCCCGGCGAGCACGGCGGCGGCGACGAGCAGGTGCAGGTCGTCAACGACCTCATCGCCAAGAAGGTCGACGGCATCGCGGTGTCGCCCTCGAACGCCGCCGCCATGGGCCGGGCGCTCGAAGCCGCCAAGCGCGCCAACATCCCGGTCCTGACCTGGGATTCCGATCTCCTCGAGAAGGACAAGGGCCTGCGCCTCGCCTATGTCGGCACCTACAACTACGACATCGGCGTGAACCTCGCGAAGGTCGTGATGCAGCTGAAGCCGCAGGGCGGCACGATCTGCATCCAGTCCGGCGGCGCCGCGGCCGCGAACCACAACGAGCGCATGCAGGGCATCCGCGACACCCTGGCGGGCAAGAAGTCGGCCGCCGCCCCCGGCGACAAGCTCAACAACACCAACGGCTGGACGGAAGCCGCGGGCTGCCCGCTCTACACCGACGACGACTTCCCCCGCGCGGTGCAGCAGATGGAGGACATCCTCGGCAAGAACGCCAACCTCGACGCCTTCGTGCCCACGGGGGGCTTCCCGCAATTCATCCCGCAGGCCTACCGCCGCGTCGCCGAGAAGCACAAGGCCCGCATCGAGAGCGGCTCGCTCGCGCTCGTGGTCGCCGACACGCTTCCCGTGCAGATGGACCTCATGAAGGCCGGGCTCTCCAAGGGCCAGGTCGGGCAGCGCCCGTTCGAGATGGGCTACAAGACCATGCAGTTCCTGAAGGATATCAAGGACGGCAAGGCGGCCCCGAAGGACCCGACCTATACCGGCCTCGACGTCTGCACGCCGCAGAACGCCGCGACCTGCATCGGCGGCGCGGGCAGCTAGCACGTCTGCCCGCTGCCGAACGCCGCGACCTGCATCGGCGGCGCGGGCAGCGGGAACCCGGTCCCGAAAAGTTGCCGACCTTTCGGCGAAGCGCGCCTCCGGACACGTCCGGGGGCGTTTTCGTTTGCGTCGGAGCCCGCGGACTAATCCATCTGCCCGCGCGCCGCAGCCGATCGGCCGGATTTCCTGACGCAACGGGAAGCCTCGTAGGTTTCTCCTCGAGTCGGATCCGGCGGGTTCGTCCGCCCCGACCGTCGCGAGCAGGGGAACCGCCATGTCCTACGCCGTCCTCGAAGACCCGTCCGCCACCCCGGACGAGGAGCACCTCCTCATGCGCACCGGCGAGGCGTTGGCGCTGCTGTGGCGCCACCTGCCGGACGCGCTGCGCCTCGCGATCCTGAACCAGGCCGAGACGCTGTCCTACCGGCAGGAGATGGCGCAACTGCGCGCGCGGCTCGGCGCCTTCCTGGACGGTTACGCGGCGCAGCAGCGTTAGAAGGCCGCCCTCCCGCGTGCAGGCCGCAACGCGCCGCGGCAGCATCGAAGGGCCGCCCTCCGGCGTGCGGAGACTGCGCGGCCGTCACCGTCGGAGGAACGCCCTCCGGCGCCGCCGACGGCCGTGCGCACCCGCACCGCCGCGGCGCGGGAAATCGCGGAGGAAGGGAGCCTGTCGCCGGGCCCGCCCGGCTCGTCCCATCCTGCGAGAGCGTCCCATGCGACTCCGTCTTTCCCTTGCGGCCTGCACCCTCCTGACCGCGATCAGTGCCGCCGTCCCGCAACCCGCCCGCGCCGGCTTCGACGCCGCCGAGGCGCGCGCCGTCGCGGCTGCGATCAACCGGGACCGGCGCCTGACCCACATGCTGCGGCAATGCCCGGCCGACGTGTTCGGCAAGCGGCGGCCCAAGGCGTCCGCGACCCGCGCATCGGCGGGATCGCAGGCCTCCTGCGAGGCCCGTCCCGGCGCCTGCTTCCGGGCCTGCGTCCAGGCCGCGGACGGCGAGGCTTGCTTCCGCCTGGCCCAGACCTTCCAGAGCCACGAGGACGTGATCCGGCCGCTGCACGCCGAGACGCTGTTCACGCTCGCCTGCGCGAGCGGCGAGGGCTCGGGCTGCACCAACCGGGGCGCCGGCATCCGCAACGGCGACTACGCCGGCGATCCCTTCAAGCGCAAGCCCGAGCACGTGCAGGAGAGCTGCCAGTACCGCAGCTTCAAGATCGCCTGCGACGAGGACGATGCCTGGGGCTGCGCCATGCTCGGGCAATCCTACCAATACGGCGAGGGCACGCGGGGGAACCCCGCCCTGGCGCGCGCGGCCTACGAGAAATCGTGCCGGCTCGCGCCCGACTTCGAGGCCTGCGAGTTCATCCGCCCCCGGCTCGAGACTCTACGGAAGGGGCAGGACTGAGGCTTGCGAGTTCATCCGCCCCGGCTCGAGACCCTGAAGGACAGGACTGAGGAGGCCTGCGGGTTCATCCGCCTCCGGCTCGCGACCCTACGGAAGGGGCAGGACCGAGGAGGCCTGCGGGGTCGCGCCACCGCGGCTCGGGAATTCCGCGAAAGGGCGGGTCTGAACGGCCCCGCCCCGGCTCACCACACCAGCTTGTCGGTGACGGCCTGCGGCCGCACCGTCTGGCCCGCGAGCCAGTCCTGCACGTGCGAGGAGAGAAGCGGGCCCTCGTCGAGCTTGAGCTCCGCGGCGTGGATGCCGCGCGCGACGAGGAGCGCATCGATCCCGAGCAGGGCCGCGCCCGCGATGTCGGTCCGCATGGCGTCGCCGACCGCGAGCACCCGGTCGAGGGGGACCTCCCCGCCGCCGGCGATCCGCGCCGCGAGCCCGAGCGCGGCGTCGTAGATCGGCCGGTGCGGCTTGCCGGCGTAATAGACGTCCCCGCCCATCGCCTCGTAGAGGCCCGCGATCGCGCCCGCGCAGGGGATGAGGGTGTCGCCGCGCTCCACCACGAGGTCGGGATTGGCGCAGAGCATCCAGAGGCCCCGCTCGCGCAGGTGCGCGAGGCGGTCGCGGTAATCCTCGACCGATTCGTTGCCCTCGTCCTCCGCGTCGAAGCCGGAGCAGACCACGTAATCGGCTTCCCCCGCGGCGCCGAAGCGCACGGGCAGGCCCTCGAAGATTGGCTTGTCCCGCGGCGGGCCCATGTGGTGCACGACCCGGTCGATGCGCTCGACCACCTGCTCGCGGGTGATGTCGCCCGAGGTCACGACGGCGTCGTAGGCGGCGCGGGGCACGCCGAGCCGGTCGAGCTGGCGGCCGACCGAGGCGCCCGGCCGCGGCGCGTTCGAGACCAGCACCACCCGGCCGCCGCGCTGGCGGAACCGCATCAGCGCGTCGCTGGCGCCGGGATAGGCTACGATGCCGTTGTGGATCACGCCCCAGACGTCGGAGAGGATCACGTCGTAGCCGTCCGCGAGGGTGGACAGCCCCTCCACGAAGGCGGGATCGGCGGGTGCGGGCGCGGTCATGGGGTCTCGGGCTCGAGGTGGCGGGCAAGCCGCGCGGGTAGGCTCAGCGGACCTCCAAGTCAATCGCCCGGGGACAACGCCGCCCCTCCCCTTGCCGCGGGCATCCCGCCGGCCCTCAGATGCGAGCCCCGACCGGAAGGCGCCCCGATGCCCCGCTTCTTCAATCCCCCGACCGTGATCGCTCCCGCCTCCCGCTACAGCCAGGCCGCGGAGCACGGCACGCATGGGCGCCGCCTCGTGATCTCGGGCCAGCTCGGGATCCGCCCGGACGGCAGCCTCGCGGAGGGGCTCGAGGCCCAGATGGAGGTCGCCTGGGACAACCTCTTCGCGATCCTGCGCCACGCCGGCATGGAGGTGACCGATCTCGTCAAGGCGACCGTCTTCGTGACGGTGCCGGGCTCGGTCGGGCCGTATCGCGCGGTGCGGGACCGCAAGCTCTCTGGCCATGCGCCGGCCTGCACCTATCTGGAGATCGCAGGCCTCGCGCGGCCCGAATTCCTGGCCGAGATCGAGGGCGAGGCCGTCAAGGAGTAGACCCGCCCCGGCCCTGGAGGAGCGAACCGATGGACGAACCCCGCAAGGAACTCCTGATGCAGGTCGACGGCATGACCTGCGAGGGCTGCGTCAAGGCCGTGACCCGCACGGTCCAGCGCCTCGACCCGACCGCCCAGGTCGATGTCGACCTCGCCCACGGGCGCGCCCACATCGTGACCCGGGCCCAGGCCGTGGAGGTCTCGGACGCGCTGACGAAGGCGGGCTACGAGGCCCGGGCGATGACGGGCTGAGGCTAGATCGAGAACGCCGGGACACCCACAGTGTCATCCCCGGCCGGAGCGCGTGAGCGCGCAGGGGAAGGGGATGACACTGTGGGTGTCCCGCACCGCGAGGGTTCCGGCCGAGGACGACACGGTGCTCTTGCCCCCCGGGAATCCAGGCGGTAGACCGCGCCACCCCTTCCCGAACGGCTGTGTTTCGTCCCATGTCCAAGGCCGACAAGCTCAAGGCCCGCGTTCCGCGCGGCTTCATCGACCGCGGCCCCGCCGACCTCGCGGCGACCGAGCGCATGCTCGCGGCGATCCGCGAAACCTACGAGCTCTACGGCTTCGAGGCGGTCGAGACGCCGTTCGTCGAGTACACCGACGCGCTCGGCAAGTTCCTGCCCGACCAGGACCGGCCGAACGAGGGCGTGTTCTCGTTCCAGGACGACGACGAGCAGTGGCTGTCGCTCCGCTACGACCTCACCGCTCCCCTTGCCCGCTACGTGGCCGAGAACTTCGACGCGCTCCCCAAACCTTATCGCAGCTACCGGGCCGGCTGGGTGTTCCGCAACGAGAAGCCGGGCCCCGGGCGCTTCCGGCAGTTCATGCAGTTCGACGCCGACACGGTCGGCGCGGCGTCCGTCGCGGCCGACGCCGAGATCTGCATGATGGCCGCCGACACCCTGGAGCGGGTCGGCATCGGCCGCGGCGACTATGTCGTGAAGGTCAACAACCGCAAGGTGCTCGACGGGGTGCTCGAGACGATCGGGCTTGGCGGCGAGGACAAGGCCGGCCAGCGCCTCACCGTGCTGCGCGCCATCGACAAGCTCGACCGGCTGGGCCCCGAGGGCGTCGGGCAGTTGCTCGGCGCCGGGCGCCGCGACGAGAGCGGCGACTTCACCAAGGGCGCCGGTCTCGCGCCCGACGCCATCTCACGCGTCCTCGCCTTCACGGGCGCCAAGGGCGCGACCGGCGCCGAGACGATCGCGAACCTGCGGACCGTCGTGGCGGGCTCGGGCCGCGGCGAGGAGGGGGCGAGCGAGCTCGCCGAGATCGCGGCGCTCGTGGCGGCCTCCGGCTACGAGGACCGGGTGATCGTCGACCCCTCCGTGGTCCGCGGCCTCGAATACTACACCGGCCCGGTCTACGAGGCCGAGCTCACCTTCACGGTCACGAACGAGGACGGGCAGCCGGTGCGCTTCGGCTCGGTCGCGGGCGGCGGACGCTACGACGGGCTCGTGGGGCGCTTCCGGCCTGAGCCCGTGCCCGCGACGGGTTTCTCGATCGGCGTCTCGCGCCTGCTCTCGGCGCTCCAGGCGGTCAGGAGTCCGATCGTGTCGGGCGCGGCTGCCCCCGGTCCCGTGGTGGTGCTCGTCATGGACCGGGCCGAGGTCGCCGCCTACCAGCGCATGGTCTCGTCCCTGCGCCAGGCCGGCATCCGGGCCGAGCTCTATCTCGGCTCCTCCGGCATGAAGGCGCAGATGAAATACGCCGACCGGCGCGGCGCGCCGTGCGCGATCATCCAGGGCTCGGACGAGCGCGCGCGCGGCGAGGTCCAGGTCAAGGACCTCATCGAGGGCGCCAAGGCCTCGTCCGGCATCGCCTCGAACGAGGAATGGAAGGCCGCGCGGCCGGCGCAATTCTCGGTGCCGGAGGCGGGACTCGTCGATGCCGTGCGCGAGGTGCTGGGGCGGCATTTCGGGGGGTGACGCCTGGGCCGCCCGGTCGGGACAGCCACGGTGTCATCCCCGGCCGGAGCCGACGCAGTCGGCGAAGGGGAAGGGGATCCAGCAAAACAATGAGGCCGCGAAGCGGCTCCTTATGCTGAGTCCATAAAGCGCTGCTTCGCAGCAGCTTCGTTGCGCTGGATCCCCTTCCCCTCCAGCGGCTCCGCCGCTTCCGGCCGGGGACGACACCGGGGATCTTCTCTCCGCCCCGTCGCGCTCCGGCCCAGGATGACGATGGGGGCGGGCCGCCCCGGGAACCCCCCTCCCCTCTCGCCGGTTACCCCTCAAGCTTGTCCATAGGAGGTCTGGATGGCCAAGAAGGCGAAGTCCAAGAAGGCGCACAAGAGCGTGGCGGGCGTGAAGCTCCCGAAGGCGATGCGCAAGTCGAGCGTGCTCGGGAGCCTGTTCACGTCGGAGCTCGGGCGCGAGATCCTGGCCGATGCCCTCCTGGCCGCCGCCGGCGCCGCCGCGGCCGCCCTGACCCGGACCCGGCCGGCCCGCGCGGCCGGCGCCGCGATCGCGGATGCGGGCTCCGACGCGGCGGCCTCGGCGGGCACCGCCGCCACCGCCACCGGCGACCTCGTCCAGACCGCAGCCGGCGCGGTCGCGGGTGTCGTCACGGAAGCCGCCCGCACGTTCCTGCCCCCCTCGCTCCTCGGCGAGGAGGCGAAGCCCCGCTACGTCAACAAGGCGAGCAACACCGACAGCGCCAAGCGCTCCGGCAAGGCCGGCAAGGGCACGGGCAAAAAGCGCTCCAAGAAGGGCGCCTGACGCCGCAAGGCGCGCGGCCGGCCGGGATCCGCGCCCGGCCCGTTCACCCTCGCCCCCGAAAACCGTCGCCATTCCAGCCCGGCGTTGCTAGAGACACGCCGACCAAAGCTGCGGAGCCGGCCCGTTTCGGGCGCCGGCCCGCCGCCGGCAGGGAAAACGGACGGGTGTCGTGACGGGGGATGAGGCCAACAGCGCGCTGATCGCGCTCTTCGCGCGCGAGGGCTACCCGCGCGTCGAGCCGCCGGTGCTGCAGCCCGCGGACGCGTTCGTCGACCTCTCGGGCGAGGACATCCGCCGGCGCATGTTCGTGACCCAGGACGCGTCGGGCCGCGAATTGTGCCTGCGCCCGGAATACACCATTCCCGTCTGCCGCGAGCACCTCGCGAAGGGCGCCGAGGGCCCGGGAGCTTACGGCTATTGCGGGCCGGTGTTCCGCCTGCGCACCGGCGAGACCGGCGAGTTCCTCCAGGCCGGGATCGAATCGATCGGCCGCCCGGACGCCGCCGCGGCCGACGCCGAGATCCTGGCGATCGCCCTCGACGGGCTCGCGAGCCTCGGGCTCGGCGACGTCCGGGTCCAGCTCGGCGACATGGGGCTCCTGAACGCGCTCACCGACGCGCTCGGCCTCGCGCCCGCCGCCAAGCGCCGGGTGATCCGCTCGATCGTGAGCGGGCGCGGCCTGCCGCCCGCCGCCGAGCCGGAAGGACCGGACGAGCATGCGGGGCTGCTCGCCGCCATCGAGGGCCAGGCGCCCCAGGCCGCCAAGGCCTTCGTGGAGGACATCCTCTCGATCGCGGGCATCGCCCGGGTCGGCGGCCGCTCCGCCGGCGAGATCGCCGAGCGCTTCCTGGCGCGGGCCGCCAACCGCTCCGGCATGAGCGAGGAGGCGCGGGGCCTGCTCGAGCGCTACCTCGCGATCCAAGGCGATCCCGATGCGGCCGCGGCCGCGATCCGCTCCCTCGCCCGCGAGGCCGGGCTCGATCTCGGGCCGGCGCTGGGCGAGCTCGAGGACCGCATCGGCTTCATGGCGGCGCGCGGGCTCGACGTGGCGTCCTTCGCATTCACGGCGACCTTCGCGCGCAACCTCGACTACTACACCGGCTTCATCTTCGAGGTGCAGGACCCGCGCCGCGGCGACGGCCGACCGGTCGTGGGCGGCGGCCGCTACGACCGCCTGCTCCAGCATCTCGGCGCGCCCGGGCCGATTCCCGCGGTCGGGTGCTCGTTCTGGCTCGACCGGATTCAGCAGGGGAACCAGCCCCGATGACGGATTCCCCTCTTATCCTGGCGGTCCCCTCGAAGGGGCGCCTGCAGGAGAACGCCGCCGCCTTCTTCGCCCGCGCCGGGCTCGTCTTCGCCCAGTCGCGCGGGGCGCGGGATTACCGCGGCACCCTCAAGGGCGTCGCCGACGTGGAGGTGCTCTTCCTCTCGGCCTCCGAGATCGTGACCCAGCTCGCCTCGGGCGCCGCGCATCTCGGGATCACCGGCGAGGACCTCGTGCAGGAGCAGATCGCGGACGCGCAACGGTCGGTCGAGCTCCTCACCCCGCTGGGCTTCGGCCACGCCAACGTGGTCGTGGCGGTGCCGCAGGCCTGGATCGACGTGCGCACCATGGCCGACCTCGACGAGGTCGCCGCGGACCTGCGCGCCCGCCACGGGCACAAGATGCGGGTCGCGACCAAGTACGTGAACCTCACCCGCCGCTTCTTCGCCGAGGCCGGCATCGCCGATTACCGCATCGTCGAGAGCCTCGGGGCCACGGAAGGCGCGCCGGGGTCGGGCGCGGCCGAGCTCATCGTCGACATCACGACCACGGGCGCGACGCTCTCGGCCAACGCCCTGAAAATCCTCGACGACGGGGTGATCCTGCGCTCGGAGGCGAACCTCGTGGCCTCGCTCCAAGCCCCCTGGGGCGAGCGGGCGAGGGCCGCCGCCCGCACGGTGCTGACGCGGATCGCCGCCGAGGAGGAAGCCCGCACGAGCCGGGAGGTGAGGGCCGCGATCGAGCCCGGCCGCGCCGGCGGCTGGGAGGCCGCGCTCGCGGGCTTCGACGCCACCCTGCCCTACGGTGCGCCGCAGGGCGCGGAGCTCGTGGTGCAGTGCCGGGCGCCGGACGCCTTCGCGGTGGTCGAGGCGCTGCAGCGCGCCGGAGCGCGCGACATCTCGGTGCGCTCGTTCGACTATCTCTTCCGCGCCACGAACCCCCTGACCGAGCGCCTGTTCCAGCGCCTGGGCTGACCCGGGGCCTCGCTCGCCCGACCCGGGACCGTCCGCAAAAAGAAAGGAGGCCGCCTCGGGGGAAGGCGGCCTCCGATCGGGCACCCTGGCGGGTGCTCCTTGGGGGAAGGAAGTCTTTGGGGGACTTCAGGGCTGTTTACGGGAGGGGCGCGGCCCCGGATCACCGGCCTTCACGAAAAATTCAGCGGCGCGGCGCGATGGCTTGAGCGCGGGCTTTCGGAAGCGGGGCCGGGCTGCGGCGCTCGAGGCCCGGCGGCCGGCATTGCCTCGCTCCGGAAGCGCCCTTATGGTCCCGCCGTTTTTCGCCGCGAGCCCCGTGCTCCGCGTGCTCGAGGATGATCCATGACTGCCCTTCGCCTCGCTACGCTCCTGTCCGCCCTGGCCCTCGCGGCCTCGGCCACCGGCGTCGGGGCTCAGCAGCCCCCTTCCGGCCAGCGCGGCCAGGCGGCCCCTGCGGCCAAGCCCGCCAGTCAGCCCGCCAGTCCCGTGCCGCAGCCCCGGCGCGAGAAGATGTTCGACGTCGGCTCGACCTGGATCGCGGTCAGCCTCAACGGCAAGCCCTTCCCGGGCGAGCGGCCGAGCTTCACCCTCGACAAGCAGTACCAGGTCCGCGGCTTCGGGGGCTGCAACACCTTCTCGGCGGTGGCCTATCCGCTCAAGGAGCAGGGCATCGCCGTGAGCCCGATCCTGCCCCGGCGCCAGGCCTGCGACAGGGCCGTCATGTCCTCCGAGCAGGCCTTCTTCGCGGCCCTGCGCTACGCCGAGAAATGGGACCAGCAGGGCGCGACCCTGATCCTCAAGTCCCCGAACGGCGAACTGCGCTTCGAACGGGCGCTCTGAGGCCGCGAGGGGCGCCGGAGCGCTCCCTCGCCCGCTCCTGCTTCACCTCGACTCGGCCGGGGCCGGCGCCTTCGCATCCACCGGCGTGAAGAGCCCGCCCTCGCCGGGGCGCATGTCGATGCGCCGGTCGTGGAAGGCCGCGAGCGTCGAGCGGTGGCCGATCGACACCACCGTGGTGTCCGGGAGCCGCTCCTTCAGGAGCCGGTAGATCGCCTCCTCGGTCGGCTCGTCGAGGGCCGCCGTCGCCTCGTCGAGGAAGAGCCAGTCGGGCTTGGCCAGCAGCGCGCGGGCGACCGCGACGCGCTGCTGCTCGCCGAGCGAAAGGGTCTGGGCCCAGGAACGCTCCTCGTCGAGGCGGTCCACGAGATGGGGCAGCCGCGCCGCCGTGAGCGCGTCGCGGATCGCCGCGTCGTCGTAGGTGGCCTCGACGCCGGGATAGGCGACCGCGTCGCGCAAGGACCCGACCGGGATATAGGGGCGCTGCGGCAGCAGCATGGTGCTGGCGTCCGCCGGCATCGCGACCTGCCCCTCGCCGAAGGGCCAGATCCCGGCGATCGCCCGGAACAGCGTCGACTTGCCCGAGCCCGACGGCCCCGTGAGCAGGGTGGTCTCGCCGCCCCGGAACGACACGCCGTCGGCGTGCAGGAGCCGGCGCCCGTCGGGGAGCTTGAGGTCGAGGCCCTTCAGGGTCAGGTCGCGGTCCCGGCCCGGCGCCAGCGCGATCTTGCTCTCGCCGCCGACGCGCTGGGCCGAGGCGATGGCGTTCTCGAAGCTCGTCAGGCGGTCGAGCACCGCCTTGTAGTCCGCGAGCGTGGTGTAGATCGTGATGAAGTAGGTGAGCGCCGACTCGACCCGGCTGAAGGCGCCGACGACCTGCTGCATCTGGCCGAGCGAGATGCGGCCGACGAAGTAGTAGGGCGCGGTCAGGATGTAGGGCACCACCACGTTGGCCTGGAAATAGGCGAAGGTGAAGGTCCTGAGCTTCAGCAGCCGGATCACGATCCGCATGTAGTTGTCGACGATGCTGCCGAAGCGCCGGCTCAAGCCCTGCTCCTCCGCCCGCTCGCCCGAGAGCAGCGCCACCTGCTCGGTGTATTCGCGCAGCCGCGCCAGGGAGAAGCGGTAATCCGCCTCCACCCGCTCCTGCCGGAAGTTCAGGGCGATGAGGGGGCGCCCGATCAGGTGCGTGAGCCAGGTGCCGAGGATCGCATAGGCCGCGCAGATCCAGACGAGCAGGCCCGGCACCACGACGTCCGTGCCCGGGAAGGTGAAGCCGCTCGAGATCGTCCACAGGATCGCGATGAAGGACACGAGCGTCGCGGCCTGGTTGAGGAGGCCGATGGAGAGGGAATAGGTGCTCTCCACGAACTTGCGCAGGTCCTCGGAGATGCGCTGGTCCGGGTTGTCGGCCTCGCGGCCGAGGAGCTGCATCCGGTAATGCGCCCCGTCCCGCAGCCACTCGCCGACATAGTAGGTGTTGAGATAGGCGCGCCAGCGGATCTGGAGCACGTTCTGCATCAGCACTTCGGTGAGCGCCGTCACCACGAAGACGGCGGCGATCGGGGTGAAGATCACGAAGAGCTGGTACCAGAAGGCGCTCGCGTCCTTGGCCTCGAGGGCGTTGAACATGTCGCGCGAGAAGAAGTTGAGCCGCACGTTGAGCGCGACCTGGAACAGGTTGAGCGCGATCAGGAGCGCCACGAAGGCGGTCCCGATGGTGCCCTCCCGGGCGCGGACGAGGCCGAGGCCGGGGATGTGGATCAGGCTGTCGGCCTGGGATTCCAGGTAGCGGTCGGAGATCCGGCAGATCGTCCGGATCACGGGGACGTAGGAGAGCCCGTACATCAGCAGGGCGAACCCGGCCGCGCCCAACGCCGAGGACGGGGGCGGCACGTAGCCGACGTAATCGCCGGTGATCACGCCCAGGATCCGCCCCAGGATGAGGGCCACGAGGAGGACGTGGATCGCCGCCAGCATGGCGAGGAAGATGCGCAGGAACTTCGGGATGTCCCGGCCGATATAGACCACCGCGGCCAGGGCGAGGCTCGACAGGGGCAGGTAGACCGGGACGGCGAGCGCGCCCGAGAGGCTCGCCGCCAGGACGCCGAGCCCCACGAGGGCGACGGCGATGCTGACCTTGATCATGCGTGGGGTGTCCTCGTCGCGCAGCCGTCATCCCGGCCCGGCTCGTTCCTGTTGGGGTCTTAGAGCAGTTTCCCGTCCGGTGGAATCGCCTCTCCGGTCTGCGATCGTCGCGGCCGCCTCGAGCCGAGCGGGTCCGGCCGGCCCGACGGCGCGGACACCGTCGCGCTCGCGGCTTCGCGCATCGGGGGAGGCGCCGGGGCGGTCGCGACGTCGTGAACCTCGAGGCGTCAGACTTTCGGCGAGGCCCTCTTGCGCTCGCGCGCGAAAGGCTCTCAAGCTGCGGCACCGCCCGCAGGACACCAAGAACGCCCGCGTGAGGGAGGAGTAGCCATGACCGATACCACGAAGAACCGTGCCAAAGCATCTCGCCGCCAGTTCCTGAAGGTCGCAGGCCTCGGCGGCGCCGCCGCCGTGGCGGCCCCGGCCGTCGTGAAGGCGCAAGGGGCGACCAGCATGCGCTGGCAGAGCACCTGGCCCTCCAAGGACATCTTCCACGAATACGCCCTCGACTTCGCCAAGAAGGTCAACGACATGACCGGCGGCGACCTCAAGATCGAGGTGCTGCCCGCCGGCGCCGTCGTGCCGGCCTTCCAGCTCCTCGACGCGGTCTCGGCCGGCACCCTCGACGGCGGCCACGGCGTCGCGGTCTACCATTACGGCAAGGCGCCGGCGCTCGCGCTCTGGGGCTCGGGCCCGGGCTTCGGCATGGACGCCAACATGCTGCTCGCCTGGCACAAGTACGGCGGCGGCAAGGAGCTTCTCGACAAGATCTACAGCCAGGTCGGCGCCAACGTCCGCTCGTTCCTCTACGGCCCGATGCCGACCCAGCCGCTCGGCTGGTTCAAGAAGCCCGTCACCAAGGTCGACGACCTCAAGGGCGCGAAGTTCCGCACGGTCGGCATCTCGATCGACGTGTTCACCGCGCTCGGCCTCGCCGTCAACGCCCTGCCCGGCGGCGAGATCGTCTCCGCCATGGACCGCGGCCTCCTCGACGCGGCCGAGTTCAACAACGCCTCCTCGGACCGGGCGCTGGGCTTCGCCGACGTCTCCAAGATCTGCATGCTGCAGAGCTACCACCAGAACGCCGAGCAGTTCGAGATCCTGTTCAACAAGGCGAAGTACGACGCGCTCCCCGAGAAGATGCGCGCCATCATCGCCAACGCGGTGGAAGCCGCGAGCCAGGACATGTCCTGGAAGGCGATCGACCGCTACTCCAAGGACTACCTCGAACTGCAGCAGAAGGACGGCGTGCGCTTCTACAAGACGCCCGACGCCATCCTGAAGCGCCAGCTCGAGGTCTACGACGAGGTCGTGAAGAAGAAGGCGGCCGAGAACCCGCTCTTCAAGGAGATCATCCAGTCGCAGATCGCCTTCGCGGAGCGCGCCACGCGCTGGGAGCAGGACACGGTGGTCAACCGCCGCATGGCGTTCGACCACTATTTCGGCCAGAACGCGGCCGCCAAGAAGATCTGATGCCCGCCTAGCCGAGGGAGCACCATTCGGGCATTGTCCCGGATGGTGCTCTTCGCTTGCCTTCGGCCGTCTGCGCTCCCCTCCCCGGGCTCCCATGAACGTTCAGCGTTTCCTGCACACCATCGACGCCATCAGCACCTGGGCCGGCAAGGCGGCGGCGTGGCTCGTCATCGTGCTCACGGCGGTGGTCTGCGTCGAGGTCTTCAAGCGCTACGCGCTCAACGCGCCGACGGCCTGGATCTACGACTTCAACAACATGCTCTACGGCACGCTGTTCATGATGGCGGGGGCCTACGGCCTCGCCCAGAACGCCCACGTGCGCGGCGACTTCCTCTACGGGTCCTTCCGGCCGCGGACGCAGGCCGCGCTCGACCTCGTGCTCTACATCATCTTCTTCCTGCCCGGCATCCTGGCGCTGCTCTATGCCGGCTACCGCTTCGCGGCCCTGTCCTGGCGCATCGGCGAGCATTCGAGCGTCATGGCGGACGGCCCGCCGATCTACCCCTTCAAGACGATCATCCCGATCGCGGGCGCCCTCATCATCACGCAGGGGCTCGCCGAGATCGTGCGCTGCGTGATCTGCCTGCGCACCGGCGAGTGGCCGAGCCGCCTGCACGACGTCCGGGAGATGGACGTGCTAGAGGAGCAGCTCGCGCACAGCGAGCACGTGGACGACGAGGCGCGCCGGCGCGCCATCGAGGGCGCGCACAAGATCGACGAGGCGGCGCGCCAGCGCGGCATGGGCGGAGACCTGCAATCGTGACGGACGACGCGTCGATGCAGGATCGGGACCCCGCACTCATGACACGCGGTGCGTGGGTGCGGGATCGGGCCCCCGCCATAGCGGCGGGCGATGCGGCGCGGGGCCCCGACATGGCAGCCATCAAGCACGGCGGCACGTCCGTGCGGGACGAACGGGGATCGGTGACATGAGCGGCGGCGGGGCAGCGCATCGGCGCGGCGTGGGCGGAGACCGGCAGTCATGAGCGATCAGGCGCTCGGCCTCGTCATGCTGGGCCTCATCGTGATCACGATCATGATGGGGTTCCCGACCGCCTTCACCCTCATGGGTCTCGGCGTGTTCTTCGGCTTCTACGCCTTCTACGACCCGAGCCAGTACTGGTTCGACAACCGCGTCTTCGACCTGATGGTCCAGCGCACCTACGGGGCGATGACCAACGAGGTGCTGATCGCGATCCCGCTCTTCGTCCTCATGGGCTACGTGATGGAGCGCGGCGCCCTCGTGGACAAGATGTTCTACGCGGTGCAGCTCTCGTTCCGGAAGGTGCCGGCCTCGCTCGCCGTCGCGACCCTGGTGGTGTGCGCGTTCTGGGGCATGGCCACGGGCCTCGTCGGCGCCGTGGTGGTGCTCATGGGCGTCGTGGCCTTCCAGCCGATGCTGCGCGCCGGCTACGACACCCGCGTGGCCGCGGGCGTCATCACGGCCGGCGGCACGCTCGGCATCCTCATCCCGCCCTCGATCATGATCATCGTCTACGCGGCGGTCGCGGGGCAGTCGGTCGTGAAGCTCTACGCGGCCGCGATGTTCCCGGGCCTGTTCCTGGCCTTCCTCTACGTCGTCTACGTGATCGGCCGCGCCATGATCAACCCGGCGGTCGCGCCCGGCCTGCCCGAGGAGATGACCCGCGTTCCGGTGCCGGGCTGGATGCCGAAGTTCCAGGCCGCCTATTCGCGCAACATGTTCGGCGGCCTCGTCTCCGCCCTGTTCTCGCCCGCCAAGGCGGCGGCGATCGAGTCCGAGGACGGCCGCCTCACCTACGGCCGGATCGTCAGGAACTTCGTCGCCGCCCTCGTGCCCTTCCTGATCACCACGTCCATCCTCACCGTGCTGTGGTGGTACGTGACGATCTACCAGCAGCGCAAGGACGACGAGGTTCCCGAAGGACTGGAGCAGCTCGGCTCGGCGCCGGCGGCGCCGGATCCCGCCACGGTCGCGGATGCGGGGCCGGCGACGAGCTTCTACGTCACCTACGCGATCATCGCCGTGCTGGCGGCCTTCGTGCTCGTGCGCTTCTACCGGAACATGGGCCCCGAGCGCCTCCAGCTCGTGAAGCTCCTGACCTCCTCGGTGGTCCCGATGGCCACCCTGATCTTCCTGGTGCTCGGCGCGATCCTGTTCGGGATCACCACGGCGACGGAATCGGCCGCGGTCGGCTCGGCCGGCGCGTTCCTGCTCGCGCTGCAGGCACGGACGCTGACCTGGAAGAAGACCAAGGAGGCCGTCTTCCTGACCGCGAAGACCACCGCCATGGTGTGCTGGCTCTTCGTCGGCTCGGCGCTGTTCTCCGCCGTGTTCGCGATCCTCGGCGGCCAGGCCCTGGTCGAGCGCTGGGTGCTGGCCCTCGACCTGACGCCGGTGCAGTTCATGCTGCTGTCGCAGGCCATCATCTTCCTGCTCGGCTGGCCGCTGGAATGGACGGAGATCATCATCATCTTCGTGCCGATCTTCCTGCCGCTGCTGCAGCACTTCCAGATCGACCCGGTGCTGTGGGGCGTGCTCGTCTTCGTGAACCTGCAGGCCGCGTTCCTGTCGCCGCCGGTCGCCATGTCGGCCTTCTACCTCAAGGGGGTGGCGCCCCCGCACGTGACCATCAACCAGATCTTCGCCGGCATGATGCCCTACATGCTGATCGTGATCCTGTGCATGGTGATCCTCTACGTCTGGCCCGGCATGGCGCTGTGGCTGCCGGAGTACCTCTACGGGCGGTAAGGCGACCGGGCCGCGACGCGTGAACGAGGGGCGTGCCCGGGGCACGCCCCTTTTTCGTCGGCACGGTCGCGAGCCGCGGCGGCCCGATGCTTGACATCGAGCCGGCTCAACGCCTCACTCGAAGCCCGGGACCGGCGCGGCTGCGCCGGCCGAACACGGGGACCGGGCCGACGGCGCCCGGCCAAGGGAGGCCATCCATGATCCATCGCCGGCTCGCGCTCGCGGGCGCCGCTCTTCTCTGCCTCGCGGCGCCGGCCGCCCAGGCGCAAGGCATGCTCACCCTCTATTGCTCGATCCTCGAGGAGCAATGCCGGGTCGGCGTCGCGGCCTTCGAGAAGGAGACCGGCGCCAAGGTCACCATGGTGCGCAAGAGCACCGGCGAGACCTACGCCCAGATCAAGGCCGAGGCCCAGAACCCGCGCGCCGACGTGTGGTGGGGCGGCCCCGGCGATTCCCACCTCCAGGCCGCGGAAGAGGGCCTGCTCGACGCCTACAGATCCCCGAAGCTGCCCGAGCTCCACGACTGGGCCGCGCGGCACGCGGAGCAATCGGGCCACCGGACGTCGGGCATCTATCTCGGCGCGCTCGGGCTCGGCTACAACACCAAGGTTCTGGCGAGCCGCGGCCTGCCGGAGCCGAAATGCTGGGCCGACCTGCTCGACCCGAAGTTCCGGGACGAGGTGCAGGTCTCCGACCCGAATTCCTCGGGCACGGCCTACGTGATGCTGGCCTCGATCGTCCAGCTCATGGGCGAGGACAAGGGCTTCGACTACCTCAAGGCCCTGCACCGGAACGTCAACCAATACACCAAGTCCGGCGCCGCGCCCGTGAAGGCGGTGGCGCTCGGCGAGACCGGCGTCGCGATCGCGTTCATGCACGACATGGTGACCCAGATCGTCGAGGGCGCGCCGATCAAGACGGTCGCGCCGTGCGAGGGCACGGGCTACGAGACCGGCTCGGTCTCGCTCGTGAAGGGGTCGAAGAACCCGGACCTCGCCCGCCGCTTCGTCGACTGGACCCTCTCGGCCGAGGCCCAGAAGCTGGTCGGCGCCGACCTCAAGATCTACTCGATCCCCTCCAACAAGGCCGCCCCGGTCTCGCCCCAGGCCCCGAAGCTCGCCGAGATGAAGCTCATCGCCTACGACACCGCGAAATACGGCTCCGCGGCCGAGCGGGTGCGGCTCCTGCGCAAGTGGGACGCCGAGGTGAAGTCGGCACCGAAATAGGGCGCAGCTCCCCTCCCCAAGGGGATGCTGGCCTGCAGGGGCGGGCAGGATGGAGGCGCCCGGGCTGCCGGACGCAGCGCGTCTCCCTCCCCCCGCTTGCGGCGGGGAGGGATCAAGGGTGGGGGGGCGGTGCCGCTGCCCGAGTGCTGGGCGTGTTCGGAGAAAATCAGGTCGTCCCCGGCACCCCCCACCCCTACCCCTCCCCGCCGCAAGCGGGGGGAGGGATGCAGCCCCGCCATGGAGGGAACCTCTTCCCCGGAGCGGCGGTTGATCCTATCCTCCGCACCCGGGGCCGCTTCGGCCCCTTTGTCGTCTCTGGCTCAAGCCTTTCATCCTCATGACCGCCGTCCCCTCGCTCCAGCCCCACCTCGCCGCCGCCGACGCGCGCAGCTTCGCGCATGTGGACACCTGGATCTTCGATCTCGACAACACGCTCTATCCGCACGAATCCCGCGTGTGGCCGCAGATCGACGAGCGCATCACCCTCTACATCGCCAATCTCTTCGGCCTCGACGGGCTTTCGGCCCGCGCGCTGCAGAAGTATTTCTACCACCGCTACGGCACCACCCTGCGGGCCCTGATCGACGAGTACGGCGTCGACCCGTACGACTTCCTCGACTTCGCCCACGACATCGACCACGCCGACATCGAGCTGAACGCGAGCCTGGGCGACGCCATCGAGCGCCTGCCCGGCCGCAAGCTCATCCTCACCAACGGCTCGCGCAAGCACGCCGAGAACGTGGCGCGCAAGATCGGCATCCTCGACCATTTCGAGGACGTGTTCGACATCGCGGCCTCGGACTTCGTGCCGAAGCCGGACCGGCGCGCCTACGAGCGCTTCCTCGAGTTGCACGGCGTCGAGCCCGCCCGCTCCGCCATGTTCGAGGACATCGCCAAGAACCTCGTGGTGCCGCACGACCTCGGCATGACCACCACGCTCATCATCCCCAAGACGATCGACCCGTTCCGGGAGGAGTTCGAGCAGGAGGCCGTGGAGGCCCCGCACATCGACTATATCACGAACGATCTGGCGGATTTTCTCGTCCAGCGCGTCGAGCCGGTGAAGCAGGGCGCAGGGACGCCTTCGGCCGGCGATTGACCGGACGCGCTCGCAGCTTATCGTTACCGCACGAGCCGGGGAGCGTCATGACGGTCGCGGTTTGCGTGCGCTGCGGGGCGATGAAGCATGGCGGCTTCAATCCGTGCGACGCCTGCGGCTTCGAGCCCGACACTGAAATCGATGCCGCCTACTCGCTCGCGCTCACCGACCACTATTTCACGCACGCCGTGCTGGAGGAGATCTCCGCCTCGATCCGCAGCGGCCGCCCGCGTCCTTCGATGCCGCCCGAGCAGGAGGAGGAGATGCGCGCGGCCTGCCGCCCGTTCCTGCGGATTCAGGCGAAGCGCCGGGCCTAGATGGTGCGGAGCCGCGCGGCGCCGGAGGGCGGCCCATCCTGAACTGAAACGGCGGCCTTCCGGCCGCCGCTCGCGTCATCCTAAGTGAAGGCGCGCCTTACGCCGCCTTCGTGTTGATCTTGCCCTCGGCGATCGTGCTGAGCTTCTGGTCCGTCGCCTTCTCCTGCTCCATGATCTGGTGGAGGATCGTGGCGCAGTCCTGGCGGCCGAGCTGCTTGGCCCAGGCCACCAGCGTGCCGTAGCGGGTGATCTCGTAGTGCTCCACGGCCTGGGCGGCGGCGAGCATCGCGGCGTCGAGGACGTTCTTGTCCTCCACCTCGCCGATGATCTCCTGCGCCTCGTCGATGATGCCGTCGATCGCCGGGCAGGTCACGCCCTTGGGCTCGTGGCCGTGCTGGCGGAAGACCTGCTCGACCATCTTGATCTGCTGCTCGGTCTCCTTGAGGTGCGTCTCGAAGGCCTGCTTGAGCTGCGGGTCCGTCGCCTTGGCGATCATCTTCGGCAGCGCCTTCGTGATCTGCTGCTCGGCGTAGTAGATGTCCTGCAGGGTGTGCACGAAGAGGTCGTCGAGCGTCTTGATGTCCTTCGATAAGAGGCCCATGGGCTCCAGCTCCTCCGGTTGGGGTTCAGGCGTGCCGCCGCAAGCGCAAAGGGGCGCGCCGGGCGCGGGGCGCGCAGCCGTGCGGCTGTGGTGAGAACGCGCCGCCGGGGGTCCCGTTCCCGCACGCGCAGGCACGGGTGCCGCGCCGCAGCCGCGGCGTGACCGATGCCGGACAAACCACGAACCGGGCCTGTCGTTCCCGTATTCGCCGCGGCCGTCGCCACGGCCCGCAGGAGCCGCGCCGTCGTGGCCCGCCGACAGCCGCATCGCTGAGGTCTGCCGGAGCCGCGCCGTTGTGGCCCGCCGACGACAGGGGCGATCTTTGTCGGCCCGCCCGCCCCGCGCGCCTTGACGGTGCGCGCCGGCGCGCCTTACTCGGAATCCAACGACCCGGGGCGGACCAGATGATGCGGGCAGGATTCGGCATGGCGGCCGCCATGCTCCTGAGCGGCGCGGCGCAGGGCGCCGACCTCCCGGTGCGCGCGGCCCCGCCGCCGCTCCCCGTGCTCGCGGCCGCTCCGGCCTGGGACGGCTTCTATGCCGGCACCGGCATCGGCTACATGTGGACCCGCGCCGCCACCCGGGCGGGCGGGCGCACGCGGGCCTACGACCTCGACGGCGCCACCAGCGTGACCTTCGCGGGCCGGGACTGGCAGTTCGGCCGGGTCGTCGCGGGCCTCGAGGGCGAGATCGGCTTCCATGAGACCAAGGGGCGCCTCGGCACCGCCGCCACCCTCGGCGTGCAGGGCGACCACCTCTGGTCCGGCGGCGTCAGGGGGCGGCTCGGCTATGCCTTCGGGACCGTGCTGCCCTTCGTGACCCTGGGCGTCGCGGGGACCGAGTACAACCAGCACAGCTTGGTAGTGAACCAGGACAGCGACGTCGCGCGCCATCTCGGATGGTCCGCGGGCGCCGGCGTCGAGGTCGCCTGGACGCGGGGCTTCGCGACCCGCGTCGAGTACCAATATGCCGATTACGGCCGCGAATCCTACCGCCACGACGGGCGAAGCCACGCGGTCGACATCGCCTCCCATGCCGTGAAGGCCTCGCTCGTGGTCCGGGAGGTGCCGGGCATGGCCGCGGGCGCCCCGACGCCCGGGCGCGGCGGCGCCTATGCGGGCGTGCTCGCCGGATACGGCCTTGGCGACGCCGCTTTCGCCCGCCCCCGCGGCGGCCGCACCGGGATCGATCTCGACGGCGCGGAGATCGGCCTCTTCAGCGGCTACGAAATCGCCTTCGGGAGCTGGTTCGTGGGCTACGACGGCCACGTGCTGGCGTCGGGGATCGACGGGCGCGGCGCCGGCCCGGCCGGGCCGATGGCCGTCGACCTGCTCTGGAGCGGCGCGGCGCGGGCGCGGGCCGGCACGAGCTTCGGGGCGGTCTCGCCCTATCTCGCGGGCGGCTTCAGCCTGGCGCAGCTCAACCTGACGAGCCGCTCCACCGGCCAGCAGGACGCCGAAATGGCCTATGGCGGCACGGCGGGGATCGGCCTCGACTACGCGATCACGGACCGCTGGTTCGCCCGCGCGGAATACGCCTATACCCGCTATGCCCGGGTGGAGCCCCGCGTCGACGCCGCCGTCAACCGGCTCGACCTCGACCGGCACGACCTGCGCATCGGCATCGGCTACCGCCTCGGCCCCTGAGCCTCCCCTCACCGGCGACCGACCGCAGCCTTGACAGCCCCGCCGGGCCCGGACAAGCACGGGCCCGACCCCTCGTTTTCCGGATCTCCCCCATGACCGATCTCGCCGCCACCATCGACGCCGCCTGGGAAGACCGGGCCAACGTGAACACGGGCACCGCGGGCGCCGTGCGCGAGGCGGTCGAGGAATCCCTCAACCTGCTCGATTCGGGCCAGGCCCGGGTCGCCGAGAAGCGGGGCGAGGGCTGGCACGTGAACCAGTGGCTCAAGAAAGCCGTGCTGCTCTCCTTCCGCCTCAACGACATGGGGATCATCGGCGGCGGGCCGGGCCAGGCCGTGTGGTGGGACAAGGTGCCCTCCAAGTTCGAGGGCTGGGGCGAGAACCGCTTCCGCGCCGCCGGCTTCCGCGCGGTGCCGAACTGCGTCGTGCGCCGGGGCGCCTACATCGCCCCCAACGTGGTGCTCATGCCCTCCTTCGTGAATCTCGGCGCTTACGTCGACGAGAACACCATGGTGGACACCTGGGCGACGGTGGGCTCCTGCGCCCAGATCGGCAAGAACGTCCACCTCTCGGGCGGCGTCGGCATCGGCGGCGTGCTCGAGCCCCTGCAGGCGAACCCGGTCGTCATCGAGGACAACTGCTTCATCGGCGCGCGCTCCGAGGTCGTCGAGGGCGTGATCGTGGGCGAGGGCTCGGTGCTCTCCATGGGGGTCTTCCTCTCGGCCTCGACCAAGATCGTCGACCGCGAGACCGGCGAGGTCTTCCGCGGCCGCGTGCCGCCCTACTCGGTCGTGGTCCCGGGCTCGCTCCCCGGCAAGCCGCTGCCCGACGGCTCGCCCGGGCCGTCGCTGTCCTGCGCGGTGATCGTGAAGCGGGTCGACGCGCAGACGCGGTCGAAGACGAGCATCAACGAGCTCTTGCGCGATTGAGCCGATGGGGGTCGCAGATGAGTGACCCCGAAGGGCTGGTGAGCTTCGGCCGACACGCTCTGGATATCTTGGCCGAGCGTGGCATCGAGCGCGCTTGGGTCGAGCACACGCTGCGCGCCCCTGAGGCCGTGGAGAACGACCCCAGGCATGCAGGCCGGATGCGGGCTTTCCGTGCAATCCCCGAGCGGGGTGGCAGAGTCCTGCGCGTGGTTTATGTGAGTACGGGTGACGCATTGCACGTGATCACCTGCTTTCTCGACCGAGGACGAAGGCGATGAAGACCTCCTACGATCCGGAAGCCGACCTGCTCTATGTCCGCTTCGCGGATGTGCCGATTGTCGAGAGCGAAGAGGTGCGCCCCGGCTTCGTTCTCGACTTCGATGCGGAGGGCCGCATCGTCGCCGTCGAGATCCTCGACGCCTCCGAGCATCTGGCGAGCGGTGCCGACCTGCGCACGCTCACCGCAGCCTAGGGCCCGGACCCTCCAGCCCGGCGAGCAAAGACGAAACGAATGGACACCTCTCCCCTCGCCCTCGCGCAGGGCCTGATCCGCTGCCCCTCCGTGACGCCCGAGGAGGGCGGCGCGCTGAGCTTTCTTGCTCAGGTGCTGGGCGATGCCGGCTTCGAGGTGCACCGGCCGGTCTTCTCCGAACCCGGCATGCCCGACGTCGAGAACCTCTACGCCCGCTGGGGCACCGGGCGGCCCTACCTGCTCTTCGCCGGCCACACCGACGTGGTGCCGCCGGGGGACGCCGGGGCTTGGGCGCACGATCCCTTCGGGGGGATGGTCGCCGACGGCGAGCTCCACGGCCGCGGCGCCGTCGACATGAAGGGCGGCATCGCCTGCATGGTCGCGGCGGCCCTGGCCTACCTCGAAGCGCATCCGGATTTCGCCGGCTCGATCGGCTTCCTGATCACCGGGGACGAGGAGGGGCCGGCCGTCAACGGCTCGGTGAAGCTGCTCGAATGGGCGCATGGGCGCGGCGAGCGCTTCGACCATTGCATCCTGGGCGAGCCCACCAACCCGGACCGCCTCGGCGACATGATCAAAATCGGGCGGCGCGGCTCGCTCACGGGCCGGCTCCAGGTGCACGGCCGCCAGGGCCACGTCGCCTATCCCCACCTCGCCGAGAACCCGATCCGCGGCCTGGTGCGGCTCCTCGACGCGCTCACCATCGAGCCGCTCGACTGGGGCACGGAGCATTTCGGCGCCTCGAACCTGGAGGTCACCACGGTCGACGTCGGCAACCCAGCCACGAACGTGATCCCGGCCGAAGCCCGCGCCGTGTTCAACATCCGCTTCAACGACATCTGGAGCCCCGAAAGCCTGGAAGCCGAGCTGCGCCGGCGCCTGCACGCGGTCGCGGGCAACGGGATCCGCTACACCGTCCTGTTCGAGCCCACCAACGCGGTCGCCTTCATGACCGAGCCCGACGCCTTCGTGGGCTTCATGGCGGATGCGATCGAAGCCGAGACCGGGATCCGCCCCGCGCTCTCGACCACGGGCGGCACCTCGGACGCCCGCTTCATCAAGAATTACTGCCCGGTGGTGGAGTTCGGCCTCGTCGGCCAGACCATGCACCAGATCGACGAGCGCGTCCCGGTCGCCGACCTCGACCGGCTCGCCGCGATCTACCGCGGGGTGCTGGAGCGGTATTTCGCAAGGTGAGCCCTCCCCACGAGTGTGAGGGGCCGCTCTCCCTCTCCCCGTTCACGGGGAGAGGGTTGGGGTGAGGGGCGGGTCGGAAGAGCGCAGTGTCTCCCGTGTCATGGCCGGGCTCGACCCGGCCATCCCGATGTGAAGCCTTCGATGCAGATTGCTGCGGGGACAGTGCGCCTCTCCGGTCACGACCGGGTCGAGCCCGGCCATGACACACGCGAGGCGGAGACTGCTCGCCTTACCGACCGGCCCCTCACCCCAGCCCTCTCCCCGCCTGCGGGGAGAGGGAGTGAATGTGCGGGCGCCCCCTGTGTCATCCCCGGCCGGAGGTGGCACTCAGGCGGGCTCCTCCGGCCCGTACTCCACCCCAACGAGGTAGAGCCCGCTCGACGGCGCCATCGGGCCGCAGCGCCGGCGGTCCCGCGCGTCGAGCGCCGCCTTCACGTCCGCGACGCTCCAGCGCCCGGCGCCGGCCTGGGCGAGTGTGCCGACCATCGATCGGACCTGGTGGTGCAGGAAGGAGCGCGCGGAGGCCTGGATCCGGATCTCGTCGCCGATGCGGGCGACGTCGAGGCGGTCGAGCGTCCGCACCGGGCCGCTGGCCTGGCATTCGGCGGCCCGGAACGTCGTGAAGTCGTGCCGGCCGACGAGGTGTTGCGCGGCCTCGTGCATCACGGCGGCGTCGAGGCGCCAGGGCACGGCCCAGACGCGGGCGAGCTCCAGCGCCGGCGGGGCGCGGCGGTTGAGGATGCGGTAGAGGTAGTGCCGCTTCACGGCGCTCATGCGCGCGTTGAAGCTCTCGGGCACCGCTTCGGCCGCGACCACGGCCACGGGCTCGGGCCGCAGATGCGCGTTGGTGGCGTCGCGCACCGTGTCGGTGCGCCACTCCCGAGCGAGATCCACATGGGCGACCTGATGGGTCGCGTGCACGCCCGCATCGGTGCGGCCGGCGCACTGGATGCGCACGCGCTCGCCGGAGAAGCGCTCGATCGCCTCCTCGACCGCCTGCTGGACCGAGCGGCCGTTGAGCTGCCGCTGCCAGCCCGTGAAGGGCGTGCCGTCGTACTCGATGACGAGCTTGTAGCGGGGCATGACGTTAGCGGACCGAGGCCGGTGAGGTGACGAGCATACACCAGGGCATGGCGCTACCGGACCGGAGCCAGCGAGGTGACGAGCTTACAGCAGGGCATGGCGCGACGGACCGGAGCGAGCGAGGTGAGAAGCGTGTAGCGAGACATGGCCCTAGGCGGATTGCGGCAGGAGCCGCGCCCCGGGGACGAGCCGCCGGCCGCGCAGGAACTCGTCGGCCGCCATGGGCTGCTTGCCGGCGGGCTGCACCTGCACGAGGCGCAAAGCGCCCTCCCCGCACGCCACGGTGCCGGCGGCATCGATCAAGGTGCCGGGCTCGCCCGAACCGTCCGTCCGCGCGCTGCGCAGCACCTTCACGCGCTCCGGGCCCTTGCCGAAATCGGCGGTGAAGAAGGCGCCCGGGAACGGCGACAGGCCGCGGATCCGGTCGTGCAGGACGGCCGCCGGGCTCGTCCAGTCGAGCCGCCCGTCCTCGTTGCCGATCTTGTGGGCATAGGCGACGCCCGCCTCCGGCTGCGGCGTGAAGGTCAGCCCCCCGCGCGAGAGCGCCGCGAGCGCGCGCACCATCAGGTCGGCCCCTAAGCCCATCAGGCGGTCGTGCAGCTCGCCGGCCGTCATGTCGGGGGTGATCGCCACCCGCTCCACCATGGCGACCGGGCCGGTGTCGAGGCCCTCCTCCATGCGCATCACGGCGATTCCGGTCTCCCGGTCGCCGGCCATGATCGCGCGCTGGATCGGCGCGGCGCCGCGCCAGCGCGGCAGCAGCGAGGCGTGCAGGTTGAGGCAGCCGAGTTCCGGCGCGTCGAGGATCGCTTTCGGCAGGATCATCCCGTAGGCGACCACGACCGCGACGTCGGCCTCGTGCGCGCGGAACGCCGCCGCGGCCTCCTCGCTGCGGAGCGTCTTGGGGGTCAGGACGGGAAGGCCGAAGCGCTCCGCCATCCGGTGCACCGGCGAAGGCCTGAGCTCCATGCCGCGCCCCGCCGCCGCCGGCGCCCGGGTGTAGACCGCCACGACCTCGTGGCCCTGGCCGACGATCTCGGCGAGCGTCGGCACGGCGAAATCCGGCGTGCCCATGAAGACGACGCGCAGGGTCATGCAAAGCTCTTCGGTTCGGCAGCCGCCGGGGCGAGGGAGTTCGTCACCCGGCCGTGTCCCGCTTTACCCGATACCGCAGCCGGAATATCGGTCGGCATCACCCGTTCGCGTCCCGCTTCCCCCGGCACCGCAGCCGACCAGCAGGCCGACGACACCCGGTCACGTCCCGCTTCGCCCGGCACCCGGGCTGGAATGTCCGTGGGCATCACCCGTTCGCGTCCCGCTTCGCGGCCTTGGCGAACTTCTTCACCACCCGGTCGCGCTTGAGCTTCGAGAGGTGGTCGATGAAGAGCACGCCGTTGAGATGGTCGATCTCGTGCTGGACGCAGGTCGCCATCAGCCCGTCGGCGTCCTGCTCGACCGTCTCGCCCTGGAGATTGGTGTAGCGGAAGCGCACCCGGTCGGGGCGCTCGACCTCCTCGTAATATTCGGGGATCGAGAGGCAGCCCTCCTCGTACACCCGCTTCTCCTCCGAGGCCCACACGACCTCCGGGTTGATCAGCACCAGGGGCTGGCGCTCGGTCTCGCTCTTCGACACGTCCATGGTGACGATCCGCTTCGGCACGCCGATCTGGATCGCGGCGAGGCCGACGCCGGGGGCGTCGTACATGGTCTCGAGCATATCCTCGGCGAGCCGGCGGATTTCGTCGGTGATCGCGGAGACAGGCTCGGAGACGGCGCGCAGGCGCGTGTCGGGCAGGATGACGAGGGGTCGGATGGTCATGGCGCGGAAATAAGGGCTCCCTCCGGGGCGGTCAAATCGCTCCGGCGGACGGGCGGCATGGGCGGATTCGTTCATGGTTGGTTCGGATCATGCGCTGTCCGCGAATCTCGGAATCGCCCCGCATGAACGCCACCGCCCCGACCCTCGGCTCCCCCGCCGTCACCTGGTGAGGGCCCCCGCATGAACGCCACCGCCTTGACCCTCGGCGCCCATGTCCTGACCTGGGGCGAGGTCGCGCTCGGCACGGCCGCGCTGTCGCTGGCGCTCCTCCTCCTCGTCACGGCGCTGCTCCTGAAGGCGCGCCGGGAGCGGGCGCTCGAGGCCGCCATCGCGGCCGAGCGGGCGGAAGAGATGGAGGACCGGGTCGAGGCCATCACCCGGCTCCAGGCCGAGATGACCGGGCGGATGCAGACCATGGCGGAGGTGTTCGGCACCCGCCAGAGCGACCTCGTGCGCCTCGTGGCCGAACGGATCGAGGGCCTGCAGCACCGGGTCGGCCAGGGGATCGCGGCCTCGGCCCAGCACCAGTCGGACCACCTCGCCAAGCTGCACGAGCGCCTCGCCGTCATCGACGCGGCGCAGAAGAACCTCTCGGATCTCACGGGCCAGATCGTCGGCCTCAAGGACGTCCTCGCCAACAAGCAGGCGCGCGGCGCCTACGGGCAGGGGCGCATGGAGGCGATCGTGCGCGACGGGCTGCCCGCGGGCGCGTTCGCGTTCCAGGCGACGCTCTCGAACCGCACCCGGCCCGACTGCCTCGTGCGCCTGCCCGGCGATCCGCGCGGCCTCGTGATCGACGCCAAGTTCCCGCTCGAGGCCTTTACCCTGTTCCGCGACGCCAAGGGCGAGGAGGCGCGGGCGCGGGCCTGCGCCCGCGTGCGCAACGACGTGGGCGTGCACATCCGCGACATCGCCGACAAGTACCTGATCCCGGGCGAGACCCAGGATCTCGCGCTGATGTTCGTGCCGGCGGAATCGGTCTTTGCGGACCTCGCCGAGCATTTCGACGATCTCGTGCAGCGGGCGCATCGCGGCCGGGTCGTGATCGTCTCGCCGGCGCTGCTGGCGCTCGCGATCCAGGTCATGCAGGCGCTCGTGCGCGATGCCCGCATCCGCGACGAGGCGAAGACGATCCAGACGGAGGTCGGGCGGCTGCTCGAGGATGTGGGGCGCCTCGCCGAGCGGGCCGGCAAGCTCGACGCGCATTTCCGCCAGGCCCAGGACGACGTCGCCCAGATCCGCACCTCGGCCGAGAAGGTCGCGCGGCGCGGCCAGCGCATCGAGGCGCTCGATTTCGAGGACCAACCGGGCGCGCTCGCCGAGCGCCTGCATCCGCAGGGGGCGAGCAGCCTTCGGGCCGTGGATTAGCGTGTCTTCTTCGTCGTCGGCCTGTGTGGCCTTGTGGGCCGGAGCCCCGGGCGGGACCGGCGCCTATTCGGCGGCGGCCTGCGTGGCCTGGGCGCTGAAGCGCGCGAGGATGTTGAGCGCCTGACGGATCGCCTGCGGCTCGTGCGCCGCCGACAGGAAGAACCTCA
>DATAGO010000067.1:0-55393 GCA_036263675.1 Microvirga sp. | reverse complement strand
CGCGCCGGGGCCGACGGCGACGATCTCGCCTTCCTGCGGCTTCTCCTTGGCGGTGTCCGGGATGATGATGCCACCCTTGGTCTTCTCCTCCGCGTCAATGCGGCGGACGACGACACGGTCGTGCAGCGGACGGAACTTCATCGATTGTCCTCTTGAGTTCGGGCGGGCTTCGCACCGCGCCTCGGGTCCCCGCTGTTAGCACTGTCTTATGCTGAGTGCTAACGCTGGCTGCGAGATAATCGGGCCGAATAATCGTGTCAAGACAGGGGCTCGAGGGGAGCCGGTTGACGGAGCGCCCCGGAGCGGGATGATCCCCCCATGACCCGTCCCCGCCGTGCCGCCTCACCCTTGCCGGGCGAGACCTCCCCCGATCAGGGGGTGGGTTCGGCCGCCGAGTCCCCCGCTCACGGGGAAGCGCCGGCCGCGGCCGAACTCGCCGCCATCGGCAGGGCCTGCTTTGCCCTTCACGCCCGGATGACCGCGCGGCTCTTGAGCCGCGCCTATGAGGCGGCAATGAGGCCGTCCGGCCTCACGGTGGCGCAGTTCGGCCTCCTCGGCACCATCGTGTACGGCACGTCCGTCTCGGAGACCGCCCTCGCCGAGCGGCTCGGGCTCGAGCGCACCACCCTCGTGCGCAACCTGAAGATCCTCAGCGCACGCGGCTGGGTCGAGCCGGCGCCCGGCGACGGGCGGGGCCTGCGCCACCGTCTCACCGCATCCGGCGCCGAGACCCTGCGCGCCGCGATTCCCCTTTGGGAAGCCGCGCAGGGCGCGGTCGAGGCCCGTCTCGCGGGCGCCGCACCCGACGAGATCCGGCAAGCCCTGCGGGCGCTGCGCAAGGCCGCCTACCCGCAATAGTCCCAACGGCTTCTCGGGTCGGATCCTCCGCCGACGCTGCGAACGCTCCGCAAGGCCGCCGCCCCGCAGAAGGCCGAGCCGGATTGGACCTGGGGCGAACTTGGCCGTTGCCGTGCGCCCGCCCGAGGCGTAACGTGTATCTACACGGATCGGGAGGCCTCCATGGGAGCGGATGCGGCGGCGATGACGGGGGCCCTCGAGGCGGGCGGCTTTCCGCTCGACCGGGTCTTCGGCGTCGTGAGCCGGGACGTGCTCGTCGCGGAGCCCGGCCTCGCCTTCCTGCGCGGGCTCATCGACGGGCGCCATCCGGCGCCGCCCTTCTCGCGCTCGACCGGGATCTGGCTCACGGAGGCCGACGAGGGCCGGGCGGTGTTCGCCGGCATTCCGAGCGCGGGCTTCTTCAACCCGATCGGCACGATCCACGGCGGCTGGACCTCGGCCATCCTCGACAGCGCCATGGCCTGCGCGATCCACGCCACGCTGGCGGCCGGCCAGGGCTACACCACGGTGGAGATGAAGCTGAACTTCGTGCGCCCGGTCCTGCCCTCCTCCGGGCGCGTCACCTGCATGGGCCAGGTGGTCCACCGCGGCGGCACGCTCGCGACCTCGGAGGGCCGCCTCCTCGACGCCGCCGGCAAGCTCCTGGCGCACGGGACCGAGACCTGCATGATCTTCGACGCGGCCAAGCGGGCCGGGTAGGCTTGGGACGCCCCCGGGCGTCTTCAGCGCCGCGACGCCACCAGGGCGGCGCCGATGATGAGCACCGCGCCCGCGAAGGTCGCGAGCGTCGGGACCTCGCCGAAGGAGAGGTAGCCGATCACCGCGGCCCAGATCAGCGCAGTGTATTCGAGCGGAGCCAGGCGCGCGGCCTCGGCCCTGGCGAAGGCGGTGGTGAGCAGGATGTGCCCGATCACGCCGAGCACGCCCATGACCAGGAACCAGCCGAGGTGGGTTGCGGTCGGGGGCTGCCACACCGCCAGCCCGAAGGGCGAGACCAGCAGCATCGGCCCGACGTTCTGGAACACCACGATGTGGATGTACTTGTCCTTCTGCGCGCGCTGGCGCAGCAGCACCACCGAGAGCGCATAGAGGACGGCGGAGGCCAGCGCCGCCGCGACGCCCGTCCAGGAGCGCCCGGCCGCCTCGCCCCCGGCCCCGCCCAGCACCACCACGAGGGTGCCGGCGAATCCGGCGACGAGCGCCCCGATGATGCGCCCGTCGACCCGCTCCTTGAGGAGGATCACGCCGAAGAGCGCCACGAACATCGGCGCCATGAAGGAGAGCACGAGGGTCTCGGCGAGCGGCAGCTCGCCCAGCGCATAGAAGAAGGTCGTGGCGGTGAGCACCGCCACCACGGAGCGCATGCCGTTCGCGATCACGGTCTCGCGCGAGGGCCAGCCGGGCCGCATGGCGATCACGACCGCGGCGACGACGAGACTGCCGCAGGCGAAGCGCAGGAAGGCCACCTGGAAGGTCGGGTAATGGGCCGCCATGGCCTTGATGACCGCGTCCATGACGGACAGGAACGCGATGCCGGCGGTGGCGCGCAGGGCAGGCCCGAAATGCATGACGGAACTCAGGCGATCGCCGGACGGGGACCCGCCGGGAATCGCGCGGGAGCGCCGCTCTTAGCGCACTTGGCGGCCGGGGCGCTACCGCGGGCCGTCCCGGATCGAGCGATCCGGGCCTTATGAAAAATGCCCGCCGGAGGGCGGGCATTCGTCATCTCAGAGTTTCGGTCGCGATCAGGTCCAGTCGCCGTCGCCGCCGAAATCGCCGCCGAGGTCACCCCCGAGGTCGCCGCCGAGATCCGTGTCGCTTCCCGAGGCGTCCTGGAACAGCCCGTCGGTGATGCCGCCAGTGTCGGTCGGGCTGTCGCCGCCGAGGCCCGCAAGCCCGCTCGCCGCGTTGGCGGCATCCGAGCCGAAGGCGTTGGAGAGCGCGCTGCCGATCATCATGCCGCCGGCGACGCCGGCCGCGGTCGCGAGCGCGCTCTGCAGGAAGCCGCCGCCCGCGCGGGGCTGCATGCCGCCGCCCCAGGGTCCGCCCATCGGCGCACCCATCTGTCCGCCCATCGGGGCGCCCTGCGGGCTGCCGTAGCCCGGCAGCGATCCGCCCGAACGGGCCCAGGGCGAACCCGTCGGAGCGCCGCCCGGCGCGCCGTATTGCGGCCGCGGGGGCTGCGGCTGGCGCGAGCCGCCGCCGAAGATGCTGGCCAGGAGGCCGCCGCCGGAGGGCTGGCGGCGCAGGTGCTCCACTTCGGCGCGGAGCTGCTCGACCTCGGCGTTGAGCCGCGCCAGCGCCTGCTCCTGGACGAAGACCGCCTGGGCCATCGCGTAGGGCGCATAGGGCTGCTGGCGCACCTTCTCGGCGATGAAGCGCTCGGTCTCGGGATCGCGCGGCTGGCTCTCGACGTGGCGCAGGCGGTCGAAGATGCCGGTGATGACCTGCCGTTCCTCGTGATTCATAGCCTCTCGTTCTCCTCTGGTCTGTCCTCGGGCCCCCGCCGTCACGGTTGAGATGGGAGCGGGCGCGGCGTTTGTCAGGGGTGGGGCCCGCAAAATCGGATGCCTGCGCCGCGGCGGCCCGCCGCGGCGCAGGCATCGGACCGGCCGAACCGCCGGGGGCCGGAAAAGTTCATCCTTTCGGAGCGGAGGCCTGGATCGAGGCTTCCGCGAAGCTATACATCCGCTCCGACCGCGGGGCTCCAGGAGCGCCCGCCCACCGCAACGATCGCGGCCCGCCCTCGGGAGAGGGGCAGGCCAGGCGCACAGGACGAGGGAACACCAGGCATGGAACGCATCGAGGCCGGCGGCTTGAAGGTGGCGCGGATCCTCCACGATTTCGTGGCCGACGAGGCCCTGCCCGGGACCGGGATCGAGCCGGCGTCCTTCTGGAGCGGGCTCGCCGCCCTCGTGCGCGACCTCGCCCCCCGCAACCGCGCCCTCCTCGAGCGCCGCGACGCCCTCCAGGCCAGGATCGACGCCTGGCACCGGGACAAGGCCGGGCAGCCGGTCGATCCCGGTTCGTACGAGCGCTTCCTGCGCGAGATCGGCTATCTCCACGACGAGCCCGCGGATTTCGCGATCCGGACCGAGTCCATCGACGACGAGATCGCCCGCATCGCCGGACCGCAGCTCGTGGTGCCGGTCTCCAACGCCCGCTACGCCCTCAACGCCGCCAACGCCCGCTGGGGCAGCCTCTACGACGCCCTCTACGGCACCGACGCGATCCCCGAGGACGACGGCGCCGAGCGCGGACGCGGCTTCAACCCGGTGCGCGGCGCGCGCGTCGTCGCCCGCGCCCGGGCGCTGCTCGACGAGGCCGCCCCGCTCCGGGACGCGAGCCATGGGGAGGCGGTGTCCTACACGGTCGAGAACGGCGCCCTCGGCGTCGGCCTCGCGACCGGAGCCCGCACCGGCCTCAAGGACCCGTCGCAGTTCGTCGGCTTCTCGGGCGAGCCCGGCGCCCCGACCGGGATCCTGCTCCGCCACAACGGCCTGCACCTCGAGATCGTGTTCGACCGCTTGCGCCCGGTCGGCCGGACCGACCCGGCCGGCGTCGCGGACCTTCTGCTCGAATCCGCCATCACCACGATCATGGACCTCGAGGATTCGGTCGCCGTGGTGGACGCGGAGGACAAGGTCCTGGTCTACCGCAACTGGCTCGGGCTCATGAAGGGCAACCTCGTCGAGAGCTTCGAGAAGGGCGGGCGGAATGTCGAGCGGCGCCTCAACCCGGACCGGACCTATCGCGGCGCGGCGGGCGGCGAGGTCCGTCTCCACGGCCGCAGCCTGATGCTGGTGCGCAACGTCGGCCACCACATGGACACGGACGCGGTGCTGGACGAGCGCGGCGGGGAGATCCCGGAGGGGTTCCTCGACGCGGCCGTCACGGCCGCGATCGCGATCCACGACCTGAAAGGGTCCGGCCCGATCCGCAACAGCCGCGCGGGCTCGGTCTACATCGTGAAGCCCAAGATGCACGGACCCGAGGAAGTCGCTTTCGCGGACGAGCTGTTCGCCCGCGTCGAGAGCATGCTCGGCTTGGCCCGCAACACCCTCAAGATGGGCATCATGGACGAGGAGCGGCGCACCACCGTCAACCTCAAGGCCTGCATCCGGGCCGCGGCCGAGCGGGTGGTGTTCATCAACACGGGCTTCCTCGACCGCACCGGCGACGAGATCCACACCTCGATGGAAGCCGGGCCCATGCTGCGCAAGAACGACATGCGCGGCACGCCCTGGATCAAGTCGTACGAGGACAACAACGTCGACGTCGGGCTGGCCTGCGGCCTGCCCGGCAAGGCGCAGATCGGCAAGGGCATGTGGGCCGCGCCCGACCGGATGGCCGACATGCTGGAGCAGAAGATCGGCCACCCGCAATCGGGCGCCAACACGGCCTGGGTCCCCTCGCCCACCGCGGCGACGCTGCACGCGCTGCACTACCACCAGGTCAGCGTGGCGGACCGGCAGGCGGCGCTTTCGGGACAGAAGCGCGCACGGCTGTCCGACATCCTGACGATTCCCGTCGCGCAGTCGAACTGGGCGCCGGACGCGGTCGCGCAGGAGCTCGACAACAACTGCCAGGGCATCCTCGGCTACGTGGTGCGCTGGATCGACCAGGGGGTCGGCTGCTCCAAGGTGCCGGACATCCACGACGTCGGGCTCATGGAGGACCGCGCCACCTTGCGGATCTCGAGCCAGCACATCGCCAACTGGCTCCACCACGGCGTGGTGACCCGCGAGCAGGTGCTCGAGACCCTCAAGCGCATGGCCGCGGTGGTGGACCGCCAGAACGCCGGCGACCCGCTCTACAAACCCATGGCGCCGCGCTTCGCGGGCCCGGCCTGGGACGCGGCCTGCGACCTGATCTTCAAGGGCCGCGAGCAGCCGAACGGCTACACCGAATGGATCCTCCACGCCCGCCGGCGCGAGGCGAAGGCCGCAGGCGCCCCGACGGAGCCGCAGAGGAGCGGCGCGCCGACCGGCTGAGCACGCTCCCTCCCGCTTCGCGGGGGCCGTCTGGCGTGGAACGCGCTGCCGGCAACCCTCATCCTGAGGAGCTGTGGAGCGCGCTGCCGGCAACCCTCATCCCGAGGAGCCGCGGAGCGGCGTGTGGAACGCGCTGCAAGCAACCCTCATCCTGAGGAGCCGCGGAGGGGCGTCTCGAAGGACGAGGGTTGCGGGTCCAGCCTGCTCGGCGGGAGACGCCCTCGTCCTTCGAGACGATCGCTGCGCGATCTCCTCAGGATGAGGGCTGCACGGAGGGCGGCCCTCCCGCAAGGAGCTGCGCGATCTCCTCAGGATGAGGGCTGGAGGGAGGGTGGCCCGCCCGCAAAGAGGAGAGGGCGGGATGGAAGCCCTTACTCCGCCGCCACGCGCACGGGCTCGACCCGATCCGCCAGCCCCGCCTCCTCCAGCGCCTCCGGCAGCGGCCCGCCGGTCGCCCAGTCGAGCAGCTCGACCGTGTGGACGATCGGGATCGCGGTGCCCTTGCCGATCTGGGTCATGCAGCCGATGTTGCCGGTCGCGATGAGGTCAGGCTTGGTGCGCTCGATGTTGGCGACCTTCCGGGCCCGAAGCTGCTGGGCAATTTCCGGCTGGAGCAGGTTGTAGGTGCCGGCCGAGCCGCAGCAGATGTGGCCTTCGGGAACGTCCTTCACGGTGAAGCCCGCCCGCTTGAGGAGGGTCTTGGGCTCGGTGCGGATCTGCTGGCCGTGCTGCATCGAGCAGGCGGAGTGGTAGGCCACCACGAGATCGGTCTCGCGCACCGGCGCCATCAGGTCGAGCGTCAGCGCATATTCCGTGATGTCCTTGGCGAGTTCGGAGACGCGCGCAGCCTTGCCGGCATAGGCGGGGTCGTCCCGGAACATGAAGCCGTAATCCTTGATCGTGGTGCCGCAGCCCGAGGCCGTGACCACGATGGCGTCCAGCCCCTCCCCGTCCATCTCGGCGATCCAGGCGTCGATGTTGCGCTTGGCGAAGGCGTGGCCCTGCTTGTCCCGCCCCATGTGGTGGACGAGCGCGCCGCAGCAGCCCTCCCCCCTCGGCTGCACGACCTCCACCCCGTGCCGGTTGAGGAGCCGGATCGCGGCCTCGTTGAAGCCGGGCTTCAGCACCGGCTGCGCGCAGCCCGACAGGATCGCGACGCGCGCCCGGCGCGGCCCCTCGGGGGCGAAGCGCCCGGGCTTGTCGAAGGGCGAGCGCGCCGGGATGCGCGCCGGCGCGAGGTCGACCATGGCCTTGAGGCGGGTGCCCACGACGGGCAGCATCCCGATCAGCCCCTTGAAGGGCTTCGCCATGACGGCCGCCGCCATGGCGGAGCGGAAGCGGCCGGGATAGGGCAGGACGCGGGCGAGGAGCGCGCGCAGGAGCCGGTCGTGCCAGGGCCGCCTGTAGGTGGCCTCGATATAGGCGCGGGCATGGTCGACGAGGTGCATGTAGTGCACCCCCGAGGGGCAGGTCGTCATGCAGGACAGGCACGAGAGGCAGCGGTCGATGTGCTTGACGATCTCGGGCGTCGCGGGCTTGCCGCCCTCGAGCATGTCCTTGATGAGGTAGATGCGCCCGCGCGGCGAGTCCAATTCGTCGCCGAGCAGGAGATAGGTCGGGCAGGTCGCGGTGCAGAACCCGCAATGGACGCAGGTCCTGAGGATCTTCTCCGAGCTCGCCATGGCGGCGTTCTGGAGCTGGTCGGGGGTGAAATTGGTTTGCATGGTTCAATCGGTCCCGGGCGCATCCGGCCCCTGAAAATCGCGCGGCTCAGATTCCCGCATACATCCGCCCCGGATTGAGCACCCCGGCCGGATCGAAGCTCGCCTTGATGCCGGCGGAGATCCGCATCAGCGCCTCTCCTTGCGGCTCGAACACGTCGACGGCAGCCCGCACCTCCGCGGGCGCGCGGACCAGCGTCGCGTGCCCTCCGGCGGCGCGGACCGCGTCGCGGATTGCGGCGGCGCCGGCGTCGCCGCGCGGGTCGGTCGCGAACCAGATCAGGCCCCCGCCCCAGTCGTAGTACCAGCGCGCGTCGACCGTGCGGGCGACCCGCGCGGCGAGTTCCGGGCCTCGCGTCGGCGCCGTCGAGACGCGCCAGACCGCGCGGTCGTGCGGGTCGGCGACGAGCGTCGCGTCGCGCACCGCGTGCCAGAGGGCGTCCGCCCCCTTGCGCTCCAGGATGTCGGGGGAGCCGTAGCGCTTGAGCAGGCGGCGCAGCTCGTTGAGGCGGTGATCGACCGAGAACGAGAAGCCCTCGATCCGCAGGAGCGTGCGCGCCCCCTGCGCGTCGAAGCCGGGGATGTGGGCCGCGCCCGTGATCTCGAACGGCGAGCCGAGCGCCCCCGAGAGCGCCTCGATCGCGCGCGCGTCGTCGAGGCCGCGGAAGATCAGGGTGGCGGCGCGCTCCGCCTTGGGCAGCACCTTGAAGGTGACTTCGGTGAGGAAGCCGAGCGTGCCCCAGGAGCCCGCCATGAGCTTCACGAGGTCGAGGCCGGTGACGTTCTTCATCACCCGCCCGCCCGACTTCACGGCCTCGCCGCGGCCGTTGACGAAGCGCACGCCGATGAGGCTGTCCCGCGCCGCGCCCGCCATGATGCGCCGCGGCCCCGACAGGTTCGCGGCCGCGACCGCCCCGATGGTGGGCTCGCCCGTCGAGCCCAGGAGCGGCCGGTAGTCGATCGGCTCGAAGGGGAGCTCCTGGTTGCGCAAGGACAGCGTGCGCACCACCTCGGAGAGCGGCGTGCCGGCCCGCGCCGCGATCACGAGTTCGGCAGGCTCGTAGAGGGTGACCCCGGCGAGGCCTGCGGAGGACAGGCCCGCCTCGGTCTGGGCCGGGCGCCCGATCGCGGCCTTGGTGCCGGAGCCCAGGAGGGCGAGCGGCGTCCGCTTGGCCGCGGCTTCCGCGATGATGGCGCCGGCTTCGGATTCGTCGCGGGGGGTGTGGAGGGTCATCGAACCTCAGGCAGATTGCGGGCGGCCATGGAGGGGACGGCGGGAGGTGTGGCGGACGTTGAGGACAAGAATCTCTCGATTGCTCCGGACAATGTAGAACAGGCGATAGGGATATTGCGGAACGGTGATGACCCTCACGCCCGCTCGATCGACTTCATGCCCGCCGTCCGGGAATTCGCCGAGGAGCATCGCAGTCTCCTCGATGCGCCGCAACACTTCAGCCGACGCGCGAGGATTGGCCCGGGCAATGTACGAGCTGATCGAAGCGACGTCGCGCAGGGCTCGGCGGCTGAAGCTGACCTTCATGCGGTCCGGAAGCGATCGAATACGGCCCTGACCTCCTCGTCAGTAGCGATTTCCCCGCGCTCGACTTCCTCCAGGGCAGCCTCGATGTCGGCCCGCTCTTCCTCCGAGAGCACGTAGACGCCGCGATTCTCCTCCAGCACGAGGAGCATGCGCGCTGCGCGCTCCTGCTCCTCCTCGCTCCAGGTGCGGACACGGTCCAGCACCTCATCGATCTGTTCACGGGTCATCACCAGCCTCCGTCTACGCCGTCACCCGCCCATCGAGCGGGAACACCTTGGCGGGATTGAGGAGCCAGAGCGGGTCGAACACCCCGCGCACCCGCATCTGCTGGACGAGGTCGACCTCGTCGAACTGGGTCCGCATCAGGTCGCGCTTCTCGATCCCGACCCCGTGCTCGCCCGTGAGGCAGCCGCCGACCTCGACGCACAGGCGCAGGATGTCCTCGCCGGCTTTTTCCGCCTTCTCCATCTCGCCCGGCTTGTTGATGTCGAACAGGATCAGCGGGTGCAGGTTGCCGTCGCCGGCGTGGAACACGTTGGCGACGGCGAGCCCGCTCGCCTTCACGATCTCGTCCATGCGCTTGAGCACCTCGGGCAGCCGCCCGGTCGGGATCGTGCCGTCCATGCAGATGTAGTCGGAGATGCGGCCCGTGGCCCCGAAGGCGGACTTGCGCCCCTTCCAGATCGCGGCGCTCTCGGCCTCGGACTGCGACACCTTGAGGGTCCGCGGCCTGAACGGCTCCGCGATGGCGACGATGCGGCGGAGCATGTCGTCGATCTCGGCGTCCGAGCCCTCGACTTCGATGATCAGCATGGCCTCCACGTCGAGGGGATAGCCCGCATGGGCGAAGGCCTCGCAGATCTTGATCGCCAGCCGGTCCATGTACTCCATCGCCACGGGGATGATGCCGGCCCCGATGATCGCCGCGACGCAGGCGCCCGCGTCCTCGACCGTGTCGAAGCCCATCAGCGCCGGGCGCGCGCCCTCGGCGGCCCGCAGGATCCGCACGACGGCCTCGGTGACGATCCCGAGCTGGCCTTCCGAGCCGGTGATCAGGCCCAGCAGATCGTAGCCCGGGCTGTCGAGGTGCTCCCCGCCGATCTCAACCACGGTGCCGTCGAGGAGCACCATCGTGACGCCCAGCAGGTTGTTGGTCGTCACCCCGTATTTGAGGCAATGCGCCCCGCCGGAATTCATCGCGATGTTGCCCGCGATCGTGCAGGCGAGCTGACTCGACGGGTCGGGAGCGTAGAAGAAGCCCTCGTGGGCCACGGCCTGGCTGATCGCGAGGTTGGTGATCCCCGACTGGACCCGGGCCGTGCGGTTGGCGAAGTCGATGTCGACGACCCGGTTCATCTTGGCGACGCCGAGCACGATGGCGTCCTCCTGCGGGATCGCCCCGCCCGCGAGCGAGGTGCCGGCGCCGCGGGGCACCACCTTGACGCCGTTCTCGTGACAGAAGCGCATCACGGCCGCGACCTCCGCGGTGGTGGTCGGCAGCACCACGGCGAGCGGCATGCGGCGGTACGCGGTGAGCGCGTCGGTCTCGAAGGCGCGCCGCTCGTCTTCCGTGACGATGAGGGCCTCCGTGGGCACGAGCCGGCCCAGGCCCCGCAGGATCTCGTCGCGGCGGGCCAGCACCGCCGCGTCGGGCGTCGGAAAGGCGATCGTCATGGCGTCTCCTCGCGGCCTTCCGGGTTTCATTCCCCGTCTGCCGGCACATATGGCCTCCATAGCCGATCGGCGACCCTTTTGCACCGCGCGGCGCCGCAGGTCCGCGTCCGAGCGCGCCTTCGCCGCAGGGACCCGCGCGGCCGTGCGGCGTTTCCCTATTCCCCGGCCTGCCGTCCGGCCCTAAAACGCCCGAACCCTCAAGCTTGGAGATCCCGATGCGTCCGCTCGCCCTCGCCGTCCCCGTCCTGCTCCTCGGGATCGGCACCGCTTCCGCCCAGGATCCGGCCGCCGGCGAACGGGTCTTCGCCCAGTGCCGCGCCTGCCATCAGGTCGGCCCGACGGCCAAGAACGCGGTCGGCCCGGTGCTGAACGGCCTCTTCGGCCGGCAGGCCGGGACCGTCGAGGGTTACAACTACTCCCCCGCCAACAAGAATTCCGGCATCACCTGGGACGAGGCGGTGTTCCGCGACTACATCAAGGATCCCAAGGCCAAGATCCCCGGCACCAAGATGATCTATGCCGGCCTGAAGGACGAGCAGCGCATCACCGATCTCGTGGCCTATCTCAAGCAGTTCGACGCCACGGGGAACAAGGCGCAGTAGCGGCTCCGCCCGTTCGGAACGGTTCGGCGCGGGCAACAAGGCGCGGTCGCGGCCCCGCCCCTCCGGCGCAGCCCGACGCCGCGGGGAGAACAGGTTCAGGCGCGCCCCGTCCCGTTCGATCGGACGCGGAGGGACGAGGATTGCGGCCCTGTCCAAGGCCGCGGTCGCATGCTAGGCCCCGCCTCCGAGGCATCGCCGCTCGCGGGGGATCAGGGTGGACACGGTTCGGACCGACGTGGCGGTCGTCATCTGCAGCCGGGGGCGCGAACGGGCCCTGCTCCGCCTGCTGACCGATCTGAACGACCGCTTCGTCCCCGCGCTCGCGCAGGGCGATCTGCGGTGCAGCGTCTGGGTCTACGCCCAGGGCTACCCGGCGGAGTACCTCGCCTCGCTCCGGACCGCGTTCGCCGGGCCGGTCGCAGCCGGCACGCTCGTCATCACCGTCGCGGACCGCCCGCACGGCCGGATCGGCGACGTGGTCCAGGCCGCCCTGACCGCGCTCAACGCCCGCTGCCGGTATGCGCTCGCCATGCTCATGGACGACGACAGCGTCTACTACGCCGACCCCGTGGTGGACGAGAACCTGCACCGGGCCGCGCGCCGGTTCATCGCGGGCCGGCACCGGGCCTACTCGATCAAGCTCGGCACGGCCACCGCGCTCGAATACGTCCCGTTCGTCAATCCGGCGGGGCCGATCATGCCCTTCAAGGAGAAGATGCTCTGGGTCAGCCGCGAGGTCGTCGAGGAGGTCCTGGCCCTGCCGCGCTTCGCCGAGCTGAGCATCGGCGAGGATGCCGTCATCGCGGCGGTCGCATGGCTGCCGGACCCGGAATCCTGCTTCGGGGTCTTCGGCATCGCGACCTTCATCCACATCGGCTACGAAGCCTCGGAGGAGTTCGGCGGCCAGGAGCTTCCGGGCGGCTACGCCGAGCTGATGAACTACAAGGGCCACCCGCCGGAGGCGATCGGCCATTTCGGCAAGTACGACGAGGCGCTCAAGAAGGGCATCACGCCCCAGCACGTCATGCCCGACGTCTTCGTGCCCGAAGGCCACCCGCTCTGGGAGTTCAACGGGATCCGCGACGACGTGATGGTGGGTCCGCTGCGGCAGCGGCGGTTTCTCGGGACGGCGGCCTCGGCCTGACGCCGGCCTGTCCGGCGGCTGCGACCAGCGGCGGGAGCGGAACCACGGCAGGGCGCAGCCGCGCCCGCGCTCGGTGGCCCCATCGAGCCGCGGGACAGCGCGCGCTCTTGACCTGACGCTCCCCCGCATGGTCCGTGGGGCGGATCGTCAGAAAGCAGACCATCCGTGAAACCCGCCCGCTCTTCCAAGCCCCGCGTCGGCCTGTTCGTCACCTGCCTCGTGGACCTCATCCGGCCCTCCGTGGGCTTCGCGGCCGTGAAGCTCCTGGAGGATGCGGGGTGCCGGGTCGAAGTGCCGGTCCAGACCTGCTGCGGCCAGCCGGCCTTCAATTCCGGCGACCGCGGCACCGCCCGGGACCTCGCGGAGCGCACCATCGAGGCCTTCCGCGGCTTCGACTACGTGGTGGCGCCTTCGGGCTCCTGCGCCGGCATGGTCCGCCACTTCCCGGAACTCTTCGCCGACGATCCCAACTGGCTCCCGAAGGCCCGCGCGCTCGCGGACCGGACCTACGAGCTCACGAGCTTCCTCGTCGACGTGCTCGGCGTCACGGCCGTGGACGCGCGCTTCCCGGGCACGGTGACCTACCACGATTCCTGCTCGGGCCTGCGCGAGCTCGGCGTCAGGCGCCAGCCGCGCCAGCTCCTCGCCAGCGTCGAGGGCCTCGAGCTGGTCGAGCTGCGGGACAGCGACGTCTGCTGCGGCTTCGGCGGCACGTTCTCGGTGAAGTACGGCGACATCTCGGGCGCCATCGTGTCCGAGAAGGCCGGCAACATCCTGGCGAGCGGCGCCCCGACGGTGCTCGCGGGCGACCTCGGCTGCCTCATGAACATGGCGGGCAAGCTCAGCCGCGACGGCCGGCCGATCGCCGTGCGTCACGTCGCCGAGGTGCTGGCCGGCATGACCGACGATCCGCCGATCGGGCTGCCGAAGGCGTCCGCGGACTAGCGGCACCCGCGAGCCGCCGATCGGGCTGCCGAAGGCGTCCGCGGACGAGCCGCGCGTCACCCCCGCTCCGCCTTCCAGGCCCGGTAGGCCTCCGGCAGGCAGCGGGCGCAGGGGCGGTAGCCCGCCGCGAGTGCCGCGGGCCCGTCGGCGAAGAACACCCGGTGGCGGGGATAGGGCCCGCCGCGGGCGACGGCGCGCAGCGCGGAAGGGCAGTCGAGCCGGCCGTAGATCCGCGTCAGCCGGTGGCCCCCGAGACGGCCCGGCTCGGTCGACGCCGTCTCGCACCCGTCGGCCCCGAGCAGGCGGTAGAGCTTGGCGGCCATCGCACCTCCCGAGCGTCGTGCGGCCGCTCGCCCCTCGCATTGTGCCGCGCGAGATTCTACAAGAAGCCGGGGCCGGTCTCGAGACCCCGCCAGCAGGATCCGGGATGACCGTTCACGCCACCTCCCCCCAGTTCAAGGACAACGCGGCCCGCGCGCTCGCGGACGATCAGCTCCAGCGGGCGCTCGGCAACGTCAAGCGCGGCTTCGTGGAGCGGCGTCAGGCCGTGGCCGACAAGCTGCCCGAGTTCGAGGCCCTGCGGGATTCCGCACGGGACATCAAGAACCATACCCTGGCCCATCTCGACCTCTACCTCGAGGCCTACGAGGACAAGGTGAAGGCGTCCGGCGGGCACGTGCACTTCGCCCGCACGGCTGAGGAAGCCCGCGACCTCATCCTCACGATCTGCCGCGCGGCCGGCGCCCGCACGGTCACCAAGGGCAAGTCGATGATCGCGGAGGAGATCGGCCTCAACGCCCATCTCGAAGCCGCCGGAATCGCGCCGGTCGAGACCGATCTCGGCGAGTACATCATCCAGCTCCGGGGCGAGATGCCCTCGCACATCATCGCGCCGGCCGTGCACGTGAACGCGACCCAGGTCGAGGAGGATTTCCGGCGCGTCCACACCCACCTCGACAAGAAGCGCGACCTCTCGGAGCCGGTCCAGCTCCTCGCGGAGGCCCGCGCCGTGCTGCGCGACCGCTTCCTCGCCGCGGATGTGGGCATCACGGGCGCCAATTTCCTCGTCGCCGAGACCGGCACCTCGATCATCGTGACCAACGAGGGCAACGGCGACCTCAGCCAGATCCTGCCGAAGACCCACATCGTGCTCGCCTCGATCGAGAAGCTCGTCCCGACGCTCGAGGACGTGTCGCAGATCCTGCGCGTGCTCGCCCGCTCGGCGACGGGCCAGGAGCTGTCGGTCTACACCACCTTCTCGACCGGCCCGAAGCGGGACGCGGACGTGGACGGGCCCGAGAACTACCACGTCGTCATCCTCGACAACGGCCGCTCCGCCATGCTGGGCACGAGCTTCGAGGAGATGCTGCGCTGCATCCGCTGCGGCGCCTGCATGAACCATTGCCCGGTCTACCAGGCGGTCGGCGGCCATGCCTACGGCTGGGTCTATCCCGGGCCCATGGGCGCGGTGCTGACCCCGACGCTCATCGGCGTCGACAAGGCCGGCCACCTGCCCAACGCCTCCACCTTCTGCGGCCGCTGCGAGAGCGTGTGCCCGGTGCGGATCCCGCTCCCGAAGCTCATGCGCCACTGGCGCGAGCGCGAGTTCGAGCGCCACCTGACGCCCGCCACGTTCCGCTCGGGCCTCAGGCTCTGGGGCTTCTTCGCCAAGCGCCCGGCGCTCTACCGCTTCGCGACCCGCGCCGCCATGGGGGCGCTCGCGCTCGCGGGCCGGGAGCGCGGCCGCTTCAAGTGGCTGCCCCTCGCGCGCGGCTGGACCCAGAACCGGGACTTCCCGGCGCCGCAGGGCGGCACGTTCCAGCAGCGTTGGGCGAAGGAGCGCGGCAGGAGGAGAGCGGCATGAACGCCCGCAGCGACATCTTCGGCAACATCCGGCGCTCCCTCGGCGTCACGGGCCGCGAGGCCACCCGCCGCGGCATCGTGCGGGACCGGCTGGAGCAGGCCCCGAAGGGCGTGCTGCCGGCGCGCGGGCAGGTCTCCGGCGAGGAGCGGATCGCGCTGTTCCGCACCATGGCGGAGGCCGCCTTCGCGACGGTCGCGGAGGTGAGCGCTCCCGCCGAGGTGCCCCAGGCGGTGGCGGATTACCTGCGCGGCCACAACCTGCCCGCGGCGGTCCGGATCGGCGAGGACGAGCGCCTCGCCGCCATGCCCTGGGGCGACACCGCGCTCGAGGTGTCGCACGGGAAGAGCGAGGGCGGCGACCTCAACGCGGTGAGCCACGCCTTCGGGGCGGTGGCCGAGACCGGGACGGTCGCCATGGTCTCGGGGCCCGGCAACCCGTCGACCCTGAACTTCCTGCCCGACAACCACGTCGTCGTGCTCCGGGCCCGCGACGTGCAGGGCGATTACGAGGCCCTGTGGGCGAAGGTGCGCTTCGCCTACGGCAAGGGCGTCATGCCTCGGACCGTGAACTGGATCACCGGCCCCTCGCGCTCCGCCGACATCGAGCAGACCCTCCTGCTCGGCGCCCACGGCCCGCGGCGGCTCCACATCGTCCTCGTGCGGGACTGATCCGGCGGGGCGAGGCCTGGGCTTGCCTGTGGCAACAGGTCCCTCGCGCACACCCTGGCGGGGAACGGGTCGAGACAGTAGACGGTTGCAACTGCAACTCTCAGGTCCGGTCCCGGCCGCGCATGATCGTCTGTTCCTGCAACGCGTTCTCCGATGGCGACGTCCGCGCCTGCCTCAAGCCCGGCCCGGGCTGCCCGCGCACGCCCGCCCAGGTCTATACCTGCCTCGGCTGCAGCCCCGATTGCGGCCGCTGCGCCCGGACGATCCGCAGCATCATGGACCAGGCGATCGCCGGCACGACGTCCGGCGTGCCGCAATTCACCCCGCGCAGCGCCTGCCCGCTGACGCCGCTGGCCGGCGCCTCCGCCGACGAGGCCGCCTGAGCCGCCCATCCGTCCCGGGGGGCCCGTCCCTCCGCTTGTGCCGCCGCGGCGAATCCGCCACTCAAGGAACCTGAGCCGCTCCGCCTGCGTATTGGGTGGGCGCCGGCCGGCGCGGCATTGGGAATGCGGATTCCGGCCCTATCTCCAGGCACGGACACCATCGAGCGAGGACGGACATGAAGGGCGACGCCAAGGTCATCGAGTACCTGAACCGGGGCTTGCGCAGCGAGCTCACCGCGATCAGCCAGTACTGGCTGCACTACCGGATCCTCGACGACTGGGGCTACAAGGACCTCGCCAAGACCTGGAAGAAGGAATCCATCGAGGAGATGCACCACGCCGACCGTTTCGTGGAGCGCATCCTGTTCCTCGACGGCTTCCCGAACCTCCAGGTGCTCGATCCCCTGCGCATCGGCCAGACCGTCAAGGAGATCCTGGAATGCGATCTCGCGGCCGAGAACGAGGCGCGCGCGCTCTACCAGGAAGCCGCGGTCTACGCCGACTCGGTCGGCGACAAGGTGTCGAAGAACCTGTTCGAGGAGCTGATGGCCGACGAGGAAGGCCATATCGACTTCCTGGAGACCCAGCTCAACCTCGTCGAGCAGCTCGGCCTGCAGCTCTACGCGCAGAAGCACATGGGCGGTCTCGACGAGGACCATTGAGACCGCGGCACCGCCTCCTCGTGAGGCGGACTGTAACACACGCGAGCCGGCAGCACCCCTCCCTCCCCTCAGGGGAGGGCGACGCGGCGCGCCTGAGCGGGGTGGGGCGTTCTCCGAAGGCGTGTTCCAGGCCTGGCAGCACAGGATGCGCTTCGCGCACCACCCCACCCGCCCTTCGGGCACCCTCCCCTGAGGGGAGGGAGATTCTCCGGACCCCTCGCGCTTGACCGACCGGCCCCTCACCCTGACCCTCTCCCCGCCTGCGGGGAGAGGGAACGTGCGGCGGGCCTCCCTTGGTGTCATCCCCGGCCGGAGCGCGACAGCGCGCAGGCGAAGGGGATCCAGCACGACGACTCGCTGCGAAGCAGCCCCGCTTTTCGACAGCGTCATGAGCCCCCCACCCGTGAGCGGACGAAGACGAGGCGTGCCGCTCTCCGTGAGCTGTTTCGACCGCCTGCGGATCGGTGAGCCAGGTCCGCCCTACCCGGGAACGCTCTAACCCCCCGCCCCCATCCGCTCCATCGCATCCCCGGCCCCCTTCACCGGCAGCGTCACGATCTGGATGTCGCGGTCGTCCGGGTCGCCGCGGATCGCGAAGCCGAGGCGGCGGCACATGTCGAGCATCACGGTGTTCTCGCGCAGCACCTGGCCTTCGACGACGTCGATCCCCTCGGCGCGCGCCCATTCGATCATCAGGCGCATGAGCTCCCAGCCGAGGCCGAGACCTTTCAGGTCCGAGCGCATCAGGATCGCGTATTCGCCGGTTTCGAGATTCGCGTCCGCGTGCAGGCGCACGACCCCCATCATGGCGCCGGTCTCCGCGTCGAGGGCCACGAAGGCGATGGCCCGCGCATAGTCGATCTGGATCAGGCGCGCGAGAAAGGCGTGGCTGAAGTCGCGGATCGGCGCGAAGAAGCGCAGGCGCAGGTCCTCGTTCGTCACCTTGCCGAGGAAGTCGAGGAACAGGCCCTCGTCCTCGGGCCGCACCGGACGCACGAACACCCGCCGCCCGTCGCGGGCCGTGACATGGCGCTCCCATTCCTTCGGGTAGGGCCGGACCGCGAAGCGCGGATGGCCCCGGCCGCGCCGGGCCGGCTCGGGCGCGACCGCGACGCGCGCATCGACCGCGATCACCCCGTCCCGGTCGGCGAGGAGCGGGTTGACGTCGAGCTCGCGGATCTCGGGGCAGTCGGCGGCGAGCTGCGCGAGCTTCACGAGGACGAGCGCGACCGCGCCCTCGTCGGCGGCCGGAACGTCGCGGTAGGCCTTCAGGATGCGCGACACCCGCGTGCGCGCGATGAGGTCGGCCGCGAGCGTCAGGTCCAGGGGCGGCAGGGCCAGCGCCTTGTCGTTGATGACCTCGACCGCCGTGCCGCCGCGCCCGAACACCACCACGGGGCCGAAGGTGGGATCGTCCGCGATGCCGGCGATGAGCTCGCGGGCCTTCGGCCGCCGCACCATGGCCTGCACGGTGACGCCCGTGACCCGGGCGCCGGGCTTCAGGCGCCCGGCCCGGTCGAAGATGTCGAGCGCGGCTTTCCGCACCGCTTCCTCGGTGGTGAGGTCGAGCGTCACGCCGCCGATGTCGGACTTGTGCACGATGTCGGGCGAGAGGATCTTCACCGCCACCGTGCCGCCCTCGGCCAGGATCGGGCGCGCCGCCGCCATCGCGGCCTCGGGCGTCTCGGCGAGGGTGACGGGCGCGACGGGAATCGCGTAGGCGCGCAGCAGCGCGTTCACCTCGAGCGGGTCGAGCCAGCGCCGGCCATCCGCGATCGCGCGCTCGACGATGACCCGCGCCGTCGCGGTGTCGGGCGCGAAGTCGTGGGGCAGGCTGTCCGGCGTCTCCATGAGCTGGCCTTGCGCCTCGCGGTAGCGCACGAGCTGCATGAAGCCGCGCACCGCCTCCGCCTCGGTGCCGAAATGCGGGATCCCGGCGCGCTCGAACGCATCCGTGGCGGCAGGATCCTCGCCGAGCCAGACCGCGAAGACCGGCTTCTTGCGGAAGCCCGTCGCGCGGTCCCGCGCGACCGTGTCCACGACGGCCTGCGCCGACGCGGAGGCGCTCGCGAGCGCCGTCGGCACGTTGAGGACGAGGACGGCGTCGTTCTCGGAATCCGCGAGCAGCGCCTCGAGGCTCGCGACATAGCGTGCGGCATCCGCGTCGCCGATGATGTCGACCGGGTTCGCGTGCGACCAGGTCGGCGGCAGGACGGAGTCGAGCCTCGCGAGGGTCGCATCCGAGAGCGCGGCCAGCGCGCCGCCGAGATCGATCAGGCGGTCGACCGCCAGCACGCCGACGCCGCCGCCGTTGGTGAGGATCGCGAGGCGCTTGCCCGGGAAGGGCCGCTGGCGCCCGAGCGTCTCTGCGGCGGCGAAGAGCTGGTCGAGGTCGAGCACCCGGAGCAGGCCGGCGCGGCGGAAGGCGGCGTCGTACACGGCGTCCGAACCCGCGAGCGCGCCCGTGTGGGTCGCAGCGGCGCGGGCGCCTTGCGCATGGCGGCCGGACTTGATCACCACCACGGGCTTGGCGCGCGCCGCCGCGCGGGCGGCCGACATGAACTTGCGGGCGTCGTTGAGGGATTCGACGTAGAGCAGGATCGCGCGGGTCGAGCGGTCGGCGGCGAAATAGTCGAGGCAGTCGCCGAAATCCACGTCGATCCGGTCGCCGAGCGAGACCACGGCCGAGAAGCCCACATGGCGCTCCGCCGCCCACTCGACGAGCCCGGCCGCGACGGCGCCCGATTGCGAGACGAGCGCGAGGTCGCCCCGCGCCGCGGGCCTGGCCGCGAAGCTCGCGTTGAGACCGGCCGCCGGCGCCATGACGCCGAGGCAGTTCGGGCCGACGAGCCGCAGGCCGTGCCGGCGCGCCGCGAGCCGCGCCGCCTCGGCGGGCGAGCCGGGTCCCTGGCCGAGCCCGGCCGTGAGCACGATCGCGACCGCGATGCCCTTTTCGGCGGCCTCCGTGACGAGGCCGGGAACCGTGTCGGGCGGCGTCGCGATGACGGCGAGGTCCGGGGCCGCGGCGAGATCCTCGATCCGCGCCGCGCACGGCAGGCCGTCGATCTCGCGGTAGCGCGGGTTCACGAGACGGATCGGACCCGCGAAGCCTGCGCCGCGCAGGTTGGCGAGCACCGTGCGCCCGAGCGACCCCTCGCGCGGGCTCGCGCCGACGAGGACCACGGAGCGGGGGGCGAAGAGCCGGTCGAGGCGGTAGGTCGACATCGAGGGTCCTGTGGCAAACCCCCTCTCCCCGCAGGCGGGGAGAGGGAGTCCGTGCGGGGAGCGGGGAAATCCCCTACGCCACCTGCCTCAGCGTTTCCCGCGCGATGATGAGGCGCTGGATCTCCGAGGTGCCCTCGTAGATCCGCGTGATGCGCGCGTCCCGCGCGTAGCGCTCGACGGGGAAGTCCTGGCAGTAGCCGGCGCCGCCGTGGAGCTGGATCGCCGTGTCGGTGGCGCGGTGGGCGGCCTCCGAGGCGAAGAGCTTCGCGATCGAGGCCGCCTTGGCGAAGGGCTGGCGCTGGTCCTTGAGGTGCGCGGCCTGGAGGATGAGGAGGCGGGCGGCCTCGAGGTCGACCTCGCGGTCGGCGATCATCCACTGGATCCCCTGGAAGTCCGCGATCGTCTGCCCGAACTGCCGGCGCTGCTTCACGTAGGTTTTTGCGGCGTCCATGGCGGCGCGGGCGAGACCGAGCGAGAGCGCCGCGACGCCGATGCGCCCGCCCGCCAGCTCGCCGACCGCGACACGGAAGCCGTCGTTCTCGCGCCCCATCATGGCGGCAGCCGGCACGCGGCAGCCGTCGAAATGCACCGCGTTCGTGGGCGAGCCGTGCTGGCCCATCTTCTTCTCGGCCTTGCCGATCACGAGGCCCGGCGTGTCGCGCTCGACCAGGAACACCGAGATGCCCCGGCCTTTCGGGGCGTCCGGGTCCGTGACCGCCCAGACCACGAAGATCCCGGCGAATTCGGCGCTCGAGATGTAGAGCTTCGCGCCGTCGAGCACGTAGCCGTCGCCGTCCCGGCGCGCCCGGGTCGTCATGCCGCTGGGATCCGAGCCGGCGCCGCTCTCGGTGAGGCAGAAGGCGCCCGCCGGATAGGTGCCGTCGGCGAGGCGCGGCAGGTGGCGCGCCTTCTGCTCGGGCATGCCCACCGCCTGGATGACCTCGCCCACCATGTTGGTCACCGAGGTCGCGACCGCCGTCGAGGCGCAGGCATAGGCGATCTCCTCGACGGCGAGCGCGAAGGCCACCGTGCCGGCCTCCGTGCCGCCGAACTCCGCCGCGACGTTGAGGGTCATGAAGCCGTTCTGCGCGAGCGCCGCGAGGTTGCGCAGCATCTCGTCGCGGCCCTCGCCGGCGTCGAGGCGCGCGGCCACGGGCGCGAGCCGGTCGGCGGCGATCCGGCGCGCCGCGTCGCGGATCATCTCTTCTTCGTCGGTGAAGGAAAACTGCATGCGACGGCCCCGGGGTCGGCTGAGGAGGGCAACCTAAGGCGGACGGAGCGGCCCGGCAACGCGGGGCGGCCGCCGGCGCCTCCGGGGGCGTGGAGCCCGCGGCGCCGGGACCGGCCCGGAACCCCGGCAGGCCCGCGGCGTTCTGCCGGCAAGGTACGCACCGGCCTTCCCCTCGCGGGACCGGGCGTCAGGCCCGGCCTCGTCCCGGGCCTTTTCGCATCCGTGACTAGCCCGATATGCCCAACCGCTCCGCGGGCGCTTGCGGTTCCCGCGCCCCCGACGCCCTCCCCGACCCGGCAGCGGGTGGGCCGGCACGGCGCAGCCGGCCGTCAGCTCGCCGGCGGCGTGCGGTAGATGGGCGGGAAGCAGGTGGTGGCGGAGAGCGGGATGGTGCGCTGCAGGAAGCCGATGTTGAAGTCGTAGTTCACCGTCCCGGTCACGCCGAGGCATGTCTGGGTCCCCGTGGGGGAGGTCTGCGTGAAGGCCGGCGTCGGCCCCGGCGCGAAGTAATGCGTCTTGGCGTCGGGACAGGTCCCCGCCTTGGAGATGGCGACGCAGCGCACGTGCTTCTGCACCGCGTAATGCAGGCTCGCCTTGGTGTAGACGATGAGGCTGCCCTGGATGGTGCCGATCAGGAGCATCAGGAAGGCCGGCGCCAGGAAGGCCATCTCGACCGCGGTCGCGCCCTCCTCGGCCCTGGCGATCGCGCCAAGCCGCGACCACGCGGCCCGCATGCAGCCGCGGCCGAGCCCCGTCGGCCGGGCTCGTCCACCGAGCTCCGGGCGGAGGCGTTCGAGCGGCCGGGCCGTCACCTCACTGCATCCGCATGTGGCTCGTCTTCGAGATCGATGTCCCGAAGAGACGGCTGACCGACAGGTCGCCGAAGATGGGGGTATAGGCGTAGGTCACCTGGAGCTGGACGTAGATCCCGGGGGTCGTGCCGGCGAGGCAGGTCCCCGGAGGGCTGCTGGGATTGGCAACCGCCACGAGCGTGCCGGCCGAAGTCGGGCAGAAATAGCCCTCGACGAGGGAACCCAGCGTCACCGCGTCGTTGGCCGCGTCGGTGTCCTTGCCGAGCAGGGTGCGGAAGATCGCGCTCGTCGCGGCCGGCTTCCAGTTGGACGCGGGCTTGGCCTCGTCGGCACATTTCGACAGGACGGGCAGTTCGAGGGTGTCGCATTGCAGCCAGATCGCATGTGCCCCCGCCTGCGCGGCCTTCTCGACCTGCTCGCGCAGGTAGGCGTACCGGCCGATGTCGATGCCGTTGAGCAGGAGTATGACGAGCGCCCCGGAGATGAACGCGAACTCGACCGCCGTCGCGCCCCGCTCGTCGCGCGCCAGGGTCCGCAGCGCCGCGGATGCGCGGAGCGCCGCGGCCGAGCGGGCACGGTCGATGAAGCCGAGGAGGACGCCGGAAAACTGCACGGACATTTCGCCAGAGGGACGGGCACTTTCGCCCGTCTTCATCGCAAAGGCGCGTGAGGAACGCCATTCGGATGAACGGCTTAAGACAGGCGGCATGGCCTGCGGCCCGGTTTCGGTCCCGGACGCGCCGGCGGCCCTGCGCGCGGCGCCCGCTTCGGCCCGGAAATCCCTCGGGCCTGTGAGACCCTGGGGGCCGTCCGCGGTTGCGCCTTGTTGGCGCAGGCCAGGCGTGGCAGCGTCGCGCGGCAACCTCCGGAGTTCCCATGCGCCTTCCCTCCCCGACCCGCGCCGCGGCTGCCGTCCTCGCCTTCCGGCGCCCGGCCGCCGCCGCGGCCTTCCTCCTCGCCGCGGCGCTGCCCGCCGCCGCCCTGGAGGGCCAGTACCGGGTCCAGGGCACCAATCCCGGCGGCGGCGGCGCCTATGCCGGCACCGTGACGGTGCAGCGGACCGGCCAGACCTATCAGGTCGTCTGGCAGATCCAGGGCGCGCGCTATGTCGGAACCGGCATCGGCGGCCCCGAGGGCCTGGCGGTGACCTACCGCTCCGGGAACGACACCGGGGTCGCGATCTACATCCCGGCCGCTCAGGGCGGCTTCGACGGCGTCTGGACCTATGCGGGCGGCCGCCAGGTCGGCGAGGAGCGCTGGAGCCAGCGCTAGGTGGGGCCGGCGGACGGCCATCCCGGCCGCGCTGATTCGCAGGCCGCGGGATGTGCGCCGTCGCAGGTCGGGCGCGGCTTGGCCATGGGACAAGATCCGGCCGCCTCGAGGAGGGGATGGAACCGTCGGCGGATCGGCGCCGCCCCGGGACGGGCGCCCGGTCACCGAATTGCGTCTTGTGCCGCGGCAGGCTTCGCGACACATGTTGACGTCATGGGGCGGGCGCATCGTGGAACGAAGCGCGCTTCCCGATCTTTGAGACCGGTAGTCCGAAGCCTCCGCGGCCCATCAGGCCGTCGTCACAGGACCAGCGCAACAGGGACCACATGATGCCGATGATCCGATTTTCCGCCGCAGCCGCTCTCGCCCTGATCGTGGCGGCCGGCGCTCCCGCGATCGCCCAGCAGCCCATGGGAGCGGGCCCCGGCGCCGCGCAGCAGGTCGACTCGCCCCAGCGCCGCGCCATGCAGCAATGCGTGTCCCGCGTCCTGGCCGGCCTGGCGAAGGCCAAGGCCAATTACCGCGAGGTCGGCCCGGCGGTCACGCAGCAATGCGACACCCAGCTCAGGGCCGTGCTCGCCGCCGAGATCCAGGCGGGCCGGGCCGGGCCCTGCACCAACGTGGAGGGCTGCATCGAGATGGCCCGCGGCGAGGCGGGGAACCGCGCCGCCATGGAATATCAGCGTCAGTCGATCCGCTAGGGCCGGATGCCCGAGCGCCGGAGGGAGCCTCGTGCCTCCCTCCGCCGGCCAGCCGAGCCGGGCGGCGGTGCCGCGGGCGGCCGAATTTTCGCGCGACGGCCACGGTCCTGCCGCAACCCTGTGCCGTGAGTGTCGGGCCGCAGGCACCCGTCCCGGGTGGCCTGCCGTCGGCGCTGGACACGAGCCATCGGGAGTTTTGGATTGGCGGACCGCACCCTTTTCCTCGCGAAAGCCAAGTTCCTCGCGAAAGCCAAGCCTTCTTTCCTCGCGAAGACCGTGGCGGGGCGGATCGCCTGCGCGGCGGGCGCCGGGCTCGGGACCCTCGCCGCCGGGCCCGCCGCGGCGGAGATCAGCCTGACGGCCGTGCGGATCGCGCAGGGCGACCTCTGGGTGATCGGCCAGTCCTTCGAGGCCAACGGCCGCGTCACCCTCGACGAGCGCTTCGAGCAGACCACCGACGGCCGCGGCCGGTTCGAGTTCCGGGTGGTCTACCACCCCGCCAGCTGCATCGTGACCTTGCGGACCGCCTCCGAGCAGCGTCAGGCGGTCGTGCAGGGCTGCGGCCAGGCCGGGCCGCGCGGCGAGGCCGGCCCCGCCGGACCGCCCGGGCCCGCAGGCCCTGCCGGACCGCCCGGCCCCCGCGGCACGGCCGAGACCGCGGACGCCCCGGCGAGCCCGCCCGCTCCCGCGCGGCCGCAGGCGGCCCCGACGCCGCCCGCCGCGCCGCCCGCGCGGGGCACCGAGACCGCCCGCCTCCCCGATGCCTTGACGCCGCCCGCGGCCCCGGCCCGGCCGACCGCGCCGGCGGCCCCGACGCCTCCGGCCGCGCCGGCTGCGCCTCCGGCGCCGCCGGCCCCTCCCCCCTCGCCCGTGCTCGGCGAATGGCTCGTGGAGGACGGCGCCGCCCGCATCGCGATCCAGCCCTGCGGCTCCGCCGTGTGCGGTTCGGTGAGCTGGTCGAAGGAGGGCGGCGAGCTCGGCACCCAGATCCTGCGCTCCATGAAGCAGACCGGCCCGAACAAGTGGGAGGGCACGATCTACGACCCCACCAGCGGACGCAGCTATTCCTCGAACCTGAGCCTGCGCTCGAGCGATTCGCTGCGCGTCGAAGGCTGCGTGCTCGGCGTCCTCTGCGGCGGCCAGACCTGGACGCGGACGAAGTAGGCCGAATCGCCCGCGGGGGCTGCGGCGGCGGTCGGGCCGGGACGCGAACGAGGGAGGCCGGATCGCCCACCGGGGCCGCCCGACCCGCCGGTGAGGCAGGACGCCGCAGTCGCGGAGACGACCGCCCCGGCCCGGATAACCCTTTCCGGCCCGGGGCTTCCATCCGCCTCCGGCAGGGGCGCCGGTCCGATCCCGCGGCCGCCCGCCTGCCCGTCCCCGCGGCCCCGCTGCCGCAATCTCGCCCTACGCCCCGTGCTTACCCTGCGTCAACGGATGCGAACACCGGGAACAGCCGGGACGCGGTCCGCCCTCGCAAGGCAGATGCACAAGGGGATCACGATGGGGGCTTTTTCTCGCGTTGCCGCGCACGCCGGCCTTCTGGCGCTTTTCGTCGGGCTGCAGACCGCAGCCCCCTCCGCCAGGACCGGCGGCGTCGACCTGACGCCGGCCCGGATGGCCGAGCTCCAGCAGGTCAACAACCACGTGAACTCCACCATCGTGGAGGTCTCGGACATGCAGCAATACGGGCGCGAGGACGTCTGGACCCTGCCGACCTCGGGCAAGGGCGATTGCGAGGATTTCGCGCTCCTCAAGCGCAAGCTCCTGGTCCAGCGCGGCTGGCCGGCCTCGGCGCTGTCGATCAGCCTCGGCATGACCGCGCAGGGCGAGGCCCACGCGGTCCTCACCGTCGCGACCGCCCAGGGCGACTACGTGCTCGACAACCTGCGCACCGCGATCCTGCCGGCCGGGCAGACCGGGATCACCTTCCATTCGCGCCAGTCCGGCGCGAAGCCCGGACGCTGGGTCTCGGCCACCACGGGCGAGGTGTCGAGCGCCCCTTACGCGGACTTCCCGATCGCCTCCGCGAACAGCCGGGTCGCCCGCGCGCGCTGACGGCGCATCACCGGCCGGGGAGCGGCGAACGCGCCGCTGCCCGAACCCTCACGCCGCGAGCACCACGGTCTTGCGGCCATCGAGAACGCTTCTGAACCTCACGCCGCCAGCACCACGGTCTTGCGGCCGTTGAGGAAGACGCGGTCGTCGAGATGGTCGCGCACCGCGCGCGCCAGCACCCGGCGCTCGATGTCCCGGCCCTTGCGGACGAGGTCGTCGGGCGTGTCGCGGTGGGAGATCGGCTCCACGTCCTGGGCGATGATCGGCCCCTCGTCGAGGTCGGCGGTCACGTAATGCGCCGTCGCGCCGATGAGCTTCACGCCGCGCGCATGGGCCTGGTGGTAGGGCTTGGCGCCCTTGAAGCCCGGCAGGAACGAGTGGTGGATGTTGATGCAGCGCCCCGAGAGCTTCGCGGCGAGCCCGTCCGAGAGCACCTGCATGTAGCGGGCGAGCACCACGAGCTCGGCGCCCGAATCCCGCACCAGCCCCCAGAGCTCCGCCTCCTGCTCGAGCTTCGTCTGCTTCGTGACCGGCAGGTGGTGGAACGGAATGCCCCCGAAATCGAGGTGGGTGTAGGTCTCCCGCGCATGGTTCGCGATGATGAGCGCGGGCTCGAACTGCAGTTCGTCGATGCGCCAGCGGTAGAGCAGGTCGGCGAGGCAATGGTCGAACTTCGAGACGAGGAGCGCCACCTTCCGCCGCTCGGCGGCGTCCCTCAGGGTCCAGGTCATGCGGAAGCGCTCCGCGACCGGCGCGAACCCGGCCCGGTAGCGCTCCGTCGAGCCCTCGCTCTCCACGGGGTTGAACTGCACCCGCATGAAGAAGCGGTCGGTCTCGGTGTCGTCGAATTGCTGCGCGTCGAGGATGTTGCAGCCCGCCTCGAACAGATGCGTCGACACGGCCGCCACAATGCCGGGGCGGTTGGGACAGGAGAGGGCGAGGATCAGACGCTGGGACATGGCGCTCGGCGGGGTGGAAGGCTGCGCCGCCTGTAGCAGACCCGCCCGGCTTGCACAGCCCTCCTGAACGGCGCAAAGCCAAGCGAACGCGGAGCCATTTGCCGCCCGCCGCGCCGCCATGGTACCCCGCGAGCCCATGGGCGAACCGAAGCTCCGCGTCCCGCGCGGGTCCCGCAAGCCGGTGCTCGCCGGCGACACCCTGCCCCTCGTCCGCCGCCTGTGGCGCGCGTGGATGCGCCCGCACGCGCGCGCCCTCGCGCTGATCCTCCTCCTCGTCGCGCTCATCGCGGGCGCCACGGGCCTCTACCCCGTGCTCATCAAGGCCGCCTTCGACGCGTTTTCGGCGAAGGACGCGGGCGCGATCATGCTCGGGCCCCTCTTCGTCCTCGGGGTCACGGCTCTCCGGGGCTTCTCCTCCTTCGGGCTCCTCGTCCTCACCAACCGGGTCGTGACCCGCATCGAGGTCGACCTGCAATCGGCCTTCTACGGCCACCTCATCGAGGCCGACCTCGCCCAGCTCGGGCGCGAGAGCCCGGCCGCGCTGACCCAGCGCTTCACCACCGACTTCAGCTTCGTGAAGGAGCTTCTCACCCGCCTCTCGACCGTACTCCTGCGCGAGGTCGCGACCGTGATCGCGCTCGTCGCCGCCATGCTCTGGATCGATCCGGTGCTGACGCTGGCGGCGGCCGTGGTGGCGCCCCTCGTGGTGGTGCCGATCGGAAAGCTCGGGCGGCGCCTGCGCCGGGTCGCGACCTCGACCCAGGAGCAGATCGGCGCCGCCGCGGGCCTGATCTCCGAGAGCCTCGCGGGCGCGCGGGTCGCCAAGACCTACCGGCTCGAAGGCTACCTCAAGGCGCGCACCCGCGCGTCCTTCGAGGAGGTCCGGCGCCTGCGCATGAAGGCCGCGGTGGCGCGCGGGCGGCTCGAGCCGATGCTCGAGATCGCGGCGGGGCTCGCGGTCTCGGGCGTGCTGGTGCTGATCGGCTGGCGGATTCTCGCCGGCGACAGCACGGTCGGCGACTTCACGGGCTTCGTGAGCGCGCTCATCCTCGCGGCCCAGCCGGTGCGCTCGCTCGGCAACCTGCATGCGATCGCCCAGGAGGCGCTCGCGGCGCTGGAGCGCACCTTCGCGATCATGGACGAGCCGCCCCGCATCGCGGAGCGCCCCGGCGCGCCGGACCTCCGGGTCGCGGGCGGCGAGGTGCGCTTCGAGGGCGTGCGCTTCCGCTACCGCGCCGACGCCCCCGCGCTCGACGGCATCACGCTGGCGGCGCCGGCGGGGCGCACGACCGCGCTCGTCGGGCGCTCGGGCTCGGGAAAGTCGACGCTGCTCGCCCTCGTGCCGCGCCTCTACGACGCCGACGAGGGCCGGGTCCTGATCGACGGGCAGGACGTGCGCGCGGTGACGCTCGCGTCCTTGCGCGACGCGGTCGCGGTGGTGAGCCAGGACGTGGTGCTCTTCGACGACACGGTCGCGGCCAACATCGCCTTCGGCCGTCCCGGCGCCACGCAGGACGAGATCGTCGCGGCGGCGCAGGCCGCGGCCGCGCACGAATTCGTCAGCCGCCTGCCCGAGGGCTACGACACCCGGGTCGGCCCCGGCGGCGGGCGCCTCTCGGGCGGCGAGCGCCAGCGGGTGTCGCTCGCCCGCGCCTTCCTCAAGGACGCCCCGATCCTGCTCCTCGACGAGGCCACCTCGGCGCTCGATTCGGAATCCGAGCGCCTGGTCCAGGCCGCGATCGCCCGCCTGATGCGGGGCCGCACCACCCTGGTGATCGCCCACCGCCTCTCGACCGTCCGCGACGCCGACCTGATCGCCGTGCTGGAGGCGGGCCGCGTGGTCGAGACCGGTCCGCACGAGGCGCTCGTCGCGCGGGGCGGGACTTACGCGAGACTGCACCGGATGCAGCTCTCCGACGACACGCCCGCCGCGGCGGCGTCCGCAGCCGGGCCGGGCTGAGGGCGGGGCGGGCGGCGTCCGAACGGCAGGAGCCGTTGTGGGAGGGCGGTTCGGTTCGGATGATGCGCGGTGTCCGGTTCAACCTGGACGCTCCTGTCGGCCTTTCGAAGCCGGCATCGGCCTGGTTCAAGGGAGGAGCACCCAAGGCGACCCGGTGTTCCCGACGAAACTCAGGCAGCCCCTCGACTCCTGTCAGTGCTTGAGCTCGGCTGGATCAGGTCCGTTGGTGCGCCGCATGATCTTCCGCAGCAGAATCAAGGGTCACAAACGAAACGGACCCGATCAGCTTGGCTATTGCTGAACGGTGATCTGCGCCTTTGCCACTCGGGAGGTGCGTGCCGGCAAAATATTGTTCCTCCCCGTGCATCCAGCGCGTTCCCTGACGGGTACGGCCTCGGTGATCGCATCATTGAGCGGTCTATGAGGGAGGACGACGATGGCACGAGACCGAAGCCTGAAGAAGGATCTTGCAGAAGCCGACCAGGTCTATGTCGGCGAGTTCGAGGCGATCAACGGTTCCGGCGTGACGGCGACCGCGATCCTGACGGTGGATCGTGGAGGCCCCGGAAGCGAGGACGATCTTCTGACCGTCCGGATCAAGGCGACAGGCCTGGATGAAGGTCTCCACATCCAGCACATGCACGGCTTCGAGACCGGGCAGGACGCCGTCACGCCAAACCGGCGCGACGACAGCGACGGCGACGGCTTCGTCGAGCTGCTCGAAGGGCTGCCGGATTACGGCGGGATCCTGCTGAACCTGGACGACGAGGACGGAGCGTTTCCCTTCACGATGGGCAAGGACGGGAGCTTCGTGTTCGAGCAGACCTACCACCTCCTGGGGGACGACGAGCCGCACGGGTCCCATGCCGGCGACTCGATCACCACCTTCCGGAACCTGGACCTGAACCACCTCGTGATCCACGGGATGAACGTGCCGGGCCGGGCCGGCGAGGGAACGCCGGGGGAGGTGGGCGACACCGAGGAGAGGGGCAGCCTCGTGTTCGATCCGAACCGCTTCAAGGAGGTCCTCCCGGTTGCGGTCGCCGAACTCGAGCAGATGTCTGGTCGGGAGGCGCGTCTCTTTGCGGACGCCAACGACTTCAACTTCTGACCTGAAAGAGACCAGGAGACGCTGGTCGCGTGAAGGCCCAGGCTCTGCCTGGGCCTTTTTCGTTGCGGAGGGCGTCCAGCTCGAGGGGCCGGCCGTTTCGCGCGACCGCCTTTATGGAACGACGTCGCGAACGCGTGTAGGCTCGGCGCCGATCTGAACCGGCTTTGCGAGGCGAGCGCATGCGGCGACGGCACGTCCTGGGTCTGCTGGCCCTGTCGCCGATGGCGACGCGCAGCCTGGCGCAGCCCCGGGCGAGGGTGCCCGTCGTGGGCTTTCTCGGGCTCGCGTCGGAGCAGGCGGACCGGCCTCTCGTCGAGGCCCTGCGGCAGGGCCTCAAGGAGCAGGGGCATGTGGAAGGCCAGTCGATCCTGCTGGAAACCCGCCATGCCGCCGGCGACCTGAATCTCGCGGCGCGATACCTCGACGAGATGGTGCGCCGGCCCGTGGACGTCTTCGTCGCGCCCGGTCCGGCCGTGATCCCGCCCATCCACCGGGCGTCCCAGATCCCCATCGTGGCCCTCGGCCTGCCCCCCGTCGCCGGCGACCGCAGCCTCTTCGCGAGCCTCGCGAGGCCCGGAGGGCGCGTGACGGGCTTCTCCTATTTCGGCGAGGCGCTGTCGGCCAAGCGCATCGAGGCGCTGCGCGAGCTCCTGCCGAAATCCTCCGTCCTCGGCATCCTGCACAACGTGGTCGATCCGGTGTTCCGGGAATGGGGCGCGCAGACGGAGGCGGCGGCGCGGGCGCAGGGGTTTCAGCCCTTGCGTCTCGGCCTGCGGTCGAGTTCGCCCGCCGAACCCGCCGAGCTTCTCCGCTCGCTCAAGAGCCAGGGCGGCGACGCCGTGATCGTGATCAGCGACTTCCTCACCGTCAGCCTGAAGGACGAGATCATCCGCGCCGCCGCCGATCTCGGGGTCGTGGTGGTCGCGGAATGGCCGGCCTTCGTCGAATCCGGCGCCTTGATGTTCTACGGCGCCGACATCCTCGATCTCTTCCGCCAGGCGGCGGGCTACGTGGACCGCATCGTCAAGGGCGAGCCCGCCGGCGACCTGCCGATCCAGCTCGCGACCAAGTTCCGGCTGGTCATCAACCTCAAGACCGCGCGGGCCATGGGCCTCGACGTCCCGCCCGCCCTGCTGAGCCGGGCCGACGAGGTCATCGAGTGAGGGCGCCGCGCCGCGCGTGACGGCGCCGCCGCGGTGCAGGGCCCGGCACCGCTACTCCCGCCGCAGGATCCGGTCGACGAGGAGGTCCGCCCAGGCGTTCGGGCGGAAGTCGCGCTCGAGCGCCTCCGGGTCGTAATGGCGCTCGACCCAGTCGAGGAACGGGATGCCCCGCGCCTCGCCCTCGTCGCGGTAGCGCTCGAAGAAGGCGTCGAGGATGCCCGTGCGGGCGAAGCGGAAATGGCCGTAGCGCAGCGAGAGCTGGCGCAGGGCCTCGTCGGCGCTGCGGCCCTCGCGGACGATGAGGTAGAGCGCCGCCACGAAGCCGGTCCGGTCGGCGCCCGACTTGCAGTGGAACACCGCCGGGTAGGCGAGGCCGTCGAAGAAGGCCTTCGCGCGCAGGACCGTCTCCGGGTCGGGCGCGGCGCGGGAGCGGACCACGAACTCCGTCATGGTGAGCCCGAGCCGCTCGCAGGCCTCGCGCTGGAGCTGCCAGGAGCCGTGGCCGCGGCCGTTGCGCAGGTTCACGATCGTGCGAACCCCTTGCGCCTTCATGCGCGCGAAATGGGGCGGCGCCGGCTGCGCCGCGCGCCAGGCCCCGTCGGCGATGCGGTGCCGGTTGAGATAGGCGAGCCGGAGCACCCCGTGGTCGACGAAGAGCATGTGGGCCCAGGCATGCACCCGCCCGCGCCAGCCCGCGATCGGGCGGTTCCAGAAGGCGATGCGGTCGCGCCGGCGCCGGAGGTAGCGCTCGAGCCGCAGCGGATTGGAGAGGAGCGTCCTGGTCACGCGGCCGTCCGACGATAGCAGCATGGCGCGGGCCCGGACCCCGGGGAAGGGCCGGCGCGGCGCGTGCGCCGGTCCGCCTCGCCCGGAGCGGGCGAGCCCGGAAGGGCACGAATCCCCCTTCGTGCGGACGGGGCGGGAACGGAGCGCATGGAGACCCCCGACATACCAGCGAAGGGGGGTGCAGGGCAACGCGGGCGCCGGCGCTGCGGCGTCACGACCCGGCGAGGCGCGCCCCGCGGATCCGGGCCGCCGCGACGCCTCGGGCACGGCCCTGTGTTGCCGCGCGGCCTCTTCGCAAAGGCCGCAAAGCGTGCTTGCATGGAGTCGGCCGGGTGGGCGCCATGTCCTTGATGTCGTTGACCTAACGTCATCGGGAGGGCGCCCTGACGGCCACGGTTCCGCCTCGTCCGCACGCCCCTTCCCGCCCCCCTCCAGCGCCGCCTCCCTTCCGTCCCGGATCCCTGGGCGCCGCCCCGCCGGCTCCCGTCCAGGGCCCTCCGCCACCCCCGAAGCCCCTTCCATGAGCGACCTTCTCGTCTCCATCCGGCATGCCAGGCCCGAGGACGCCCTCGGCCTCTCCCGCGTGTTCGAAGCCGCCTGGCGCGAGGCCTATCAGGGCATCATTCCGGGCGTCGCGCTCGAGAAGATGCTTTCCCGCCGCGGCCCGCGCTGGTGGGGCTCGACGGTGACGCGCGGGCGGCCGCTCGCCGTGCTCGACGTCGGCCAGGGGATTGCGGGCTACGTGTCCTACGGGCGCTGCCGCGACCGCACGATCCCGGCGGAAGGGGAGATCGACGAGCTCTATCTCGCCCCCGAATACCAGGGGCTCGGCTTCGGCCGGCGCCTGTTCCGGGCGGCGCGCAACGACCTCGCCGACCGCAGCATGCCGCGGCTCGTGGTGTGGGCGCTGGCCGAGAACGCGCGCGCCTGCGCCTTCTACGAGGGCCTGGGCGGGCGCAGCATCGCCCGGGTCGAGGAGCGCATCGGCGGCGTGCCGCTGGGCAAGGTCGCGTACCTGTTCCGGTAGCGCCGCCCGTTCCGCGCGTCGGCCAAAAGGAAGGGCGGGCCTCTCGCGAGGCCCGCCCTTTTCTTCGCGGCTTTGGTGCTACCCGCGGGCGCGGGAGCGGATCATGAAGTTGTCGAAGCCGTATTCCGCGACCTGGAACCAGAGGTATTCCTCGTTGCGGAACGCGCGCAGGCTCTCGTACATCTTCTTGAAGTCCGGGTTCTTGGCCGAGATCTCGTCGTAGAGCTCGTTCGAGACCTTGAGGGCCGCCTCCATGACCTCCTGCGGGAAGGGCCGCAGCTGCGCGCCGCTGGCGACGAGCCGGCGCAGCGCCGCCGGGTTGCGGGCGTCGTACTTGGCGACCATGTCGACCATGACGCGGGCGCAGGCGCTCTGAACCACCGCCTTGTACTGCTTGGGCAGCTCCTCCCACTTGGCCTTGTGGATCATGGCGTGGATGGTCGGCCCGCCTTCCCAGAAGCCCGGGTAGTAGTAGAACGGCGCCACCTTCTGGAAGCCGAGCTTCTCGTCGTCGTAGGGACCGACCCACTCGGCCGCGTCGATGGTGCCGCGCTCGAGCGCCGGGTAGATGTCGCCGCCCGCGATCTGCTGCGGCACCGCGCCGAGCTTCTGGAACACCTGGCCCGCGATGCCGGCGATGCGGAACTTCAGGCCCTGCAGGTCGGCGACGGTCTTGATCTCCTTGCGGAACCAGCCGCCCATCTGCGTGCCCGTGTTGCCGTACGGGATCGCGTGCACGTTGAACTTGCCGAGATATTCGTTGACGAGCTCGTTGCCGCCGCCGTGGTTGAGCCAGGCGGTCTTCTGGCGGTAGTTCATGCCGAACGGAATGTCGGCGAAGACCGCGAAGGTCGGGTCCTTGCCGACATAGTAGTAGCCGGGCGCCTGGATCATCTCGACGGTGCCGTTGGAGACCGCGTCGAAGGCCTGGAAGGTGCCCACGATCTCGCCCGCCGCGAAGGGCTGGATCTGGAACTTGCCGTCCGTGGCCTCGGAGACGTGACGCGCGAATTCCTCGTTCGCGCCGTAGAGCGTGTCGAGGGATTTCGGAAAGCTGGAGGAAAGCCTCCAGCGGACCTCCGGCATGGACTGGGCAATGGCGGGCTTGGCGATGGCTCCCGCTGCAAGGCCGACGCCTGCAGCGGACAGAAATGTCCGGCGCTTCATGGTTCCCTCTCTCCCGATCCCACTCAGGTCTGGTGGTTGGAGCGAAACAAATCATCGAACGCGGGTGCGGGCAAGCCTGGAAGAGAGGCGCTCTCGACGTTGTGCGCCTTCGCGGCCGCATTCGGGCGGAGCGGGCGAAGGCGAAGCCACATCGGAGGCGTCTTCACGCCCGCCGCGCGAGGCGCGCGAGGTCGAGGAGGGTCCGGGCCGTGATGGCGTCGCCGAGCCCGGCGAGCCTGCGGGTGTCGAGCAGGCTGCCCTGAATCCGCGCGACCGCTTCCTTCAGCGTCCCGGCGGCCCAGCGCTCGAGATGGCGCTGCACCAGGGGCTTGCGGCGGAAATGCAGGCCGCGCCAGGCCTCGAGCACCGCGCCGGCCGGCCGGCCGGCTTCCACGTCGAGCCGCGCGGGCAGGAGCGCGAGCGCGTGGCGCAGGGCGGCGCTCAGGATCGTGGATCCCGCGACGCCTTCCGCGGCCAGCCGCCGGCAGCCGGCTTCGAGGCCCGCCGCATCCCCCGCGAAAGCCGCGTCCACCACCGCATCGAGGGCGAGGCTCGACACGTCGCTCAGGATCGCGTCCACGTCCTCGACGCCGACCTCGCTTTTTCCGTGCGCGTAGAGGAGGAGCTTGGCGAGTTCGCCCCGGGTCGCGAGCCGGTCGCCGCCGAGATTGGCGAGGATCGCGGCGCGCGCCTCCCGCGTCAGCGCGATGCCGGCCTCGCGGAAGGTGTCGTCGACGAGGGTGCCGAGGTCGCGGTCGGTGTCGGCGTAGCAGGGCAGCGCCAGCGCCTTCTGGGAGCGCTCGCACAAGGTCCGCAGGGGCGAGGCCTTGCCGAGGTCGCCCGCCTCGATCACCACCGCGGCGTCGCCCGCGGCCATGTCGAGCACCGCCTCCACGGCGGGCGCGATGTTGCGGCCCGTCGGCTTGACCCAGATCGCGCGCCGGCCGCCGAACAGGCCGATCGTGCCGGCCTCGTCGGCGAGGCGCCCGGGCTCGGCCGCGACCGCGTCGCCGTCGAGGCGGATCAGTTGGAACGGATCGGCGGGGTCGTCGACGGCGCGCTCGGCGAGCTTCTTCGCGCGCTCGTTCACGAGGCCGCCGTCGGGGCCGTAGACGAGATAGACGAGGATGCGCGGGTCGGGGCGGCGCAGCACGCCCTCCACGTCGCCCGCCTTGACGGCGACCATCGCGGCGTCAGGCGCCGGTGCGGAGCGCGACCGCGAGCCGCGTGCGGATCTGCTCGGAGAGCACCTTCGCGAGGCGGATGTCGGCGTCGCGCGCCGCGCGCACGGTGGCGAAGCGCTGCTGCGAGCGGTCGTAGGTGGCGTTGCCGAAGGCCTTGCCGCTCGTCACGAGCCGCCCGTCGAGGGTCGTGAGCGTGTAGGTCGCCTCGCCCTGTACGGTCGCGGACTGGGCGCGGCCGATATTGGCGTCGATGATCGGCGAGGCCACCTGCTGGGCATAGGCGATCGCGAGCTTGTAGCGCTTCGCGGCCGGCGCGCCCGAGCCGTCGAGGTCGAAGACGAGCTCGCTTCTCAGGTAATGGCCGACGCGCTCGAAGGCCGGCGGGGTCTCGATCCTGTCGACCTCGACCGCGGCCAGGGCCGCGTCGAGCCGCTCGCCGGACGCGGTCGGCCCGTAGAGCGGCGTGAAGCAGCCCGCGAGCCCGAGCGTCAACCCGGCGACGGCCGCCATGCGCAGGGCGCTCGACCAGCTCATTCCCGCTCACCCCACTCCCGTGCCGGCCGAGTATCCGGCCGCACCGTTGACGCTTCGTTGCTCCGCGTGATCACGCCGCGGTTTTCACGGTCCGCGGCTCCTGATTCCGGAGCGGCGCTCACGCCACCACGTTCAGGATCGGCCGCTCCCGATCCCGAGTCGGCGGCGCTCACGCCACCACGTTCACGATCCGCTGCGGCACCACGATGATCTTGCGCGGCGGCTTGCCGTCAAGGGCCCGCTGCACGGCGTCGAGCGCGAGCACCGCGCTCTCGACCGCGGCCTGGTCGGCATCGCGCGCCACGGTGACGTCGGCGCGCTTCTTGCCGTTGACCTGCACGGGCAGCGTGATCGCGTCCTCGACGAGGAGCGCCCGGTCGGCCTCGGGCCAGGCGGCCTCAGCGGCGAGGCCCTCGCAGCCGAGCGCCTCCCAGCATTCCTCGGCGAGGTGCGGCATCATCGGGGCCAGGATCTGGACCAGGATGCGCCCGGCCTCGCGCCAGGCGCCGGCGAGCCCCGGCTCCTCGCCGCCCTTGCGGGCTTGCGCGAGCAGGTCCTGCAGGGCGTTCGCGAGCTCGTAGATGTGGGCGACGCAGCGGTTGAAGCGCAGGCGCTCCACGTCGTCCCCGACCGCCGCGAGCGCCTTGTGGGCCGCCTTGCGCACGGCAAGGCCGAGCGGACCCGACGGCTCCGCGCCGTTGGCGTGGGCGGCCTCCGCGGCGATCTCGCCGACGAGGCGCCAGACGCGCTGCACGAAGCGGGCCGCGCCTTGCGCGCCTTCCTCGGTCCAGATCACGTCCCGGTCAGGCGGCGAGTCGGAGAGCATGAACCAGCGCGCGGTGTCGGCCCCGAAGCTCGCGATGATGTCGTCCGGGTCGACCGTGTTCTTCTTCGACTTCGACATCTTCTCGATCGAGCCGATCTCGACCGGCTCGCCCGTCGCGAGGTGGACGGCGCGGCGCGTGCCGCCGTCGCTCTCGATGCGCACGTCCGCGGGCATGACCCACGACCCGTCCTGGGCCCGGTAGGTCTCGTGCACCACCATGCCTTGCGTGAACAGGCCCTTAAAGGGCTCGCCGTCCGCGACGCCGGAATGGCCGGTGCGGTTCATCGCCCGGGTGAAGAAGCGCGAATAGAGCAGGTGCAGGATCGCGTGCTCGATGCCGCCGATATACTGGTCGACGGGCAGCCAGCGGTCGACGACCGCGCGGTCGGTGGGCTCGTCGGTGAGGCTCGGATCGGTGAACCGCGCGAAGTACCAGGACGAGTCCACGAAGGTGTCCATGGTGTCGGTCTCGCGCCTGGCATCCTTGCCGCAATGCGGGCAGGCGACCTTGCGCCAGGTCGGGTGCCGGTCGAGCGGGTTGCCGGGCACGTCGAAGGTGACGTCCTCGGGCAGCACCACGGGGAGCGCGTCCTTCGGCACGGGCACCACGCCGCAGGAATCGCAATGGATCACCGGGATCGGGCAGCCCCAGTAGCGCTGGCGCGAGATGCCCCAGTCGCGAAGGCGGAAGTTCACCTTGCGCTCGGCGGCGGGGCGGCCGTTGCGGGTCTCGGCTTCGAGCCTGCGCGCGACCTCCTCCTTGGCCTCCGCGATCGAGAGCCCGTCGAGGAAGCGCGAGTTCACCATCCGCCCCTCGCCGTCATAGGCCGTGTCGGTGACGACGAAGCTCGCGGGATCCTGGTCGGGCGGGCAGACCACGACGGTGTTGCCGAGGCCGTACTTGTTGACGAAGTCGAGGTCGCGCTGGTCGTGCGCCGGGCAGCCGAAGATCGCGCCGGTGCCGTATTCCATCAGGATGAAGTTGGCGACGTAGACGGGGAGCTCCCAGTCCGGATCGAACGGGTGCCGGGCCCGGATGCCGGTGTCGAATCCGAGCTTCTCCGCCTTGTCGATCGCTTCCTGCGCGGTGCCGGTGCGCTTGCACTCCTCGACGAAGGCGGCGAGCTCCGGGTTCGTCTTGGCCGCCGCCTGCGCGAGCGGATGGTCGGGCGCGAGCGCCATGAACTTGGCGCCGAACAGCGTGTCGGGGCGCGTCGTGTAGATTTCGAGCTCGCTCTCCCCGTCCGGCACGGTCGCGGGATCGAGGGCGAAGCGCACCAGCAGGCCCTCCGACCGACCGATCCAGTTGCGCTGCATCAGGCGCACCTTCTCGGGCCAGGCGTCGAGCGCGTCGAGCTTGTCGACGAGGTCCTGGGCGAAATCCGTGATCTTGAAGAACCACTGGGTCAGCTCGCGCTGCTCGACGAGCGCGCCCGAGCGCCAGCCGCGCCCGTCGATGACCTGCTCGTTGGCGAGCACGGTCTGGTCGACGGGGTCCCAGTTCACCTTGGCGGTGCGGCGGGTGACGAGCCCGGCCTCGAGGAAGTCGAGGAACATGCGCTGCTGGTGCCGGTAGTAGGAGGGATCGCAGGTCGCGATCTCGCGGCTCCAGTCGAGCGACAGGCCCATGCTCTTGAGCTGGGCCTTCATGGTCTCGATGTTCTGGTAGGTCCACGCCTTCGGGTGGACCCGGTTCTGCATGGCGGCGTTCTCGGCCGGCATCCCGAAGGCGTCCCAGCCCATGGGGTGCAGCACGTTGAAGCCCTTGGCGCGCTTGTAGCGCGCCACCACGTCGCCCATGGCGTAGTTGCGCACGTGGCCCATATGGATGCGCCCCGACGGATACGGGAACATCTCGAGCACGTAATAGGCCGGGCGCGGGTCGGCGTTGTCGGTGCGGAAGAGCTGGCGCTCGCTCCACACCGTCTGCCACTTGGGTTCCGCCTCCTTGGCGTTGTAGCGCTCCGCCCGGGGCGGTCTCTGATCCGTGGTCACAGCCATCTCGTCACGCGATCGCCCGGAACGGGGCGATGGAAAAACCAGCAGGAAAGGGCGCGGCTTGCGCCACGCGGGTCGCGCGGACTAGGACACACCACGCCTTATCGGTCAACAATCCTGCCGCCGCACCTCACCCGAGAGACCCGCATGGCTGAGCCCGCCGCACCTCACCCGAGAGACCCGCATGGCTGAGTCCGCCGCACCTCACCCGAGAGACCCGCATGGCTGAGCCCGCCGCGCCGCTCCTGGTCCAAGCCCGCCTCCCGGGAGGATTCCGCCGTGGCTGAGCCGACCCTCCCCTTTCCCATCGCCTCCGTTGTGAGAATCCCGCATGGCTGAGACCCTCCCCGCCTCGCCCTCCTCCGACGCCGTCCGGCGCCTCATGGAGGTGCGCGAGGCCGTCGCCCGCGCGGCCCGCGACTGCGACCGCGACCCGGCCGGGGTCACCCTGATGGCGGTGTCGAAGACCTTTCCCGCTGACGCCATCGAGCCGGTGCTCGCGGCCGGCCAGCGGGTCTTCGGCGAGAACTACGTCCAGGAGGCGAAGGCCAAGTGGCCGGCCCTGCGCGAGCGCTATCCGGACGCGGAGGTCCACCTGATCGGGCCGCTGCAATCCAACAAGGCCAGGGAAGCGGTCGCCCTGTTCGACGCGGTGCACAGCCTCGACCGCGCCTCGCTCGCGGAGGCGCTCGCCAAGGAGATCGCGAAGCAGGGCCGCCGGCCCCGCCTCCTCGTCCAGGTCAACACCGGCGAGGAGCCCCAGAAGGGCGGCGTGATGCCCCGCGAGGCGGACGCGTTCCTGGCGGCCTGCCGCGAGCGCTGGGGCCTGAGCATCGAGGGCCTGATGGCGATCCCCCCGGCCGAGGACCCGCCCTCCCCCCATTTCGCGCTCCTCGCCACCATCGCCAGGCGCAACGGCCTGCCGCTCCTCTCCATGGGCATGAGCGCCGATTTCGAAGCCGCGATCCAGCTCGGCGCCACGCATGTGCGGGTCGGCAGCGCGATCTTCGGGGGGCGGGGGTGAGTCCTCCCCCCCTCCCCGCGTGCGGGGAGAGGGTCGGGGTGAGGGGCGGGTCGGTGGAGCTCAGTCTCTCCCTTGTCATGGCCGGGCTCGACCCGGCCATCCCGGTTCGAGTGGCGCTGTGCTTGTCGCCTAAGGACCCGCAGCGCGGATTTTCCGATCGAGGTGGCCGGGTCGAGCCCGGCCATGACAGGCGGGAGGCGGATGTATTGCACTCTACCGACCGGCCCCTCACCCCAGCCCTCTCCCCGCCTGCGGGGAGAGGGGGAGAGTTCGCGGGGAGAGGGAGTGCGGCTGCGGGGAGAGGGGGTTCATCCCACGATCCGGATCCGCGTCCGCGGCCCGATCCGCTCCAGGAGCCGCCGCGCCGTGTCGGGTGCGACCGCGACGCAGCCCTCGGTGGGCGTGAAGCCGGGCCGGGCGAGGTGGAGGAAGATCGCGCTGCCCCGGCCGCGCACGATCGGGCCGCGGTTCCAGGCGATGTCGATGACGAGGTCGTAGAGATGGTCCGCCCGCCACATCGCCTCGTGGCTCGACGGGCAGGGCAGCGGCACGAGGCGGTTGTAGCGCCGGTCGGCCGGATCGTCGCACCAGCCGTCGCGGGGACCGATGCGGCGAAGCGGAAGGCCGGTGCGCGGCCGGGCGCCGTGGTCGGCGCGGTAATAGGCCCGGAGGAGGCGGAAGGTCCCGACCGGCGTCGCTCCGTCGCCCTCGCGCTTGGCATGGGTCGTGCCCGTCCGCCCGAGGGCGCAGGGGAGCACGAGCGGGCCCGCGACGAGACGGCCGCGGCGGTGATCCAGGGGGGAGCGGTACACGTGAAGGGTAGTCAGGGCGCTGGGGATCATCGGGAGGGCATCGTGCGGTGAGGGGTTTCGGGCCGGGACGACCGGCCCTGCGGATCAGCGGTGGAGGGCGCCGGCCGACCACTTGTTGTCGCTTTTATCATCACTACTGTAACCCGCGGGTGTCTCCTGCGTCCGCGGGCGCCTCCCGAAGGCCTTCGCCGGGCGAGCGCCGCCGGATCTCCGAGCCCTCTCCCGCCGCGACCGCCATGTGCAAAGGGTGTCCCGATGTCGAATGCCAGCCGCCTCCTCGTGGTCGACGACGACCAGGACCTGCGCGACACGCTGGCCGAGCAGCTCGCCCTCTACGACGAGTTTCAGGTCTCGGCCGTCGAGACCGCGGGCGCCGCGGTCGCGGCCGTGAAGACGGACCGCATCGACCTCGCCATCATGGATGTGGGCCTGCCCGACATGGACGGGCGCGAGGCCGTGAAGGCCATGCGCCGGGGCGGATTCCGCAGCCCGATCATCATGCTGACCGCGCAAGGGTCGGAGGCCGACACGGTGCTCGGCCTCGAATCCGGCGCCAACGACTACGTCACCAAGCCCTTCAAGTTCGCGGTGCTGCTCGCCCGCATCCGGGCGCAATTGCGCCAGTACGAGGCGAGCGAGGACGCGGTGTTCCAGATCGGCCCCTACACCTTCCGGCCGGGCTCCAAGCTCCTCACCACCGAGAAGGGCTCGAAGCTGAAGCTCACCGAGAAGGAGACCGCGATCCTGCGCTACCTCTACCGGGCGGGGCAGAAGGTGGTGGGGCGCGACACCCTGCTCCAGGAGGTGTGGGGCTACAATTCCAACGTCACCACCCACACCCTCGAGACCCACATCTACCGCCTGCGCCAGAAGATCGAGACCGACCCGTCACGGGCGCGGATCCTGGTCACGGAGCCCGGCGGCTACAAGCTGATGCCGTGAGGCCCACCCGGGCGGGCAGCCGAGCCCGGCGGCCGCACGCCGATGCCGTGAGGCCTGCCGGCGCCGCACTCCGTGCCGCCGGGAGCGCCGCCGTAGTCGCCCGGCCCCGGTTCGTGTAGAGAAGCCACGGCGGCGGCGGCCGCGCTTCGTCACACCGCCAGGGGCAGCACCGGGGATGGCTCTCGAGCACGACATCGCGGTTTTGAGCCGGGCGCCCCTGTTCCACCTCCTCGACCGGGACGCCCTGCGCCTCGTCGCCTTCGCGGCCGAGGGCCGTTCCCTGCGCGCCGGCGACGTGCTGTTCCGCCGGGGCGACGCCTCCGACGGCGGCTACGTGGTCGGCGCCGGCGCGATCGTGCTGGACGCCGAGGACGGGGCCACCGACCCGTTCGTGGCCGGCCCCGGCGCGCTCATCGGCCAAGCCGCGCTCTTCGCCGACGTGGACCGCCCCGCGACCGCCGTGGCGCAGGAGCCGTCCGCGGTCATGCGCATCTCGCCGAACGTCATGCGCCGCGTCCTGGAGGAGTTCCCCACCGCCGCGGCCGCCATGGAGGACGTGCTGGCGGGCGAGCTCGCCGAACTCACCGAGGGCCTGGAGCGCGTGCGCCGCACCCTCGCGGCGATCGACGGGGAGGCGTAGCCCCCCGCGGGACGCGACCCGCGCATCCCCCTCTCCCCTCTGCGGGAGAGGGTGGCCCTGCGAAGCAGGGTCGGGAGAGGGGCTGTCGGACGTCGGGCACAACGATCAAGAACGGAGCACCTCCCTCCCCTCAGGGGAGGGCGACGCGGCGGAAGCCGCGCGGGGTGGGGTGTTCGCCAAAGGCGAGTTCTAGGCCCAGCATCACAGGATGGGCTTCGCGCAGCACCCCACCCGCCCTTCGGGCACCCTCCCCTGAGAGGAGGGATAAGATCGTGCCGTCAACAAGGAAGCAGCTCGCGAGCACGGCCCCTCTCCCGGCTCGCTCCGCTCGCCACCCTCCCCCGCAAAGGGGGGAGGGATCCCATGGCCCGAACCGCCCGCTCGCGCGTTGTCGGGCGAGGAGACGTCCCGCAGGAGGCCGCCATGGCGCAGGACCCGAAGACGCTCGAAGAGCTCAACGCGATCATCGCGGCGGCCGGGCCGCTGGTGCCGGGGGCGACGCAGGCCGTGTTCGGCGAAGGCCCGGCCGGGGCCGCCATCGCCTTCGTGGGCGAGCAGCCCGGCGACCAGGAGGACCGGCAGGGCCGGCCGTTCGTGGGGCCCGCGGGCCAGCTTCTCACCCGGGCGCTCGGCGAGGCGGGGATCGAGCGTCGCGAGGCCTACCTCACCAATGCGGTGAAGCACTTCAAGTTCGAGAGCCGCGGCAAGCGCCGCATCCACGTGAAGCCGACCGCCGGCGAGGTGAAGCATTACCGGCCCTGGCTCATGAAGGAGCTCGACCTCGTGCGCCCGCGCCTCGTGGTGGCGCTCGGGGCGACCGCGGTGCTGGCGCTCGCCGGCAAGGCGGTGCCGGTCATCCGGGCGCGGGGCCAGGCGCGGTTCGGCGAGCGGGCCGGCTACGTCACGGTCCATCCCTCGTTCCTGCTGCGCCTGCCCGACGAGGAGACGAAGCGGCGCGCCTACGAGGAGTTCCTGGCCGACCTCTCCCGGATCCGCGACCTCGCCGCCGCCGATCCCGAGACCGGCGAGCTGCCGCTCGCGGCCGAATAGGTCCGGTGCTGGGCGGCCCGGCGCCTCGCGCGCCGGTCGAGGTAGCGCATGGTCGGGGTCACGGTCATGCCGTGCAGCACGATCGAGATCAGGATCGTGAGACCGACCGTGCTCCAGACGAGGTCCATGCGCTCGAACCCGGCCTCGCCCACCGCATAGGCGACGTAATACACCGTGCCGAGGCCGCGGATGCCGAAGAAGCTGATGACCGCCCGCTCCTCCTGCGGGCGCCTGGTGCCGAGAAGCCCGATCCAGCCCGAGACCGGCCGCACCACGAACAGCGCGATGAGCGCGAAGGCCACGGCCTCGAAGGTGAGCGCGCGGAAGAGGCCGCCGCCCGCGATGGCGCCGCCGAACATCACGAGCAGCACCATCATGAGGAGGCGCTCCAGCTCCTCGGCGAAGTCGTGCAGCTTCTGATGATAGTCGTGGTTGCGCTCCGCCCGCCGGAGCGCCAGCGCCGCCACGAACACGGCGAGGAAGCCGTAGCCGTGCGCCATCTCGGTGATCCCGTAGGCCAGGCACGTGACCCCGAGCGCCACGAAGCCGTCGCCCGTGCGCGAGAGCTTGGCCCGGTTCGGCAGGCGGAACGTGAGCTGGCCCAGGAACCACCCGACCGCCCAGCCGACCGCGATCCCGGCGCCGAGCTTCCAGAGCACGTCGACGAGGATCCAGTGCCCGAACCAGGACTCGCCCTTCTCGAACGCGAGGCTCAACCCGATCGCGAGATTCACGAAGGGGAAGGCGAGGCCGTCGTTGAGTCCGGCCTCAGAGGTCAGGGCGAAGCGGGCCTCGTCCTCCTCGCCCTCGCCGGGCCGCCCGACCTGCACGTCGCTGGCGAGCACCGGGTCGGTCGGCGCGAGGGAGGCGGCGAGCAGGAGCGCGGTCGCGAGCCCGAGCCCGAGCAGCGCCTGGCCCAGGATCGCGAGCGCCAGGATCGTGAGCGGCATGGCGATGCCGAGCATCCGCGCCGTGATCGACCAGCCGCGCCAATGCAGCGGCCGGTCGAGCTTCAGGCCGGCGCCCATGAGCGAGATGATCACCACGAACTCGGTCATCCGCTCGACGATCTCGGGATGCTCGGCCGGGTGATAGGCGACGCCGGGCACGCCCGGAAAGGAGAACACGGCCGCCCCGAGCGCGACGCAGAAGATCGGCAGCGAGAGGGGCAGCTCCTTGAGGATCATGGGGAGCCAGGCGGTCAGCAGCACCACCGCCCCAAATCCGGCCAGAACGACGATATAAGGGTCCATGGGCGGCGAACGCGGGGCCGAGCTTGGCGGTTCCGTCCATCGGGAGCGATGACGATGACGGGGGTCGCAACCAGGACGGTCTGGGGTCTCGCCGCGCTTGCGGCGACCGCCCTCCCCTCGCCGGCCGTGCCGGCAGCCCGGGAGGCCCGAGCCCCCTTGGCCGCCCAGGCCCCGCGCAGCCCCGTCGCGCCCGCCGCACCGGAGCTCTCCGCGATGGCCCGGGCTCCCCGCAGCCCCGTCGCGCCCTCCGACCCGGAGCTTCCCGCGACGGCTCAGGCCCCGCGCAGCCCCGTCACGGCGGAGTCCTCCGCTCTGGCTCGAGCCCTGCGCGGCCCCGTGCTACCCGTAACGCCGGAGTCCTCCGTCACGGCCCAGGCGCCCCGCAGCCCCGTCATGCCCCGGGCCCGCGACGGCGACTTCGCGGTCCGGGAGGAGTTCGAGGCCGCGCGGCGGGCCGGGACCCGGGAGGCCTACGACCTCTTCATCGCCCGCCACCCGGACCATCCCCTCGCCCGCACCGCGCGGGAGGAGCGCGGCCGCCTGCGCTGACGCGGGATCCGGATTTCGCCGGAGAGCCGTGGGGGATGGCGGCAAGCCTCGAGCGGGCCGGCTCCCGAGCCCCGCCCTCGGCCTTTGGGACAGCACGATCGGCCCTGCCCGCAGGGAGGGCCCACGGCGCGCCTACCGGGCCGGCATCACCCACAAGGTGTCGTCCCGCCTCTCGAACCGGACCCCGTAGAACTCGCATCCGACGGGCTTCTTGTCGGCCGAGTAGATCATCGTCCAGTGCGCGCCGCCGCCGAACGACGTGACGTGCCGGATGGTGCCGTCCACCTGGCGCGGAAAGCGGTTCCCCGTCACGTCCGCGAGGTTCTTGATCCGGATGCCGTCGAGCTCGGCGGGGGTGAGACTTGCGATCAGCTCGGGCGGGACTTCCGAGTCTTCGTCGTCGCGCGTCATCGCGAGCCCCGTCCCCGGCCGAACCCGCCGGCCCATGCCGGCACTCCCGATTCGTCGTCCTGGATCATCGCGACTCCCCCTCGTCATTCCGAGCGCAACGCAGAGCGGAACCGCGCCCAACGAAGCACCGCGGACGCGGGACTTCAAGCGGGTCGCAAGGGGACGACGGCGACCGAAGGGGGCCGGCCTGCGCAGGGGCGGCGGGCGGTCCATCGCGTGCCGACGCCCCGGGTCCGGGCCCGATTCACCGCCCGTTAAACCGCCACAATTAACGTGCCTCTCGGCCGCTCAAGCCGGGCCAACCGGCGGCAAGGCATGATGCGGGGATCTTCATGGCAGACGGACGCAGCCGGCGGGAGCCACCTCTCGCCACGCGCGCCCATGACGGCAAGGCCGGCGCGTTCGACATCCGCCTCTCGCCGAAGGACAGGCCTCACCATCCCGATGGCGACCACGGCGCGTTCGACCTCCGCATCTCGCCGGACGACCGGCCCGGCGCTCCCGTGACCCGCAAGGCCGCCCGCCCCCGGACGTCCGCTCCGGCGCCCCGCGCGGCGAAGCCGAAATCCGGGCGCCGCCGCTCGCTGTTCGGGCGGCTCGTCTACGGCGGCGTCGTGCTCGGCCTGTGGGCCGTGATCGCGGTCGCGGGGCTCGTCGCCTACCATGCCGCGCAATTGCCGCCGATCGACCAGATCGCGGTGCCGAAGCGCCCGCCCAACATCGCGATCCTCGCCTCCGACGGCAGCCTGATCGCCAACCGCGGCGAGACCGGCGGGCGCACGGTCGCGATCAAGGAGCTGCCGCCGCACCTGCCGAAGGCCTTCGTGGCGATCGAGGACCGGCGCTTCTACGACCATTTCGGCATCGATCCCGTCGGCATCGCCCGCGCGGTGGTGCGCAACCTCACCTCGCGCGGAGTCGCGCAGGGCGGCTCGACGCTCACCCAGCAGCTCGCCAAGAACCTGTTCCTGACCCAGGAGCGCACCGCCTCGCGCAAGATCCAGGAGGCGATCCTCTCGCTCTGGCTCGAGCGCAACTTCTCGAAGGACGAGATCCTCGAGCTGTACCTCAACCGCGTCTATTTCGGCGCCGGCGCCTACGGGATCGAGGCGGCCGCGCAGCGCTATTACGGCAAGTCCGCGCGGGAGGTGACGCTGGCCGAGGCCGCGGTGCTCGCCGGCCTCGTCCAGGCGCCGTCGCGGCTCGCGCCGAACCGCAACCCGCAAGGGGCCCAGGCGCGGGCCGAGCTCGTGATCGCGGCCATGACGGATCTCGGCTTCGTGACCCCGTCCCAGGCCAAGACCGCGCTCGCGGCGCCGGCCCAGCCCTCGCGCCCCAAGGGTGCCGGCTCGCTCAACTACGCCGCCGACTTCGTCATGGACGTGCTCGACGATTTCGTCGGCACGATCGAGACCGACATCGTGGTCTCGACCACGATCGACCTGGGCCTCCAGGCCGCGGCCGAGCGCTCGATCGTCGACGAGCTCAACGCCAAGGGCGCCCGCTACAATGTCGGCCAGGGCGCTCTCGTCGCCATGCAGCCGGACGGGGCCCTCAAGGCGCTCGTGGGCGGTCGCAACTACGGCGACAGCCAGTTCAACCGCGCCACCGCGGCGCGGCGCCAGCCCGGCTCCGCCTTCAAGCCCTTCGTCTATCTCGCGGCGCTGGAGCGCGGCCTCACCCCCGACACGGTGCGCGAGGACGCGCCCGTGAACCATCGCGGCTGGACGCCGGAGAACTATTCGCGCGACTACCGCGGCCCCGTGACCTTGCGCGACGCGCTCGCGATGTCCCTCAACACGGTCGCCGTGAAGGTCGGCCTCGAGGTGGGTCCCAAGGCCGTGGTCCAGACCGCGCAGCGCCTCGGCATCACCTCGCCGCTCCAGGCCAACCCGGCGATCGCGCTCGGGACCTCCGAGGTGACCCCGCTCGAGCTCGTCGCCGCCTACGCGGCCTTCGCGAACGGCGGCACGGGCGTGGTTCCCTACGTGATCGCGGGCGTGAAGACGACGGCGGGCAAGACGATCTACCGCCGGCCGGCCGGCGGCGGGCTCGGCCGGGTGATCGACCCCGCCCAGGTCGCGCAGATGAACGACATGATGCGCGAGACCTTCGTGATCGGCACCGCGCGCAAGGGCGAGATCCCGGGCTGGGAGACCGCCGGCAAGACCGGCACGTCGCAGGAGTTCCGCGACGCCTGGTTCGTGGGCTTCACGGGCTCGCTCGTGGCGGGCGTCTGGCTCGGCAACGACGACGGCGATCCGACGAAGCGCGCGTCCGGCGGCAACCTGCCCGTCGAGGTGTGGAGCACCTTCATGAAGACGGCGCTCAAGGGCACCCAGCCCGTGCCGCTGCCGGGCGGGGGCGGCCGCGCGCCGTCCGGCCCGGCGGTGGCCGAGGCGCGCCCGAGCACGGGCGGCTTCGCCACGGCCCAGGCCGGCGCCGCGCCGCCGCGCGGGGCGCAGAAGAACCTGCTGGAGCGCCTGTTCGGGCTTTAGGCCCTCCCGAACCTTTTCGGGCGCAGTAAAACATGCTGGAGCGCCCGTTCGGGCTTTAGGGCCTGCCGGATCCTTTCAGGCGCGGAAGAACCTGCTGGAGCGCCCGTTCGGGCTGATGACCGGACGCGTCCGACCGCTCAGCGGCGGCGGATGCGCTTCGTGGCGTGGAACAGCAGGAACGCCAGGATCCCGGCCGCGGCGATCGTCGCCGGGAGCGGCAGGGCGGAGGCGCCGAGGAACTGCCCGAGCCCGATGCCGACGAGCGCCGCGAAGCTCATCTGGCAGATCCCGAGCAGCGAGGAGGCGGCGCCGGCCCGGTCCGGGAACGGCCCCATGGCGGCCGCCATGGATTGCGGCATGGTGAGCCCGACCCCCAAGGCGTAGAGCGTCATGGGAAGCGAGACCGCGAGCGAGGACGGCACGCCCGCCGCGACGAGCGCGAGCATGAGCGCGCCCCCGGCCGCGAGCGCCGCCACCCCGAGCCCGATCGTGCCGTCGAGGCCCCGCCGGAGCACGAGGCGCCCGGCCAGGAAGGTGCCGCCGATGAAGCCCAGCACCACGAAGCCGAAGGAGAGGGCATAGGGGATCTCGGCCAGGCCGTAGACCCCCTGGAGCACGAAGGACGAGCCCGAGATGAAGGCGAAGAGCCCGCCATAGGCGAGCGCCGAGAAGGACACGTAGACCCGGTAGGCCCGGTGGCGCAGGAGGTCGCGGAACCCTCTCAGGATCGCGAGGAACGACAGGGGCTCGGCCGAGCGGGCGCGGATCGTCTCGGGCATGCGGGTCAGGATCACGGCGCCGAGCCCGAGGCTGAACAGGATGCAGACCACGAAGGTGGAACGCCAGCCGAAGCCCTCGTGCAGGAGCCCGCCGAGGATCGGCGCCAGCGCCGGGACCACTCCCATGATCGTGCCCATGCGCGACAGCTCGCGCCCGGCCCGCGGGCCCTCGTAGAGGTCGCGCACGATGGCGCGCCCGAGCACGATCGGCCCGGAGGCGCCGAGCGCCTGGACGAAACGGGCGGCGACGAGCGCCTCGATCGAGGGCGCGAGCGCACAGGCGAGGCTCGCCAGCGTGAAGAGCCCGAGCCCGAACATGAGCACGGGCCGGCGCCCGACCCGGTCCGACACCGGCCCGTAGACGAACTGCCCCACCGCGAAGCCGAAGAGGAAGGCCGAGAGGGTGAGCTGGGCCCCGGCGGTCGTGGCCCCGAGCTCCGCCGCGATGGCGGGGAGCGAGGGCAGGTACATGTCGGTGGAGAGCGGCCCGAGGGCGGTCAGGAGCGCCAGGACCGCCGTCATGGCGAGCGTTTCGGGCTTGAGGGGCATGGGGTCCCGGGCGGAGAGGAAGCCTGGCGCCCCCTACCCTGAAACCGCCCGGCCTGTCACCCCGCGCCGCCCGGGAGGGCTTCCCGGAGGGAGGGCGTCCCCGGCGGCGGTCAGCCGAAGCGGTGCAGCTCGGTGCCGTGGCGCTTGAGCCAGTCCTCGGCCTCTCAGCCGAAGCGGTGCAGCTCGGTGCCGTGGCGCTTGAGCCAGTCCTCGGCCTCGTCGGTCCGCGGGCACATCCCGTGGACCAGGCGCCAGAACCGGGCCGAGTGGTTCATCTCCTTGAGGTGCCCGACCTCGTGGGCCGCGAGGTAGTCGAGCACGAAGGGCGGCGCCAGGATCAGGCGCCAGGAGAAGTTGAGGGCGCCCTTCGCCGAGCACGAGCCCCAGCGGCTCTTGGTGTCGCGCACCGTGATCCGGCTGGCATTGGCGCCGATCCGGGCGGTGTAGCGCTTGACCGCGGCCGAGAGGTCGCGCTTGGCCTCGGCCTCCAGGAACTCGCGCACCCGCCGCGCCACGTGGGGCGCGTCGCAGGAGACCGCGATGATGGCCTCGCCGTCGATGCCCTTGATGGCCCGGGTCGTGCCCCGGATGCTGCTCCAGTGCACCACCCGGTGGGGAACGCCCCTTAAGGGCACGATGGCGCCGGGGCGGAAGGCGATGCGCTCCGGCACCTTGGCGAGGCGCGTGGCGATCCAGTCGCCGTGGGAATCGGCGAATTTCTGGGCCGCCGTGAGCTCGATGCGCTCGGGGAGCGTGAGCACGACCTCGCCGGTCGCGCTGGAGACGCGCAGGGTGATGCGTTTGGCGGTCGGGCGCCGCCGGAGAGCCACCTGGAAGGACTTGCCCCCATGGCTCACGTCCAGGTGAGGAGGGTCCGCAGGAACGCGGCGGAACAGGGCGAATCTCATGCCCCGCAATGTGCCCCGTTCGCACCACGGGTGTCAGCGCAGCCGTTTGCCGCTGCCGTTGCGTCAGGTGGATCTTGACAGGGGCGCCGGCGCGTCGCGACACGGGCGTCGAAGCGCCCGCGTCACGACGCAGGAGTCTCGAATCGTTGAGGTTTTCAGACCGCCCGCAGGCGCGGGGCGCGCCGGACCGGGGCCGCGTCGGCGCCGTGCTCGGCCATGAAGCCGGCGATCCGCGGCGCGATCTCCTTGCGGAAGCGCGAGCCGTTGAACACCCCGTAATGGCCCACGCCCTTCTGGAGGTGGTAGAGCTTCCGGTCGGGGGAGAGGTTCGGGGTGAGTTCCAGGGCCGCGAGCGTCTGGCCGACGCCGGAGATGTCGTCCTTCTCGCCCTCGACCGCCATGATGGCGCAGCGCCGGATGGCGGTGAGGTCGACCGGCTTGCCCCGGTGGGTCATCTCGCCCTTGGGCAGGAGGTGCTCGACGAACACGGTCTCGACGGTCTGGAGGTAGAACTCGGCCGTGAGGTCCATGACGGCGAGGTACTCGTCGTAGAACTCCCGGTGCTTCTCGGCCGAGTCGCCGTCGCCCTGGACCAGGTGCTTGAACATGTCCCAATGCGCCGTCAGGTGCCGATCGATGTTCATGGCCATGAAGCCGGAGAGCTGCAGGAAGCCCGGATACACGGTCCGGCCGAAGCCCGGATGGACCGGCGGCACCGCCACGATGCAGTTCTGCTCGAACCAGCGCATGCCGCGCTTCTCGGCGAGCTCGTTCACCGCGGTCGGCGAGCGGCGGGTGTCGATCGGCCCTCCCATGAGGGTCATCGAGTGCGGGGTCGCGGGGTCGTTCTCGGCCTCCATCCGGGCGATGGCGGCGATCACGGGCACGGAGGGCTGGCAGACCGCCATCACGTGCAGGTCCGGGCCGAGGTCCCGGAACATGGCCATGAGGTAGTCGATGTAGTCGTCGAGGTCGAAGCGCCCCGCCGAGAGCGGCACCATGCTGGCGTCCGTCCAGTCGGTGATCATCACCCGGTGGGTGGGCAGGAAGGTCTCGACCGTGCCGCGGAGCAGCGTGGCGTAATGCCCCGACATCGGGGCGACGATGAGGACCTTGGGCTGAGCCTCGGCGGCCTTGGCGGCGCGGTCGAAGGCGATCACCCGGCCGAACGGGCGCTCCCAGACGATCCGCTCGGTGACGGCGACGCGCTCGCCCTCCACCAGGGTGGTGTCGAGCCCGAAGGCCGGCTTGTCGTAGCGGCGGGTGGTGCGCTCGAAGAGCTCGCAGGAGGCCGCGACCGTGCGGCCGTAGGCGGTGTGGGTCAGGGGGTTGAGCGGGTTTTCGAAGAAGAGCCTGGTCGCATCCGAGGCGGCACGGGCCGGCGAGAGCATCAGGTGGGCGGCATCGTACCAATAATACGCGAGGCTCATTCAGTCCCCCTGGGTTGGGAGCCCCTTTGTCCTCTGAGAGCACAGGAACGCGAGGCGGAGCTGTTACCCCTTCAACCGGACGTGGGAGAGTAAGGTTCCACCACGGCAATACAAGGCGGAAAGGTTAAGATTGCGCAAAAGCTGTCAGGTGTTGCCGATTGGCCCCGGTTCCGCGCCGGCAGGGGTCCGGCCGCACGGGCAGGGCGAGCGCCGATTCGACGCCGGTCGAACCCGCTCCGGGACGGCCTTCCCTGGCCGGAGGCGGGAGGGGCCCTATCTCGGGGGCGGCGGCGCCCCGGAGCGAGACGCCGCCCCTTCCCGAGGATCGTTCCTCCGCTCTCATGGCGCAGACCCGAACCCACGACCTGCGCAGCGACGCGCGCCACCTGCGGCTCGACACCCTCGTGCGCCTGCGCTGGCTCGCCATCTTCGGGCAGGCCGCGGCGGTCTCGGTGGTGCATTTCGGCCTCGGCTTCCCCCTGCGCTTCGGCCCCTGCTTCGTGCTGATCGCGGCCTCGGCCTGGGTGAACCTGGCGCTGCGGATCCAGTACCCGGCGAGCCACCGCCTCAGCGACAACGCCGCGACCTTCCTCCTCGCCTTCGACATCCTCCAGCTCGCCGGCCTCCTCTACCTCACGGGGGGCTTGCAGAACCCCTTCGCGATGCTGTTCCTGGCTCCCGTCCTGATCTCGGCCGCGGCGCTCCCGCCGGAGCGGACCCTGGGGCTGGGCCTGCTCGCGGTCGGCTCGGCCACGCTCCTGGTGCTCGTGCACCAGCCGCTGCCCTGGTATCCCGGCACGCCGCTCGAGCTGCCGTTCCTCTACGTGAGCGGGGTCTGGACCGCGATCCTGCTCGGCACCGCCTTCACGGGAGTCTATGCCTGGCGCGTCGCGGAGGAAGCCCGCCTGCTCGCCCAGGCCCTCGCCGCCACCGAGCTCGTGCTCGCGCGCGAACAGCACCTCTCCCAGCTCGACGGCCTCGCCGCCGCGGCCGCGCACGAGCTCGGCACGCCGCTCGCCACGATCGCGCTCGTCGCCAAGGAGCTCAACCACGCCCTGCCCGGCGAGGGCCCGGTCGCGGAGGATCTCAAGCTCCTGCGCGAGCAGGTGGAGCGCTGCCGCACGATCCTCTCCAAGCTCACCTCGCTCGACCGCGACGGCAGCGGCTTCCTTGAGACGATCTCGCTCAGCCACCTCGTGGAGGAGACCGTCGCGCCGCACCGCTCGCTTGGCGTCCCGATCGAGGTCGTCACCGGGGGCGAGGGGCCCGAGCCCATGGGGCGCCGCAGCCCGGGCGTGGTCTACGGGCTCGCCAACATCATCGACAACGCCGTCGATTTCGCCCGGAGCCGCGTCGTCATCGAGGCGCGCTGGACGCCGGCCGAGGTGCGCCTCGTCATCCGCGACGACGGCCCGGGCTATGCCCCCGACGTGCTCCTGCGCGTGGGCGAGCCCTACGTGACCACCCGCAGCGCCGACGAGCGCAGCGAGACCGAGGACGGCGGCTCGGGGCTCGGCCTCGGACTTTTCATCGCCAAGACCTTGATCGAGCGCTCGGGCGCGCAACTTCTGCTGACCAACGCGGTCCCGCCGGCGAGCGGGGCGGTGGCGCGGATCACCTGGCCCCGCGGGCTGTTCGAGCGGCAGGCGGGAGCCCTGCCGCCCGGCGCGCCGGGGCACCCCTAACGAATGGGAAAATCGTTCCTATATAAGGCTTTGAGCCACTTCGGCGGAGATTTCGACCCGCCCCTAGACTGTAGGAGCGTCCAGTGACGCAAGCTGATGTTCTCCCGGGCGACGCGACGCTCGCGCTCGACGCCCTCGCGGACCGGAGCCTTCTCATCGTCGACGACGACCGGCCGTTCTCGACCCGTCTCGCCCGCGCCATGGAGGGCCGCGGCTACCAGGTCCGCGTGGCCGAGAGCGTGGCCGACGGCCTCGCCGCGGTGGAGAGCGAAGCGCCCGCCTTCGCGGTGATCGACATGCGCCTCGGCGACGGCAACGGCCTCGACGTGATCGCACGCCTGAAGGAACGCCGCCCCGACGCCCGCGGCGTCATCCTCACGGGCTACGGCAACATCGCGACCGCGGTGACGGCCGTGAAGCTCGGCGCCTTCGACTACCTCGCCAAGCCCGCCGACGCGGACGAGATCCACGCCGCCCTCATGGCCCGGCCCGGCGAGCGCGCCAACCCGCCCGACAACCCGATGTCGGCCGACCGGGTGCGCTGGGAGCACATCCAGCGGGTCTACGAGCTGTGCGGCCGCAACGTCTCCGAGACCGCGCGGCGCCTCAACATGCACCGCCGCACGCTCCAGCGGATCCTGGCCAAGAGGGCACCGCGGTAATCATCCCCTCTCCCCGCAGCGTGCCCCCTCTCCCCGTTCACGGGGAGAGGGCTGGGGTGAGGGGCCGGTCGGTGAAGCGAGCGGAACCCACCTCGCCGATGTCATGGTCACGCGGTGAAGCGAGCGGCCTCCACATCACGCGTGTCATGGCCGGGCTCGACCCGGCCACCTCGATCGGAGAGGCGCGCTGCGCCCGCAGCGGCAGCCATTGCAGCCTTCGCATCGGGATGGCCGGGTCGAGCCCGGCCATGACATGGGAGAGACTGAGCTCCACCGACCGGCCCCTCTCCCCGACCCTCTCCCCGTGAACGGGGAGAGGGAGACCTACAGCCGCCCGTCGGCGACGGCGTCCGGGTCGGCGAGCCCGTGCAGCACGGATGCGGCGTGGTGGGCGAAGCGCAAGGTCACGGCCTTGCGGCGGGCGCCCGCGAGCGGCGTATGCGCGGCCTCGCGCACGATCGCGGCCCCGAAGGAATCGGCGAGGATCAGCCCGCGGTCGGCCGGCAGGATGTCGAAGGGCACCGTCTCGGGCACCGCGAAGAAGAAGCGGTCGCAGAAATCCTCGTAGTCCGGCCATTTCTGATCGGCGCGGAAATCCGCCACGCTCGACTTGATCTCCACGATGGTGAGGAGCCCGTCCGGCCCGAGCGCGATCACGTCGGCCCGGCGGCCGTTGGCGAGCGTGAACTCCACGAGGGTCACATGCCCGAGCTGGGCGAAGAGCCGGCGCACGCCGCGCTGGACGCCGGCGGCGACGGGGGACTGACGGCGGTCGGCCGGGACGGCACGGGGCAGCGGACGGGAGAGCATGAGAACGAAGCGGGAATCAGGAGGGACCACCAGATTCGCGCCGGCGGGAGCCTGAAATCAACCGCGTTCTTGTCGCGGCGCCCTCCCTCTCGCCGCTGCACGCCCTCTCTCCGCACGGGGAGAGGGCGTGCAGCGGCGAGAGGAGCGACTCGCTCCCCCTTTCAAGCTTGACAATGTTCCTGTTCTGTTCTATGTCTCCTGCACCTGTCCCGGTGAGGCGCGCTCGCGAGGCGTCGTGGCGCGGGACGGGGAGCAAGGCTCAGGGCCAGCGGGAGACGCATCCCGCCGCGCCCAGGGCGGTCCGCCCGTTCGCCTCTGACTG
>DATAGO010000066.1:0-8375 GCA_036263675.1 Microvirga sp. | reverse complement strand
GCCGGGGCTCGGCGGCGTCTTCCGTGAGGAGCTCGGCGTTGCCGAGGATGACGGTGAGCAGGTTGTTGAAGTCGTGGGCGATCCCGCCCGTGAGCTGGCCCACCGCCTCCATCTTCTGAGACTGACGCAACTGCGCTTCGAACTGGCGGCGCTCGGTGATGTCGCGCGCGACGCTGACGAACTCCACCGGGCGCCCGTTCCCGTCGCGGACGAGGCGGCGGTTGAGCTCGACCCAGACCCAATGCCCGCGCTTGTGCCGCAGGCGGTAGGTCACGGTCTCCTGCTGCTTGGCCGGATCGGACAGGAGCGCCGCTACGCCGGCCTTCACGGCCGCGACGTCGTCGGGATGGACGATGTCGGTCAGGGTGGAGCCGATGAGTTCCTCGGGCTCGTAGCCGATCACCTCGCGCGACGCCGGCGACAGGTAGAGGCGCACGCCGTTGACGTCCGTGCGTGCGATCATGTCCGACGAGTTCTCGGCGAGGAGCCGGTAGAGGGCTTCGTTCTCCTGGGCCGCGAGTTCCGCCTTCTTGCGCTTGGTGATGTCGCGCGACACGCCGCGATAGCCGGTGAACCGTCCCGCCGCGTCGAAGAGCGGATCGCCGTTGCTCGAGAGCCAGACGTCCTCGCCCGAGGCCGTGACCACATGGTGCTCGAAGTTCCGGAACGGCTCGTGCGCCTTCAGGGTTTCGATATGAGTCCGCCAGAGCGGCTCCTCGGGATCCATTCCCAGCACCTCCCATCGGGTCTTGCCGATGAGGTTCGAGAGCGGCACGAGCGAAGCCCGGCCCGCCATCGAGGTGTAGCGGAACTGGTCGTCGTATTCCCAGAACCAGTCCGAGGCGATCTCGGCGCAATGGCGGAAGCGCCTCTCGCTGTCGAGCAGCGCCAGCTCCACATTCTTCTGGTCGGTAATGTCCTGCAGCGTCCCGATGCATCGGATCGGACGGCCGTTCTCGTCCGGAACGGTCCGCGCCGATTCCGAGACCCAGCGCACCTGCCCGTCCGCGGCGCGGATGACGCGGAACTGGCTCGGCCTGCCGGGGCCGGCCGTCGTGATGTTGTGGCGGTAGAAATCGTCCGCGATCGCGAGATCGTCCGGGTGGATCCGCGCCCGGAAAGCCTCCCGTCCGACCGGATCCTCCGGCCCGATGCCGAGGATCGCGCGCAGTTCCCGCGACCACTCGCGCCCGTCCCCGACGAGGTCGATGTCGTAGGTGCCGAGGCCTGTCGCCTGAATCGCCAGCCTGAGGCGCTCCTCGCTGCGGGCGAGGTCCTGCTGGGCGGCCTTGCGTTCGTGGATGTCGGTGACGGTGCCGACCCATTCCCGGACCGAGCCGTCCGCATCGCGGATGGGAGCCCCCTGGTCGAGGACCCAGCGGACCGATCCGTCGGCGCGCTGCACGCGGTACTCCAAGCGCCCCGGCTGCCCGGAGGCGATGACGGCCGACCACTCGGCCGCGATGCGCTCGCGGTCGTCCGGGTGGATCGCCGCGCGCCAGCCGGCGCCCGATGTCTGGTCCGGTCCCTGGCCCGAATAGGTCTCCCAGCCCAAGCTCGCTAGGACCGTTCCATCCGGGGCCGCCCGCCAGAAGATCGCCGAGGTGGCGTCGACGAGCGCCCGGTAGCGCTGCTCGCTCTGGCGGAGCTCGGTTTCCGCCCGGCGCCGCGCCGTGATGTCCGTGAAGGTCCGGACCGCCCCGCCGTCCGCGAGGTGCACGGTGCGGACCTCCAGAACCGTGCCGTTCGGACGCGTGCGCTCGTAGACCGGCGGCGCTCCGAGAAGATCGCCCTTGAGCTTGAGCCACGGCACGCGCTCCTCGCTCAGGCCCGCGAACTCGCCGATGGCGACCTGATGCGCGATGACGTCCGGGAGGCTCGGCTGGGAGTACTGATACTCCGGCGGCAGGTCCAGCATCTCGACCGCGCGCCGGTTGCAGACCTGGATGATGCCCTCCCCGTCCACCATGAGGAGACCCTGGTCCATGTTCTCCAGGGTCGCCCGCAGGAGCGCCGCCGCTGCCTCGGCCTCCTTCTCCGCCCGCTTGCGGGCGGTGACGTCCGTGAAGGTCCGGACCACGCCGCCCCGCGCGAGGGGAACCGTGCGGACCTCCAGGACCGTGCCGTCCGGGCGCTCCCTCTCGTAGGCCGGCGCGGGGACCGCCCCGTCGCGCAGGGCCTTTTCCAGCCATGGATCCGGGGCCTGCCGGAATTCTCCTTGGCCGGCCTGGTAGGCGCGAACCTCCCGGAACGACGGGCGCGAGGCGAGCAGGTCCGGCGGGAGATCGAGGAGATGAGCCAGACGCCGGTTCGTCAAGGCGATCCGCTCGTCCGAGTCGATCAGCACCAGGCCCTGGTCCATGTTCTCCAGGGTGGCTTCGAGGAGTTCGGCTTTCTCCCGGGCGAGGAGTTCCGCCTCCTTGCGCGCGGTCACGTCGGTCGAGACGCCGAACAGCCGCTTCGACCCGGCGCCGTCCGCCTTCACCTGGGCGGAGTTCGAGAGCCAGATGGTCCTGCCGTCGCCCCTCAGGAAGCGCACCTCGATGCTGTAGGAGCCGTTCGACTCGACGGCCTCGGCGACCGCGCGCTGGTGGCGGTCGAAGTCGTCCGGATGGATGCGGCCCAGAAAGCCGGCGGCGTCGTCGGGCGCGAGGCCGTAGATCTGCTCGGCGTTGGGCGACCGGATGACCTCGCCGGTGACGGGATTGCTCTCCCACGCGACGGTCCGCCCGGCGTCGAGGGCGAAGCTCAGGCGCTCCTCGGTCTGCTTCTTCTCTGTGACGTCGGTGGACACGCCGCGGTAGCCGCGGAACGTTCCGTCCCGGTCGAATACCGGCTTCCCGCTCACCGACAGCCACAGGGTCCGGCCGTCCGGGGTCCAGGTCTGGTGCTCGAAGTTGCGGAAGGGGCGCCGCGCCAGGAGCGTCTCCACATGCTCCTTCCAGGGCGAGCGCGTCGGGTCGCCGCGATGGAGGTCCCATCGGGTCCGACCGATCACCGGCTCGGCATGATGAACGGGCGTGCGCCCCCTCAGGGTCGTGAAACGAAGGTTCTCGTCGAGTTCCCAGAACCAGTCCAAGGCCAGTTCGAGGAAATCGCGAAGGCGTTCGTCGCCCGCGAAAGGGTCCACGACCGCGGCACGTCCAGCCGCCTCGCGTTCTGCGCCGAAGGCCCCGGCCCACTCCAGCGCGCCCATCGTGGATCCCTCAGCCACTGCGCGGCGCAGGATCGACGGAACGAGTCGCGCCATGTCGGCGCGGACGCACGACCAATTCCATTTGCCTCTCCCCCGGTCACGCATTCCGCCGGCCGGGGCCGGGGAACGCAGGCACGCCCGGAGGGTCGCGTATCGGATGAGCGATGCCAACCCCCTCCAGGCTCATCCGATTGGGGGAGGGGCAGCCTAGGCCGGGGCCTGAGGTCGCAGGGCGGCGCGCCCGTGCCGGCGGCAGGTTAATGCGACCTGTCCGCCGCGATCCGGGCCCGCAGCCCGGATCAATGGCTGACGACGGATTCCTCGGGCAGGAGGAAATGCTCCGCCGGCAGCCCGGTGACCTCCACGGCGACCGCGACGGCATGCTGCAGGCTCGCGATGAGTTCGCGGTTCAACTCCGCCAGGTCGTCGTAGGACAAGGCGTCGTCGGCGTCCTGATCCGGCTCCTCGCGCCCCGGGATCTGGTCTCGCATGCGCATGCCGGCTTCTCCGCTTCGCGACTGCGGCCGAGGGCTCGGCCGGATCCTCGCGACGGAAGCATGGACCATGCCGACGGGAGTGGCAAACGCGCGGAGGGGGCGGCGGACGGGCGTGGGCGCCCCAATGTTTCGTCGCCGGGCCCGCCCGCGAAACACGAGAGCGGGCCTTCGGCGCCTCGGGACCGGATGGCGCAAAACCACCGCAACAAACCGGGCCTAAGAACGTTGCCGTTAGGGGTTCGTTAACGAACCTCGCCGGAGGAGGCCATGGCCAGCGTCATCAAGGCTCGGAGTCGCAGAACCGGCCTGCCATTCGGCGGAGCGACCGATTACGACCTGCCTTTGAGCCGGCTCGACCGTCGGCGGTCGAGCCGCCGGGACGATGACGGAACCGATACGGCGGCCCTCCTCCTCGTCGTCCTTCCGCGCATCGGCGATGCCGTGCGGACGGCCTGGAAGGTAGTCCCTGCGGTCGCGATCGCGGTCGGGCTCCTGATCGTCGCCCACGGCGCGGTCGATGCGGGGCGGGATGCGAAGGGCCCGGTGGCCCCGATGCAGGAACCGGCGGTGACCGGGTCCGTCCGGTAGGACCGCCCTTTCTTCCTCACCCATGAACGCAAGGAACCCGGCGCGTGCGCCGGGCTCGGGGCCGCTCGCGCGGTCCGGTTCAGAACGTGCCGAACCGATAGTTGAGGCCGGCCCGGACGAGGGCGAATTCGTTGCGGTCGCCGCTGCCTGCGGTGATCGCCTGGCCGGTATTGGTGACCCCGACGATCCTCTGCGTGCTGTCGCTGCCGAGATTGACGTAGAGCCCCTCGACACGGGCGGTGAGGTTGCTCGCAAAGGCGTATTCGATGCCGGCGCCGATCGTCCAGCCGATCTGCACGGTGTTGCCCTCGTTCATCGAGGCGAGCGTGCGCTGGCCGCGGGCCGCCGCTCCGGGCGAAGCGCCCGAGTAGAAGCCTGCCGGCGGTTCGGCGCCGTCGTCCTCTCCCAGGCTGCCCTTCCAGGCGAAGCCGCCGGTGCCGTAGACCAGGAAGCGGTCGAAGGTCAGGCCGACGCGGCCGCGCACGGTGCCGAAGAGATCGACCCGGTTCTCGTTGGAGCGGAAATAGACGTTGCCGGCCGGGACGGCCGACGGCGCGACGCCGAACTCCGGCGCCGCCACGGTGCCGCGCAGCCCCGCCACCCTCACGCCGCCGCCCGGCGCGTTGCCGCTGCGCGGCATGTCGGCGGCCTGAAGGTCGGCTTCGATGCCGGCCACCACGGTCCCGAACTGCATGTTGTAGCCCGCCTGGACGCCGCCGAGCAGGCCGCCGCGGTTGCCCTCCGACCCGAAGCTGGCGCCGGCGGCTGGCACGACCGTGAACGCGTCGCCGGCGGCCGACGGCGTCGTCAGGCTCGAGCTGCCCCCGCCCATGAAGGAATAGCCGACGTTGAGCCCCGTGTAGAAGCCCGACCAGGTTAGCAGCGGGACGCCCACCCCCACGGGCACCATCGGAGGCGGTCCGATCGGGATCGCGACGTTCGTGGGCGCCGGCGGGTACGCGACCGGCTGGGGCGCTGGGTACATCACGGGAGGCGGCGCGTGGTGCATCATCGGCTGCGTCGCCGGCACGGCCACCACGCGCGGCTGCAGGTCGGCTGCCATCGCCTGGGCCGACAGGCCCGCGAGAGCGGCAGTCGCGACGAAGAGCTTTGTCATCTGGAGCTACTCATCAATAAGGTTACTGCCCCAAACTACGAGACTAACCTTAATGGACCCTTAGCTGCGCGGCACGACAACGCGGTCCCGCAAGGTCGATCCGTTACCGAAATCTTTCCGCCGACTGCGGCGACGGCCCGTCCCGGAGCGGGTCGCCCGGTCGATGACCGGGATCACGGATGCCCGCGGGGACAGGCGGGGCGTGCGCGTCCGCACGGCGGCCGGCGCGGATCGCCGCCATGGTGCGCTCACGGTCGGTCGGGCGGATGAGCCCCGGGCCGACGGCAACACGGGAGACCACCATGACCTTCACGCGCAAGATCCTGACCGCCGCTCTCTCCGCTCTCGCCTTCGGCGGAGCGGTTCTCGCCACCGCGGCCCCGGCCGAGGCCCGCGGCTGGCGCTATCGCGGCGGCGCCGTCGTGGTCGGCGTCGGCGCCGGCCTCGCCCTCGGCGCCATCGCGGCCTCGGCGGCCGCCGCGCAGCCGGTCTACTACGCGTCGGGCTGCGGCCGCGTGCGCCAGCCCGTCACCGACGTGTTCGGCAACGTGCTCTACTACCGCACCGTCAAGGTCTGCCGCTGAGCGGACCTGCCGTGCCGGACATGCGAACGGGGCCGGATCCCTCCGGCCCCGTTCGCGCGTCTGCGTCCGCGCTCCTTCGTCAGCGCGAGAACTTCTTGTACTTGATGCGGTGCGGGATCGTGGAATCGATCCCGAGGCGGCGCTTCTTGTCCTCCTCGTAATCCGCGAAGTTGCCCTCGAACCATTCCACGTGGCTGTCGCCCTCGAAGGCGAGGATGTGGGTGGCGATGCGGTCGAGGAACCAGCGGTCGTGGCTGATGATGACCGCGCAGCCCGCGTAATCCTCGAGCGCCTCTTCGAGCGCGCGCAGGGTGTCGACGTCGAGGTCGTTGGTGGGCTCGTCGAGGAGCAGCACGTTCGACCCGCTCTTCAGGATCTTGGCGAGGTGCACCCGGTTGCGCTCGCCGCCCGAGAGCACGCCGACCTTCTTCTGCTGGTCGCCGCCCTTGAAGTTGAAGGCTCCGCAATAGGCGCGCGCGTTGATCTCGCGCTTGCCGAGATAGAGGATCTCGTTGCCGCCCGAGATCTCGTCGTAGACCGTCTTGTTGGCTTCGAGCGAGTCGCGGCTCTGGTCGACGTAGCCGAGCTTGACGCTCTCGCCGATCCGGATCGCGCCCTCGTCGGGCTCCTCCTGGCCGGTGATCATGCGGAACAGCGTGGTCTTGCCGGCGCCGTTGGGGCCGATCACGCCGACGATGCCGCCGGGCGGCAGCTTGAACGACAGCCCGTCGATGAGGAGCTTGTCCCCGAAGGCTTTCTTCAGGTTGTCGAACTCGATGACGGTCTGGCCGAGACGCTCCGCGATCGGGATGATGATCTGCGCGCTCGTCGGCCCCTTCTCGTTCGCCTTGGCGACGAGCTCGTCGTAGCGCTGGATGCGGGCCTTGGACTTCGCCTGCCGGGCTTTCGGCGAGGCCGAGACCCATTCGCGCTCGCGCTCGATGGTGCGCTTGTGCGCGGCCTCCTCGCGGCCCTCCTGCTCGAGGCGCTTCTGCTTCTGCACCAGCCAGGACGAGTAGTTGCCCTCGTAGGGAATGCCGCGGCCGCGGTCGAGCTCGAGGATCCAGCTCGTGACGTTGTCGAGGAAGTAGCGGTCGTGGGTGACGATCAGGATCGCGCCGGGATAGGTGCGCAGGTGTCCCTCGAGCCAGGCGGTGGTCTCGGCGTCGAGGTGGTTGGTGGGCTCGTCGAGGAGCAGCAGCTCGGGCTGCTCCAGGAGCAGCTTGCAGAGCGCGACGCGGCGCTTCTCGCCGCCCGACAGCCGCTCCACCGGCCAGTCGTCCGGCGGGCAGCGGAGCGCATCCATGGCCTGGTCGACCTTGGAATCGAGATCCCACAGGCCCTTGGCCTCGATCTCGTCCTGGAGCCGGGTCATCTCGTCCGCGGTCTCGTCCGAATAGTTCATGGCGAGTTCGTTGTAGCGGTCGAGGATGGCCTGGCTCGCGGCCACGCCCTCCATGACGTTCTCGCGCACGTTCTTGGTCGGATCGAGCTGCGGCTCCTGCGGCAGGTAGCCCACGCGAGCCCCTTCCGCGACCCAGGCCTCGCCCGACCATTCCTTGTCGGTCCCGGCCATGATGCGCAGCAGCGTCGACTTGCCGGCGCCATTGACGCCGAGCACGCCGATCTTGGCATCGGGGTAGAAGGAGAGATGGATGTTCTCGAGAACCTTCTTGCCGTTGGGATAGGCCTTGGTGAGGCCGCGCATGTGGTAGATGAACTGACGGGACACGGGAGGAGACCCCTGGCTTTCGGAGCGCGATGAATGGAGTTGCGGGTCCGTTAGCAGGGGCGGGTGACAGGGGCAAGGCGGGGCGCGACGGCCGGGAAGCCCGTCCGCGTCCGCGCGACCTCCCTCTCCCCGCCTGCGGGGAGAGGGTCGGGGTGAGGGGCCGCTCGGTGGGGCGCGATCTTTCCCGTGTCATGGCCGGGCTCGACCCCGCCATCCCGATGCGGAGCCCTCGATGTCTGTTGCTCCGGGTTGCGCCCCTCCGGTCGAGGTGGCCGGGTCGAGCCCGGCCATGACACGCGTAAGGCGGAGACCGCTCGCTTCACCGAAAAGCCATGACAGGCGTGAGGCGGATGCGTTGAGCTTTTCCGAGCAAGCCATGACAGCCGTGAGGCGGATGCACCGGGTTCATCCGACCGGCCCCTCACCCCAGCTCTCTCCCCGCTCGCGGGGAGAGGGAGCGAGGCAGCGGGTCGGGGGAGCGGGCTGCGATGATGCAAGCACGTCTGCCCCCGCGCCCTGCTCGGGCCGGGGCTGCTTTCGTCTCCTGATCTCCTCGTGCGAGGGAGAGCGGGAGGCGTGCGATCCCGGCTCCCGGGCAGGAGCCGGCGGTGGAAGGTGGAGGCCCGCCCGGGAGCAGGACCCCACGCCTCCCGCTGGCCAG
>DATAGO010000065.1:0-12361 GCA_036263675.1 Microvirga sp. | reverse complement strand
GTGAACGCCAAGGATGCCATGCCGCAGGGCGGCACGCTCACGATCACCTGCGGCGAGGCGGTGGCGGGTCCCGACCAGGGGGCGCTGCCGATCGGGCAGGACGTGGTGTTCGTCACCGTCTCGGACACCGGCACCGGCATGAGCCCGGAGGTGGCGGAGCGGGCCTTCGAGCCGTTCTTCACCACCAAGGAGGTCGGCAAGGGCTCGGGGCTGGGCCTCTCCATGGTCTACGGCTTCGCCCAGCAATCGGGCGGCCACGTCTCGATCGAGAGCCGGCCCGGAGAGGGCACCGCCGTCACCATCCTGCTGCCCGCGGTCGACGCCGGGAGTCCCGAGAATGCGGACGACGCCGGCCCCGCCCGGCTCGGACGGGGCCGCGTGCTCGTGGTCGAGGGCGAGCCGCAGCGGCGCCATCTCGTCTGCACGCAGCTTGCCGATCTCGGCTGCGCGGTCGAGGCGGCGTCGACCGGCGCCGACGCCCTCGATGCGCTGACGCGCGACGCGCGGTTCGACGTCCTTCTCCTCGGTGCGGTGCTGCCCCAGGGCCAGTCGGGGGTCGAGCTCGCGCAGCGCGCCCGCGGGATCAATCCGGGTTTCGCCGTCATCCTCGCCTCGGACCGTCCCGAGGGCGCGCCCGGGCCCCAAGGTCCCCTGGAGCCCGGCACGGTCCTGCTGCACAGGCCCTTCCGCCACGAAGACCTCGCCGCGGCGCTGCGGCAGGTTCTGGACCCGGACAGGCGGCCGGGCGCCGGCGAGCCGCTCCGGCGGGAGGAGGACGAAGGCGTCTGAAGGGTGCCCCTTGCCCCCTCGAATGCATCATTCGCAGCAGGGGCGACCGGAGCCCGCGCGCGGTCGGTGCATATGTTGCAGCGGAGACGACCGAGGGGCGTGCGCAAGAACCGGACCCGCGCATGGGGCCTCGGCCCCCGGGGTCCGGACTCGACCCGCTTGCCAGCGGGCCTTCTGATCCCGGCTGTCCTCAACTCGCTTGAGGTCCCATCCCGGCGTCACGTGACGGTCCACATGCCTCCATCGCTGTTCCGGCGATGACAACGGCATTGGAGGGACGCCAGGGCATCCGAGCCGATCACGAGAGCCTCACCGCAAGGTTGCCGAAAGCGCCTCGTGCAGCGACGTGGAAGCGCGTCCTGCCAGGCGCTCTACGTCACCTGTCACGATGTCGAAGGCTCCGGCCGCGAAGTCGTTCTGGATGCTGACCCAGGTGTCGACGACACCTTCGGGCAGTCCCGCCTTCGTCATTCCCGCCCGCAGCGCTTCCGCTGGGATCGCGACGAAGCGGACCGGCTTGCCGGTGATCTCGGAAATCAGCGCGGCCCGCTCTGCGCCCGTGTAAGCCTTGGTCCCGGTTGCGTTGTAGATCGCGCCTGAGTGTCCCTCGCCGATCAGGATGCCCGCAGCGGCAGCGGCCACGTCCTCACGCGCAACGAAGGCCACGCGGTTCTCGGCAACCCCGGTGAGCCCGCCCTGTCCGACTGCAGAGGCGACCTCCATGGCCAGGGCCTCGGCATAGTAGTTCATACGCAGGATGGTCCAGCGCGGGGCCTGCTTGATGAGGGCCTGCTCGCCCAACCAATACGAGGCTCCGATGTTCGGCTCCGCCTGCTCGCGCGTCCCGGCAGCGGACATGAATACGATGTGGCCGACGCCCGCCCGGACCGCCGCCGTGACGGCCGCGACGTTCTGCTCTCCCCGCTTGCCGGGGCGCTGATCCGAGGTCGGGATGATCAGCAGGCGGTCGAGCCCCGCATACGCCTGCGCCAGCGTCTCGGGCCGGTCGTAGTCGCCAATGCGGCCCTCGACACCGGACCCTGCCTTCTCAGGCGTGCGCGAGATGGCGATCACCTCGTGTCCCATGGCCCGCGTCGCGAGTTGACGAAGCACGCCCTGACCCAGGTGACCACTTGCGCCGCTGACACCGATCTTCATCGCCTTCTCCACCGCGTAGGAACGAACATTTTGTTCGTGACGATATGCTGGTAACTTTAGTTGGGCGCAAGAACGCACGCGTGAGTGCGTCAGGAACATGCGTGATCGTGGCGGGACGAGGGTTGAGATGTCGAAATTGCAGCTACCGGAGTTCGCCGACGCTGCCGAGGGCAGGGCCAACTGCAAAGCCCTTGCGCGCATCCTCGACAGGATCGGCGACAAGTGGACCATCATGGTGGTCGGCGTGCTGTCACACGGCCCCATGCGCTTCAATATGCTTCAAAGGTCCATTCCGGGCGTCTCTCATCGCATGTTGACCTTGACGCTGCGTGGCCTGGAGCGGGATGGTCTCGTCAAGCGCACCGCGTTTGCCACGATCCCGCCCCGAGTCGATTACGAACTCACGGCGGCCGGGCATTCGCTGACGGAGCCGTTGAGAGCGTTGGCTGCATGGGCGCGATCACAGCAGGCCGGCATCGAGGCTGCGCAACGGCTGTTCGACGAGCGGGAAAGCGAGGCAGGCACTCACAAGCCTGCACAAGTTCCCCCAAACCGGCGACCGTGAGTCCTCCGCACGTTCCGTCGAACCGACGAGTTCTTGTCCGTGCGTCATCGAGAACGGGCCCGTCCTCGATGGCTCTGTACCCCATGACGGCAGGGAACTTCGATCCCCTCGCCGGAGCAAGCCCTTGATTGAGTTCAGACCCAGGAGCCGTTTCGCCTTGCGCCGGATCGGCCCCGTTCGGGGTGGGTCGCGTTTTCTTCACGTGAGCCGGATCCACCTCGCGCGAAAACGCGCTAGATGGGGCTCCACGGCGGATCCCGGACGGGCTGGCGCGGGATCGGCGGATCAAGGAGGGGAGGCGGGTCCGCGGCGGGCGCCTCCCGGCAACAGGGCGCCGGCACGAACCGGCGGAGCGGGATGAGTTCGATCGACTTCCGGGCGCTGTTCGGCGCTTCCCCCAATCGTTACGTGCTCCTCGACCCCTCGTTCGCCATAGTGGACATGAACGAGGCGTACCTCGCGGTCACGATGCGGGCGCGCTCGGACCTTGTCGGACGCAACATCTTCGAGGCGTTCCCGAGCGATCCCGGCTCGGCGAGCCACCGGCAGCTCCGCACCTCCCTCGAGCGGGTGCTGCGCGACCGGACGGCGGACCACCTGCCCCTGATCCACTACGACATCGCGCTCCCGGACGGCCGCGGCTTCGAGGAGCGCTACTGGAGCGCGACCCACACGCCGCTCCCCGGACCGGACGGGTCCGTGGCCTACATCCTCCAGCACACCGTGGACGTCACGGAACTGCACCGGCTGCGCGCCTTCGCGCGCACCACCCTGGGCGGCCCCGGCCTGGCGGCGCCGATCGAGACCGAGATCCTCCGCCGCGCCGAGGCCGCCCAGGCCGCCAAGCAGGAGATCGAGGAGGAGCGGCAGCACCTGCGCCTCATGTTCGAGCAGGCGCCGGGCTTCATGGCGGTCCTGAGCGGGCCGGAGCACCGCTTCGCCATGGCGAACGCCGCCTATTACGGCCTCGTCGGCCACCGCGACATCCTGGGACGGTCCGTCGCGGAGGCGCTGCCCGAGGTCGTGGACCAGGGCTTCATCGGGCTGCTCGACCGGGTCTTCGCCTCGGGCCAGCCCTTCGTGGGGCGGAGCATCCGCCTCCTCGTCGAGCAGAATTCCGGCGCGCCGCCCGAGGAGCGCTACGTCGACTTCGTCTACCAGCCCATCACGGGCCCGGACGGGACGACCTCCGGGATCTTCGTCCAGGGGCACGACGTCACCGAGCAGCGCCGTGCCGAGGACGCGTTGCGCGAGAGCGAGGAGCGCTTCCGCCTGGTGGCCGAGAGCGCGCCCGTGATGCTCTGGATGGGCGACCCGGCGGGCCGGTGCCTCTACCTCAACCACGGCCAGCGCGAGTTCTGGGGCGTCGCCCCGGAGGCGGTCGCGACCTTCGACTGGAACACGACCGTGCATCCGGACGACCGCGAGGCCCTGTTCGGGCCCTTTGCGGCCGCCATGCAGGCGCAGTCGCCCTTCACGGTGGAGGCCCGCTACCGCCGCGCCGACGGCGCCTGGCGCCTGGTGCACACCGACGCGCGTCCGCGCTTCGCGCCCGGCGGCGAGTTCCTCGGCATGATCGGCGTCAATGTGGACGTCACCGACATGCGCGAAGCCGAGGATGCGCTCAAGAGCCGGACCCGGCACCTCGAGGTCCTCAACCGCACGGGCGCGGCGCTCGCCGCCGAACTCGACCTCGAGCGCATCGTCCAGACCGTCACGGATGCGGGCGTCGCGCTCACGGGGGCGAACTTCGGAGCGTTCTTCTACAACGTGCTGAACGAGCGCGGCGAGAGCTACATGCTCTACGCGCTCTCGGGCGTGGAGCGCGAGGCGTTCGCGAGTTTTCCCATGCCGCGCGCCACCGCCGTGTTCCAGCCGACCTTCCAGGGCGACGGCGTCATCCGCTCCGACGACATCCTGACCGATCCCCGCTACGGCCGGAGCGCGCCCTATCACGGCATGCCGGAGGGCCACCTGCCGGTGAGGAGCTACCTCGCGGTGCCGGTCACCTCCCGGTCCGGCGAGGTGCTGGGCGGGCTGTTCTTCGGCCACGCGGAGCCCGGGCGGTTCTCGGCCGAGCACGAGACCCTGCTCGTCGGCGTCGCGGGCCAGGCCGCGACCGCGATCGACAACGCGCGCCTGTTCCAGGCCGCCCAGCGCGAGCTCGACGAGCGGCGGCGGGTCCAGGAGGCCCTGGGCGAGAGCGAGCGCAAGTTCCGCGCCATCGCCGATTCCATGCCCCAGATCGTCTGGTCGGCGCGCGGCGACGGCTACCACGACTACTTCAACAGCCGCTGGTACGCCTTCACGGGCCTCGCGCCCGGCGAGAGCGAGGGGGCGGGGTGGAATCCGACGCTGCACCCGGACGACCGCGAGCGCGCCTGGCAGGCCTGGAGCCATTCGCTCGCGACCGGCGCGCCTTACGAGATCGAGTACCGCTTCAGGGACCAGGACGGCGTCTACCGCTGGTTCATCGGCCGCGCGATCCCGATCCGCAACGAGGCGGGCGAGGTGGAGCGCTGGTTCGGGACCTGCACCGACATCCACGAGATGAAGCAGGCCCAGGAAGACCTGCGCGCCAGCGAGGGGAGGGCGGTCCAGGCCGAATCCGAGATGCGCCGCCTCGCCGAGGCGCTCGCCGACCGGGTCGCCGAGCTCAACGCCGCCAACGACGAGATCCAGCGCTTCGCCTACATCGTGAGCCACGACCTGCGCTCGCCGCTCGTCAACGTGATGGGCTTCACGAGCGAGCTCGACGGAGCGCGCGCCGTGATCGAGCGCTTCTACCGCGCCGCCGCGCAACGCGCGCCCGATCTCGCGACCGCGGAGACCCGGGAGGCGATCGAGCACGACCTTCCGGAGGCGATCGGCTTCATCCGCTCCTCCACGGCGCGCATGGACCGGCTCATCGCCGCGATCCTGAAGCTCTCGCGGGAGGGGCGGCGGGTGCTCACCCCGGAGCGCATCGCCATGGCCGACCTGATCGCGGCGCAGCGCGAGAGCCTGGCGCACCAGCTCGGCGAACGGGACGCGGAGCTCGTGGTCGAGCCGCTGCCGGACGTCACGAGCGACCGGCTCGCGGTCGAGCAGATCTTCGGCAACCTCGTCGAGAACGCGGTGAAGTACCTCAGCCCGGACCGCCCGGGGCGCGTGGTGGTGCGCGGGCGCGAGGCGGGGGGCTGGGTCCGCTACGAGGTCGCCGACAACGGGCGCGGCATCGACCCGAAGGATTTCGAGCGCATCTTCGACCTGTTCCGCCGCTCCGGCGTGCAGGACCGGCCGGGGGAGGGGATCGGGCTCGCGCATGTGCGGGCGCTCGTGCGGCGCCTCGGCGGCACCATCACGGTGGCGTCGCGCCTCGGCGAAGGCGCGGTCTTCACCGTCACCCTGCCGAAGGTCCTCGGCTCGGCCTCCCAGGCTGCCTGAGTCCCCGGGAAGAGCTTCGGGCGGGGCCCTGCGCGACGCCGCGGTCCCGGCCCACGGCGGGTTTCGCGGGTCCGAACCCGAAAAGCGGGAGACTTTTCGGACGGGACCGTGCGAAATCACAATCAGATGGAAAGCATGTTCGCTTCAGTATGGAGGCGATCACGCTCCAGGAGGCGAACCCCATGGCCCCCCACCAGCCCGTCACCATCATCATGGTCGAGGACGACGAGGGCCATGCCCGGCTGATCGAGAAGAACATCCGGCGCGCCGGGGTCTGCAACGAGATCCGGCCCTTCGCGAGCGGCACCGCGGCGCTGGCGCACCTCTTCAGCCCGGATGTCCGCAACGCCGGGCCCTTCCTGGTGCTGCTCGACCTCAACCTGCCCGACATGAACGGGGTCGACATCCTGGCGCGGCTCAAGGGCGACGAGCGGCTCAAGCGGGCGCCCGTCGTGGTGCTCACCACCACGGACGACCAGCGCGAGGTGCAACGCTGCTACGACCTGGGCGCCAATGTATACATCACGAAACCCGTAGAATATGAGTCGTTCTCCCAGGCGATCCGTCAGCTGGGGCTCTTCCTCTCGGTGATCCAGGTTCCCGAAGCGTCGTGAGGGCCGCTCCGAGATCCAGGTCCCCGGCGCTACGTGAGAGCGGCTTCGTGATCCAGGTTCCCGACGCTTCGTGAGAGCGGCTCAGATGGACGAACGGCCGATCAGGCTTCTGTACATCGACGACGACGCCGGCCTCGGCCGCCTGGTCGAGCGGACCTTCGCGCGCCAGGGCTACGAGGTCGTCCACGCGCCGGGCGGCGACGAGGGGCTGGCGCAGCTCGCCGCCGGCGCCTTCGACGCGGTCGCCCTCGATCATTTCATGCCCGGCAAGGAGGGGCTCGAGGTCCTGGCCGCGATCCAGGCGCTCGCCGACCCGCCGCCGGTGATCTACGTGACCGGGGCGGACGAAGGCCGCATCGCGGTCGCGGCCCTGAAGGCGGGCGCCGCCGACTACGTGGTCAAGGACGTGGCCGGGAGCTTCCTCGAGCTCCTGCGCACGGCGGTCGATCAGTCCCTCGAGGCGGCCCGCCTGAGGCGCGAGAAGCTCGCGGCCGAGCGCGAGACCCGGGAGGCCCGGGAGCGCGCCGAGATGTTGCTTCGCGAGGTCAACCACCGGGTCGCCAACTCCCTCCAGCTCGTGGCGTCCCTCGTGGCCCTGCAGCAGCGCACCATCACGTCCGACCCGGCGGCGCGCGACGCGCTGACCGAGACGCAGGGGCGCATCGCGGCGATCGCGCAGATCCACCGGCGCCTGTACACCTCCGAGGACGTGCGCTTCGTCGAGATGGACACCTATCTCGAAGGCCTCGTCGAGGAGCTCCACGGCGCCATGCAGGCGGCGGGGCGCGGGCACCGCATCAGCCTCAACGCCGACCCGGTCAGGATCGCGACCGACAAGGCGGTGTCGATCGGCGTGATCGTCACCGAGCTCGTCACCAACGCGTTCAAGTACGCCTATCCCCAGGGCACCACCGGCGAGATCCGCGTCGCGCTCTCGGATTGCGGCGCCTCGGCGTCCCTCGTGGTCGAGGACGACGGCTCCGGCTGGACCGGGCAGGGGATCGCGCAGGGGACGGGGCTCGGCACCCGCATCATCCGCGCCATGGCCACGAACCTCGATTCCGCGCTCGAATACGAGCCCCGCCCGGCCGGGACGCGCGCCGTGCTCTCCTTCCCGGTCTGAAGCGCCCGGCGCGGTTCCTGCGCAGCGTCCGCGCCACAGCGGGCCGCTTTCCGGCTTGTCCCCAGCACCGGGCGGGCTCGGCCGTTGACCCGCGGCGTCCGGGGCTACGCAGAGTTCGATTCGCCTCGCTCGCGAACCCCTGAAGCCTCGAGGCCTTCGAATCCCTTCCCCTCCCGAAGCCTGCCGTTCCGCGCATAAGGATTATTAGAATCGACTCTGAATCAGGGATTCAGTTGAGTCAGGTATATGGGGAAGCGAAAACGCCTGCACGGCCAGAGACTTGCGCCGTTTCCCGCATCGAACTCTGCGTGACCGCGCATCGGACTCTGCGGGGCGGCGGACTCGACTCTGCGCGCTCCCGAGCCCCCGGCGCACCGGACTCTGCGCGAAAGCGTACCGGACTCGGCGCGCCCCCGGAGAGGCGGCCCCGTATCGAACTCTGCGCGGCCCCTCGGGAGGGCCCGCGTATCGGACTCTGCGCGGGCGTTCCGTAAACCTTTGGATAACCCTGAATCTCAGCCGTTCGGACGGGATCCGACTCACGGGACGTCCCGTTACGAGTCCGCATGCCGCGGGTTCGAGCGGGTGTTGAGTTGAGGCGACGCGTAACGATGAGCATAGAAGAGCAGTTGGCGGCGATCCGCGATCCCGATCTCCTCGCGGAGGTCGAGCAGGCCCGGGGCCACTTCGTGTTCAAGACCATCGTGGAGCACGTGGCGCACAAGCAGTCCCTGCGCGACCGCGAGCAGGCGAAGCTCTCCGAGACCCAGGCGCGCCGCGCCGCCATGAGCCGCGACCAGAAGCGCCGCGATGCCTTGCGCGCCGTGATCGAGAGCGAGCCCACGACGCCGGAGAACATCCAGCACATCCACTCGGTGCTGGCGCTCTGCGGCCTGCCCTACAAGGAGCCGAAGGGCGAGCGCGAGTTCTTCCGCGAGTACGGCCGCAACACGCTCAGCATCATCGCGGGCCGCCTCACCAACCCCTCGACCGGGCAGATGGAGGTGCAGGGGCTGCCCTACGGCCCCAAGGCCCGCCTCGTGCTGCTGCACCTGTGCACGGAAGCCGTGCGCCAGAGGAGCGCCCGCATCGAGGTCGCCGACAGCCTGTCGGGCTTCATCCGCCAGATGGGCTTTCCCGTCACGGGCGGCGAGCGCGGGACGCTGCGCCAGTTCAAGGAGCAGCTCAACCGGCTCGCGGCCTGCACGATGCAGATCGGCCTCTGGGACGGCGCCTCGCGCTCCAGCACGCTCAACGTGCCGCCCTTCCGCCAGCTCGACATCTGGCTCTCGGGCAATCCCGACCAGGGCCTCCTGTGGTCGAACACGGTGCAGTTCCACGCCGAGTTCTACGAGAACCTGATCCAGCACGCGCTGCCCGTGGACATCCGCGCCGCCCGCGCCTTCTCGGGCTCGGCGCGCAAGCTCGATATGCTGTTCTGGATGGGCTACCGGCTGCGCACCCTGCAGCGGCCGCTGCGCCTGTCCTGGGACAACCTCCACAAGCAGTTCGGCTCCGACAACGCCAGCATCCGCAGCTTCCGCCAAGCGTTCAAGCAGGACTTCGCGCACATCAAGGAGGTGTTCCCGCGGCTGCGCATCTCGCTCGACGAGACCGGGATGCAGCTCCTGCCCACGGACCCGGCCGACCTCCTCGTCCCGCCGAAGCGCCCGAAAACCAATAAGGCAGCCGCCGCAGCGGCTTAAGGGCGCAGAGTCCGATTCGCGGCCGCTTCAGCGGGCCGCCGTGCCGGCCTGGAACCGGATCGCGCAGCTCTTGCCGCGCGCGGCCTGCGCGAGAGCGTCCATGCGGGCCTTGAGGTGCAGGCCCCCCGGGCCGCCCGCGGCGGACGGATCGGGCCAGGGCACGTCCACGAAGGCGTCCGGCGAGGGGCGGATCGCCCGGCGGGCCGGCCGGCCGAGGGCGGCTTCCGCATCGAGCGACACCAGCGCAGCCTCGTCCTGCAATTGGGCGCAGGTGAGGGCGTTGTAGTTGTACTGCAACGCCAGGCCCCCGCCGCGCTCGGTGCAGCCGAGGGCCAGGAGACCGGCGGCGAATCCGGCGATCGCGAGGGGCTTCATGACAGGCTCGTGCAGGGTGCGGTTTCGGACCGGGGCGGAGGCTCCGCATAGCGCATGCGCGCCGCCCGCGCCATCGCGGGCGCGGGCGGCACGCCGGTGCGGCTCGCGCGGGCGCCGAGCCGGGGCGCGGAGGCCCGCCGCCTTGACAAGGGAGCGGCCTTGGCGCGTGCTGGCGCCCTCGATCCGGGCACATCGCGACATGGCGCAGAGACAGGACTATTACCGCGAATCCGACCTGCGGACGTTCACGCGGATCGGCGTCGTCGTGGTGATCGTGATGGCGCTGCTCGGCTGGTACTTCTACAACCATGCCAGCAACGAGATCCGGGCCGACAACCGCGAGGCCGTGCAGGGGCGCAGCGCCAACACGCCCCCGACGCCGACGCCGCAGCCGGAGACCGACTCGGTCGAGAACAGGATCCAGAACTGGAACCGCAACCAGCCAGCCCCGCCGCCCCGCCCGACCCCCCGCTGATCGCCCGGCCGCTCCGCTCCGGGCACCCGCCCGGTTCCGCCAGCCCGCCGGACGCCCCGCCAAGCCCTTCGCGGCAGGGCGCCCGCGATGCCGGACTAGCCCAGGCAGCCTAGCTCGGGAGGACGAGTAACCCCTATGGCGCGGAGCGCGCTAACTTACCCATGCAGAACCATGCCTGGCCGCGGCCGGCACGGGTGGGGATCAGGCGAAGCCGAGGGCTTCCGGAGAGCAGCATGGCACGACGGTACGTCGGAATCGTTTCACTGGCCGAGCGCCTTCACCGCCGGTCCCTCGACCTGCTCGCCTCCGAGCTGACGCAGCGGCGCATCGCCGACATCAACGCCACGCAGGCCATGATCCTGATCCAGATGGGTCCCGAGGAGATGACCGTCAGCGAGCTCATGCTGCGGGGCTGCTACCTCGGCTCGAACGTGTCCTACAACCTCAAGAAGCTCACGCAGACGGGCTACGTGGCGCAGCACCGCTCGAAGCACGACCGGCGCATCGTCAACGTCAGCGTCTCCAAGAAGGGCCTGCAGCTTCTCGCGCAGCTCGACGAGTTCTACGCCCGCCTCGACGAGGAGATGGTCCGCGCCGGCGTCAATGCCGGGCTGATCTCGAGCTGCGAGGCCGGGCTCGCCCGCCTCGACGCGTTCTCGCTGAACCGGCTGTCGAACCCGCTGCTGGTCGAGCGCTCGGAAGCGCCCGGTCCCGCCCCGCTGCGGCGGCCCGCGCAGGTCGCCTGAGGGCCCGCGGCCCTCGGGGCTCGCGCCCTCACGCCGCCTGCGGCGTGACCTTGATGATCGCGCCGGGCGGCGCCTGGATGGGATCGAACCGCCGGTCCTTCGCGCCCAGGAGGGCGGTGAGGGCGATGATGCTGCCGACCAGCATCAGGGCGAGACGGGTGGTGCGGGACATCGGACGCTTTCTCGCGTGAGCCTTGGGCGTAAGGCCCTATTAACTTTGGCTGCAGGCGCATCTGTCAAGACCGAACCTGGCCGGGACGGGCGCGCCGCGCCGCCTCCGCGCGTCGCCCCGGAGGGCGCCCGATCCGCCCGGCTCCCGGCTCCCGGTGTTGTGCCGGAGGGGCAGGAACGGTAAGAGCGACCGCTCATGACCGCGAAATGGAGGCAATCATGAGCAAAGACGACAAGCTGTCCCCGCTGGAGCGGGCTCTGTCCGATGCAGTGAAGGCTGCCCTCCCGCAGGACGCGAGCGGCCTCGCCAAAGTCTCGGAAAAGCCGGATGGCCGCGTGGTCGTCTCCTTCGAGGGGACCGCGAACAAGGCCGCGATGCTCCAGGCGACCGCAACGGCGCTGACGGCCGTCCAGGCCCAGTTCCCCGGGACCTACGAGCTCGACGTGAAGATCCGGGCCGCCTGACGCCGGGATCGTCGATTCCAAGGACCCGCCCGGCTCCCGCCGCGGCGGGTCTTTTCGTCGGCGTTCGGGTCGGGACACCCGGTTCCGGCCGCTCCCTCCGTTGCCCTTGCGTTCCATTTTTCGGGAGGCCCGGGGTTGCCTTCCGGATCGGTTTTCCCTAGGAGAAGCGCAGTCGGAGCGTAGCGCAGCCCGGTTAGCGCACTAGTCTGGGGGACTAGGGGTCGGAGGTTCAAATCCTCTCGCTCCGACCATTCAAACCCTGAAATCGCAAGGGCTTCTGAGGATCGGGCTCAGAGCGTCCGCCACATGGGACGGACGGTGTAGGATTCCTGTTTACGAGATCGGCCTACAATCGGGCTCCCCGGGACCGCGGAGCCGTGCCAGGATCAGGGCAGGCTGCGCGCCTCCGGGCCGGCCGCGCCGTAGCCCTCGGGGCAGCGCCCCGGGCAGACCCAACGTGGTGAATGCGCAGGATGAAGTTGTCCGATCGTCTGATCCGCTCTTGTGCCGCCGCGGGGCTCGTTCCGTGATGCGCAAGATTCCGATCCTTCGTGCCGCTGCGGGGTTCGCTCCGTGACGCGCAGGATGAAAGCGCCCGGTCGTCTGATCCGCCTGAGTGCCGCCGCGGGGCTCGCCCTCGCGGGCGCGGCCTGCACGTTCCTGCCCGCGGCGGGCCCCACGGGTGCGCAGATCACGCTGGCGGGCGCCACCGCCAACCAGGCGGGCTTCACGATCGTGGACGTCTCGC
>DATAGO010000064.1:0-59674 GCA_036263675.1 Microvirga sp. | reverse complement strand
CCCCTGCCACCTCGGGGGTGGAGCCCTCCTTGGAGGTCAGCACGGGGGTGCCCAGCGTCATCGCCTCGAGCACCGGCAGGCCGAAGCCCTCGTAGAGCGAGGGGAACAGCACCGCCTTGGCGCCCCGGATCAGCGTGATCACAAGGTTGGGTTCAACGTGCTCTCGCAAGCCCGCTCGGCTCGGTTTCGGGAACGAGGTTATGGTTGAGCGCCAGAACTGTTTCACCTTAGATGAAAAGCGTGAGCAGGGCATCAATGGGTGCAATCTAAGTACTGCTCTCGCCCAACGAGGTGGTGTCTAAAAAATGCACGAGGATCCCGTGCCCGACAGCAGCGTCACCCCTGTTGCAGGCTGGACACACCTACGAGACTTCTTGAGTGGGATCCGGGAGGATCCATTGTTAACCAGTGTACGGCTATGGGAAAGATGCGCTGGATGCAAATGAGGCAAGAGATGCACCAAATCGTCGCTGATCTCGCGAGTGCGGCACGGCACACTCCGATCCGCTATACGGTCGGAGAGTGTGATACGCGCCCGTGGGGCACGTGGGAGGTTCTGGCGACAGGCGCGAGCTACGCGATCAAGCGCATTGTAGTCATGCCGGGCCAGAGATTATCCTTGCAGTACCACGAGCACCGGGCCGAGCACTGGATGGTTGTTCAAGGACATGCAGAGGCGGAGGTCAATGGCGTCGTTCACGCGCTTCATGAGGGCGAGCACATATACGTGCCGCTCGGCGCACATCACCGCATCAGGAACGTCGGTGATATTCCTGTTGTCCTCCTAGAGGTGCAAGTTGGCGCTTACCTTGACGAACACGACATTGTTCGCCTTCAGGATGACTACGCCCGCACCTAATTGCCGCGTTGGTAGAGGTGTTACGTCCACCTCTCGCGATGTTACTGGCCATCGGCGTTCCCGCTGCCACCACGGAGTTAGCATGGCCAGGATCGTACCTGTTCTTCTCTCAGGCGGCGCCGGTACGCGTTTGTGGCCTCTTTCGCAAGTGGCTCAGCCGAAGCAGCTCCTGCCTCTCTTATCTCAGGAGACTCTGCTGCAAGAGACTGCAAGGCGTGTCGCCGGTCAACCCTTATTCGCCCCATTGATCGTAGTCGCGAGTACTGAGCATCGTTTCGCTGTTGCCGAACAATTGCGCACCATTGGCCAGTCGGCTGCTCGTATCATTCTTGAGCCCCTTCCCCGCAACACCGCTCCAGCAGCTGCCATCGCAGCACTTGCAGCTCTTGAGACAGACCCTGAGAGCATGATCCTGCTGATGCCTGCCGATCACGCTATGAGCGATCCAGAGGCTTTTCGCAGTTCTGTGAGGATTGGCTTGGCGGCGGCCGAACGGGGCGCACTTGTACTGTTCGGTGTTCGGCCGAAGGAGCCGGCAACGGGCTATGGCTACATTCATCTTGGAGCACCTCGCGCTGACGCACCCGGAGTCCATGATGTGCGTGGCTTCAAGGAGAAGCCAGACCGGTCGACGGCAGAGGTATACGTTCGCTCAGGGGAATATGCGTGGAACAGCGGGATTTTTCTATTGCCTGCACAACAGTTCATCGACGAGCTTAGTCGTTTAGAGCCCGACATGCTCCATGCGTGCAAGCAGGCATTGAAAAATGCCGAGCGAGATGTCGATTTCATTCGGCTCGACCGTGATGCCTTTGCGGGGGCGCGCCCAGTCTCCATTGACTACGCTGTCATGGAGCGGACCACCAAAGCAGCCGTGGTCCCTTCGGACTTTCCCTGGTCTGATATCGGCTCCTGGTCGGCGCTATGGGACATAAGCCATAAGGATGCCGACGGGACGGTCGCGATCGGGTCGGTCGTCGCCATCGACACCGTTGGCAGTTACGTCCGCTCGGAGGGGCCGCTCGTCGCAACCTTGGGGGTTCGTGACCTGATTGTCGTAGTGACGCCCGACACTGTCCTTGTAGTTGCTAAAGACCGGGATCAGGATGTAAAGCAGATTGTCGACCGCCTAAAGCGATAGTGGATCCGCTCATTAGCCCTTATTGGCCCTAGTTATCCGTGACCCGCCAAATTTACCTAGGACCATATTGCTTCGGTGAACATCCCTAACCCCTTGGCGTGACATTGATTAGAATGCCAAACGGCGGTTACGCCTGAGAAGGACGCCGGTGCTCCCTGGTATCTCCCTGTCGAGGGGCGGCGTCCTCACAGGAGGCCGCCTTGGCACGCTCAACTCCCACTCGCTCGTCCGCGCCCCGCAAGGGGCGGCGTCGCTTCGCATCTGCCAAGGAGCATCTTCCGGCCCCAGCGTCCGCGCGGGCCGGTTTCGATCCACCTGGTCTCCTAGGCCCCCTCGCTGCGGTCAGTCCGTACCTCGCGGTCCGCCCCCTCATCCCAGGCGAAAGCGCGGCCGAGTACGATGATTTCCTAGCCAAACTCACTCAGTACATCCGTCCTCAGACTATCCTCGAGGAATTGGCTACAAAGGATTTCGTGGATGCCCACTGGGGCGCCAAGCGCCTGCGGCGCTACCAGCTTGAGTTGATCACCCTTGCCCGCCGCAAAGCGCTGCAGGATCTCATGCGGAGCGTGAAGTGTATCGACGTCAACTCACAAGCTAAGAATGCAGCTGCTGATCTAGGCGAAGACACCGGACCCTACTTCGTGGGCTGGCTGCCTCCCCAAGACGACAACGCTGCCACACGAGGGCCGCCGCTCCCGGCGCCTGCCAGCCCCGCGCCTGACCCAGTAGCCGAGCGCACCGCACTTATCAACCGCTGGGCCGCCGACGATCCCGCAGCGGTCGCACAGATCGACACCATCTTGGCCTCGATCGGCCACACCTCCACGACCGTTTATGCCGCCGCCCTCGCTCAGACTTCCGTCGAGTACAAAGATTTCGAGCGCCAAGCCGCCGCTCTGGAGGCCCGGGCTGCCAGATTGCTTCAAGATCTGGAGCGCCGGCGGGCTGTAGGCGTTCACATCGGTCGCGCTCCTTCGAGAGGCTTCATCGATGTTACCCCGTGACGATGTTTCCCAATCAGAGGGTGCATGACATCGCCCCGCAAGATTGCCGCAAACCGCCAGAACGCGCAGCGCAGCACCGGACCGCGCACAGCCGCCGGCAAACAGCTTGTCTCGCAAAACGCCTGCCGGCACGGGCTCGCAACGGACGCCATGGCGGTCCCTCATCTCGCGGCCGAGGCCGATCGCCTCGCGCGTGCCATCGCGGAGCCGGTTGCTGGCAGACCAAGCTCTTATGCTGAAGCCCTCACCTATGCCGCCGCAGCTATCGCCTTTGCTCGCACCCAGCGCGCCCGTGAAGATGTTCTACAAGAGATACAGGCCGCTTTGGTCTCCCCTGACCCGAACACGTCAAGCATTGTCCCGGCTCTGTGCCGTCGGCTTGCCCGGATCGATCGCTATGAGCAGCGAGCCGCCTCCCGGAGTGCACGCGCGCTCGTCGGGCTCAGGGAGATCACACCAAGCGATGCACACCTTTGATGGAGCGCAATCGAGAAATATAATCTCAAGCTGTGCAAATGGCAGAACAAAGCCATTCGCGTCGGCCGAAGCCTTTAGACGAGCCCGCGTCCGCCCCTCACCCCCGCCGCCACTCCTGATAGCGGAACACGAACCGCGCCGGGTCGGCGGCGAGCACCGCGAGGCCCTGGAGGGCCGGCTCGGGATGGGTGATCACGAAGACGGGCACGCGGCGCGCCCAGGCGTCGTGGGGCGCCTTGCGGTCGAAGGCGTCGCGGAACCCGCCCTCCCCGCCCTGCCGGAGGATCTCGGTCATGCGGGGGGCGATGCCGCCGGCGATGTAGACGCCGCCCGAGGCCTCGAAGGTGAGCGCGAGGTCGCCCGCGAAGCGGCCGAGGAAGCGGGCGAAGATCCGGAGCGCCGCGGCGGCGGCCGGGTCGCCGCCCGCGCGTCCGGCGTCGAACACCTCCTGGGGCGCCGCGAAGGGGTTGGGGCGCCCCGCGGCGCCGGCGAGCGCGCCGGCGATGCGCAGGAGGCCGGGGCCCGAGAGCACCGCCTCGCCCGAGACGCGCCCGCCGCCGATGCGCTCGAGATGGGGCCAGAACGCCGCCTCGTCCGCGTGCATCGGCCCGAACTCCATGTGGCCGGCTTCCGTTGCGAGGATCGCGAGGCGTTTCTCCACGGGAACGAGCGCCCCGGCCCCGAGCCCGGTGCCGGGGCCGAGCACCACGCGGGCGCCGTCGGCTCCGGCGGGATCGCCTCCGAGGGAGACGAGGTCGCCGCGCTCCGCCGAGAGCGCGACCACCGAGGCCGCGACCGGCGTGTAGTCGTTGACGAGCACCACGCGCTCGAGGCCGAGCGCCGCCCCGATCGCGGCGGCGTCGATCGTCCACTCCGCGTTGGTGAGCCGGATGCAGGGGCTGTCGACCCGGGTCGCGACCGCGATGATGGCCGAGCGCGGCGCGGCGCCCCCGGAGGAGCGCAAAGCCGCCGCGATCGCCTCCGCGGGGCTCGGGGTCGCCGCGGTCAGCGCGCGGGGCAGGAGTTCGACCGTGCCCTGCGGCTCGGACAGGAGGGCGAAGCGGGCGTTGGTGCCGCCGATGTCGCCGAGCAGGACCGGAAACGCGAACATCAAACCCCCTGATCGGACCCCTTGGATGCCTGCGGCTGACCTAGCGCGGGCCCGGCTCGCGGAGAAGGGCGGGGCCCGCGGCGCCCGGGCGCCGTGCCGTTCAATCGGCGTCGCTGCGAAAGAAGGGGTTCGGCCCGTCGGCCGCCCAGGCGCGCAGGCGCCCCCGGAGGTCCGCCGGCGACGGGAGCCGGACCGCGGCCACGGTGTCGCCGGGCCCGATGCGCACCGAGACGCCGCCGCGGGCGTTCACGGCCTCGAAGCCGTGCTCGTCCGTGAGGTCGTCGCCGACGAAGACCGGGCGCCGGCCGCGATAGGGCGCCTCGTCGAGGAAGCTCGCGATGACGCGGCCCTTGCCGGCGCCGGCGGGCAGGATCTCGGCCACCGCCTTGCCGTACTGGATCCGGTAGCCGCCGCCGAGGCGCTCCGCGAGCGCGCCCGCGGCGCCGCGGGCATCGCTCAGGCGCTCGGGGGCGAGCCGCCAATGGACGGCGACCGAGCAGCCCTTGTCCTCGATCACGATGCGGGAATCGTCGGCGAACAGGGCCTGGAGCTCGGCGACTCCCGCCCGCAGGGCCGGGTGGTCCTCGGGCCGGCAGCCCTGGAAGGCGCCGCCGAGGCGGCGTTCGAGCCCGTGCAGCCCGGCGGCGTCGAAGGCGCCCTCGCCGAGATGCCGGTCGAGAAAAGCGATCGGCCGGCCGCTCACGATCGCGAGCGCCCCGCCGAGCCGGTCGCGCAGGATTGCGAGCGCCTCGGCGAGGCCGGGCTCGGTCGCGACCGCGTCCGGCCGCTCGGCGATGTCCACGAGGGTGCCGTCGAAATCGAGGAAGAGCGCGCAAGGCTCGGAGCCGACGGGGGCCCCGTTCATGGCCGGCCCCCCGGCTGGCGTGAGCCCGGAAGCCGCATACGGACGCCTGAGCTCACGACCAGGTCGTCAACCCGGGAGGGTCCGGGAAGCGGCGGGCGGGCATCGGAATCGGCGGGCATGGCGACCTCCGCGGAGCGCGGGGAGAACCCGCTCGAGCCCACGAAGGTTTCCGCGCCGCCGGGAATTCCCGCCCGGGCCGGCGCGACGACGCCGGGAGGGACTAATATTCCCGGAAGGCGCGGGCGATCTGGTCCTGCAGCGGCTTGATGAAATATTGCAGCGGGGTGCGGTCGTGAGTCTGCACGAAGACCTCGGCCTGCATGCCGGCCTGGAGCCGCACGCCGCCGAGCTTGGCGATCTCCTCGGGCGGCAGGGCGACGCTGATCGTGTAGTAGGACAGGCCGGTCTGCTGCTCGTGCGTCACGTCGGCGGAGATGCGCGTCACGGTGCCGCTCAGCTCCGGGGTGGTGCGCTGGTTCGAGGCATGGACCCGCACGTTGGCGTGCTGGCCGACGGAGAGCTGGTCGATGTCCTGGGGCATCACCCGGGCGATCAGCTTCAGGGATTCGTTGGCGGGCACGATCATCATCGCGGGCTCGGCCGGCGAGATCACGCCCCCGACCGTATGGACGGCGAGCTGGTGCACGAAGCCGGCGCTGGGCGAGCGGATCTCGACGCGCTTGAGCTGGTCCTCGGCGGCGACCCGGCGCTCGGTGTACTCCGCCAGGCGGGCCTGGATCTCGCGCAGCTCCTTCATGACCTCGGCGCGGGTCTCCTCGTCGATCTGGATGATCTGGAGCGCGGTCTCGGCGATCTTGCCCTCGGCCTGGGCCACGCCGGCGATGAGCTGGCCGCGCTGGCCCTCCAGGCTCGCGGCCTCGCGCTCGAGGGCGGAGAGGCGGGTGATCTGCACGAGGTTCTTGGCGTAGAGCTCGCGCACGCCCTTGAGCTCGTTCTCGATGATCGCCGATTCGCGCGCCTTGGCGGTCTGCTGGGCCTTGAGGCCGACGATCTCGTCCCGGAGCTGGGAGACGCGCTTCTGGAGCTGGCTCTTCTGGCCTTCGCGGGCGCTGTGCCGGGCTTCGAACAGGGTGCGCTCCGCCTCCATGAGCTTCACCACGGCGGGGTCGGTCCGCCGCTCGGCGAATTCCGCGGGCCAGTCCATGCTGCGCCGCCCGTCGCGCTCGGCCTCGAGGCGCGACTGGCGCGCCGTCAGCTCGTCGAGCTGCTTCGTGACCATCTGGAGGTTGGCGCGGGTCACGGTCTCGTCGAGACGGATCAGGAGGTCGCCCTCCTGGACGCGGTCGCCCTCGCGCACCTTCAGCTCGCCCACGACGCCGCCGGTGGGGTGCTGCACCTTCTTGACATTGGTATCGACCATGAACTGGCCGCCCGCCATCACGGCGCCCGACAGGGTCGAGGTCGCGGCCCACAGGCCGATGGTGCCGCCGAAGAGCGCGATCAGGGACAAGCCCGTGACGGCCGAGCGGCGCATCGCCCTCAGGTGGGCCGAGGACTTCGGGCCAGCGGACTTGGGGGCAGCGGATTTGGGGGTCGTCGTGGTCACGAGCGGATCTCCCGCGAAAGCGTCTGGTCTTCGAAGGGGCGCCCGTCACGGGCGCCCAGGGGTTCTCGAAAGGGCCCGGGCCCGCGCCTTCGCGCTAGGAGCGGACCTCGCGCAGGTGCGGCGCGGCCGGAGCGGCGGCTCCCCCGGCGGTCGCCACCGCCTGGGTGGCCGGGGCCGAGCCGGCCGGGGCCGGAGCCCCCTGGGCCGGAGCCGCGACCGGGCGGCGCATGACGGTCTTGAGCACCTCGTCGCGCGGGCCGATCGACTTGATCCGCCCGGCCTCCATGATGCCGACGAGGTCGACGTTGCCGAGCGCCGCCGGCCGGTGGGTGATGACCACCACCACGCCCCCGCGCTGGCGCACGCCGAGGATCGCCTGGTTGAGGGCATCGTCGCCGGCGCCGTCGAGGCTGGCGTTCGGCTCGTCGAGCACCACGAGGAAGGGATCGCCGTAGAGGGCACGGGCGAGGGCCACCCGCTGGCGCTGGCCGCCGGAGAGCACCGCGCCGCTCTCGCCGATGCGGGTGTCGTAGCCGTTGGGAAGCTGGAGGATCATGTCGTGGGCGCCGGCCGCGCGGGCCGCGCCGATCACGCTCTCGGCCGAGGCCTCGGGGCGGAAGCGGGCGATGTTCTCGGCGACCGTGCCCTCGAACAGCTCCACGTCCTGGGGCAGGTAGCCGATGTGGCGGCCGAGATCGTCGGCCTCCCACTGGTCGAGGGTGGCGCCGTCGAGGCGCACCTCGCCGCGCAGGGACGGCCACACCCCGACGAGGGCCCGGGCCATGGTGGACTTGCCCGAGGCGCTCGGCCCGATCAGGCCGAGGCCCTGGCCGGCCTGGAGCTGGAGCGAGGCGCCGAGCACGATCGGCTGGTTGCTTCCGGGCGCGCCGACCACGAGGTCCTGGACCGTGACCGTGGAGCGCGGCGCCGGCAGGGCGAGGCGCTCGGGCCGCACCGGCACGAGGGCGAGGGTCTGCTGCAGGCGGCGGTAGCTCTGGCGGGCCGAGATGAAGCCCTTCCAGTTCGCGACCGCGATCTCGATCGGGGCGAGCGCCCGCGACATCAGGATCGAGGTCGCGATCATGGCGCCGCCGGTGAGCTCGCCCTGGATCACCAGGTAGGCGCCGAGGCCGAGGCCCGCCGATTGCAGGATCATGCGGAAGATCTTGGCGGCGGCGCCGATGCCGGCGGCCGCGTCGCTCGCCCGCAGGCCGTCCGCGACGTGGCGGTTGTTGGCCTCCGAATAGCGCTCGGAGAGCACGTGGCGCATGCCGAGCGCGCGCACGGCCTCGGCGTTGCGCCGGCTCAGCTCGGCGACCGCGTGGCGCTCGTTGGCGCTCTGGGTCATGTCCTTGATGGGCGCGCGGCTGCGCGTCTCGGTCAGGAGGGTGAAGCCGACGATCACGACGCCGCCGCAGAGCGCGAGCACGCCGAGCCAGGGGTGCAGCAGGAAGCAGCCCGCGAAGAAGATCGGCATGAACGGCATGTCGAACAGGGCCGTCGGCCCCAGCCCCGAGAGGAAGCTGCGGATCTGGTCGAGGTCGCGGACCGGCTGCAGGCCGCTCACCGAGCGGGGCCCTTTCAGGGGCAGGATCGTCACGAGCTCGAAGACGCGGCCCGAGAGCATCTCGTCGAAGCGGGCGCCGATGCGGGCGAGCATCTTGGAGCGGAGGGCGTCGAGGGAGCCCTGGAGGAGGTAGGCCGCGAGCACGATGAGCGAGATGCCCACGAGGGTCGAGAGGCTGCGGCTCGCCAGCACCCGATCGTAGATCTGGAGCATGTAGATCGAGCCGGTGAGCATCAGGATGTTGATGACCGCCGAGAACAACGCGACGCCGCCGAAGGCGCCGCGGCAGGAGCGCAACGCCGCGCTGACTTCCGATTGAGCGTTGGACCCGCCCGGTGACTGCGATCTCATGCTGCTTGCCCCCGCGGACCTACAGGTCCGCTCCGTACTCTCTTATCACAATCCGCACAGCTCGGTAATGAGCGCCTGCGGCGTCCTCGGAGACGCCCGGTCCCGTCGGCCCGGCCGGTCGCAATGCGCTGTTCTTGCCACTATTGCTGAGAAATATGTCCGGTGTACGGCGCCGCGGCCGTAGTTGTGTTTCGTTCGCGACATCTGGACCGGTTTTCGAAGCGCGGCCGTCAGCCCCGGGCGCGGGCAGGACCCAGGCGCCGGTCACGGCATAGTAACTCTTTGGTAAAGCTTCATGGTTACTGATCGGTGATCCCTCGAGCGGACCATCTCCCCAGCGGAACACCCCCATGAGCGACCTGTCCCAAGATCCCGCCCCGAAGAAGCGTGTCGTCCGCAGCCGCGTCGCGGCCGCCTCCAGCCCGGCCGTCGAGGCGGCGCCGGCGCCTTCCCCGGCCCCGGCGCCTGCCCCAGCTCCAAAGGCGCCCGCTGCCGGCCAAGCCGCCGCCCCGTCGCCGTCCCCGGCGCCGCGCGGCGAGGATGCGGCCGCCAACGCCGCGCTCGCGGTCGCGGTCATGGCCGCCCGCCGGGAAGCCCCCGCGGCTGCCGCAGCGGCCATCCCGGCGGCCCCGCCTTCGCGCGCCGGCCGGGCGGCCGCGCTGATGCGCCGGCCCGCCGTCCAGGCGGCCGCGCTCGTGGTCGCGGCCGCAGCCGGATGGCTCGGCGCCGAGGCCGTTGCAGGCGTCCGTGCCGGCGCGATGCCGGCCGCGCCCTGGACCGAGGCCGCCCAGACCCTGCGCCAGAGCCAGCAGGACGTCGTCCGGCTCACGGGCGACATCAAGGCCCTCAAGGTGACGATCGAGTCCCTCAAGGAGAGCGTCGACCGCTCCAAGACCGACCTGATGGCCAAGCAGACCCAGGTCGTCGAGCGGATCGAGCGCGCGCCCGGCGACGCCGGCCGCCTCGCCAAGCTCGTCGAGCAGCTCGAGCGGATCGAGGCCTCCGCCAAGGAGCCGGCCGCGCGCTTCGCGGCGCTCACCGAGCGCTTCGACCGCATGGAGCGCCAGATCGAGCGCCAGCTCGCCCCCATCCAGACCGCGGCCGCCAAGCCCGCTCCGGCCCCGGCCGCGGAGGGTCCGACCCAGACCGGCACCATCGAGGCGAAGCCCGCCGTGAAGGAGCCCCGCGACCTGCCCGTCGAGGGCTGGACCCTGCACGAGGTCTATGACGGCGTCGCCCTGGTCGAGGGCCGCAACCGCCGCCTCTACGAGGTCGGCGTCGGCGGCGTCATCCCGGGCGTCGGGGCGGTGGAATCGATCGAGCGGCGCAACAAGCGCTGGGTGGTCGTGACCCAGAAGGGCTACATCGGCGGGTGACGCCGCTCCCCGGACCTGCCCTCTCCCCGCAGTATGACCCCCTCTCCCCGTTCACGGGGAGAGGGGGGTGTGCAGGCGGGAAGGGGGGAGCTACCGCGGAATGATCGCCTTGAAGCCGTAGACCGCGGCCGCGAAGGCGGCGGCGCTGCCGGCGTAGAGCAGGACGAACCAGAGAAGGCGCGCGCGCAGGCCCGGGCGGGGCGGCTCCGTCATGGGCCGGCCCTCAATGGTACCCGCTCGACTGCACGTCCTCCGCGACCTTGCCGCGGAACACGTAATAGGCATAGGCCGTGTAGAGGAAGGTCAGCGGCATCACGACGGAATAGCCGACGAGCGCGAACATCTGCGATTCCGGCCGGTTCGAGGCCTGCCAGATCGTGACGTTCGGCGGGATGAGATAGGGGAAGAGCGAGATCGCGAGCCCCAGGAACCCGAGCAGGAACAGGGTGATGCTGAGGAAGAACGGCGGGAGGTTGCGCCCGTCATCGATCGTGCGGTGGATCCGCCAGGCCACGTAGGCGGTCACCAGCGGGACCGGCGCGAGAAAGAGGATGTTGGGCATCGAGAACCAGCGCCGCTCGATCTCGGTGCCGAGGAACGGCACCCAGGCGCTGACGATCGCCATCGAGAGAACCGTGGCGAGGAGGAAGCGCTGCGCCATCCGGCGCGACCAGATCTCCAGTTCCCCGGTGGTCTTCATCACGCACCAGGTGGCGCCGAGCAGGCCGTAGCCGCAGACGAGGCCGACGCCCGTCATGAGGCTGAACCCGGAGAACCAGTCGAAGGTGCCCCCCGCGAACTGGCGGTTCTCGACCCGGAAGCCCTGCACGAAGGCGCCGAGCACCACCCCTTGGGCGAAGGTCGCAGTGAGCGAGCCGTAATGGAAGGCGTAGTCCCAGATCCGCTTCGAGCGGTCGGCCTTAAAGCGGAACTCGAAGGCGACGCCGCGGAAGATCAGGGCGATCAGCATGACGAGAAGCGGGATGTAGAGGGCCGGCAGCAGCACCCAATAAGCCATGCCGAAGACCGCGAAGAGCCCGCCGCCGCCGAGGATGAGCCAGGTCTCGTTGCCGTCCCAGATCGGCGCCACCGAGAGCATCATCCGGTCGCGCCAGTTCTCGGAGCGGGCGCTCGTGAACAGGATCCCGACCCCGAGGTCGAAGCCGTCGACCACGACATACATCGCGACCGCGATCGCGAGCAGGGCCGACCAGATCAGCGGCAGCCAGAGCGCCGGCCCCTCGAGGCCGGGGGCAAAGGATTGCAAGAGTTCGACCATGCCATCCTCCCCTCTCACTCGGCCGGCTGCGGGCGGCGCCCGCGCGATCCGTCGAGGTTCTCGTCCGGCGTCGAGAGCGGGCGCTTCGGGCGCTTGTCGAGCGAGCCGAAATCGCTCCCGCGCAGGGCCTCCTCGATCGGCTCCGGCCCTTTGCGCAGGAGCTTGGCGAGGTAGTAGCTCCCGAAGCCGAACACGATGGCATAGACAACCATGAAGGTGACGAGGGAGGCCGTGACGGCCTGCGCCGTGATCGGCGAGACCGCGTCGGCGGTGCGCAGGTGCCCGTAGACCACGTAGGGCTGGCGCCCGATCTCGGCCGTGAACCAGCCGAACAGCACCGCGCCGAAGCCGGAGGGCGTCATCAGCATGGCGGCGCGCAGGAACCAGCGGTGCGTGTAGAGCTCGCCCTTCCAGCGCAGGTAGAGGCTCCACAGCGCGAGCCCGAGCATCAGGAAGCCGATCCCGACCATCACCCGGAAGGAGAAGAACACCGGCAGCACCGGCGGGCGCTGGTCGCGCGGCACGTCCTTGAGGCCCGGCACCACGCCGTCATAGGCGTGCGTGAGGATCCACGAGCCGATCTTCGGGATCGCGATCTCGTAATGGTTGGTCTCGTTCTCCTCGTCGGGGATCGCGAACAGGCGCAGGGGCATGTTGCCCTGGCGCTCCCAGTTGCCCTCCATGGCGGCGAGCTTGGTGGGCTGATACTTGAGCACCCCGAGCCCGTGCAGGTCGCCGATCAGGATCTGGACGGGCACGAAGATCGCCGCGAACCACATCGCCATGGAGAGCGAGCGCTGCGCGCCGCGCACCTTCTCGGCCGGCTCCTCGCGCCGGCGCAGGATCATCCAGGCCGACATCCCGCCGACCGCGAAGGCGGTCGTGAGGTAGCAGCCCATCACCATGTGGGCATAGCGGTAGGGGAAGGAGGGGTTGAAGACGATCTGCCACCAGTCTTCCGCGACCGCGACGCCGTTCTCGATCCGGAAGCCCGCCGGCGTCTGCATCCACGAATTGGCGGAGAGAATCCAGAACGCGGAGGTGAGCGTGCCGAGCGCCACCATGCAGGTGGCGAAGAAGTGCAGCCGGTTGCCGACCCGCTCCCAGCCGAACAGCATGATGCCGAGGAAGGCCGCCTCGAGGAAGAAGGCGGTGATGACCTCGTACTGGATTAGGGGCCCGAGCACGTTCGCGGTGAACTCGGAGAAGCGCGACCAGTTGGTGCCGAACTGGAAGCTCATCACGATGCCCGACACCACGCCGAGCCCGAACGACACCGCGAAGATCTTGGACCAGAACTTGAAGAGATTCCGGTAGAGCGGATCGTTGGTGCGCAGCCACTGGAACTCGAGCGCCGCGAGCCAGCTCGCGAGCCCGATCGTGAAGGCCGGGAAGATGATGTGGAAGGAGATCGTGAACGCGAACTGGATGCGCGACAGCATCAGGGCGTCGAGTTCCATCGGGCCTCTCCCTCGGTCTGCTCCTCGATCTAGGGCAGCCCCTCAAGCGGAACAGCGCCGAAGCGTCGCGGCTGTAGGTCCCGGTCTTCCGGCATGGGGGCGATCTCCCTCCCCTCAGGGGAGGGTGGCGCCCGAAGGGCGACGGGTGGGGTGTTCGCCGAAGGCGAGTTCTAGGCCCGTTGGCGCCGGATGCGCTAGCGCGCAACACCCCACCCCGCGCGGCTGCGCCGCGTCGCCCTCCCCTGAGGGGAGGGAGAAGGGCGCGGGTGCGGTAGGGCTGGAGCTACTTCCGGACGCTCACGCCGCGACCTGCATCCGCCCTTCCGCCTGCAACGAGAGCGCCTCCAGCTCCACCGGATCGTGGCTGCAGAAGATGCGCACGCCGCGGCCGGAATTGGCGAGATCCCGCAGGCGGTCCTGGTTGTGGAGGCGCGCCTCGCGGTCGACCTCCATGAGGCGCTGGTAGGCGGCGAGCCCCGGCGTGCAGGCGGGCTCGGCGTCCATCTCGTGGCGGTGAAAGTAGGCGTCGCCGGCGTTGAGCATCCAGCCCTCGGGCGTCTCGATCGCGACGCCCGCATGGCCCGTGGTGTGGCCGGGCAGCGGGATCATCAGGATCTCGGGCGGGAGCCCGTCGAGGTCGCGCACCGCTTCGAAGCCGAACCAGCGCTCGCCGCCGCCGCTGTAGTGGCGCCACCCGCGCACCTCGTCCCATTGCTCCGGGCGGTAGCGGCGGCTCTGGATGAAGCCGCGGCGGGTGCGCGCGGCCTCGATCTCGGCCTGCATGACGTGGACCCTCGCGCGGGGAAAATCCTCGAGCCCGCCGGCATGGTCGAAATCGAGATGGGTCAGCACGATGTGGCGCACGTCGCGCGGGTCGAAGCCGTGGCGGCGCACCTGCTCGAGGGCGGCATAGCGCCGGTCGAACTGGATCCGGTTGACGTGGATGAAGAACGGGCTGAGGCGGCCGTAGGGGTCCTCGATGTCCCGCATCCCGAAGCCGGTATCGACCATCACGAGGCCGCTCTCGGTCTCGACGAGGAGGCAGTGGCAGACGAGATGCCCGGTCGCGCCGCGGCTCACCCCGTCCCAGAGCCGGCCCCCGACGGGGCACATGCAGCCGCAATTGAGGTGGTGGACGCGCATGGGCTCCTCCGGGGCGTGGAAAGCCCACGCCAACGCGAGGGGCCGCGAAAAGGTTTCGCTTCGCGCCGCGTCAGGCCCGGGCCGCCGCGGCCTCGTCCCGGCGGGGCGGGCGGGCGCGCTTCAGCGAGCGGCCGGCTTTCGTCTCCTGGGGCTTGGCCTTCAGGAGCCCGAGATCGCGTTTCAGCCGCGCCTCCAGCAGGGAGAGCACCGCGGCCTCCTCGGCCTTGAGGCCGGCGAGGTCCTCGCGCAGCTCGGTCTCGATCTCCTCTTTGACTTCCAGGAGCAGCGCGCCCTCCATGTAGCAGGTGAAGACCTCCGGGTGGACGTAGCACTTGCGGCAGATGGTGGGCGTATTGCCGAGCCGGGCGGAGACCCGCTCGATCGCGGCGCGGACGTTCTTCTTCGCCTTGGCGTCCGAATCGAAGGCCTCGAACTCGGCGAGCGCCATGGCGGCCAGCACCGTGCCGGCCCAGGTGCGGAAGTCCTTGGCGGTGACGTCGCGGCCGGTGATCTCCTTGAGGTACGCGTTCACGTCGGCCGAGGTCACGGCTTGCTGGTTCCCCGCCTCGTCGAGGTACTGGAACAGGTCCTGGCCGGGCAGGTCCTGGCAGGCCTTGACGACCCGGGCGATGCGCCGGTCCTTGACCTGCAGGCGCCAGTGCTTGCCGCTCTTGCCCTTGAACTGGAAGCGCAGCTCCGCGCCCTCGACCTTGACGTGCGGGTCGCGCAGGGTGGTGAGGCCGTAGCTCTTGTTCTGCTTGGCGTAGTCGGCGTTGCCGACCCGGATCAGGGTGGTCTCCAGGAGGTGGACCACCGTGGCGAGCACCTTCTCGCGCGGCAGGCCGCGAAGGCTCATGTGCTCATGAATCGTCCTGCGGATCGCCGGCAGGGCCTGGGCGAATTCGAGCATGTGCTCGTATTTCGTGCTCTCGCGGACCTCGCGGAAGGCCGCGTGGTAGCGGTACTGCTTGCGGCCCTTGGCGTCGCGGCCCGTGGCCTGGATGTGGCCGTTGGCGTGCGGGCAGATCCACACGTCGGTCCAGGCGGGCGGGATCACGAGGGCGCGGATCCGCTTCAGGGTCGCCTCGTCCTCGACCTTGGCGCCGCCGGGCTTCAGGTAGGTGAAGCCCTTGCCGGCCTTCTTGCGCCGGATGCCCGGCTCCTCGTCGGAGACGTAGCGCAGGCCCGCGGTCTCGGCCGCATCGCGGGGGTCGACGATCGCTTCGGTGTCCTGGGGGCGCTCCAGCAGCATGAGACCGGCCTTTCGTTCCGCGCAGGTCAACCGGGCGGGAACCGCGCCGGTTCCGGAGGCCGGCCCAGACGATCGCTCATGACGCAGCCGCGGCGCTCAGGACGAGGCGGCCGCCTTGCGGTCGTTGCGCAGCTTCAAGACCAGGATCGTGGCGCTCAAGGCCAGGCTCAGGATGTTGAAGACGATGATGGGCCAGCTGCCGATCACGAAGCCGTAGATTGTCCAGAGCACGAAGGCCGAGACCGTCACGATGTACATGCGCTTGGAGATCGACTCCGTGTGGCCCTCGCGCCACGCCTTGACGACCTGCGGCACGAAGCTTGCCGTCGAGAGCAGACCCGCCACGGTCCCGAGGATCAGGGCCAGCCATCCGCCTTCCATTCCGCGTCTCCGTCCGCCACCCGGAGGCGGCGGGCGGTGAACGGCCCCGGCGCCGCAGCGGTTCCGCCGGCGCCGGGCGGGCGCCCTATAAGGAGGCCATGACGATCCCCGACCCCGTCGCCTTCATCCGCGCCGAGACCCGCCTGCTCCCCGTGCCGCACGCGCCCGAGATCCGGCTGCACGTGGCCGACGAGGCCACGGCCCTGTGGCAGAAGACGGAGGACGAGCTCGGCCGGTTGGGGCTGCCGCCGCCCTTCTGGGCCTTCGCCTGGGCGGGGGGCCAGGCGCTCGCCCGCTACCTCCTCGACCACCCCGAGCCCGTGCGGGGCCGCCGGGTGCTCGACTTCGCCTCGGGATCGGGCCTCGTCGCGATCGCGGCCATGAAGGCGGGGGCGGCGGGAGTCGCGGCCTGCGACATCGACCCCTTCGCGGTCGCGGCGATCGGGCTCAACGCGGCCGCGAACAGCGTCGCGGTCGAGGCCGTCCAGGCCGATCTCGTCGGCCGGGACGAAGGCTGGGACACCGTGCTCGCCGGCGACATCTGCTACGAGCGCGACACCGCCGAGCGGGTCACGGCGTGGCTGCGCACCTTGAGCCGCCGCGGCGCCACCGTGCTGATCGGCGATCCCGGGCGGTCCTACCTGCCGAAGGACGCCCTCGAGGAACTCGCGACCTATCAGGTGCCGGTGACCCGCACGCTCGAGGACGCGGAGATCAAGCGGTCGAGCGTGTGGCGGTTCAAGCCTTGAGGGCCGCGGGCGGAGGCAGGGCACGGGCAGGCACCCCGCGGTTCAGGTCTTAAGGGCCGCCGCGGCGATGATGGCTTGGAGCGCCGCGAGCCCGTCGGTGAGCGCGGCCGGCCCGGGCTGGAGGATCAGCGGGCTCTTGATCTCGTGCAGGGCGCCGTCCCGCACCGCCGGCACCGCGTCGAAGCCCGGCCTGCCTGCGACCTGCGCAGGCACGAAGCGCTTGCCGCACCAGGAGCCCACGACGATCTCGGGCCGGGCCGCGATCACCTCCCCGGCGGTGACGAAGCGGCCCCTGGCATCCGGCGCCCCGGCCCGGTCGGCGAAGACGTCCGTGCCGCCCGCGATCTCGATCAGCTCCGAGACCCAGCGGATGCCGGCGATCATCGGCTCGTTCCATTCCTCGAAATAGACGCGGGGGCGCCGCGGCAGCCGGGCCGCGGCGTCGGAGGCCTCCCGCAGCCCGCGCCGCAGGGTGACCACGAGGGCTTCGGCCCGGTCGGGGGCGCCCACGAGCGCGCCGAGGGTTCGCACCATGGCGAGGATGCCGGCGATGTCGCGCTGGTTGAAGGCATGGACCGCCACCCCCGCCTTGACGAGGTCGCGCACGATGTCGGCCTGGAGGTCCGAGAACGTGAGGACGAGGTCGGGCTCGAGCGCCAGGATCTTCGGCAGGTCGGCCGAGATGAAGGCGGAGACGCGGGGCTTCTCCTTGCGGACCCGGGGCGGGCGCACGGCGTAGCCCGAGACCCCGACGATCCGGTCCTCCTGCCCGAGGAGGTAGAGGGTCTCCACCGTCTCCTCGGTGAGGCAGACGATCCGTTCGGGGGGAAAGCGCTTCATGCCGGCTGTGCCCATGGCATGAGCGTCCCCTCTGTGTGGCGGACGATGCGTTCGGGGGGAAAGCGCTTCATGGCATGGCGACCGCGGGCATCCTGGGGCTCAGGAAACCTCGGCCCGCAGGTCCAGGGTCCCGCGATGCCCGATCGCGGCGTAGTTCGCCTTCAGCCAGCGCCGCGCCGTGGCGCGGCCGGCGTCGCGCAGGGTGACGAAAAAGTCCCAGTCGGCCCGCATCCGCGTCGTGGCCTCGTACCCGTCGAGCACGCCGGAGCCGTCGATCCGGTGCATCAGGACGCGCTTGTACTCGGCGTCGGAGAGCTTGCCGGCATCGATCAGGCGGGTCACGAACGCGATGGCGCGAAGCTCCCGCAGGAGGTTGCCGTTGAAGGTGATCTCGTTGAGCCGGTTGTGGATCTCCCGCGCCGTGCGCGGGGTCTGCCGCCGTTCCACCGGGTTGATCTGCACGAGCAGGATGTCGTCCGCGACGGTGTCGTAGAACAGGGGGAACAGGGCCGGGTTGCCCATGTAGCCGCCGTCCCAATAGGGCTGCCCGTCGATCTCCACCGCCTGGAACACGGTCGGCAGGCAGGCCGAGGCCATCAGGTGGTCGGCGGTGAGGTTCCGGCCCTCGAACACCGCGACCTTGCCGGTCCAGACGTTGGTGGCCGTGACGTAGAGCTTGACCCCGTGGCAGGCGCGCACCCGCTCGAAATCGATGATCTCGGCGACGGCGTCGCGCAGGGGATTGATGTTGAGCGGGTTCGACTCGTAGGGGCTGAACCGGCGCGCCAGGAGGTCGAGCCAGGCCTCGCCGCTCCAGAAGGCGAGGAACTGGTCGAAGAGGCCCCGCTGCACCGGCGAGAGCGAGCCGTCGAGGCTCACCCGGCGCCAGAAGGTCTCGAGCTGGGCGCGCGCCGCCTCGGCCCCGCCTTCGAGCCAGCCCTCCACCATCACGACCGCGTTCATGGCGCCCGCGCTCGCGCCCGTGACGGCCTCGATCGCGAGCCGGCCGTCCTCCAGGATCGCGTCGAGCACGCCCCAGGTGAAGGCTCCGTGCGCGCCGCCGCCCTGGAGCGCGAGCGACACGGCCTTTTCCGCCCGCGGCCCGGCGAGCCCGCGGGGGGCGCTCTTCGCCTTGCTCCGTGCGGCCATGGGGGCGCGGCCCGTCAGCGCGCCGTCCAGCCGCCGTCCATGACGTGGTTGGCGCCCGTGATGTTGGCGGCGGCGTCCGAGCACAGGAACAGGGCGAGCCCCGCGACCTGCTCGACGGTGACGAACCGCTTGGTGGGCTGGGCCTCGAGCAGCACGTCGTTGACGACCTGCTCCTTGGTGAGCCCGCGTGCCTTCATGGTGTCGGGGATCTGGCGCTCGACGAGCGGCGTCCAGACGTAGCCCGGGCTGATGCAGTTCACGGTGATCCCGTCGGTCGCGACCTCGAGCGCGATCGTCTTGGTGAAGCCCGCGACCCCGTGCTTGGCGGCCACGTAGGCCGACTTGAACGGCGAGGCGACGAGGGAGTGGGCCGAGGCCGTGCTGATGATCCGGCCCCATCCCTTGGCCCGCATGCGCGGCAGGGCCGCGCGGGTGGCGTGGAACACGGACGACAGGTTGATCGCGATGATGGCGTCCCACTTCTCGACCGGGAAGCTCTCCACCGGCGAGACGTGCTGGATGCCGGCATTGTTGACGAGGACGTCGACGGCCCCGAACGCGTCCTCGGCCTGGCGGACCATCGCCTCGATCTGGTCGGGCTTCGCCATGTCGGCCGGGGAATGCAGCGCCCGGACCCCGAACTCGGTCTCGATGCCGCGCCGGACCGCCTCGATCTCGCCGGCCTCGCCGAAGCCGTTGAGGACGACGTTCGCCCCTTCCTTGGCGAGCGCCCGGGCGATCGCGAGCCCGATCCCGCTGGTGGAGCCGGTGACGAGAGCGGTCTTGGACTGGAGCATCATGGGAAACCTCTGAACCTGTCGAGCGCGGCCGGTCTAATGGGTGGCGGGGCAAAAGTCATGCTGGCCTTGCGGCGCAGCTCCGGCTGCCCCGGCGCCGCTGGAGCCGCTCCGCCGGACCGGAATGTCGCAGGTGGATGCCACCGAGGTCCCGGGATGCTATGAGGGCCCATGGCGAGCGAGCACGATCACCACCACCACGGCCACCACGATCATGGGCCTCACGACCATGGCGAGGCCCGCGCCGGGCATCACGGTCATGGGCCTCACGACCATGGCGGGTCCTGCGCCCACGCCGCCCACCAGTCGGAGCGCGCCGCCGGCGCCCTGGAGCAGGCGGAAGCGGCCTGCCGGGCGCAGGGGGTGCGCCTCACCCCGATCCGGCGCCAGGTCCTGGAGGCCCTCTACGCCACCCACAAGCCGCTCGGGGCCTACGACCTCGTGGCGCAGCTCGCCGGGCAGGAATCCCGCGGCCGGCCGCTCGCGCCCGTCACGGTCTACCGGGCGCTCGACTTTCTCATGGAGCAGGGCCTCGCCCACCGGCTGGCGAGCCGCAACGCCTTCATCGCCTGCCCGCACGGGCACGGGCCCGCCGACCTCGTCGCCTTCCTGATCTGCGAGACGTGCGGCGGCGTCGACGAGCGCGCCTCCGCGCCCCTGTCCCGGGCCGTGGCGGGGCTGCTCGCCGGCGAGCGCTTCCAGCCCCAGCGCCAGGTGCTGGAGATCTCCGGTCGCTGCGGCCATTGCCGGGACGCAGCCGGCGCATGAGCCTTCGAGCGTTTTCGCGTGAGGCGGCTCCGGCTCACGTCGAGACGACGGGACCCGGAGCCGGTTCGACGCCGGGCGAGACGGGTCGGGATCTCCGGCCGCTGCCGCCATGGCCGGGACGCGGCCGGCGCATGAGCCGCCATCCGGGGAACGCCCGAACCGGGCCTTCCGGACACGCAACCGTCGTCTTCCGCGGCCAGAAGGGCCGCGCAACCCTGTCATGAGGCCCTGCCTCGGGCCGCTCCGCTTGACGGACGCGCGGCAAGGCCTCAGCTAGAACCAGCTTTTCATGGACCCCCGCATGACCTCTGCCCTCCTCTCCCCCACGCTCCCCGCCGCGTCCGCGGTCGAGAGCCGACCCGCCGGCCCCGCCCCGCGCCACCGCACGGTCGCGGTGCAGGTCGGGTCCGTGACGGTCGGCGGCGGCGCCCCGGTGGTCGTGCAGTCCATGACCAACACCGACACCGCCGACATCGACGCCACGGTCGCCCAGGTGTCGGCGCTGGCCCGCGCGGGCTCCGAGATCGTGCGCATCACGGTGGACCGGGACGAGGCCGCGGCCGCGGTGCCGAAGATCCGCGAGCGGCTCGACCGCATCGGGGTCGACGTGCCGCTTGTCGGCGATTTCCACTATATCGGCCATCAGCTCCTCGCCGAGCACCCGGCCTGCGCCGAGGCGCTGGCGAAGTACCGCATCAACCCGGGCAATGTCGGCTTCAAGGACAAGAAGGACCGGCAGTTCTCGGCCATCGTCGAGATGGCGATCCGCTACGGCAAGGCGGTGAGGATCGGCGCCAACTGGGGCTCCCTCGACCAGGAGCTCCTCACCCACCTCATGGACGAGAACGCCCGCTCGCCCCAGCCCCTCGACATGCGGGCGATCACCCGGGAGGCCATGGTGCAGTCGGCCCTGCTCTCGGCCCGGCGCGCCGAGGAGATCGGGCTGCCGAAGAACAAGATCATCCTCTCCGCCAAGGTCTCGGCCGTGCAGGACCTGATCGCGGTCTACCGCGAGGTCGCGCGGCGCTCCGACTACGCCATTCATCTCGGCCTCACCGAAGCCGGCATGGGCTCGAAGGGCATCGTGGCTTCGTCCGCGGCACTCGGCATCCTGCTCCAGGAGGGCATCGGCGACACGATCCGCTTCTCGCTGACGCCCGAGCCCGGCGGCGACCGGACCGTCGAGGTCAAGACCGCCCAGGAGCTCCTCCAGACCATGGGCTTCCGCACCTTCGTGCCCCTCGTGGCGGCCTGCCCGGGCTGCGGGCGCACCACCTCGACGGTGTTCCAGGAGCTCGCCCGGGACATCCAGACCTGGATCACCACCTCGATGCCGGAGTGGAAGCGCCAGTATCCGGGCGTCGAGAACCTCAACGTCGCGGTCATGGGCTGCATCGTGAACGGGCCGGGCGAGTCCAAGCACGCCGATATCGGGATCTCGCTCCCCGGCACCGGCGAGAGCCCGGCCGCGCCCGTCTTCATCGACGGCCGCAAGGCCGTCACCCTGCGGGGCGCGACGCTCGCCCAGGACTTCCACAAGCTCGTGCAGGACTACATCGAGAAGCGCTACGGCCAAGCGGCACAGGGAGCGGCACAGCCCGCCGGCCGCGACGCCGCCGCGTAATCCCCCCTCTCCGTCCCGAACCGACGAAGCCCCGGCCCCCTGGCCGGGGCCGATGGAACCGCGTCTGACGATTTCGTTTTAAGCTTCGGCGCAGTGTGCTAGAGAGCCGCCGCGCCGGCACGGACGGCCGTCGCGTTCGATCCCGCAGGCCCGCGGAGGGGCCGCTCCCGATCCTGAAAAGCCGGTCCGATCCCGTCACGGCTGCCTTCATTTTCCGTCCGGAAACCCTCTCATCCCCGATGGCCGACACCCACGCCGCTCCCGCGCATCCCGATTCCCCCGCTCCGGGCGAATCCGCCCTGCCGGAGGATCATCACAAGGCGGGGTTCTGGACCCTGGCCCTCGGCTCCATCGGCGTCGTCTACGGCGACATCGGCACGAGCCCCCTCTATGCCCTGCGCGAGGCGGTCGCGGCGGTGAGCGACGGCGGACCGCCCACCCGGGCGGGCGTGATCGGCGTCCTGTCGCTGATCCTGTGGGCGCTCACGCTGGTGGTGACGCTCAAATACGTCGTCATCCTGCTGCGCGCCGACAACAACGGCGAAGGCGGCACCCTGACCCTCGTGGCCCTGGCGCAGCGGGCGATCGGCCGGCGCTCGGGGATCGCGCTTCTCCTCGGCGCGGCAGGCGCGGGCCTGTTCTACGGCGACGCCGTCATCACCCCGGCGATCTCCGTGCTCTCCGCCATGGAGGGGCTGCGGATCGCGACGCCGGCCTTCGAGCCCTACATCGTGCCGACCGCGCTCGTCATCCTCGTGGGCCTCTTCATGGCCCAGAGCCAGGGCACCGGCCGCGTGGCGGCGTTCTTCGGCCCCGTCATGGTGGTGTGGTTCCTCGTCCTCATCGGCACCGGTCTCCTGCACATCTTCGACGATCCGAGCGTGTTCGAGGCCGTCAATCCGGTCCATGGGATCATGATCTTCGTGGACCATCCGGGCGTCGCCCTGGCGGTGCTCGGCGCGGTCGCGCTGGTCGCGACGGGAACGGAATCCCTCTATTCCGACCTCGGCCATTTCGGGCGCGGCCCCGTGCGCGTGGCCTGGCTCGGGCTCGTCTTCCCGGCGCTCATCATCAACTACTTCGGGCAGGGGGCGCTCGTCCTGAGCCACCCGGACACGATCGACAACCCCTTCTTCAAGCTGGTGCCCGACTGGGCCGCCCTGCCGCTGGTCGGCATGGCGACCGTCGCGACGATCACGGCGAGCCAGGCGGTGATCACCGGCGCCTTCTCGCTGACCCGCCAGGCGATCCAGCTCGGCCTCCTGCCCCGCATGGAGATCCGCTTCACCTCCGCCTCCCACCAGGGGCAGATCTACATCCCGCGCATCAACGGGCTGCTTCTCGTCGGCGTGATCTTCCTGGTGCTGGCCTTCGGCTCGTCGAGCAACCTGGCGAGCGCCTACGGGATCTCGGTCTTCGGCGCCATGACCATGGACGCGCTGCTCGCCATCATCGTGATCTGGAAAGGGTGGCGCTGGAGCCTCGGGCTGACGCTCGCCGTGATGGTGCCCTTCCTGATCATCGACCTCGCCTTCTTCAGCGCCAACCTCACCAAGCTCCTGACCGGCGGCTACATCCCGGTCATCCTGGCGACCGTGCTGATCGTGCTGATGCTGACCTGGCTGAAGGGCACGCGCATCCTGTTCGAGAAGACCCGCAAGACCGACGTGCCGCTGGCCGAGCTCGTCGGCATGCTGGAGAAGAGCCCGCCGCACCGGGTCAAGGGCACCGCCGTGTTCCTCACGAGCGACCCCGACACGGCGCCGGCCGCGCTCCTCCACAACCTCAAGCACAACAAGGTGCTGCACGAGAAGAACGTGGTCCTGACCGTCAAGACCGTGGACACCCCGCGCGTCCCCGACGAGGACCGGGTCCGCATCGAGCATGTGGGCGACTCGTTCTGGCGCGTGCAGATGATCTACGGCTACATGGAGACGCCGAACATCCCGCGCGGCCTGGCGATCCTGCGCAAGCTCGGCTTCAAGTTCGACATCATGGCGACGTCGTTCTTCCTCTCGCGCCGCTCGATCCGCCCGGCGGCGCAGTCCGGCATGCCCCTGTGGCAGGACCGGATCTTCATCAGCCTCGCCAAGAGCGCGAGCGACGCCACCGACTTCTTCCAGATCCCGACGGGCCGCGTCGTGGAGGTCGGAACGCAGGTCACGGTCTGATCGGCGTGGCCATGGGCCGCGTCGTGGAGGTCGGGACCCAGGTCACGGTCTGACGGGCTTGCGCAAGGCAGGCCGTCAGGCCGACCGCTGCCCTTCCCATTCCGGCCGCAGGATCGACATCAGGAGCGAGGTGATCCGCTCGCCCGCGAGGTTGACGTGCGCCTCCCGCAGGATCCCGTCCTCCTGGAACCCCATCGCCCGGTAGAGCCGGCGCGCGGGCTCGTTGTGGGGCGCGACCGTGAGCCAGAGCCGGTGCGTGACCGGGCGGGCGAAGGCCCAGTCCATGACGCCCACGAGGATCGCGCGCCCCACCCCTTGCCCTTGCTCCGCGACCGCGATGCGCCGCAGGACCACGTTGCCGTTGGGCTCGGCGAGGTCCTGGAGCATCGCGAAGCCTGAAGCGTGCCCGTCGCGCTCGCCGATGAAGTAGGCGCTGCCCGGTTTGAGCATCTCGGCGCGGTGGGCGGCCTCCTCCCAGCGCCCGACCGTGCGCTCGTAGCCCGGCCGGCGCTCGGTCGCCATGACGAAGGGGATGTCGGCCTCGTCCGCGCGGCGGAGCACGAGCGTCGAGCCCGGAACCTCGGTCTCCGGCACGGTCCGGCTTCCGCTCAGGCCTTGCGTTCCACCGTGAAGCGGGCAGCCTCGCGCAGGAGGTCGGCCCGCGGCCCGAAGCGCTCGAGGGCGGCATGGCAGGCCTCGACGAGGCGGGCGCATTCCCGGCGCGCGCCGTCCATGCCGAGCGCGTCGACGAGCGTGCCCTTGCCCTTCTCCTGGTCCTTGCCGGTGCGCTTGCCCATGGCCTCAGCGGACGCCTCGCGGTCGAGGATGTCGTCGGCGACCTGGAAGGCGGCGCCGAGCGCCCGGCCGTAGGCCACGAGGTCGGCCCGCGCCGCCGCATCCGCGTGGCCGATGATGGCGCCGGCCTCGACCGAGAAGCGCAGGATCGCGCCGGTCTTCATGGCCTGGAGGGTACGGATCTCGGCCTCGCCCAAGCGCGCCTCGCCGTAGCGGCCCTCCGCGGCGAGGTCGAGCATCTGCCCGCCCACCATGCCGCCCATCCCCGAAGCGCGGGCGAGCCCGAGCACGAGGTCGGCGCGGACCGCCCCGTCGGGGTCGGTCGCGGGATCGGCCAGCACCTCGAAGGCGAGCGTCTGGAGCGCGTCGCCGACCAGGATCGCGGTCGCCTCGTCGTAGGCCTTGTGGACCGTGGGCTGGCCCCGGCGCAGGTCGTCGTCGTCCATGGAGGGCAGGTCGTCGTGGACGAGGGAATAGCAGTGCAGGAGCTCGACCGCGGCCCCGGCCCGCAGCGCGCCCTCGCCGTCGCGGCCCAGCATGCGGGCGGTCTCGACGGTGAGGAACGGCCGCAGGCGCTTGCCGCCGTTGAGCACCCCGTGGCGCATGGCCGCCATCAAACGGCCGGGTCTGGCGATTTCATTGGGCTGCTTTTCATCGGAGAGAAGCGCCACCAGGGTGGTCTCGACCGCGCCCGCGACGGTCCGGAGGCGGTCCGTGAAGGCGGATTCGGCGATTTTCGGGGCGGGAGAGGTTGCAGCGGACATGATCACCGTGGATGGAAGTCAGGCGTGACGCACGAGAACGACAGCAAGGCTTTAGCGGGTTTCGCCGTTCCGCGCGACCCGGAAGAGGAGGGGACCGTTCGCACAGGCTTAACGGCCGGCCGCCTCGTCCGGGGGCTCTTCCGCGCCGCCTTCGCGCTCCTCGCCCTGTGGGTCGCCGCAATCCTGGTGCTGACGCTCGCCTATGCGGTCCTGCCGCCGGTCTCGACCCTCATGCTCGGGCGCTGGCTCACCGGCGAGGCGGTCGAGCGCCGCTTCGTCGGCCTCGAGGCGGTGGCGCCCGTGCTGCCCGCGGCCGTGATCGCCTCCGAGGATTCCCGCTTCTGCCAGCATGCCGGAGTCGATTTCGGCGCGCTCCGGGAGGTCGTCGAGGATGCGGGCGAGGGCGGCCCGAGCCGGGGCGCCTCGACGATCCCGATGCAGGTCGCCAAGAACCTCTTCCTGTGGCCGAGCCGCTCCTACCTCCGCAAAGGGCTCGAACTGCCCCTCGCGCTCTGGCTCGACCTCGCCTGGTCGAAGCGGCGCATGATGGAGATCTATCTCAACGTCGCCGAATGGGGCGACGGGATCTTCGGCGCGGAGGCCGCGGCGCAGGCCTACTTCCGCAAACCCGCCAAAGACCTCACCCGCCGCGAGGCCGCGCTCCTCGCCAAGGCGCTGCCGAATCCCCTGCGCCGCGACCCCGCGCGCCCGAGCGCAGGGTTGCGCCGCCTCGCCGACCGGATCGGCGGGCAGATCGAGGTCGCGGGGCCGGGGACGGCGTGCCTGCGCTGAGGGAATGAGGGGTTCCCGAGCGGCGGGCGCCGATCCCGGACGGGCCGGGGCGGTCCGCTGCGAAGGGCCCGATCCCGCGGGCTCCGGGGCCGAGCCGGCGCGGGGCGGTTCGGAAAGGGCGGACCCGAAACGCGCCGTCGGCCGTCCGCGAATTGACCTGGACCGCAGGGGCGCGTAGAAGCGGCCCATGATCGCGGGCCAGACCACCTTCTTCAGCTATTATACGCCGTCCCCATAGGGCGGCTGCGTTTGGTTGCGACCTGACGATCCATGCCGCCGCATCCGGCGGCGTTTTCATTTTGGATCGGTCTCCGGAGAGCGGCTTCCCCAAAGCCCGGAGACCTCGATGCCCCCCCTGCAATCCCCGTTCCTGAAGACGCTGACCGAACGCGGCTTCATCCATCAATGCACCGATCTCGCAGCCCTCGACGGGGCGCTGTCGGGCGGTCCCGTCGCGGCCTATATCGGCTTCGACGCGACGGCCGACAGCCTGCACACGGGTCACCTCCTGCCGATCATGACCCTGCGCTGGCTCCAGCGCTGCGGCCACAAGCCCGTCGTCCTCATCGGCGGCGGGACCACGCGGATCGGCGACCCGAGCTTCCGCGACGCAAGCCGTCCCCTGCTGGACGACGCGCAGATCGCCCGGAACGTCGCCGGGCTCAAGCAGGTGTTCTCCCGCTACCTGACCTTCGGGGACGGGCCGACCGACGCCGTGATGGTCGACAACGCGGACTGGCTCGATCCGCTGCGCTACCTGCCGTTCCTGCGCGACTTCGGGACCCACCTCACGATCAACCGGATGCTGAGCTTCGACAGCGTGCGCCAGCGGCTCGACCGCGAGCAGCCGCTCACGCTTCTGGAGTTCAACTACATGGTCCTCCAGGCCTTCGACTTCCTGGAGCTGTCGCGCCGTCACGGCTGCACCCTGCAGATGGGCGGCTCTGACCAGTGGGGCAACATCGTCAACGGCATCGAACTCGCCCGGAGGATCGACCGGCGCCAGCTCTTCGGCCTGACGACGCCGCTCCTGACGACCGCGTCGGGGGCCAAGATGGGCAAGACGGCGGGCGGCGCGGTCTGGCTCAACGCCGACCGGCTGAGCCCTTACGGGTTCTGGCAGTTCTGGCGCAACACCGGGGATGACGACGTCGCCCGCTTCCTTCGCCTGTTCACGGAGCTGCCCCTCGACGAGGTCCATCGCCTGGCGGGGTTGAAGGGACCGGAGATCAACGCGGCCAAGCGGATCCTCGCGACCGAGGTCACGCGCCTCGCCCATGGCGAGGAGGCGGCCCGGGAGGCCGGGGAGACGGCGCGGCGCACCTTTGCGGACGACAGGTCGCCCGAGGGGCTTCCGGGCCTCGACCTGCCGCGGACGGAGCTGGAGGTCGGCCTGCCGGTCGCAAGTCTGCTCCACAGGGCCGGACTGGCCGCCTCGCGCAGCGAAGGGCGCCGCCTGATCAAGGGCGGCGGAGCCAAGCTCAACGGCGCGACCGTCACCGACGAGAACGCCACCGTGGCGGCCGCCGACGCGCATGAAGGATCGCTGCTCCTGGCGGCCGGCCGCAAGCGGCATGCGCTCGTGCGCATCGTGTAGCGCCCGCCTTTCGGACCCTGCGCCGCCCTCCGCGGCGGGCGCAGGGCCTCGAAGGTCGATCCGGAACGAACCAGGCCGGCCTTCGGAAGGACGTTCATGGACACAACAGGCCTGGAGGACGTCGACGTCGGCCTCGGCCCGAGGGAGCGGACCGGCTGGCCGCATCCGACGGAGGCAGCGAGAGGGATTCAGCCCGAGGGAGCGGACCGGACGGCCGGGCCTGACCAACGCAGCGAGTAAGGAGAGGATGCCGGCGGGGGACCTCTGCCGCGCCAACGGACCGGAGCTTGCCGGCGACAATCTGCGAGCCGGCCGGCTCCTGAGAGCCCCCAACGCCACGGGCGCGGACGAGACCGAGCGCAGGGTTGCGCCGCCTCGCCGGCCGGATCGGGGGCCGATCGACGTCGCGGGACCGCGTGCCTGCGCCGAGGGCTGCCGGGCTCCGTGGGGCAGGCGATGATCCTGGACGGGTCGATGCGGCTCGCTTTGGATGGTCCGGATGCCGCTGGTTCAGTTTGGATCACCGATCGGGCGGGGCCGAACCGGCGCGGACGCAGTTCGGGAAGGGTATGTCCGAACGAAACCAGTCGAACCCATTGGAAGGCTTACGCCGCTGCCCTGTTGTCCTCCAGGTGGAGGTAGGTGGGATCGAACTCGCCCGCCCTCGTGAGCCCCTCCCAGTCCAGCACCTTCAGGGTCTTCTTCGTCAGGCTGATCAGCTTGTCCTTCCGGATCTCCTGGAGCACGCGGTTGGCGTGGACGTTCGTGATGCTGAGCGCATCCGCAAACTCGGCTTGGGTGATCGGAAGCTCGCAGGTGTGGTCCTGGGCCAAGCCCACAGCCCTCATGCGGATCATCATCTCGCACAGAAGATGGCAGGCCCGAGGGTAGGCTTCGCGCCGCCCGATGTTGATCATCCACTCCCGGAAGATGGCCCCGTCGATCAGCGTCTCGCGCCACAAGGCACTCCCGATGCGGGGGTAGCGGCTGCAGAGGTCGCGCACGGTCTCGTGGGTGACGAAGCCCACCTTGCAGGGGGTGATCGTCTGGAGCGAATGGTCCATGGTCTTGAGGTGCAGGCTCTGGAGGTCCGGCATCTCGCCGGGGATGTGGAACGACATGATCTGCCGCTTGCCATCGTGCGTGGTGCTGTAGCGGCAGGCGAAGCCCTCCAGGAGGAGGCAGGAGCGGGAGGGGCGGTCGCCCTCGCGCACGATGTCCTGCCTGGTCCTCAGTTCCTGGACCTGCATGGGAAGATCGGCGAGCGTCCGCCTCTCCTCCTGCGTGAGGGTGAAGATGCTGTCGAGCTTCGCGATAAGCGGATGGCCGTGGCTGTGGTTCAAGACCGTGCTCCCGAATGTCAGACGGAGCACATGCGGCCTCTCCAGTCACCAGCATGCCTACAATCGGAACTGGTGATAATTATCTTATAGCAAATGTATTAAGGCGTGTCTCCAACATGGAGCGATTACCTGCGGCTAAGTTATCAGACAATCTGGATTAATATTTTCCACTATCATCGTTGCGTCTAATAGGCTACAAAGTACTTCTTGATCCCAGGTGTCCGTCGCACGTTGCGCTCACGCCCCAACCGAGGCGGAGCCATGCAGGCCATCACCTTCCAGGCCATTCCCATTCTGATCGACGGCCACGACACGCAGGGCCAGCTCGTCCTCTTCGACCACCAGCTCGTGGCCGTGCTCGCGCGCCTGGACGGCGACGCGCACGATCCCGCGATGAAGAGCTGGTGGAACCTGGAAGCGGGGTTCGGGCCGTGTGACGAGAAGGGGGACAACCTCTTCAAGACGCTGGACGAGGCCGGGGCGTGGGCCAGGCAGCGGATCGCGGATCGGGCCTCCCGCGTGTCGGCTCGGCAGCTCACGGTCGTGAAGTAGGCAAGCCCTCCGGCACTGCCGCGCCTGCGCGAAAGGCACGACCGCGCTGTCGGCGTAAGGAGGGTGTAGGGGAACACCGTTAAAGGCGCAAATCGTCCGTGAAATCGGTTATGGTCCCATATCAGAGGGAGCGCCATGCCGCTGTTCTACTTCGACACCCGCGAAGGGGGGAAATTCATCCCTGATGATGAGGGGCTTGAATTTCGAGACCTGGACGCTGCCGAACAAGCGGCAGCAGAGACTGCCGCAGAAATGGGGCGCGACAGGCTCCCGAGCGGGGACAGCCGCGATGTCACCGTCGAGGTCCGCAACGAGCATGGGCAGCGGGTGCTGACCGTCAGGGTGTCGATGGAGATCGACCGCGTCGCACCGCCGCCCGCGGCTCCTGGCGACAGGCGCGCGTAAGCGGCGACTTCGCACAAGGGCGTCTATGGAACGGTCCCAGCTCGAGCGCTCCCGCCCGCCCCGCCCCGATCCCGCCGCCCCGCCAAAGGGGCTAGCCATCCGCGCCCGGGCCCTGTATAAGCCGCGCCTTCAACGAGATCGGATAGCGAGCGGCTCCGGGTTTTCGCGGGCGCTCACGCTTTGACCGGAGACGAAAATGGCCGTTCCGAAGAGAAAGACGTCGCCGTCGCGGCGCGGCATGCGCCGCTCCGCCGATGCGCTCAAGGCCCCGACCTATGTCGAGGACAAGGATTCCGGCGAGCTGCGCCGCCCCCACCACGTGGACCTGAAGACCGGGATGTACCGGGGCCGTCAGGTCCTCAAGGTGAAGGCGGACGCTTAAGGCAGCCCGCCTCACGGACCGAATCGAAGAACCGGCGTCCTCGGGGCGCCGGTTTTTTGTTGGCCGCTCCGCTTCGGGGCCGCGGACCTATGTCCGCGACAGGGCCTCGGGCTTGGCCTGCATCTCGGCCATGGGCTATTTCCGCGACAGGGCCTCGAGCTTGGCCTGCATCTCGGCCATCTGCCGCTTGAGGCCGTCGATGTCGGAGGAGGCCTCGGGCCTGCCCTCCGGCCGCGCCTCGCCTTTCGTCTCTCCCTTGGGGCCGCCTTGCGCGTCCCCCTGCCCCCTCGCCTCGCCCCGGGGGGCGAAGGGCGCGAACATGCGCATGGCGTCGGTGAAGAAGCTCATGTTGGCCCGCACCTGCTCCTCCATGGCCTGGAAGGCGGACGGGCCGAAGGCCTTGGCCATCTGGTCGCGCAGCTTCTGCTGCTCGCGCGAGAGGTTGTCCATGGAGAATTCGAGGTAGCGCGGCACCAGCGCCTGCATGGAATCGCCGTAGAAGCGGATGAGCTGGCGCAACACCGTGACGGGCAGGAGGTTCTGGCCGCCCTCCTTGTTCTCCTGCTCGAAGATGATCTGGGTCAGGACCGAGCGGGTGATCTCCTCGCCCGACTTGGCATCGTAGACCGCGAAATCCTCGCCGTTGCGCACCATGCCGGCGAGGTCCTCCAGGGTCACGTAGGTCGAGGTGCCGGTGTGGTAGAGCCGCCGGTTGGCGTATTTCTTGATGACCGTCGGGGCTTTGTCGGCCGATTTGTCCGCTGCCTTGTCTGCTGCCATGGTGCCCATCGATGTCCAGAAGCGGCCGGAGGCCCGGAGCGGCCCCGTGACCTTAAGCTAGAGCCGCCTCGCGCCGAACGGGAGACCCTTCGCCGGCATGAAGCGTCCGTCCCGAGTCCAGCTTAGAGGTTTCACGGGCCGGCGAAAGCGTTCCGGCGGGATTTCCGGGCCCGGCGGCCATCTCCTTTGTGGATGCCGCCTCCCGGCGCTCTCCCTGGCGACCTCCCCGGTGATCTCCCTGGCGATGCCGGCCGCAACCTCGGGCTGCCGGCCCTTTGTGGACCCCGCCTCCTTGACTTCGGAAGCGCCAACCCTTTGATCCATGTCACGGCGGGCGCCGCGCGGAGGCGCTCTCGAACAGTCCCGCTCGCAGCAGGAGATCAGCATGGCCCGGTCAGACATCGTCATCGTGGGGGCGGCGCGCACCGCCGTGGGTTCGTTCAACGGCGCCTTCGCGAACACGCCGGCCCACGACCTCGGCGCCGCCGCCATCAAGGCCGCGCTCGGGCGCGCCAAGATCGAGGCCGCGGAGGTCGACGAGGTGATCCTGGGCCAGGTGCTCGCCGCCGGCCAGGGCCAGAACCCGGCCCGCCAGGCCGCCATGGCGGCGGGCGTGCCGCAGGAGAAGACCGCCTGGGGGCTCAACCAGCTCTGCGGCTCGGGGCTCCGCACGGTCGCGATCGGCATGCAGCAGATCGCCAACGGCGACGCCGACGTCATCGTGGCGGGCGGCCAGGAATCCATGTCCATGGCCCCGCACGCGGCCTACATGCGCGCCGGCACCAAGATGGGCGACTTCAAGCTCGTCGACACCATGCTGAAGGACGGGCTCCTCGACGCCTTCAACGGCTACCACATGGGCACCACCGCCGAGAACGTGGCGAACCGCTGGCAGCTCACCCGCGAGGACCAGGACCGCTTCGCCGTCGCCTCGCAGAACAAGGCGGAAGCCGCCCAGAAGGCCGGCCGCTTCAAGGACGAGATCGCGCCCTTCACGATCTCGACCCGCAAGGGCGACGTGGTGGTCGAGAACGACGAGTACATCCGTGCCGGCACCACCCTGGACGCGGTCGCCAAGCTCCGCCCCGCCTTCTCGAAGGAGGGCTCGGTCACGGCCGGCAACGCGTCGGGCATCAACGACGGCGCCGCCGCCCTCGTGCTGATGACCGCGGCCGAGGCCGAGAAGCGCGGCCTCACGCCGCTCGCCCGCATCGCCTCGTGGGCGACCGCCGGCGTCGATCCCGCCATCATGGGCACGGGCCCGATCCCGTCCTCGCGCAAGGCGCTCGAGAAGGCGGGCTGGAAGGTCGGCGACCTCGAGCTCGTCGAGGCCAACGAGGCCTTCGCGGCCCAGGCGCTCGCGGTCAACAAGGACATGGGCTGGGACCCGGAGATCGTGAACGTCAACGGAGGCGCGATCGCGATCGGCCACCCGATCGGCGCATCCGGCGCCCGCGTCCTCGTCACGCTCCTGCACGAGATGGGCCGCCGCAACGCCAAGAAGGGCTTGGCCACGCTCTGCATCGGCGGCGGCATGGGCGTCGCCATGTGCCTGGAGCGGTAGGAGGCGAGTGGCGAATAGCGAATGGCGAATGGCGAATGGAAGGTAATCGGGTGGCGGAGCGGGTGGGGCCTTTCCACTCGCCATTCGCCACTCGCCATTCGCCCAACATGGAGGGAACACGAGAATGGCACGGGTTGCATTGGTGACGGGCGGAACGCGCGGGATCGGCGAGGCGATCTCGATCGCGCTGAAGGCCGCGGGCTATCAGGTGGCGGCGAACTACGCCGGCAACGACGAGGCCGCGAACAAGTTCAAGGCCGCGACCGGGATCCCGGTCTACAAATGGTCGGTCGCCGACTACGAGGCCTGCCAGGCCGGGATCAAGACCGTGGAGGCCGAGCTCGGCCCGGTCGACATCCTGGTCAACAACGCCGGCATCACCCGGGACGCCATGTTCCACCGCATGACTCCGGCCCAGTGGCGCGAGGTGATCGACACCAACCTCAACGGCGTCTTCAACATGACGCACCCGGTGTGGAGCGGCATGCGCGACCGCAAGTTCGGCCGCATCATCACGATCTCCTCGATCAACGGCCAGAAGGGCCAGGCCGGCCAGGCGAACTACTCCGCCGCCAAGGCCGGCGACATCGGCATCACCAAGGCGCTCGCCCAGGAAGGCGCGCGGGCCGGCATCACCGTCAACGTGATCGCGCCGGGCTATATCGGCACCGAGATGGTCAAGGCCATCGACGAGAAGGTGCTCAACGAGCGCATCATCCCGCTGATCCCGGTCGGGCGGCTCGGCACCCCGGAGGAGATCGCCCGCGCGGTGGTGTTCCTGGCGAGCGACGAGGGCGGCTTCATCACGGGCTCGACGCTCTCGATCAACGGCGGGCAGTACATGATGTAGCGATCGGCTCCCCATTTGGAGCCAGGGCCGCCCGCTTGAGAAGAGCGGGCGGTTTTTTGTTGGAGGGGAGGGGCCGCATCGCCATATCGCTCCCATGAGCGCTCCCCCCGACTTCGACCGCCCTGCGACTTCGCCCCTTCGCGCCGCGTCGGCCGGTGGCCCGGTATGAGCGCCCCCCTCGTCTTCGACCGTCCCCTGATCCGCCGCCGCCTGCGGCGCGCGCTGATGCAGGGCTACGAGAGCTTTCTCGTCGACCGCGCCGTGACGGATCTGGAGGAGCGCCTCGCGCCGGTGCTGCGCGAGTTCCCCCTCGCCCTCGACGCCGGCACCCCGACGCCGGCGGCCGCGCATTGGCTCCGGGCCAGCGGCCGGGCCGGCGCCGTGGTCCGGGTCGCGCCGACGCCCGAAGCCGGCGCGATCCTCGGCGACGAGGAGGCGCTGCCGGTGGCGCCGGGGCGCTTCCATCTCGCGGTCTCGCTCCTCGGGCTCCAGGCCGCCAACGACCTCCCCGGCGCCCTCGTCCAGATCCGGCGCGCGCTTCTTCCCGACGGCCTCTTCGTCGGCTGCCTCCTCGGCGGCGCGACTCTGATCGAACTGCGCCAGGCCTTCACGGCCGCCGAGGCCGAGGTCGAGGGCGGCGCGAGCCCCCGCGTGGCGCCGTTCGTCGACGTGCGCGACCTCGGCGCGCTGCTCCAGCGCGCGGGCTTCGCGCTTCCCGTCACCGACATCGAGCCCGTGACGGTGCGCTACCGCGATCCCTTCGGCCTCTTCCGCGACCTGCGCGCCATGGGCCTGACCAATCCGCTGGCCGACCGCCGCCGCACGCCCCTGCGGCGCCGCACCCTCCTGCGCGCGGCTGAAGTTTATGCCGAGCGCTTCGCGGATCCGGACGGGCGCCTGCGCGCCACCTTCGAGATGGTCTGGTTTTCGGGCTGGGCCCCGCACGAGAGCCAGCAGAAGCCCCTGGCGCCGGGCTCGGCCAAGATGCGCCTCGCGGAGGCGCTGCGCGTCGAGGAGCACACGCTCAAGCCGTGACGCGCTCAGGCTTCCCTTGAGGCGCTTCCCTCGGGGCGCTTCCCCTGGAGCACTTCCCTTGAGGCGCTTCCCTTGGGGCACTTTCTTTGGGGCACTCCCCTTGAGGCGCTTCCCTTGAGGCGCTTCCCTTGGGGAAATGCCGCGCCCGCTCTATGCTCGCCGCGACGGAGGATTCCATGAAGCAGCCCGGCCCCGACCACCCCATCGCGATCGCGCAGAACCCGCACCGCATCCGCGTGGTGCTCGGCGGCTTCATCGTCGCGGAGACCACCCGCTCGCTCACCTTGAAGGAAGCCCGGTTCCCGCCGGTGCACTACATCCCGCGCGAGGACGTCCAGATGGACCTCCTCGACCGCACCGATCACCGGACGCACTGCCCCTACAAGGGCGACGCCAGCTACTTCAAGGTCACGGCCGGCGGCCTGGAGCGCTCCAATGCGGCGTGGAGCTACGAGGCCCCCTTCGAGGCCACGAAGGCCATCGCGGGCCACGTGGCGTTCTACCCGTCCAAGGTCGACGCCATCGAGGAGTTCAAGGACTGAAGCGACTTGACCCTCCCCCTTGCGGGGAGGGTGGCCCGAAGGGCGGGTGGGGGTTGGTGCAGGAGGCACCTCCAAGCCCAATCCTGCACCAACCCCCGGCCCCTCCCCGCAAGGGGGAGGGGAGTGCGGAGCCCTTGCCAAGCCGCCTACGATCCCGCCACAAAGAGCCCGCAACGCGGGAGAGGCTCGGGCGCATGGCGGGGTTCACGTTCAACACGACGCCGTCCCTGGTCTTCGGATCGGGGAGCGCGGCACGGATCGGCGAGATCGCGGCGGCGCGGCTCGGGGCCCGGGTCGCCCTCGTGACCGATGCCGGGCTCGTGCGCGCCGGGCTCGTCGCGCCGGTCCTGAAGGCGCTCGCGGATGCGGGCGTCGCGGCCGCGGTGTTCGACCGGGTCGTGGCGGATCCGCCCGAGGCCGTGGTGCTGGAAGCCGCGGAGGCCGCGCGGTCCTTCGGGGCCATGGGCGTGATCGGGATCGGCGGCGGCTCGTCGCTCGACGTCGCCAAGCTCGTGGCGCTGCTGGCGAAAAGCGGCGAGGCGCTCGAATCCGCCTACGGCGTCGGCAACGCGCGGGGGCCGCGCCTGCCGCTGCTGCTCGCGCCCACCACCGCGGGCACGGGCTCGGAGGTGACGCCGATCGCGATCGTGACCACCGGCGCGCACGAGAAGCGGGGCGTGGTCTCGCCGGTGATCCTGCCCGACGTCGCCCTGCTCGACCCGGACCTGACGCTCGGCCTGCCCCCGCATGTCACCGCGGCGACCGGCGTCGACGCCATGGTCCACGCCATCGAGGCCTACACGTCCACGAGCCCCAACAACAACCCGGTCTCCCGCGCGCTGGCCTGCGAGGCCCTGCGGCTCTTGGGCCGCAACATCCGCCGCGCGGTTCACCACGGGCAGGACCGGGAGGCGCGCGCCGCCATGCTCCTCGGCTCGATGCTCGCCGGACAGGCCTTCGCGAACTCCCCGGTCGCCGCCGTGCATGCGCTCGCCTATCCGATCGGCGGGCATTTCGGGGTGCCGCACGGGCTCTCGAACGCGCTTGTGCTTCCTTACGTCCTGCGCTTCAACGCCGAGGCCTGCGGCGATGGCTACGCCGAACTCGCGCCGCACGCCTTCCCGGAGATCGCGAACCCGACCGCCGAGGCCTTCATCGCCGCCCTGGTGGCGCTCGCGGACGATATCGGCCTCGAGCCGCGCCTGCGCGATGTGGGCATCCCGCAGGATGCGGTCGCGATGATGGCCCAGGACGCCATGAAGCAGACCCGGCTCCTCGTGAACAACCCGCGCCCGGTGACCCTCGCCGATGCGCGGGCGATCTACGAGGCCGCCTGGTGAGCGAAAGAACGCCGCGGCTCACCCGAGGAGACTTTCGCGCCTTCCGGGCGATCACCACCCGCTGGATGGACAACGACGCCTACGGCCACCTCAACAACGTGGTCTATTATTCCCTCTTCGACACGGCCGTGAACGCCTGGCTCGTCGAGCGCGGGCTCCTGGAGGTCGTGGCGAGCCCCGTGGTCGGGCTCGTGGTCGAGACGGGCTGCACCTATTTCGAGAGCGTCGCCTTCCCGGAGCCGCTCGAAGCCGGGATGGCGGTGGAGCGCCTCGGGCGCTCCTCCGTGCGCTACCGGGTGGCGATCTTCCGCGACGGCGCCGACCGGGCCGCCGCGCAGGGGCATTTCGTGCACGTCTATGTCGAGCGGGCGACGGGGACACCCGCCGCGATCCCGGAGCGGACGCGGTCGGCACTGGAGACGATCGCGTTGTGACGGCGCCCAGCGCCCGACGCGCCCTGTAAGCGACACGATCGCGACGCCTGCGTTGTGGCGGCGCTCAGCGCCCGACGCGGCCCGTGAACGACACGATCGCGACGCCCGCGAGCACGATGGCGCCGCCGAGGATCTCCCGCGCGCCGACCGTCTCGCCCAGGAACAGGATCGCGAGGATCGTGGTCCAGACCGGCATGAGGTAGCCCACCATGGCGGCTCGGGTCGGGCCGGCGCCGCGGATGAGGCGCATGAAGAACAGGATCGGGAGCGCCGTCGCGAGCACCCCGAGCCCGAGGAGCGGGACGAGGGCGTCCGTGACCGGCGCGAAGGCGGCCGGCCCCGCGAGCGTCAGGGCGAGCGCGCTGGCGGGCACGGCCGAGCAGACCTGCTGGCCCAGCGCGAGGCGCGCGGGCTCCGCCTCGCGGATCGCCCGGGCGTAGAGGTTGCCGACCGCGTAGCTCAAGGCCACCGCCGCCATGGCGAGCGCGCCGAGGGCGCCCGCATCGCGGCCCGGCAGGGCCGCGGGCCCGATCAGCACCGCCATGCCGGTAAACCCCACGAGCACGCCCGTCAGGCGCCGCGGGGTCAGGCGCTCCTCCGCGAACAGAAGATGCGCGAGCGCCGCCACCACGAGCGGGCTCGCGGCCTGGATCATGGAGGCCGGCGCGGTGCCGATCTGGGTCAGCGCATAGGCCACGAGCACGTTCGGGCCCCAGCCGTTGAAGGTGCCGAGCACGAGCCAGTGCCGCCACTCGCCGTCCCGCGGGCGCGGATCCCGGCCGGCCGCCATGAACCACAGGGCCAGCGCCGCCGCACCGATCAGGCCGCGCATCGCCGCGAGCACGAAGGGGTCGAGGGACCCGCTCAGCTTGATGAACAGGAAACCCGTCGACCAGAACACCGAGCTCGCGAGAAGATGCGAGATCAGGAAAGCGCGGGTCGGGGCCTGCGGGGGCACGGGCTCAGGGGCCGACGGAACGCCGGGCCGCCACCGGGCCCGCGCGCCGGGACGGCTGACGAGGAACGGGACGCGGGGCTGCCATCGGGCTCACGCGCCAGGGAGATCGACAGGGAACAGGATGAGGGGCTGCCATCGGGATCACGCCCCGAGGAGAGCAGCGAGGAACGGGATGAGGGGCTGCATCGGGCTCACGCGCCGAGGAGGTCGACGAGGAACGGGATGAGGGGCTCGTCCGCGGGCGGCATGGGATAATCGCGCAAGCCCCCGGGCCGCACCCATTTCAGCGCCTGCCCCTCGCGCGCCTGCACGAAGCCGTCCCAGCGCCGGCAGATGTAGAGCGGCATCAGGAGGTGGAAGCTCTCGTAAGGATGGCTCGCGAAGGTGAGCGGCGCCAGGCAGGTCTCCTTGACCGCGATGCCGAGCTCCTCCCGGAGTTCGCGGATGAGCGTCTCCTCCGGCCGCTCGCCCGGCTCCACCTTGCCGCCGGGAAACTCCCACAGGCCCGCGAGCTGCTTGCCTTCCGGGCGCTGCGCCAGGAGCACCCGGTTGTCGGCATCGACGAGGGCGACCGCCACGACGAGGAGGAGCTTCACCGCCCACCCTCCCCTGGAGGGGGAGGGTCGCCTGCGCAGCAGGCGGGGTGGGGTGAATCGCCCGAAGGGCGAACTCCAGGCCCCGCATCGCCGGATGCGCTTCGCGCAGTCACCCCACCCCGGACCTGACGGTCCGACCCTCCCCCTCCAGGGGAGGGTGGGGTGCGGGAGCGGCGCCGGTGGGTGATGCGCTTGGCTTCCGCGGCCATTCCTCCGTGAAGGGCCGCATAGATGGTGTCCAGGACGCCATCAAGATTCGCGGTCACCTCCGCGTTCCAGAATCGCAGGACCCGAAAGCCTTCCTGCTCCAGCCAATGCTGACGCTTAGCGTCCCGGGCCGCGACATCGCTGCGGGTATGCGGGCTGCCGTCGAGTTCAATGGCGAGCCTCGTCGCGAGACATGCGAAATCCACGACATACGGGCCGATCGGGACCTGCCTGCGGAAATGTGTGCCTTTCACGGGCACATGCGTCAGCGCGCGCCAGAGTCTCTGCTCCGCCCCCGTCGTGCGGGCGCGCAGGCTCTGCGCCGTCCTCCGGCGGAAGCGTGCGAGCCCTCCGTCCCCAGCGTCGCTCACGACCGGTAGTCGCCGTTGATCTCGACATAGGCCTTGGTGAGGTCGCAGGTCCAGGCGGTGGCCGCGCCCTCGCCGAGGCCGAGATCGACGCGGATCAGGATCTCGTCGCCCTTCATGTACTCCGAGGTCTTCGCCTCGTCGTAACGGGTGTCGCGCGCGCCCTTCACGGCGACGCGGATGTCGCCGAAGGAGATCGCGAGGCGGTCGCGGTCGGCGGGCTCGCCGGCCTTGCCGACCGCCATGACGACCCGGCCCCAATTGGCGTCCTCGCCGGCGACCGCGGTCTTCACCAGCGGCGAGTTGGCGACCGACATGGCGATGCGCCGGGCCGATTTCGCGCTCGTGGCGCCCTCGACCCGCACGGTCACGAACTTGCGCGCGCCCTCGCCGTCGCGGGCGACCTGCTGGGCGAGGTCGATCAGGAGGTCGTCGAGCGCGGCGCGGAACCCCTTGAGGCGCCGGTCGCCCGCGCTCTCGATCCCGGGCGCGCCGCGCTTCGCCGCGCCGCCGGTCGCGAAGAGGAGCAGCGTGTCGGAGGTCGAGGTGTCGCCGTCGACGGTGACGCAGTTGAAGCTGCGGTCCGCGCCCTTGGCGAGGAGCGCCTGCAGCACGGGCGCGGGCAGGGCCGCGTCCGTGAACACGAAGGACAGCATGGTGGCCATGTCGGGGGCGATCATGCCGGCGCCCTTGGCGATGCCGTTGATCGTCACCGGCACGCCGCCGATCTCGACCGTGCGGGTCGCGAGCTTCGGGAAGGTGTCGGTGGTCATGATGGCGCGCGCCGCGTCGGCCCAGGCGTCGGGCGCGGCGCGGGATTCGCAGGCCTCGAGCACGCCCTCGAACTTGGTGGCGTCCAGCGGCTCGCCGATCACCCCCGTGGAGGCGATGAAGACCTGGCCCGGGCGGCAGCCGGCGGCCCGCGCGGCGATCTCGGCGGTGAGCTTCACGGCCTGGGCGCCGGTCTTGCCCGTGAAGGCGTTGGCGTTGCCGGAATTGACCACGAGCGCCCGGGCGGTGCCGCGGTCGAGGTTCTTGCGGCACCAGTCGACGGGCGCGGAGGGGCATTTCGAGCGGGTGAACACGCCCGCGACCGCGGTGCCCTTGGGCAGCGTCACGTAGAGGACGTCGGTGCGGTTCCTGTAGCGGATGCCAGCTTCGGCGGTGGCGATGCGCACGCCCTCGATCGGCGGCAGGTCGGGAACGGATTTCGGCGCGAGGGGGGAGACGGTCTTGGACATCGGCGGGGCTCCGGCGGCGCCGGGGAGGTGCTGGCGAGACGCCCTCCTTGTCAAGCCTTTCGCGTCTCCCCCGAGGTCTCCCGCGGCTCGTGCGGGACCGGGAACGCGGCCTCCCGCCGTCCGTTGACCTGATCTTCGAGAGGTCACGAGGAGACATCCATGACGGCCAAGCACGCGAAGACCCGCCCGGCCGAGCGCCCCCACAACAGCGCCGAGGTCGATCCCGGCATCGGCCGCTCCAAGGGCACCACCATGTCGGGCGAGGATCCGCGCCTGATCGAGGGCGAATCGACCTTCCCGGGCGACGTCGAGAACGAGACGAACGCGCAGGGCGGCATCGACCCGAACCGCCGGGGACGCACGAACCGGTAGCGCCCGATCCCTCCGGGGAGGGGGAGACCCACGGTGTCATCCCCGGCCGGAGCACGAAGTGCGCAGGGGAAGGGGATCAGCACGACGAAGCTGCCGCGAAGCGGCTCCTTCTCCCTCTCCCCGCGGGCGGGGAGAGGGCCGGGGTGAGGGGCCGGTCGGAGAAGCTCGGTCTCTCCGCTCCTCATCCCTCCCCTGGCCGGGGAGAGATCATAAGGCGCTGCTTCGCAGCAAGTCGTCGTGCTGGATCCCCTTCCCCTGCGCCCTCACGGGCTCCGGCCGGGGATGACAAGGCGGGTCCTGGATCGCCTCGCCTGCGCGCGTCGCGCTGCGGCCGGGATCTCTCCGACACGAAAAAAGGGCGGCATCGCTGCCGCCCTTCATGTCCTTTCCGTCGCGTCGGGCCTTACGGCTTCGGCGCGGCGACGGGCTTGCCGTCGGCGTCGAAGCGCTCGACCTTGGCCTTCTGGCGCAGGCCTAAGATCAGCTCCTGCTGGGTCTTGCGGCCGAGATAGGTCTCGACCTGCTCCCTCATCTCCTCGAAGGCCGGCACCGGCTTGTTGCGCTTCTCGTCGACCCGGATGACGTGCCAGCCGAACTGGGTCTTCACGGGATCCGAGACCTGGCCGGGGTCCATCTTGAAGGCGGCCTCCGCGAAGGCCTCGACCATGCGGTCCTTGGTGAAGAAGCCGAGGTCGCCGCCGTCGTCCTTGGAGCCCGGGTCCTTGGAGAGCTCGGCCGCGACCTTGGCGAAGTCGTCGCCCTTGCCGAGGCGGGCCTTCACGGCCTTGGCCTCGTCCTCGCTCTCGACCAGGATGTGGCGGGCGCGCACTTCGGATTCGGGGGTGAGGCCCTTCACGGTGTCGTCGTAGAGCTTGCGCGCGGCTTCCGGGGTCACGGCCTTCTTGACCTCGCGGTCGAGGTACTCGTCGAGGAGCGCCTTGTCGCGGGCATAGGCCAGCTTGCGCTGGAAGTCGGCGCCCTCGCCGACCTTGGCGTCCGCGGCGGCCTTGGCGCCGAGCTTCAGGTCGACGAGGTAGCCGACGAGGAGGTCGCGCTTCTGGGCGTCCGGGATGCCGGGCACCTGCAGGGCCGGGTCCTCGGCGGCGAGGGCGAGGTCGGCCTCGGTGATCTCGATGCCGTCGGCGCGGGCCACGACCTTGCTGCCCGCGGGCGCCGCCGCGGCGGTGCTCGGGGCCGGAGCCGGGGTCTGGGCGACCGCGAAGCCCGCGGAGATGGGAAGGGCGACGCCGAGCGCGAGGAGCGAGGCGCGGAGCGGCAGGGAAAGCGGCATGGGAGATCCTTCGTGGGTCCGTGCGAAGAGGGCGCCGGCCGCGCGATGCCGCGGTCAGGCCGGCGCGAGCGTTTCAGTGCGGGCGCTCCCCCGCGGTTCCGGCCGATCGATGGCCGGTTTTGCCGGCCTTTGCAAGCGAGGCCATGACGTTGCGCCGGGGCGGAGCGCCGCCGGACGGCCGCCCGCCGGGCCTGCCCGGACCGCCCGGGACGGAGCGCCGCCGGACGGCGGCTCCCGGGCCGCCCGGACCGTCCTCCGGACGGAGCGGCGGGGAACGGGGCGGCGCGTCGGCCGGCGCGGCTGCGCCCGATTGGCGCAGCCTTTCGGATGCACGCGCGCGTGATTATCTCTATAAGGCATCCCGCACGCCCGGCCGCGAGGCTCCGGCGCTGCCGACGGCGAGCCCGGGTCTCCCGAGGCACCCGTCTGCAGGACATCCGTCCGCCCCCAGAACCCTGGAATTCGTAGGTTTTCGATGCTCGGCGCTCTCGCGAAAAAAATCTTCGGCTCGGTGAACGACCGCCGCCTGAAGTCCTACCGGCCGAAAGTGGCCGCCATCAACGCGATGGAGCCTGAGCTGGAGCGGCTCTCCGACGACCAGCTCCGCGCCCGCACCGACGCGCTGAAGGCCGAGGTCGCGGCCGGCAAGAGCCTGGACGACATCCTCGTCCCGGCCTTCGCGACCGTGCGCGAGGCCGCCAAGCGCACGCTCGGCCAGCGCCACTTCGACGTGCAGCTCATCGGCGGCATGGTGCTGCACGAGGGCTCGATCGCCGAGATGCGGACCGGCGAAGGCAAGACCCTCGTGGCGACGCTGCCGGTCTACCTCAACGCGCTCGCCGGCAAGGGCGTGCACGTGGTGACCGTCAACGACTACCTCGCCCGCCGCGACGCGGAGTGGATGGGCCAGATCTACACCTTCCTGGGCCTCACCGTCGGCGTGATCGTGCACGGCCTCGACGACGTCGAGCGCGCGCAGGCCTATGCCTGCGACATCACCTACGGGACCAACAACGAGTACGGCTTCGACTACCTGCGCGACAACATGAAGTACGACATGGCGCAGATGGTCCAGCGCGGGCACAACTTCGCGATCGTCGACGAGGTCGACTCGATCCTGGTCGACGAGGCGCGCACGCCCCTCATCATCTCGGGCCCCCTCGACGACCGCTCGGATCTCTATCTCGCCATCGACCACGTGATCCCGCGCCTGGGCAAGGAGCATTACGACCTCGACGAGAAGCAGCGCGCCGTGTCGCTCAACGAGGCCGGCAACGAGCGGATCGAGGAGCTGCTGCGCGAGGCCGGCCTCCTCAAGGAGGGCGACCTCTACGACGCCCACAACGCCACCACGGTCCACCACGTCAACCAGGCGCTGCGCGCCCACACCCTGTTCCAGCGCGACAAGGACTACATCGTCCGCAACGGCGAGGTGGTGATCATCGACGAGTTCACCGGCCGCATGATGCCGGGCCGGCGCTACTCGGAAGGGCTGCACCAGGCGCTCGAGGCCAAGGAGCGGGTCCAGGTCCAGCCCGAGAACCAGACGCTGGCCTCGATCACCTTCCAGAACTACTTCCGCCTCTACGCCAAGCTCGCCGGCATGACGGGCACGGCCGCCACGGAGGCCGACGAGTTCCAGGAGATCTACAACCTCGAGGTCGTCGAGATCCCGACCAACCGGCCCGTCTCCCGCCTCGACGAGGACGACGAGGTCTACCGGACCGCGGAAGAGAAGTACAAGGGCATCATCCGCGAGATCGAGGCGGCTGCGAGCCGCGGCCAGCCGATCCTCGTCGGCACCACCTCGATCGAGAAGTCGGAATACCTCGCCGAGCTCCTCAAGCGCGACGGCTTCACCCAGATCGACTTCGAGGAGCCCAAGGCCCTGGAGCCGCTCTACGAGGCGGCCCGCAACGGGACGGCCGTGAAGCATTTCGCGGTGCTGAACGCCCGCTTCCACGAGCAGGAGGCCTTCATCGTGGCCCAGGCCGGCGTGCCCGGCGCGATCACGATCGCGACCAACATGGCGGGCCGCGGCACCGACATCCAGCTCGGCGGCAACGTGACCATGCGCGTGCAGCGCGAGCTCGCCGCGGTCGCCGACGAGAGCGAGCACCGGCAGCTCGAGGACTCGATCCGCGCCGAGACGGCCGCCTTCAAGGAGCGCGCGCTCGCCGCCGGCGGCCTCTACGTGCTCGGCACCGAGCGCCACGAGTCGCGCCGCATCGACAACCAGCTCCGCGGCCGCTCCGGCCGCCAGGGCGATCCCGGGCGCTCCAAGTTCTACCTGTCGCTCCAGGACGACCTGATGCGCATCTTCGGCTCCGAGCGCATGGACGGCATGCTGTCCAAGCTCGGGCTGAAGGAGGACGAGGCGATCGTCCATCCCTGGATCAACAAGGCGATCGAGCGGGCGCAGGCCAAGGTCGAGGCGCGCAACTTCGACATCCGCAAGAACATCCTGAAATACGACAACGTCATGAACGACCAGCGCAAGGTCGTGTTCGAGCAGCGCAAGGAGTTCATGGCCGAGGAGAGCGTGCGCGAGACCATCGACGAGATGCGCCACGCCATCATCGACGACATGGTGGCGCGCTCCATCCCCGAGAACGCCTATCCGGAGCAGTGGAACGTCGCCGGGCTGCGCGAGGACGTGGCGCGCTACCTCAACCTCGACCTGCCCGTGGAGGACTGGGCCAAGGAGGAGGGCATCGCCGACGAGGAGATCCGCGAGCGCCTGCGCAAGGCCGCCGACGAGGCCTACGCCCAGCGCGTCGAGGCGAACTCGCCCGAGGTCATGAACTACGTGGAGAAGCAGGTGCTGCTCCAGAGCCTCGACCATCTCTGGCGCGAGCACCTCGTGACCCTCGACCACCTGCGCCAGGTGATCGGCTGGCGCGGCCTCGCCCAGCGCGACCCCCTCAACGAGTACAAGTCGGAGGCGTTCGAGCTCTTCAACGGCCTCGTGGGCCACCTGCGCGAGCAGGTCACGGGCCAGCTCATGCGCATCGAGGTGGTGTTCCAGCAGCCCGAGCCCGAGCTGCCGCCGATGTTCGCCCAGCATCTCGACCCCGCCACGGGCGAGAACGAGATGGCGATGCCCGAAGGCGCCGCCTTCGGGGCCGGTCCGGCGCTCGGCTTCTCGGCCGCGACCGCCGAGACCGTGCCAGTCGAGGCGCGCGACCCGAACGATCCTGCGACCTGGGGCCGGGTCGGCCGCAACGAGGCCTGCCCCTGCGGCTCGGGCAAGAAGTACAAGCACTGCCACGGCCGCTTCACGGCCTGAGCGCTCTTCCCCTCCCGGACATGAAAAGGCCCGCGGCCGATGCCGCGGGCCTTTTCATGTCCGGGAGGTCCGGCCTGCGACCCCGCTCAGCGGGGGGCGAAGATCCCGAGCTGGCTCGCCGTGAAATCGACCGCGAGGCTCGCCACGACGGCCGGGTTGCACCACCGCGAGCGGCCGCCGTTGCGCAGGCCGCTCGGGTCGGTGGTGAGGAGGAAGCACTCCGTGCGGCTGGCGTCGGTGTCGTGGTAGCGCAGGTCGACCGTGAGGTTCTTGTAGGTGTAGCCGACGCCGACGTTCCAGTAGGTGTAGTCCGGGACGTCGAAGGCCGGGCCGGGATCGGTGGCGCGGCCGAGGAAGTAGTGGCCGAGCTCGCCCGACACCGAGAGCCCCTCGAACGGCGTCGTCCACTTGGCGGTGCCCGACACGTAGGTGCCCTCCGCGCCGGTGCTGAGCCAGTCCCAGGCATGGAACACGTTGGCCCCGACGGTCAGCACCTCCGCGAAGGTGTAGGACGCCTTGCCGGCGAGCTCGAAGAACTCGCTCTCGCGCGGCGTCAGGGCGACGCCGCCGACGACGAGCTGGCGCTCGCCGGGATAGAAGTAGCCGATGCCGCCGAGGTCGAAGGCGACGGGACCGAGCTTCGGCCGCACCCCGAAGGTGAGGTCGACCTCCGCGTCCGGACGCGTCGGCAGGTCCACGTTCGACACGAAGGTGCCGACATAGACGAGGTTGTCGAAGCCCTGCAGCTCCACGTACCCCTGAGCGGCCGGATTGCGGTCGGTCTGGGAGATGCCGCGGAAATTGTAGTCCGTGAGGAACTTGGCCCCGAAGGCGATGTCGAACGGCACGGCGGCGGCCGCCGGCGCCGCGAGCGCGGGGGGAAGCACCTTCGCGGCCGGCAGGTCGGCCGCGCGGGCGGCCGTTGCAGCAATTCCAACCAGCAGCGGCAGCGCGGCCGCTCCCGTGAGTGTCTTGAGGGCCCAGCCCGGCATCCTTCGTCTCCATGGCACGCCGGCGGATCTGTTGCCGGCTGATCGCAGCGACGGTGCGGGAGCCCGGCCGGGAGCTCAAAGTGATAGTTTAGGCATCTGCCGCCCTCTTGGGCATTCCAGGGTGCGTGATCGCGGATGCGCCAGACTGTTGCGCTAAGGCAACAAAAAGGCCCGCTCGTGCGGGCCTTGGATGCGGGCGGGTCTGGCGGAGACGGGCGCGGAGCCCGTCCCTCCCTGGCCTCGGTCCCGGCTTCAGTTCGCCGCCATGGGGGCGGCGACACCGGCTTGGCGCTCCAGGGCAGGCTTGGCGGCCTGCGGCTTGACGGGCGGGGCGTCGCGGCGCGGGGGCGCCGGGACCGGCTGCGCGGGCTGGGCGGCCGCGGTCTCGGACCCGCTCGTGCTGCCGATCAGGCTGCCGATGCTGTTGAACATGCGCTGGTAGAGCGGCTTGCCCTCGGCCGAGGCCTCCCGGGCGGGCGTCGGCGCGGCGGGCTCCGCCCGGGCCGTGATCTTCGCGCCGGCGGGTTCGGCGAATTTCTGCGGCAGGGGTTCGGCGACGGTGTTCGGCGCGGCGGATTTCTGCGACGCGAAGGCGGCGGCCTGCGCGGGCGCCTCGGGCTTGGCCGGCGACAGCGCGAGCGCGGTCGGCTCGTCCTTCGGCCGGCCCGGCCCGTCGAGCACGATCTCGCGCGGCCCGGCCGCGAGCGCCTCGGGCCGGCTCACCAGGCCGAAGCGGCGGTTGTCGCGCTCGTCGAGCACCAGGGTGCCGTCCGGGTTCATGTTGGCGACGAGGGCCTTGCGGAAGGTCTCGTGCTGGCCGCCGTCGTCGTAGACGAGCTTGATCGCGGGCGTGCCCTTGGCGACGAGGTCGGCGACCTGCTGCTCGTCCTGCTCGCGCTTCTGGGCGACGAGCGGGTCGGGCGCGGGCGCGCAGTCGCCCTGGGCGACCTCCTGGCCGCCGAAGACGTAGCGCTTGCCGCAGACCCCGACCTTCGGCTCCTCGCGCATGACCTCGAAGTAGTCCGACCCCTCCTTGAGGTTCTGCCAGAACGGCATGTTGGGGTCGTGGCGGTGCTGCGCCAGGTTCTTCGGCGTCATGCGGAAGGGATAGGACTGGAACTGGAAGGTGCGCTGCCCGCCCCCGAAGGCCTCCCGCGCGATGGCGTAGATCTCGGAGATCGCCTCGTCGGTCATCGCGAAGCAGCCGCGCGACGAGCAGGCGCCGTGCACCATGAGGTGCGAGCCCGTGCGCCCGTGCGCCCGGTCGAAAGCGTTGGGATAGCCGGTGTCGAAGGAGAGGTGATAGGACGAGTTCGGGTTCATCTGCGCCGGGTTGATGGCGTAGAAGCCCTCCGGGGCCTGGCGGTCGCCCTCCTTGACCTTGGGGCCGAGCTGGCCCGACCAGCGGCAGATCGGGAAGGTCTTGAGCAGGGCGAAGCGGCCGTCGGCGGCCTTCTTCCAGATCTCGACCTCGGCCTCCTTCTTGAAGGAGCGGATCACGATCGGGTCGTGCTTGCCCATCTTCTTGTCGGCCATGAGCGAGAGCGTGGCCGGCGGGATCGGCGCCATGTGGCGGGCGCGCGGATCGAAGGCGCTGTCCTGGCAGGCAGCGAGCGCGAGCGCGACGCCGGCGGCGAGCAGAAGGCGCTTGGCGGCCCGGGCATAAGGCAGGCCGGACCGGCCCGCGCCGACGACGCCTGCATCGAGGGCGGAACGCTGCACCATGGGGACCCCGCTCGTCTGATCCGTCCGGTCTTGGGCGCCGGACACCCCGACCCTTTAGGTCGTTAGCCTTAAGCCCAGCTTACCGCAAGCCTGGCCGTTCTGGCGATCCCCGTCCCTCGCCCCGAAAGGAGGCGATTCGGAGGCAGGACCGTGCCGGGCCGCCGGTGCTGCGACCAAAGGTGAATCAGCCGTAAAGCCCACCGCTCCCTCGCCCCGTGCGGGACTCCCTCTCCCCGTGTCGTGCCTCCCTCTCCCCGCCTGCGGGGAGAGGGAGTCCGGAGGCGGCCGCGTCTGGAAACGGCCTGGCCGTCAGAGCTTGCGGCCGATGGCGAGGAATTTCTCGGCGCGGTGGTCGCGCAACTGCTCGGGGCCCATGTTGCCGAGGTCCTTCAGGGCGCCCTCGATGGCCTCGCCCGCCGCCCGGATCGCGGCGTCCGCATCCCGGTGGGCGCCGCCGGTGGGCTCCGTCACGATGGCGTCGATGACGCCGAGCCGCAGCAGGTCCTGAGCCGTGATCTTCATGTTGGTGGCGGCGTCCTGGGCCTTGGCCGAGTCGCGCCACAGGATCGAGGCGGCGCCCTCGGGCGAGATCACGGAATAGATCGCGTGCTCCATCATGAGCACCTTGTTGGCGGTCGCGATCGCGATCGCGCCGCCGGACCCGCCCTCGCCGATCACGAGGGCGACGTTCGGGACGCCCAGGGAGAGCTGCATCTCGGTCGAGCGCGCGATCGCCTCGGCCTGGCCGCGCTCCTCGGCCTCGATGCCGGGATAGGCCCCGGCCGTGTCCACGAAGGAGAGCAGCGGCAGCTCGAACCGGTCGGCGAGCTCCATGAGCCGCACCGCCTTGCGGTAGCCTTCCGGCCGCGCCATGCCGAAATTGTGCCGGATGCGGGCCTCGGTCGAGGAGCCCTTCTCCTGGCCGAGCACGCAGACCGCCTGGCCGCGGAAGCGGCCGAACCCGCCCACGATCGCCTCGTCCTCGCCGAACTTGCGGTCGCCGGCGAGCGGCGTGAAGTCCTCGATCAGGCCGGCGCAGTAATCGGTGAAGTGGGGCCGCTGCGGGTGGCGGGCGACGAGCGTCTTCTGCCACGGGGTGAGCTTCGCGTAGAGCTCCTTCAGGGCGGCCGCGGCCTTAGCCTCGAGCCCGGCGATGTCCTCGGCGATCGCGACCGCATCGCGCCCCTCGGAGAGGGTGCGCAGCTCCTCGACCTTGGCTTCCAGTTCGGCGACGGGCTTTTCGAAATCGAGATAGCTGCGCATCACATCCGGCAGAGCAAGGGGCGGCCGGGTACGGGCGGGGCCCCGGCGGGCGGCGGACACTGGCCATACGGTCCCTGTAAGTCAAGCGAAGGCCGGGACCGCGTCTCCCCAGAGGTGGGGCGCCGGCGCGCCGGCGCAAGGGCGCGGCCCCGGAGCGGCCGGGACGATTCAGGGGCCGGACGGGCAGGCGCTGCGGGGCGCCGGGGCCGGGATCAGGACCGGGGCGAGGCGCGCGGCGCGCCGGGTCTGACGCACGGCGACGGGCCGGTAGAGCTGCTTCGTGGCCTCGACGATATGGAGCCCCGCGAAGGGCAGCGAGGCGCCGGCGCCGACCCGCTCCCAGGCCACCGCGGAGCGCAGGAAGAAGCGGTTGCGCAGGGGCGGCACGTAGAGGGTCTCGGCCCAGCCCTCCGGCGAAAACTGGGTCTGACGCATGAGGCTCTTGAGCTGGGAGCGGCTGAAGGGCTGGCCGTGGCCGAAGGGCGTGGTGTCCATCCGCGCCCAGAGGCCGCGGCGGTTCGGGGCCACCACGACGAGGCGGCCGCCGGGCGTGAGGATACGCCAGATCTCGTGCAGGAGCTCGCTCGGGCTCTCCACCGCCTCGATGGCGTGGACCGCGAGCACCCGGTCGACGCACGCGTCCGGCAGCGGCATCATCAGGAGGTCGACGAGGGCCGAGGCCGAGGGGCCGGACGCGGGCCAGTTCACCACGCCCTGCTCGGCCGGCATGAAGGCGAGCGTGCGCTCGCACTCCCCGCGGATCGCCGCGAGATAGGGCGTGGCGTAGCCGAGCCCGAGCACGCGCAGGCCTGTGAGCCGGCCCCAGAAGCGGTCGATCCCGCGCCCCACGAGACGCCGGGTGACGCCCCCGAGGGGGCTGGCATAGAAGGCGCGCAGGTCGGTGACGTCGACGGTCATGGGGTGCGGGGCCGGCTCCCTGCCATGAATGGTCCTGCGGCCGCCCGCGTGCAAGATGCCCGCTCGAGCCTATGGCCGCTCATCATGGCACCCGCCATGAATGGTCCCGCGGCCGCCCGCGTGCAAGGGCCGGGGACCGGGGCGCGGCGCGGCCTGGGGAGAGATCGCCGGTCGCGCCTGCGAGCCGGGGCGAGGCCGGCTTCCCGAGAGGCAGCCGGAATCGGGGGAGAAGCCGGTCCGCCGTCGCATGCCGGGCGATGCGGGCGGCGCCGGATCTGGTTTTCCCGCGCGGCCGCGCCATGCTTTACCGCGCGCTTTGCGACCGAGGAGGAACCATGCCGGCCGAGATCCACGTCTTCCGCTGCCTCGAGGACAATATCGGCGCCCTGATCCACGATCCCTCGACGGGCGCCTGCGCGGCGATCGACGTGCCCGAGGAGGAGGCGGTGCTCGCCGCCCTCGCCCAGACGGGCTGGACCCTGAGCGACGTCCTCGTCACCCACCGCCACGCCGACCACGTGCAGGGCATCCCGGGAGTCAAGGAGCGCACCGGCTGCCGGGTCGTGGCCCCCGTGAAGGCGCAGGGCCAGGTCCCCGCCGTCGACGCCTGGGTGCAGGAGGGCGACACCGTGCATGTGGGCAGCCTGCAGGCCCATGTCTGGGAGACGCCGGGCCATTGCAACGACCACGTCTCGTACTGGTTCGCGGCCGACCGGGCGCTGTTTGCCGGCGACACCCTGTTCACGCTCGGCTGCGGCCGGGTGCTCGAGGGCCCCATGGCCCAGATGTGGGCCTCGCTGCAGCGGCTCGCGGCCCTGCCCGGGGAGGCGCGCGTCTATTCCGGCCACGACTACGTGCTCTCCAACGCCCGCTTCGCGCTCGCGGCGGATCCCGCCAACGAAGCCCTGAAGGCGCGGGCCGAGGAGGCCGAGCGGGCGAAGCGCGAGGGGCGCTTCCTCGTGCCCTCGACGATCGCGACCGAGCGCGCCACCAACCCCTTCCTGCGCGCCGGCGAGCCCGCCCTCGCCCACGGCGTCCAGAAGGACGGCGCGGGTCCGGGCGAGGTGTTCCAGGCCTTGCGGGAGTGGAAGAACCGGTTCTAGCGTTCTCCCCCGACCCGGAGCACGAAGGGCATCCATGCGCCATGCCATCAACGGGACGGACGAAGGCGAAAGGGGCATCCATGAGCCAGGCCATCGACGGGCTGACCGCGGACGAGGTGGTGCGCCGCCTCGGCCTCGAGCCGCATCCCGAGGGCGGCTTCTACCGCGAGACCTTCCGTGACCCGCGCACCGACGCGGACGGGCGCGCGGCCTCGACCGCGATCTATTACCTGCTCGGCACCGGCGACGTGTCGGAATGGCACCGGGTCGACGCCGCGGAGGTCTGGCACTGGCATGCGGGCGCGCCGCTCGTGATCACGGTGTCGGAGAACGGGCACGAGGCCTCCGCCCATCACCTCGGACCCGCGTTCGCCGCCGGCCAGGTGCCGCAATTCGTGGTGCCGGCGGGCTGGTGGCAGAGCGCGACGAGCCTCGGGGCCTGGACGCTCGTCGGCTGCACGGTGGCGCCGGGCTTCACCTTCGCGGGCTTCGAGATGGCCCCGCCGGGCTGGCGCCCCACGCCCCGCAGGGCCGGAGGCGCCGCGTGACTCTGCACCCCGCCATCGGGACCGGAGGAGCCCCGCAGGGCCGGAGGCGCCGCATGACTCCGCGCACTGCTGTCGGGACAGGAGGAGCCGCACAGGGCCGGAGGAGCCGCGTGACGGTCCGCCCTGCCGTCGGGACGGGAGGAGCCGCCGCATGAGCGACCCCGCCCTCGTGCTGGCCCTCGAGAGCCGGCTCGTGAACGCCTGGCCGTCCTTCGATTATCAGGTCTACGACGGCTGGCTGCTGCGGCTGGCGCGGGGCTATTCGAAGCGGGCGAATTCGGCCGCCGCCCTCGTTCCGGGCGCGACCCTCGACGGGGCGCTCGTCGACCACATGGTCGAGCACTTCATCGCCGCGAACGTGCGCCCGACCTTCCGCCTCACCACGCTGGAGAGCCCGGAGGTCGACCGCCTCCTGGAATCCCGGGGCTTCCGCCTCGTCGAGCCCACGCAGGCCCTGGTGAAGCGCATCCCGGAGGAATGCACGGTCGATCCTGCCGTGATCCTGCAGCCCAAGGTCTCGGCCCGCTGGGTCCGGGAGACGGCGCAGTCCTACGGCGGCGAGAAGGCGGACGATTCGATCCTGGTCGACATCGTCTCCCGCATCCGCCAGACGGCCGCCTTCGCGACGCTGGACCTCGACGACCGCCACGTCGCCTGGGGCCTCGGCGTGGTGGAGCGGGGCTATGTCGGCCTGTTCGACATCGTGGTGGCGCCGGAGCTGCGCGGCATCGGGCTCGGGCGCCGGATCGTCACGAGCCTCATGGCCTGGGGCCGCGACGAGGGCGCGCACTCGGCCTATCTCCAAGTGCGCGAGGACAACGAGGTCGCGCGCTCGCTCTACCTCTCGATCGGCTTCGAGACCGCCTACCGCTACAGCCACCGGATCATGCCGGGCCGGAACGAGGCGGCCGCCTGAACGCCGCCTCCCGGCCGCTCAGGCGGGCGCCCGCTTGGGCGCCAGCGTCGCGATCAGCGCGCCCGCCACGATGAGCCCGCAGGACAGCGCGAGCGTCAGGGTCGGCTCGGCATAGCCCGCGAGCACCAGGATCAGGGTCGAGAGCACCGGTGCCGCGTAGGACGCGACGCCGAGGAAGCGGATGTCGCCGCGCTTCATGCCGATGTCCCAGACGTAGAAGGCGGCCCCGACCGGCCCGATCCCGAGCGCCAGCACCGCGAGCCACTGGGCGGCGTCCGCGGGCCACACGGTGGTCTCGAACACGAGATGGCAGAGAAAGCTCAGGGCGCTCGTGGCGAGGCAGAAGCCCGCGACCGCGTCGGTCGGGACCTCGCCGAAGCGGCGCGACAGCACGGAATAGGCCGCCCACACGAAGGCGCAGGACGCGGCCGCGAAGTAGCCCGGCAGGTGCTCGGGCCGGGCGTCGAGGGCGCCGCGCCCGGCGATCAGCACCGCGACGCCAGCGAAGCCGAGGAGCGCCCCCGCCACATGGGCGGCGCGCAGGCGCTCGCCCGGAAGCAGGGCCGAGAACAGCACGATGAGGAGCGGCCAGAGATAGTTGACGAGCCCGGCCTCTGCGGGGGGCGCAAGGCGCAGGGCCGCGAAATAGAGCGCGTGATAGCCGAAGAGCCCGCCGACGCCGAGGAGCCACACGACGGGGCTCTGCCGCAACGACCTCACCCCGTGCGGACGCAGGATCCAGCTCCCGACGCCGACGAGGCCCGCGATCAGGAAGGTCATCGCGGCAAGCTGGAACGGCGGCACGGCCCCCGAGGCCGCCGTGAACAGGGCGAGCAGGGACCAGAGCAGGATCGCGGAGAATCCGATCGAGGTGGCGGTGCGAGTCGTCATGGCGGGGCTGCCTAGCACCTCTCCCGCCCGCACGGGAGGGGGAGCCCTCGCCCTCCAATCTCAGGAAGGAACGGACCATGAGAGCACCTCTCCCGCCCGCACGGGAGGGGGAGCGGCGGGCGCGGCCTTGCAGGAGCGCCAGAACATCCTTGCGGGCGGAGCGCCGTTCCGGGCGCGGGCGCGGGATCGCCCTCGTGCGATTGCGCTCGACGAGTGCGGGGCGTAACCATGGCGGCATGCGCATCGCCTCGCTCTACCGCTATCCCGTCAAAGGCCTCTCCCCGGAGCGGATCCCCCGCGCCGAGCTCCGCGAGGGGGCTTATTTCCCCGGCGACCGGCTCTTCGCGATCGAGAACGGCCCGTCCGGCTTCGATCCGGCCGCGCCGGTCCATCAGCCCAAGATCAAGTTCCTCATGCTGATGAAGAACGAAGCGCTGGCGCGGCTCAGGACCCGCTACGACGACGCCACGGGCGAACTCGTGATCGAGGAGGGGGCGCGTGAGGTGGCGCGCGGCAACCTCGCGACGCCCGCCGGCAGGGTCGCGGTCGAGGCGTTCTTCCGCCGCCATCTCCCCGGCGAGCTGCGCGGGCCCCCGAAGGTGCTCGCGGCCCCGGAAGGACACCGCTTCACGGATTCCCGCTCGGGCTACGTGTCGCTCATCAACCTCGCGAGCGTGGCGGCGCTCGAGGGCGTGGTCGGCGCGCCCGTCGATCCCCTGCGCTTCCGCGGCAACCTGCATCTCGAGGGACTCGAGCCCTGGGCCGAGTTCGGCCTCGTCGGCCAGGTGATCGAGGGTCCCGGCGGCGTGCGGCTCAAGGTCACGAAACGGATCGAGCGTTGCGCGGCCACCAACGTGAACCCCGGCACGGGCCTGCGCGATAGGGCGATCCCGAAGGCGCTGATGCAGGCCTACGGTCATTTCGATTGCGGGGTGTACGCGCAGGTCGTGGGCAGCGGCGCGATCGCGGAGGGCGACCATCTCGCGGTCGAGCCGGCGCGGCAGCCGGAGCTGCCTTTCGCCTGACCGGGCCTCCCGGAGGTCAGGACACGAAAAAGGAGGGCTCGAAGCCCTCCTTTTTTGCGGCGTGCGGCACGGATGCGGCGTTACTCGGCCGGCGGGGTCTCGATCTCGGGCACGAACTCCCCGGCGGGCTCGGCTCCGGTCTCGTCGCCGAAGCCCCGGCGGGTGCGGCGGCGGCGACGGGTGCGGTACTCGCCGTTGCCCTCGCCGTTCAGCGCCTCGGGTCCGCCGACGGCCGGCACGGCGGCTTCGGCGCCCTCGAGGACCGGCGCGCGCACCGGGTTCGTCAGGAAGGCGGGAAGCGAGGAGCCCGGCTCCTCGGAGGCGGCCGGCTCGTCGCGCCGGTCGCGCCGGTAATCCGCGCGTCCGTTCGGCTCCGGTCGCCCGTTGGCCTCCGGGCGGGGGCCGCGCTCGGGACGGCCGCCCTGGCGGTCGTCCCGAGCGCCGTCGGACCGGTTACCGTCCTGACGGTTGTCCTGACGGGCATCCTGGCGCACATCCGGGCGGGTGTCGCGCGGGTTGCGGCCGTAGCGGTCGCGGCTGGCGGTGCGGTCGTAGCGCTCGCGCCGGTCGTCGTCCTGGCGGCTGTCCTGCCGGTTGTCGGGGCGCTGATCCTGGCGATTGTCCTGCCGCGCCTCGAAGGGCTGCGGCTGCGAGCCGAAGTCCGAGTCCTCGCCGAAGCCGTCCTCGTCGCCTTCCTCGTCGAAGGGACGCTGATAGCCGTACTGCTCCCGGAGCTGCTCCTGGGCGGCGGCGATGATGCGGTAATAATGCTCGGCGTGCTGATGGTAGTTCTCGGCCGCCACCGGATCGCCGCTCGACTGGGCGTCGCGGGCGAGTTGGCTGTACTTCTCGGCGATGTGCTGAGCCGTACCCCGGATCTTCACGTCCGGACCGTTGGACTCGTAGCTCCGCGTCAGGGGGTTGGGCCCCTTGTTGTTGCTGCGGTTGCGCCCGCGCATGCGCCTGTTCTGTCCTGGTCTCATTCTTACTCTAGACCCTCGCTGGTTCTCATCCACGCGATGCCAGTCATGATCCGCCGAACGGGCTTGCTCAGCCCACCGTCCGCGTGGCCACTCGTCTGCAGTTCAATGCGGCGCGAAAGCCGGATTGTCCTTCAGTGTTGGGTTCAAGATCCCGCGCGGGCTAAAGCTCGTTGCCCCCAAGCTCACGCGCGGCTGATATCGCTTCGTCCTCTCGGCGGGCGTTTTGCCCTATTCTCCGCCGAATTCGGTGGACCGCTGACGATGTCTGACCCTGAATCTAGCGGTTTCCGCCGGGTCCGCCAAGGGGTATTTCCACCGGTTTTCGAGAGGATCCCGGCCTTCTGCCCGAGGATCGTGACCCTTTCAGGGCGGCTGCGCCTCTGGTCTGCGGCCGGCCCGTCACGGCCCCGGCTCGGGGCGGCGGAAGGCCAGGCATCGTGGGTGACATGAAAGATCGTGATTGAGAGCGAGGAATACAAGGCCTGCCGCAATCCCGAGAGCGCGGACGGCCTCGGCCTGATCGTAGCCGATCTCCAGCACCAGGCATCCGCCGGGATCGAGGAGCCGCCCCGCTTCACCGACGATGACGCGATAGGCGTCGAGCCCGTCCGGGCCGCCGTCGAGGGCGAGCCTCGGGTCGTGCTCGCGCACGTCCGGGTCGAGCCCGGCGATCACGGCGCTGGCGATGTAGGGCGGGTTCGAGACCACGAGATCGAAGCCGCCCCGCAGGGGCGCCGCCCAGTCGGCGGCAACGAGGCGGGCGCGGGCGCCGACGCCGTTCGCCAGCGCGTTGCGGCGGGCGGTCGCGAGCGCTCCGGGCGAGCGGTCGACGCCGATCCCGGCGGCGTCGGGGCGCTCGTGCAGGAGCGCGACGAGGAGGCAGCCCGAGCCGGTGCCGAGGTCGAGAATCCGCAGGCCGGCGCGGCCGTCCGTCAGGGCGAGCGCCGCCGCAACCACGGTCTCGGTCTCGGGGCGCGGCACGAGGGTGTCGGGCGAGAGCGCGAAGGGCAGGCCCCAGAACTCGCGGGTGCCCAGGATCCGGGCGACGGGCTCGCGGGCGAGGCGTCTGGCGGCATAACGGGCGAGGCGCTCCGCTCCCGCTTCGCCCAGGGGCGCCGCCGGCCGGGTCACGAGGTCCACGGCCTCGATCCCGAGCGCGGCGAGGAGCAGGACGCGGGCATCGAGGCCGGGGCTGTCGAGGCCGGCCGCCGCGAAGGCGCGGCGCAGGAGCGCCAGCGCCTCGGCGCGGGGATTGTCGGGGGCGAACACCGGCGCCGCTGCCCGGAGGGCGTCAGGAATCCATCTTGAGGGCGGCGATGAAGGCTTCCTGCGGGATCTCGACCTTGCCGTACTGGCGCATGCGCTTCTTGCCCTCCTTCTGCTTGTCGAGGAGCTTGCGCTTGCGCGAGGCGTCGCCGCCGTAGCACTTCGCGGTGACGTCCTTGCGCAGCGCCCGGACGGTCTCGCGGGCGATGATCTTGCCGCCGATCGCGGCCTGGATCGGGATCTGGAACAGGTGCGGAGGGATCAGGTCCTTGAGCTTCTCGCACATGGCGCGGCCGCGGCTCTCGGCGCGGTTGCGGTGGACCAGCATCGAGAGCGCGTCCACGGGCTCGGCATTGACGAGGATCGACATCTTGACGAGGTCGCCCTCGCGGTAGTCGGAGATGTGGTAGTCGAAGGAGGCGTAGCCCTTCGAGATCGACTTCAGGCGGTCGTAGAAGTCGAACACCACCTCGTTGAGCGGCAGGTCGTAGATCACCATGGCGCGCTTGCCGACATAGTTGAGGTCGATCTGCACGCCGCGCCGGTCCTGGCACAGCTTGAGCACGGCGCCGAGATAGTCGTCGGGGGTCAGGATCGTGGCGCGGATCCAGGGCTCCTCGATGGCCTCGATCTTCATCACGTCCGGCATGTCGGCCGGGTTGTGGAGCTCCTTCACGGAGCCGTCGCTCATGGCGAGGCGGTAGACCACGGAGGGCGCAGTCGAGATCAGGTCGAGGTTGAACTCGCGCTCCAGGCGCTCCTGGATGATCTCCAGGTGGAGAAGCCCCAGGAAGCCGCAGCGGAAGCCGAAGCCGAGCGCGGCGGACGTCTCCATCTCGTAGGAGAAGCTCGCGTCGTTGAGGCGAAGCCGCCCCATGGCGGCGCGCAGATTCTCGAAATCGGCCGCGTCCACGGGGAACAGACCGCAGAACACCACCGGCTGCACCGGCTTGAAGCCCGGCAGCGGCGAGGTGGTGGGCCTCCTCTCGTCCGTGATGGTGTCGCCCACGCGGGTGTCGGCGACCTCCTTGATCGAGCCCGTGAAGAATCCGACCTCGCCGGGGCCGAGGCTATCGAAATCCTGCATCTTCGGGCGGAACACGCCGACCCGGTCGACCCCGTGGGTCGCGCCGGTGCCGATCATCTTGATCTGCATGCCCTTCTTGAGCCGCCCGTCGATGACGCGCACCAGCACCACGACGCCGAGATAGGCGTCGTACCAGGAATCGACGAGGAGCGCCTTCAGCGGCGCGGCCTCGTCGCCCTTCGGGGGCGGGAGCCGGGTCACGATCGCTTCCAGCACGCCCTCGATGTTGAGGCCGGTCTTGGCCGAGATCGGCACCGCCTGCGAGGCGTCGATGCCGATCACCTCCTCGATCTGCTCCTTGACCCGGTCGGGCTCGGCCGCGGGCAGGTCGATCTTGTTGAGGACGGCGACGATCTCGTGGTTGGCGTCGATGGCCTGATAGACGTTGGCGAGCGTCTGGGCCTCGACGCCCTGGCTGGCGTCGACCACGAGGAGCGAGCCCTCGCAGGCCGCGAGCGAGCGCGAGACCTCGTAGGCGAAGTCCACGTGGCCGGGCGTGTCCATCAGGTTGAGGATGTAGGTCTTGCCGTCCTGCGCGGTGTATTCGAGGCGGACCGTCTGGGCCTTGATGGTGATGCCGCGCTCGCGCTCGATGTCCATCGAGTCGAGCACCTGCTCGGTCATCTCGCGGGCCGAGAGCGCGCCGGTGGTCTGGATCAGCCGGTCGGCCAGCGTCGACTTGCCGTGGTCGATATGGGCCACGATGGAAAAATTGCGGATGCGGTCGATCGGATGCGCGGTCATGAGGGCTCGGGGAGCGGGCGGCCTGCGCAACGCTTCGGGGCGCGCGGGCCGCGGAAAAAGGGTTGCGCGGCCATAGCAGGCAGGCGGGGGCAAGCCAAGCGAAGGCGGTGTCGCGGCGCTCCGCCCCTGTCGGCGTACAGGGGAGCGGGATGCACGCGAGACCCGTCCGGAGCGGCCGCGCCTCGCTCTCGCCGCGCGAGCCCCCTCTCGCCGCTGCGCACCCCCTCTCCCCGCCTGCGGGGAGAGGGCTGGGGTGAGGGGCCGGTCGGAGAAGCGCGATGTCTCCGCTGTCATGGCCGGGCTCGAACCGGCCATCCCGGCGCGAAGCCCGCGATGTGTGTTGCTGCGGGGAGCGTGCGCCTTTCCGGTCGAGGTGGCCGGGTCGAGCCCGGCCATGACACGCGTGAGGTGGAGACTGCTCGCTTCACCGCGTGACCGTGACGTCGGCGAGGTGGATGCATCGTGCTCATCCGACCGGCCCCTCACCCCAGCCCTCTCCCCGTGAACGGGGAGAGGGAGCGAGGCTGCGGGAGAGGGAGCGAGGCTGCGGGGAGAGGGAGCGATGGGCTGAGATGGCGCAGCGCGTGTGCCCCCGCTGCGGAGCAGCGGGGTTGATCCTGGGCACTCCGGGTCTCTGCTCTTTGTGAGGCAGAGCGGGAGGCGCTGGGCCTGCCCCGGACAGGGGCCGGCAGGAGAAGGGGTAACCCTGCCCGGGAGCAGGACCCCGCGACCTCCCGCTCGAGCAGCGGCTCACGGGGCGCTCCGGCGGGGTGGCTCCAGGC
>DATAGO010000063.1:0-41027 GCA_036263675.1 Microvirga sp. | reverse complement strand
CGCTTCGAGCAGAAGAAGGGCGACACCTTCGTGCTGGCGGATCTCGACGGGGACCGGCAGGCGGAGTTCAAGATCCGGCTCGACGGAGCGATCGATCTGAAGATCGGCGACTTCATCCTGTAGCGCGTGGGGCACGGCCCGGACCTCCAGGCGGGGCCGGGCGAGCCGAGGGGCTGACCCTGGTGCTGGATCTCGAAGATCAAGAAGCCGGTCGGCATCAAGGATTTCGGTCCGGCGCTCGATCGGATCTTCCTGAACGATGCGGCCTTCGAGGGCCTCGGCACCGGGAGCCCTCAGGGCCCGCCGCTCGCGGGTCAGACGTTCGTGGCCAACTCAGGTCTGGCGACGAACAAGAAGGGCGCGCAGGTCATCTGCGAGACCGATACGGGCATGCTCTGGTACGACGGGACGGCAAGTAGGGATCTGCCGACCTCGCCAACAGGGCCGCCCTGACGATCTCGCAGTTCGAACTCTACCGAGATCTACCCCCTCCGGGAGGTCTTCCCCACCGTCCTGATTCAGGCGTTCGGCGGGCGGCGCCGGGGGGCGGATTCGCAGGCGTAACCGCTGCATTCAGTGCGGATGGGCTGGCGATGATCAGCCCATCCTCGGATGCAGGGTTCCGGGAGATGTTCCACAAGGGCAAAACCTGTTGACCGTCAGCGGCGCGAAGCGGCGGTCGACAGCTGCGCAGGGATAGTCAGGTCCATGAACGCAACCAAAGTCGTGAGTCAGCCTCGCAGTATGGCGGCCGGAAGGCGCATACGCGGACGCATCTCACGCCTTCCGCGCATGTGAATGCAAATCCAGAAGTCCGCGTCGCGCTGCCCGGGTCCCCAGGCCGGGGAGGGGCTATCACCTAACCCTATATCTACCTGAAAACCCTCTTCATAAAAGTGCTTTGGACAAAAGCACTTAGAGGGTTGGTGCGGCCAAGAGGACTCGAACCTCCACGGGTCTCCCCACTAGCACCTCAAGCTAGCGCGTCTACCAATTCCGCCATGGCCGCAGGTAGTCGGTCCGGGATATTCTCCCGGGGCGGCGGAGCGTGTAACAGATCGATGCGGCGGCCACAAGCCCGTTCGAGGGCGCGTTGCGCGGGCCCGGAAGCGCTGCCCGGACGCCGCCGCGACGAGACCCGCTCCCCGTCTGGCCGAGGGCCGGGCGAGCCCCCATCTCACCCTCTCGTCCCGCCCCGGATCGCCCGATGAACGCCCGCTCCCAGCTTGCCGAGACGCTCCTGCCCGCCACAGGCGCGGACCCGGTCGAATGGGCGATCGCGGAGGGGCTCGTCGGGTACGAGGAGGCCGTGGCCGAGATGGAGGCCCGCGTGGCCGCGATCGCGGCCGGGACGGCGCGGGAGCGGGTCTGGCTCGTGGAGCACCCGCCGCTCTACACCGCCGGCACCTCGGCCCGGGACGACGACCTCGTCGAGCCGGAGCGCTTCCCGGTCCACCGGACGGGGCGGGGCGGCCAGTTCACCTATCACGGGCCGGGCCAGCGCGTGGCCTACGTGATGCTCGACCTCGGGCGCCGCACGCCGGACCTGCGCCGCTACGTCGCCGCCCTCGAGGCCTGGCTCATCGGCACGCTCCAGGCCTTCAACATCCGCGGCGAGCGGCGGGAGGATCGGGTCGGGGTCTGGGTGCGCCGGCCCGAGAAGGCGCCGGGGCCTCACGGAGAGCCTGCCGAGGACAAAGTCGCGGCGATCGGGATCCGGGTGCGGCGCTGGGTGACCTATCACGGCATCAGCCTCAACGTGGAGCCGGACCTGGACCATTTCTCCGGCATCGTGCCCTGCGGGGTGCGCCTGCACGGGGTCACGAGCCTGGTCGATCTCGGCATCCCGGTCACGATGCCGGAGGTCGATAGTGTCCTGCGGGCCACGTTCGAGGACGTGTTTGGCCCGACCGTCACGGTTTCCGCCTGATCCGCCTTTCCAAGCGCGGCGCTTCCGTTAACCTGCGGCGCAAATCAGTCAGGTTCCCAATGCGCTCCGCCCTTCTCGCCGTCCCGCTCGCCCTCCTGGCCTCGGCCTGCGCCTACCGTCCGGAGCCGACCGACCAGATCCGCATCGTCGATTCGCCCGCGGACGTGAGGGTGTGCACGCGCCTCGGCGAGGTCAGCCCGACGGTCCCGACCGGACCGACCTTCGAGGACGCCCTCGAATCCATGCTCCAGAACACGGTCGCGCTCGGCGGCACGGACCTCTACGTCAGCCAGCGCTCCCGCGACTGGGCGCTCGTGCGCGGCATCGCCTACCGCTGCGGCGCGGGCGTGGCCGTCCGCGGCCGGATCGTCACCGTGGTGCGCGCCAAGGGCTGAGCCGGCCGGGCGCGGTTGCGACAGCTTCGTTGCCCCGCCTCCCGCCGCGCGCTAAACGCGGGATACGCCAACCTCGTCAGGGCAGGGGACCCGCGTTCAGTGCCAGTCATCGCCTCGTCCGCCGACCTCACCTCCGACGCCGCCCAGGCCAACCGCGCGGCCTGGCAGGATCTTGCCGCAGAACTCGGCGAACGCCGCGCCGCCGTGGCGGCGGGCGGACCGCCCAAGGCGCGCGAGCGGCACCTCGCCCGCGGCAAGCTCCTGCCGCGCGAGCGCGTCATGCGCCTCCTCGACCCCGGCGCGCCCTTCCTCGAACTCGGCTCGCTCGCGGCCTTCGGGATGTACGAGGATGCGATCCACTCCGCCGGCATCATCACCGGGATCGGCCGGGTGATGGGCCGCGAGGTCATGGTGGTCTGCAACGATTCCACCATCAAGGGCGGCACGTACTATCCCATGACGGTGAAGAAGCACCTGCGCGCCCAGGAGGTCGCGCGGGAGAACCGGTTGCCCTGCCTCTATCTCGTGGATTCCGGCGGCGCGAACCTGCCGCACCAGACGGAGGTCTTTCCCGACCGCGACCATTTCGGCCGCATCTTCTACAACCAAGCGACGCTCTCCTCCCTGGGCATCCCGCAGATCGCCTGCGTGATGGGGTCCTGCACGGCCGGCGGCGCCTACGTGCCCGCCATGTCGGACGAGACCATCATCGTGCGCAAGCAGGGCACGATCTTCCTCGGCGGTCCCCCGCTCGTGAAGGCGGCGACCGGCGAGGTGGTCTCGGCGGAAGACCTCGGCGGCGCCGACGTGCATGCCAGGCAAAGCGGCGTCGCCGACCACTACGCGACCGACGACGTCCATGCGCTGGCGATCGCCCGGCGGATCGTCGGCACGCTCAACACCCGGAAGTGCATCGACATCGACCTCGCCGAGCCGGTCGACCCGCGCTACGCGGCGGACGACCTCGACGCTATCGTGCCCACCGACCTCAAGAAGCAGTACGACATCCGGGAAGTCATCGCCCGGCTCGTGGACGGGTCGGAGTTCGACGAGTTCAAGCGCCTCTACGGCACGACGCTCGTGACGGGCTTCGCCCGCATCTGGGGCATCCCGGTCGGCATCATCGCCAACAACGGCATCCTGTTCTCGGAGAGCGCCCAGAAGGGGGCGCATTTCATCGAGCTGTGCTGCCAGCGCCGCATCCCGCTCCTGTTCCTGCAGAACATCTCGGGCTTCATGGTGGGCCGGCAATACGAGGCCGGCGGCATCGCCAAGGACGGCGCCAAGCTCGTCACGGCGGTCGCCTGCGCGGCGGTGCCGAAGATCACGGTGCTGGTCGGCGGCTCGTTCGGGGCCGGCAATTACGGCATGGCGGGCCGGGCCTATTCGCCGCGCTTCCTCTTCACCTGGCCGAACTCGCGCATCTCGGTCATGGGCGGCGAGCAGGCGGCAAGCGTGCTCGCCACCGTGCGGCGCGACAACTTCGAGGCCGACGGCAAGGCCTGGAGCGCCGAGGACGAGGAAGCCTTCAAGGCGCCGATCCGCGCCCGCTACGAGGAGGAGGGCAGCCCCTACTACGCCACCGCGCGCCTGTGGGACGACGGCATCATCCTGCCCTCGGAGACGCGGCGGGTGCTCGGATTGGCGTTCTCGGCGACCCTCAACGCGCCGGTGCCGCCGACGACGTTCGGCGTGTTCCGGATGTAGCGGACGCTTTCAACCCTCACGCTTGACGACCGAATACGCCAACTTAAAGTAGACCCTCCTGACGGAGGGGTGCCATGAAGGTGGTGGGCGCGAGGTTGCGCGGGACGGACGGCGAGGACGTCCGGTTCGTGAAGACGGGCAACATGGGAGGCAAGCTCCAAGGCGGGCAGCCCCGGTACCTCGTCATTCATTACACGGCCGGCGCGAACGCGAGCGGCGCCATCAAGACGTTCCAGAACGGGGAGCCCGGAAAGCGGACCTCCGCGCATCTCGTCGTCGATCACGACGGGTCCATCGCGCAGATGGTGCCGTTCGATACGGTCGCCTGGCATGCCGGGGCGAGCCGATGGAAGGGCGACGACGGCCTGAACGCCTGTTCGATCGGGATCGAGATCGCGAACTGGGGCAAGCTGGAACAGCACGCCGACGGATCCTGGATGAGCTGGACGGGCAAGGCCCGGGTTCCCAAGGAGCGGGTCGTTCTCGCCGAACACAAGAACGCCCTGGGGACGGTCCATGGCTGGGAGATGTTCGACGAGGAGCAGTACGAGGCCACGATCGCGGCCGCTCGGGCGATCGTCGCCGCCTACAAGATGGAGCCCTGGGACCTGGTCGGCCACGACGACATCTCGCCCGTCCGCAAGATCGACCCGGGGCCCGCCTTCAATATGGACCGATTCCGCGCCCGGGTCTTCGGCCGCGAGGTGGACACGTGGAACGACACGCTGTTCAGGGTCAGCTCGCCGAGCGGGCTCAACATGCGGATCGGACCCGGGATCGGCGAGAAGACCATCAAGAATCTCCCGGACGGGACCATGGTTCATCTCATCCAGAAGACAGGGGTCTGGTGGATGGTCGCGGAGGTGGTCGGCGGCAACGACGACACGACCGGGTATGTCCACAGTCATTGGCTGATGCCCGTGTGACGCGCGAAGGGCGGCCAAAGGGGTTGCTTCCGGACGAGCGGTCGACCGCAGCGCTGCTCCGCGGACGGGCCCGGGCATCCGCGCCCGCCCGGTCCCCGCCCTTCTTCGCCATTGTCATCGCCGGCGGTCCGGAGGACCATGGATCCCGACCTGTGTGGATCATGGACACCGCGGAGTTCCCTGCATGGCGCCTGGCTCCACCCTCGAAGAGCGTCGCCGCCGCTATGCCGAGACGGTGCTGCGCGCCGCGCATGTGGACGACCCGCGCATCGCGCGGGTCTTCGCGACCATCCCGCGCGAGAGCTTCCTGCCGCCCGGGCCGTGGACGACGATCTCGGCCGGAATCGCGACCACCACGCCGGATGCCGATCCCGTCCATCTCTACGACAACGTCCTGATCGCCCTCGACCGCGAGAAGGGCATCAACAACGGCGAGCCGGCGCTGCATGCCGCCTGGCTCGCGCTCGTGGATCCGCAGCCGGGCGAGACGGCGGTGCACGTGGGGACGGGGACGGGCTACTACACCGCGATGCTCGCCGCCCTGGTGTCCCCCGGCGGGCGGGTCGAGGCCTACGAGATCCACGAGGGGCTCGCCGCGGCGGCCGCGCGCAACCTCGCGGGCTTCGGCAACGTGGCGGTCCATGCCGGCTCGGCGCTGGCGCGCCCGCTGCCGCCCGCGGACGTGGTCTACGTGAACGCGGGCGTGGCGGCGCCTGACGCCGCATGGCTGCGGGCGCTCGCGCCCGGCGGCCGCATGATCTTCCCCTGGCAGTCCCTGTCAAACTGGGGCCACACGGTGCTGGTGCTCCGCCGCGGCGGCGGCTACGCGGCGCGGATCGGCATGAGCGTCGGCTTCATCAATTGCGAGGGGCAGGATCGCCTGATCCCGAAAGGGCGCCTCACCGATTCCGCCATCCTAGCGACGCGCTCCCTCTGGCTCTCGGCGGAGCACGCCCCGGACGAGACCGCGACGGCCGTGTTCGACCACGTCTGGTTCTCCTCACGCGAGATCGCCTGACCGCGGGGGCCGCCGCATCCCGGAAGCACGGAAAAGCGGACCCGCCTTGAAACGGCCACGCTCGGGTCACGCCGCGTTCAAGAAGCGGAATTCATCTAAGCTCCGCTGCGACCGGAGGACCCCCATGCGCGCCCTGCTCGGATTCCTGTGCCTGTTCTCCTGCACCCAGGCGGCGTCGGCGGCCCAGCGCCTCGACGACGCGCGCACCGCCCGCACCGCGGAGGTGCGCGCGGTGCTGTCCGAGATCTCCGCAAAGCGCGAGGCCGCTGACGAGGACCCGTCCCACGACCTGCCCGAGGACCTGCGCGCAGCCGTGGAGGCCTGGACGCGGGGGTGAGGGCTCTCGACGGAGGGCGGCGCCGCGCCGTCGCCTCCGGCCGGAGCCCTCGCGCTGCGGGAAACCCTCGATGTCATCCCCGGCCGGAGCGCGAGAGCGCGCAGGGGAAGGGATCCGGGACCCAATTTGTCATCCCCGGCCGGAGCGCGAGAGCGCGCAGGGGAAGGGGATCCAGCGCAACGACTTGCTGCGAAGCAGCGCCTTATGGATCCCACAGAAGGAGCCGCTTCGCGGCAGCTTCATCGTGCTGGATCCCCTTCCCCTCCGGCGGCTGCGCCGCTTCCGGCCGGGGATGACATCGTGCCCTTCCCCTGCGCCCTGACGGGCTCCGGCCGGGGATGACACAGCAGGTCATCCCGCCGTCGGAACAGCTTCCGCCCGACGATCACACCGGGGCGTGGCCGAGCGCCGCCCGAGCCCAAAATGTTGCCCCCGCGCAACACCCATGAATCATCCTCTTCCTGCCTCCGATCGCCCCAAGCTCCGCCGCGAAGCCGCCATAAACCGGCAGCACTTCAGGATCGGTCTAAAGTGCTTTGCCGACAAGGCTTTGCGGTAGACGCGAGATCCCGCCGGCTACGGTGAAAACCCGTTCACCGTGTCCCGTGGGGATCGTTGCACCGCCCGGCGCGCGCATGGCAGATCACGACGGTTCCGTCCGTGACGGGACCGGGGAGTGCCAAGAGGCAAGAAGGGGTCAATCCCATGGACGCGCGCATCGTCGACAAGTCGAAGCTCCCGAGCCGTCACGTCACGGAAGGGCCGGAGCGCGCGCCGCACCGCTCGTACCTCTACGCCATGGGCCTGACGACCCAGCAGATCCACCAGCCGCTGGTCGGCGTCGCGTCCTGCTGGAACGAGGCCGCACCCTGCAACATTTCGCTCATGCGCCAGGCCCAGTCGGTCAAGAAGGGCGTGGCGTCTGCGGGCGGCACCCCGCGCGAGTTCTGCACCATCACGGTCACCGACGGCATCGCCATGGGCCATGCCGGCATGAAGGCCAGCCTCCCCTCCCGCGAGGTGATCGCCGATTCGGTCGAGCTCACCATGCGGGGCCACGCCTACGACGCGCTCGTCGGCCTGGCGGGCTGCGACAAGTCCCTGCCCGGCATGATGATGGCGATGGTGCGGCTCAACGTGCCCTCGATCTTCATCTACGGCGGCTCGATCCTGCCCGGCACCTTCAAGGGCCGGCCCGTCACCGTGCAGGACGTGTTCGAGGCGGTCGGCAAGCACTCGGTCGGCGCCATGTCGGACGCCGATCTCGACGAGCTCGAGCAGGCGGCCTGCCCCTCGGCCGGCGCCTGCGGGGCCCAGTTCACCGCCAACACCATGGCGACGGTCTCGGAGGCCATCGGCCTCGCGCTGCCGTACTCCGCCGGCGCCCCGGCGCCTTACGAGATCCGCGACCGGTTCTGCGCCACGGCGGGCGAGATGGTCATGGAGCTGGTGCGCCAGCAGATCCGCCCGCGCGACATCGTCACCCGCAAGGCGCTCGAGAACGCCGCGACCGTGGTCGCCGCCTCCGGGGGCTCCACGAACGCCGCCCTTCACCTGCCCGCGATCGCGCACGAGTGCGGCATCAGCTTCGACCTGTTCGACGTCGCCGAGATCTTCAAGCGCACCCCCTACATCGCAGACCTCAAGCCCGGCGGGCGCTACGTCGCCAAGGACCTGTTCGAGGTCGGCGGCATCCCGCTCCTGATGAAGACCCTGCTCGACGCCGGCTATCTCCACGGCGACTGCATGACGGTCACGGGCCGCACGATCGCCGAGAACATGGCGAGCGTGAAGTGGAACGACGAGCAGGACGTGGTGCGTCCGGCCACGAGCCCGATCACGCCCACGGGCGGCGTCGTCGGCCTGAAGGGCAACCTGGCGCCCGAGGGAGCGATCGTGAAGGTCGCCGGCATGCCGGCCGACCACCAGACCTTCCGCGGCCCCGCCCGCTGCTTCGACGGCGAGGAGGCCTGCTTCGAGGCGGTCCGGACGCGTGCCTACAAGGAGGGCGAGGTCCTCGTGATCCGCTACGAGGGCCCGAAGGGCGGCCCCGGCATGCGCGAGATGCTGTCCACCACCGCGGCGCTCTACGGCCAGGGCATGGGCGACAAGGTCGCGCTCATCACGGACGGGCGCTTCTCGGGCGCCACGCGCGGCTTCTGCATCGGGCATGTGGGCCCCGAGGCAGCCATCGGCGGCCCGATCGGGCTCCTGCGCGACGGCGACATCATCGCGATCGACGCCATCCGGGGCACGATCGAGGTCGAGCTCTCCCACGAGGAGCTGGCCCAGCGCCGGCAGGCCTGGCAGCCGCGGCCTCTGCCCACGCCCTCGGGCTACCTTTGGAAATACGCGCAGACCGTGGGGTCCGCGAAGGACGGCGCCGTGACCCATCCGGGCGGGGCTGTGGAAAAGCACACCTATGCGGACATCTAGGCTCCTCGCAGCCACGCTTGGCGCATGGCTCATCGGCGCGGGCGGCGCGGCCGCCCTCGAGGTGTCCGCGCGCGCCCAGGCGCTCGCGCCCATCCCGGTGCCGGTGCCGAAATACGGCTCCGCCCGCGAGGCCCTGCGCAACGGCATGCGCGACTACAACGCAGGCGACAAGGCCGGCGCCGCGCAGGCGCTGGAATACGCGGCCACGCAGGGCCACACCCTCGCGCTCTGGAAGCTCGCCCGCATGTACGCGCAAGGCGACGGCGTCCAGCACGACGACCTCAAGGCCTTCGAGTACTATTCCAAGCTCGCCGACCAGAACGCGGACGAGAGCCCGGATTCCCCGAACGCCGGCGTGGTCTCCAGCGCCTTCGTGGCGCTTGGCACCTATTTCCTCGACGGCATCAAGGGCTCGTACGTGGCCGCGAACCCGTCGCGGGCCTTCGAGATGTTCCATTACGCGGCGTCGTATTTCAGCGATCCGAACGCGCAGTACAGCCTGGCGCGGCTCTATCTCGACGGCACCGGCGTCACCAAGGACCCGCGGCTCGCGGCGCGCTGGTTCAACCTCGCGGCCGAGAAGGGCCACCACCCCTCGCAGGCGCTGCTCGGGCACCTGCTCATGAACGGCCAGGGCGCGCCCCGCCAGCGCGCCAAGGGCCTGATGTGGCTGACGCTCGCCCGCGAGGCCGCCGATGCCGGCAAGGACGCCTGGATCTCCGACCTCTACGACAAGGCCTTCGCGGCGGCCTCCGAGAACGACCGCAAGCTCGCCCTGGCCTATCTGGAGCAGTACCTGCAGCGGCGGTGAGAGCCGCGGTCTCCCTCCGGCCTCCGGTTCCCTCTCTCCGCCTGCGGGGTAAGGGGCCGGTCGGCGAAGCGCGATAGGGCCGATCCATCTCCCTCCCCTCAGGGGAGGGTGGCGCCCGCAGGGCGACGGGTGGGGTGTTGCGCAAAGCGCATCCTAGAGCATTGAGGCCAGAACTCGCCTTCGGCGAACACCCCACCCCGCGCGGCTTGCGCCGCGTCGCCCTCCCCTGAGGGGAGGGAGGTGCTGGGCGGAACGCTCAATCGAGGTCGAGATCCACCATCACGGGCACGTGGTCCGAGGGCTTGTCCCAGCCGCGGGTTTCCTTGCGGATCGAGGCGGTCTTGAGCCGGTCGGCGGCCTGGGACGAGAGCAGGAGGTGGTCGATGCGGATGCCGTTGTTCCTCTGGAACGAGGCCGCCTGGTAGTCCCAGAACGAGTACAGCCCGGGCGCGTCGCTGCACGCGCGCACGGCGTCGGTGAGGCCCAGATGCAGCAATTCGCGGAACTTGGCGCGGCTCTCGGGCTGGAACAGCGCGTCCTTGGTCCAGGCCTGCGGATTGGCGGCGTCTTTCGGTTCCGGGATCACGTTGTAGTCGCCGCACAGCACCAGCGGCTCCTCGAGGCGCAGAAGCTCCTGCGCATGCGCGATGAGCCGGTCCATCCAGGCGAGCTTGTAATCGAATTTCGGGGTGCCGAGCGGGTTGCCGTTGGGCAGATAGATCGAGGCGACCCGCACCACGCCGCCGGGCGTCGAGATCACGCCTTCGAGGTAGCGCGCCTGCTCGTCCGAATCGTCGCCCGGCAGGCCGCGGCGCACGTCATCGAGCGGGCGCTTCGAGAGGATGGCGACGCCGTTATAGGCCTTCTGCCCGTGGGTGACGACGTTGTAGCCCGCGTCCTCGACCTCCGCGCGCGGAAAGCCCTCGTCGACGGTCTTGAGCTCCTGGAGGCAGACCACGTCGGGCTCGGCGCTCTTGAGCACCTGGAGCAGGTGGTCGAGGCGCTGCTTGATCGAGTTGACGTTCCAGGTGGCGATCCGCATCGCTTGCCCTCCCGCTTCGGGGTCCGCCGTGTCATCCGACGTTCGCGGGCCGCTGGCAAGGCTAGGGGATGGAGATCCGGCCTCACGAGCCGAAACGGATTCGGTAGCAAGGGAACCGACCGGCGGGGCATGGGGGGCGAAAGCCCCGCCGGTCGGACCGTCCGGTCCGCGCCTTCGACGCAACGCGGGCGGACCGGAGTTCGGGACAGGCGGTTACGCGGCGCGGTCGAGGGTCGGATAGTCGATGTAGCCCTCGGGTCCCCCGCCGTAGAAGGTCGCGCGGTCGGGCTCGTTCAGCGGCGCGTCGAGGCGCAGCCGGTCGACGAGATCCGGATTGGCGATGAAGGGCCGCCCGAATGCCACCGCGTCGACGCGGCCGCTCTCGATGTCCCCGATCGCGCGCTCGCGGGTGTAGCCGCCGTTGGCGATGTAGACGCCCCGGAAGGCGCGGCGCAGCTCGCCGTAATCGAGCCCTTCCACCGGCGCCTCGATGAGGTGGATGTAGGCCAGCCGGCGCCGGTCGAGCTCGCGCACCACGTGGCCGTAGAGCGCGGCCGGGTTCGAATCGAACGCGTCCTGCACTGGCGCGGGCGACAGGCGGATGCCGACGCGGCCGGGCTCCCACACTTTCAGCACGGCGTCCACGACCTCGAGGGTGAGGCGGGCGCGGTTCTCGATCGAGCCGCCATAGGCATCCGTGCGCCGGTTGGCGCTGTCGGCCAGGAACTGGTTGAGCAGGTAGCCGTTCGCGCCGTGGATCTCGACGCCGTCGAAGCCGGCCGCCTTGGCGTTGCGCGCCGCCTGCTCGAAATCGGCGACGACGCGGGGGATCTCGTCGAGGCGAAGCTCCCGCGGCTCGGACACGTCGACGAAGCCGCTCTCGATGAAGGTCTGGCTGTTGGCGCGGATCGCGGACGGCGCGACCGGCGCGGCGCCGTTCTCCTGCAACGCCGTATGCGAGATGCGGCCCACATGCCAGAGCTGGAGCACGATGCGCCCGCCGGCGGCGTGCACCGCGTCGGTGACCTTGCGCCAGCCCTGCACCTGCGCGTCCGTGTAGATGCCGGGCGTCCAGATGTAGCCCTGGCCCTCGCGCGAGACCTGCGAGGCTTCCGTGATCAGGAGCCCCGCGGAGGCACGCTGGGCGTAGTAGCGCGCGTTGAGCTCGTGCGGCGCGTCGGTGCCGGGCTCCGCCCGGTTGCGGGTCAGGGGCGCCATGACGATCCGATTGGGGAGCGTGAGGGCGCCGAGCTGGAGCGGCTGGAAGAGGATGCTGGCGTCGGAGGACATGTTATTCACCGGGAAAGTTCGTCAATTGACCTGTCGCACAGGTGCAGCAGCGATATGGGGGCTGTCCTGCGGACGCCATGTGCGCTGGCGCACATCGGCGGCGGTCGAGGCCGACGCAGGCGATTAACCCTTGTGAGTGCCGACGGCCGCGAACCGGCCCACGGTGGAAGCCACACATCCCGAATCAGGGGGCGGCGTGACGACGGCAGGACCCATCGGGATCGTTCTGATCGCGGTCGGCGACGAGCAGACCGGGGCGGTGCTGCGCGACGAGTTCGCGGGGCTCGGCTGGGGCGTCGTCGGGCCGTTCACGAGCAACTTCCAGGCCCTGCAATGGCTGGCCCTCGCGCCGGCGCGGACCGACGGCGGGGACGGGGCCGGCCGGGGGCCGCTCGATCTCGCGGTCGTGGATGCGCTGATGACGGACGGCGCCTCCTTGCGCCTGGCTCTGGCGCTGCGCCGCCGCAACGTGAAGGTGGCGTCGTTTGCGGCCTTCGACGTGAACCGCCGCCGGATCCGCGCCGAACTCCCGGACAGCCCGGGCCTCTGCCGCGAGGCGAGCGTCTCCGACCTGCTCCAGGCCTTTCACTGAAGGCTGCCGCGGGCGGGTTCGGACCGGCCGCGGCGGAGCGCAGGCGTCAGTAGGCCCGGCGCTTGCGGCGGATGAGGCCCCAGACCATCCGGATCAGGGCGAGGTTGCGGAACAGGCGCAGCATGGCGGATCTCCTCGATTGGCTTCTCGTCTGAGAGGCCAACGGATCAGCCGGGGAGGGGGTTCCGGCGCGCGGACGCGGGCCCGGGCCGGCCCTAAGGTCCGGCCTGCTCGTAGACCCGATTCAGGGCGAAGGCGACCAGGGCCGCGACAAGGACGACCACTGTGTAGAAGGCGACCTCCCGCGGTTCGAACCGCGGTCCCCCCTGCTCGCGCCGCCGGCGCTCCTCCTCCAGGGCATCGAGGAACTGCCCGTAATACAGCCACGCCAGGACGGCCGCCCCGGCCCCGCCGATCAGCCCGATCCGCCCCGTGATCACGGCGCCGCCGATCGGGAGGACGACCAACAGGACGGCGAGGACGGGGAGGTGCATGCGGACGGGCTCCGGGTGTGGACGGAGCGTGTGTAGAGCGGGCGCGGTGGCGGGGCTGTGGGGGAGCGCACATGGGGTATGTGCGGCAAGCCCGGCCATCGCAAGCGTCGGGTAAGGTGCGCGTTCGGCTCCGAACGCATTGTGGCGGGGACAAGCCCCGCCACTGCGCAAATCCTTCGGAATGGGGTGTTCGCTACGAACACCCCGTCGTGCTGCCGCACGTATCGCACTTCAAACAAGTCCCGTTCCGCACGAGCGTGAAGTTCGCGCATTCGGGGCACGACTCGCCCACATAGCCCTTCATCTTCGCCTCTGCCCGGCGGTCCGCCGTGCTCGGCCCCGTGCTCGCCGGCGCCTGGAAGGGCAGGGCGGCGAGCGCGGTGTCGGCGTCCTCCTCCAGGGCCACCTCGCCCTTCAGCGCCGTGGCGCCGGAGGTCACGTAGCCCACGGCTTCCGCGGTGACGCGGCCCTTGGGAGAAGCGCCGCCGGGGATCAGCATCAGGCGGTCCTGGTTGCCGCGCACCAGCCCCTTCGAGACGACCGCGGTGGCGGGGGCCGCCATCGGGGCGTCGCCGAGCTTCGACTGGCTCTCGCCGCGGCCGATCACCGTGTTGCCGATCTCGCTCGGGTCCACATGGGCGAGGTCGGTGCGGCCGAGATAGGAGATCGCGAGCTCGCGGAAGATGTAGTCGAGGATCGAGGTCGCATTCTTGATCGCGTCGTTGCCCTGCACGAAGCCCGAGGGGTCGAAGCGCGTGAAGGTGAAGGCCTCCACGTACTCCTCCAGCGGCACGCCGTATTGCAGGCCGAGGGAGACCGCGATCGCGAAGTTGTTCATCATCGCCCGGAAGGCGGCGCCCTCCTTGTGCATGTCGATGAAGATCTCGCCGAGGCGCCCGTCGTCGTACTCGCCGGTGCGGACATAGACCTTGTGGCCGCCGACGATCGCCTTCTGGGTATAGCCCTTGCGGCGGTCCGGCATCTTTTCACGCTCGCGGATGCGCTCCACCCGCTCGATGATCTTCTCGACGATCCGCTCCGAGACCTGCGCGGCCTTGGCGGCCGCCGGCTGCGCCAGGAACGCCTCGACCGCCTCGTCGGCCTCCTCGGCCTCGTCCGCGATGAGCGCGGAGTTCAGCGGCTGCGACAGCTTGGAGCCGTCGCGATAGAGCGCGTTCGCCTTGAGGGCCAGGCGCCAGGACAGCATGTAGGCGTTCTTGCAGTCCTCGACCGTGGCGTCGTTCGGCATGTTGATGGTCTTGGAGATCGCGCCCGAGATGAAGGGCTGCGCCGCCGCCATCATGCGGATGTGGCTCTCGACCGAGAGGTAGCGCTTGCCGATGCGCCCGCAGGGATTGGCGCAGTCGAAGACCGGGTAGTGCTCCTTCTTGAGGAAGGGCGCGCCCTCGAGGGTCATGGCGCCGCAGATGTGGACGTTCGCGGCCTCGATGTCGGCCTTCGAGAAGCCCAGGTACGGCAGGATCTCGAAGGACGGATCGCTGAGCTTCTCGGCCGGGACCTTGAGCGTGCTGACGAGGAAGTCCTCGCCGAGCGTCCACTTGTTGAAGACGAACTTGATGTCGAAGGCGCTCTTCAGCCCCTTCTCGACCGCCTCGATCTTCTCGTCCGTGAGGCCTTTCGCGCGCAAGCTTCCCGGGTTGATGGCCGGGGCCTGCTTCATGGAGCCGTGGCCGACCGCATAGGCCTCGATCTCGGCGATCTCGGATTCGCGGTAGCCCAGCACGCGCAGGGCATCCGGCACCGCCTGGTTGATGATCTTGAAGTAGCCGCCGCCGGCGAGCTTCTTGAACTTCACGAGCGCGAAGTCGGGCTCGATGCCGGTGGTGTCGCAATCCATCACGAGGCCGATCGTGCCGGTGGGCGCGATCACGGTGGATTGGGCGTTGCGGTAGCCGTTCTGCTCGCCGAGCGCGAGAGCCTGGTCCCACACGGCGCGGGCGCGCTCGATGAGGAGCTGGTCCGGGCAGGAGGCGTGGTCGAGCGGCACCGGATCGACGGCGAGGCCCTCATAGCCCTCGGCCAGCCCGTGCGCGGCGCGGCGGTGGTTGCGGATCACGCGCAGCATGCTGTCGGCGTTCTCGCGATAGCGCGGGAAGGTGCCGAGCTCGCCCGCCATCTCGGCCGAGGTCGCGTAGGCCGTGCCGGTCATGATCGCGGACAGAGCGCCGCAGAGCGCGCGGCCCTCGTCGGAGTCGTAAGCCAGGCCCATGGTCATCAGGAGGCCGCCGATATTGGCGTAGCCGAGGCCGAGCGTGCGGTACTCGTAGGAGAGCTGCGCGATCTCCTTCGACGGGAACTGCGCCATCATGACGGAGATTTCGAGCACCAGCGTCCAGAGCCGGCAGGCATGCTCGTAGGAGGCGACGTCGAGGCGCTTGGCCGCGCGGTCGTAGAAGGCGAGCAGGTTCGCGGACGCCAGGTTGCAGGCCGTGTCGTCGAGGAACATGTACTCCGAGCACGGGTTCGAGGCCCGGATCCGCCCGCCCGCCGGGCAGGTGTGCCAGTCGTTCATGGTGGTGTTGAAGTGCAGGCCCGGATCGGCCGAGGCCCAGGCCGCATGGCCGATGCGCTCCCAGAGGTCGCGCGCCGGCACGGTCTTCTTCACCTTGCCCGAGCGATAGACGAGGTCCCACGGCGCATTCGCTTCCACGGCGCGCAGGAAGTCGTCGGTGATCGAGACCGAGTTGTTCGAGTTCTGGCCCGACACCGTGAGATAGGCCTCGGAGTCCCAGTCGGTGTCGTAGATCGGGAACTCGATGTCGGTATAGCCCTGCTTGGCGAACTGGATGACGCGCTTGATGTAGTTGTCCGGGATCATGGCGCGGCGGGCGAGCTTGATCTCGCGCTTGAGCGCCGGGTTCTTCTCGGGCTCGAAGCAGGCGTCGCCTTCCGCCTCGCAGTTCACGCAGGCCTTCATGATGGCCTTGAGGTGCTTGTTGGCGAGCTTGGAGCCGGTGACGAGCGCCGCGACCTTCTGCTCCTCCTTCACCTTCCAGTCGATGTACTCCTCGATGTCGGGGTGATCGACGTCGACCACCACCATCTTGGCGGCGCGGCGCGTGGTGCCGCCCGACTTGATGGCGCCGGCCGCCCGGTCGCCGATCTTCAGGAAGCTCATGAGGCCGGAGGAGCGACCGCCGCCCGAGAGCCGCTCGCCCTCGCCGCGCAGGCGCGAGAAGTTCGAGCCGGTGCCGGAGCCGTACTTGAAGAGGCGCGCCTCCCGGACCCACAGGTCCATGATGCCGCCCTCGTTCACGAGGTCGTCCTGCACGCCCTGGATGAAGCAGGCATGCGGCTGCGGGTGCTCGTAGGCCGACTTCGACTTCGTCAGCTTGCCCGTCTTGTGGTCGACGTAGAAATGGCCCTGGCCCGGGCCGTCGATGCCGTAGGCCCAGTGCAGGCCGGTGTTGAACCATTGCGGCGAGTTCGGCGCCACCATCTGGTTCGCGAGCATGAAGCGCATCTCGTCGAAGAAGGCCTGCGCGTCCTCCTCGCTCGAGAAATAGCCGCCCTTCCAGCCCCAATAGGTCCAGCAGCCGGCGAGCCGGTCGAACACCTGCTGCGAGCGGATCTCGGAGACGAAGCGCTCGTCCTCGGGCAGGGAGGCGAGGGCCTTGTCGTCGGGAACCGAGCGCCAGAGCCAGGAGGGGACGTCGTTCTCCTCGACCTTCTTCAGGCGCGCGGGCACGCCCGCCTTGCGGAAATACTTCTGGGCCAGCACGTCGCAGGCCACCTGGCTCCAGGTCTCCGGGACCTCGATGTCGTCGAGCTTGAAGACCACCGAGCCGTCCGGGTTGCGGATCTCGCTCGTTGCGCGCCGGAAGGCGAGGGAGGAATAGGGCGACTGGCCCCGGGTGGTGTAACGCCGCTCGATCCGCATGACCTGTTTCCTCGAAATTTTGGGACAAGCGTCCCCGGGCCGCGCAGCCGTGCGGCTCCCTGTCCTCGAATTGTCCGTACGCCCCCGCGGCGCTTGCTCCGCGCCGCAAAATTCCTGTCCGTCCGCGTTCGGCCTCCTTCCGGAGACTCGACAGCCCTGCGCGGTTCGATCCCTCGCCGCGCGGCTTCTCGTCCTAGCCTTCCGGAGTTTGAACCGGCTCCTCGGAGCCGGAGGCCGTCTCAGATCGGCACCCGGCAAAGCTAGTCGGCTCGAAACCCTCACGTCAAGAACTAGTGCCCGGAGGCTTGGTTCCGCCCCATATATAGTGACGGGCATGTGAATCCTGTGGATAGTTTCAGGCCTCTTTTTAAGGCCCTGAGACTCCTTGCTGAATCTCCTCGGCGGCCCGACAAGATTCTCATGGGGACGGCCGGAACCGGGCTGCCGGCAGGGTTAACGGCAGCGGTTTGGATCCCCGGGAAACAGACTGCCCGGCCGCCTCGACTTGGCGCCGCGAACGCACGCGAAACTTGCGCCGGGCGGCTCAAAACATGGCACGGCCAGCGAGAATCGGCGGAGGCCGCGGGGAGGGGGCTTCGCCGGGGGCGGGGCGAGAATCAGGGGCGGTCGAGGGCTGCACCCCGACTCCCCGCCGCACTCCCCCTCTCCCCGTGAACGGGGAGAGGGGGAGTGCCGCGGGTAGAGGAGGTGCGCAGCGGGGAGAGGGGGCCCGCTGGCGGCGAGCGGGCGCCCCTCCCCGACCCTCACCTCCGCACTGGACTTCGCGAGGTCGCGTCGCCATAGTCCGCGCCGATTTCCGGACCCGCCGGCGACGTCCGCCGTTGACCCTCATCCCCTCCGGACAAGGCCCGACGATGAAAGAGCTCCTGCTCAAGATCTTCACCTGGTGGAACGGCACGACCGTGGGCACCGACCTCTACACCCGCCGCTTCGGCCAGTTCGTCGGCGAGGACGAGTTCGGCAACCGCTACTACCGCTACACCCAGGCCAACGAGATCGACCCCAATGTGGGCGCCGAGCGCCGCTGGGTGGTCTACAACGGGCCGGCCGACGCCTCCCGCGTGCCGCCGGGCTGGCGCGGCTGGCTCACCCATAATTTCGAGCTGCCCCCGACCGAGGACCCCTACCAGCCGCGCGAGTGGGAGCGGCCGCACGTCCCGAACCTCACCGGCACGCCGGGCGCCTACCGTCCGCGCGGCTCGCAGCTCTCCACCGGCGAGCGCCCGGCCGCCACGGGCGACTACGTGCCCTGGACGCCGGGCGAGTAGGCCCCGTCGCCGCCGCCCTGCCTGCGTCCCGAAACAGCTCCGGTCGCCCCAGCCCATGCTGACCCGCCTGCACCACTCGAACTGCCTCGAATGCGGCAAGCCCTACGGCGACCCCGCCTTCGCCTACCATTACGGGCGGATCGAGAACGGCCCGGCCTATTGGTCGGAGCGCGGGCTCCTGTGCTCGCATCCTTGCGCGATGGAGCATTTCAAGCGCCGCCGTGCGGCCGGCGACCCGATGCGCGAGCCGGCGCCCAATCCGCTGGAGCAGATGACGGCCGGTCGGAAGTAGCAGCCGGAGCCGGTCCCGCGGACGACCACCCGGGGCCCCGGCGGCCGGGAGGGGCGCCTCGCGCCCGGCGCCCTTTTTCCATCACGGTTCGCATGCTAACGCCGGAGGACGATGGGACCCGCGGGATGCCGTGCGTCCCCGGGAGCCGGGCAGCGAGGACGGGTGGGATGCGGATGACGATGGGGCGACTGGCCCTGGCCCTGGCCGCGACGGCTTCGCTTGGCGGGCCGGCGCTCGCCGACAAGATCAAGAACCCGACGGCCGTGTTCTCCGGGCTCGACAAGATCACCGGCCGCATCGTGTCGTTCGAGGTCGCGACCGACGAGACCGTGCAGTTCGGCGCCCTGCAGCTCACGCCGCGCATCTGCTACAGCCGTCCGCCGACCGAGAGCCCCAACACCACCTCCTTCGTGGAGGTCGACGAGGTCACGCTGGAGAACGCCTACCGGCGCATCTTCACGGGCTGGATGTTCGCCTCGAGCCCCGGGCTCTCGGGCATCGAGCACCCGGTCTACGACGTCTGGCTCGTGGAGTGCAAAGGCGGCACGGAAGTGATCGCCGAGCCGCGCGACGTCTTCGACGAGCCGCCGCCGGGCCAGCAGCAGCGCCGTCAGGCCGAGCGCAACCCGGCCGAGCGCCCTGCCGCGCCTGTGCCCGATGCCGCGGCCGCCGCGGCGGCGGCCCGGGTCGACGTGGCGCCGCCGCGCGGCGTCCCGACGGTGCCGGCGCAGCAGCCCACGCGCCGCTTCTTCCCGACCACCGGCGCCGGATCGAGCCCGATCATCAACACCGACCGCTGACGCGTCTTCCGGCCGCTCAGGCGCCGTCGCCCAGGGCCGCCAGGATTTCGGAGCCGGGCACGGTCCGGTCGGGAGGCCAGACGTCCCAGGTGGCCGGCCGCTCGACGGCGTCGTGCAGCAGGAGCCGGTACTCGCGCCGCGGCACCTCGTAGGCGCCGAACTGCGACAGGTGGTCGGTCACGAACTGGGTGTCGAGGAGGACGAACCCGCCGCGGCGCAGGCGCGCGACGAGATGCACGAGCGCGACCTTCGAGGCGTCGCGCTCGGTGTGGAACATGCTCTCGCCGAAGAACGCCGCGCCGAGGCGGACCCCGTACAGGCCGCCGACGAGCCGGCCGTCGCGGTAGACCTCGACGGTGTGGCAATGGCCGCGGTCGAACAATTCGCCGTAGAGCTCGCGGATGCGCCCGCTGATCCAGGTCTTCTGCCGCCCGTCCGCGGGCGCGGCGCAGCCCGCGATCACCGCGTCGAAGTCGCGGTCAACCTGCACGGTGAAGCGGTCGGAGCGCACCGTGCGGGCGAGGCGCCTGGCGAGCCTGAACCCGTCGAGCGGAATGATGCCGCGCTCGCGCGGCTCGACCCAGAACAACGTCGGATCGTCGGCATCCTCCGCCATCGGGAAGATGCCGGCCGCATACGCCTTGAGCAGGATCTCGGGCGTGATGTCGAAGGAGCCGCCGTGCATCGGGTCAATCTAAGCCCGGGACGTCCGGGAAGCGAGGGGCAACAGCCCCCTCTTCCCGTCATCGGACTCCCTCTCCCCGCCTGCGGGGAGAGGGAGCACGAGGCGGGGAGGGGGAGTCCGGTGCCGAGCGGTTCGCCCGCTACGCCTCCTCGATGCCGCCGGTCTTGAGGAACCCCTCGAGCCAGTGGATGTCGTATTGCCCGTTCTGGATCTCCGGGTTGCGCACCAGCGTCCGGAACAGGGGCAGGGTGGTCTCGATGCCGTCGACCACGAACTCGTCCAGCGCCCGGCGCAGGCGCATGAGGCACTCGTTGCGGGTGCGGCCGTGGACGATGAGCTTGGCGACGAGGGAATCGTAGTGAGGCGGGATGCGGTAGCCCTGGTAGGCCGCCGAATCGACGCGGACCCCGAGGCCCCCGGGCGGGTGGAAATAGGTGATCAGCCCGGGCGAGGGCCGGAAGGTCGAGGGATGCTCGGCGTTGACGCGGCACTCGATGGCGTGGCCGTCGATGCGGATGTCGCTCTGCTGCACCGAGAGCGGCGCGCCGGCCGCGACGCGGATCTGCTCGTTCACGAGGTCGATCCCGGTGATCATCTCGGTGACGGGATGCTCGACCTGGATGCGGGTGTTCATCTCGATGAAGTAGAACTCGCCGTCCTCGTAGAGGAACTCGATCGTGCCGGCGCCGAGGTACTGCAGCTCCTGCATGGCCTTGGCGACGACGCCGCCGATGCGCTCGCGCATCTCGGTGTTGAGCGCCGGCGAGGGGCCCTCCTCCCAGACCTTCTGGTGGCGGCGCTGGAGCGAGCAGTCGCGCTCGCCGAGATGCACCGCGTTGCCGCGGCCGTCGCCGAGCACCTGGATCTCGATGTGGCGCGGCTTCTCGAGGTACTTCTCGATATAGACCGCGTCGTCCCCGAACGCGGCCTTGGCCTCGGAGCGCGCGGCGCCGAGCGCGTAGGCGAGGTCGTCCTCGTTGCGCGCCACCTTCATGCCGCGTCCGCCGCCGCCGGCGGCCGCCTTGATGATGACGGGAAAGCCGATGTCGCGGGCGATGCGCTTGGCCTCGTCCTCCTCCGTGACGCCGCCCTCGGAGCCGGGCACGCACGGGATGCCGAGGCGCTTGGCGGTGCGCTTCGCCTCGATCTTGTCGCCCATGACGCGGATGTGCTCCGCCTTCGGGCCGATGAAGGCGATGCGGTGGTGCTCCAGCACCTCGGCGAAGCGGGCGTTCTCGGACAGGAAGCCGTAGCCGGGATGGACCGCGTCCGCCCCGGTGATCTCGCAGGCCGCGATCAGGGCCGCGACGTTGAGGTAGGAATCGCGCGCGGGCGGCGGGCCGATGCACACGCTCTCGTCGGCGAGGCGCACGTGCATGGCGTCGGCGTCCGCGGTGGAATGCACCGCCACCGTCGCGATGCCGAGCTCCTTGGCGGCGCGCAGGACCCTGAGCGCGATCTCGCCGCGGTTGGCGATGAGGATCTTGTCGAACATCGGGTCTCGCTTCCGTTCTGGGTTCGGGTGACGGAGCGGCCGGGCCTACTCGATCACGAGGAGCGGCTCGCCGTATTCGACGGGCGTGCCGTCCTCCACGAAGATCGCCGTCACGGTGCCGGCGCGGGGCGCCACGATCTCGTTGAAGGTCTTCATCGCCTCGACGAGGAGCACCTTCTCGCCGGCCTCGACGCGCGAGCCCACCTCGACGAAGGATTTGGCGTCCGGCGAGGGCTTGCGGTAGGCGGTGCCGACCATGGGCGAGAGCACGGCGCCGGGATGCGCGGCCGCCGATTTCGCGCTCTCCGCAGCGGAGGCCGACGGCATCGCCGCGGCGGGCGGCGGGGCGATCACCGGCGCGGGTGCGGCGTGCGCCGCCACGGGCACGGTGACCTGGGCGGTGACGGTCCGGGCGACCCGGATCCGCAGGTCTCCCTTCTCGACCTCGATTTCGGTGAGATCGGTCTCGGCGATGAGCATCGCGAGCTCGCGCACGAGCTCGGGATCGAAGGGGCTTGCCTTGGCCATGGGGGAGGGACCTCGTGCCATGAGGATGCAGTCCGTCGGGTTCGGGCGAGCGGGCCTCGGGTCGCGCGCATCGCGCCCCGCCCGCGCCGCATCAGGCGAAACGGAGCGCCCTCATAGCCAAAAGGCGGACGGCGCGAAAGGGGCCCGGGCCCCCGCGCGCCCGCCGACGCGGGAAAACCCCGTCAGCCGCCCGCCCTGCCGTCTTTTCGCACGCTGGCGATCACCGGCTTTCAGCAGTTCGCCTTGCCGCATTTGCGCACGCTGCCGATCACCTGCTTGAGCGGCTCGAGGCCGACCGCGCCGGGGATGACCTCCTCGCCGATCACGAAGGCCGGGGTGCCGGTGAGGCCGAGCTTGTCGCCGAGCTCCATGTTGGTGGCGAGCGCGGTCCTGACCTCGCCGGCGTCCATGTCGCGCTGCAGGCGGGCCATGTCGGCGCCCATCTCCTTGGCGACCGCGAGCGCCCGGTCGCCGCTGACCCGGCCGCGGGTCTCCATGACCTTGACGTGGTAGTCGAACAGCTTCGGACCCTGGAACTGGTTCTTGACCGCGAGCGACACCCGGCTCGCCTCGACGGAATCGGGCCCGAGCACGGGGAAGTCCTTGAGCACGACCCGGAGCTTCGGATCGGCCTTCACCAGGGTCTGCACGTCGCTGAGCGCCCGTTTGCAGTAGCCGCAATTGTAGTCGAAGAACTCGACCAGGGTGATGTCGCCGTTGGGGTTGCCGGCCACGATGGCCTGGGGCGAGTTGATCAGCGCCTGGCGCGACTCGCGGATCGCGCCCGTCTGGGCGACCCGCTGGGCCTCGGCCTGCCGCTTCTCGAGCTCGACCATGACCTCCTGGAGGAGCTCCGGATTCTTGAGGAGGTATTCGCGGACGACCTCGCCGATCGCCTGCTTCTGCGGCTCCGTGAAGGCGGCGGTCTGGGCGGCGGCGGGCACGAGCGCGCTCGCGCCGAGGAGGGCGGCGGCGGCGACGGTGCGGAGGAGGGAAGGGCGCATCGGATGACCTTGACGAAGGGGGCGGATCGGTTCGCGTCGGGCAGCGGTTCGGCAGGCCCTGCGGGCGGGGCGGATCAGGTCTTGCCGGGCGGGCGGTAGTTCAGGATGTCTTCCGCCTTCAGGTAGCCCGGCGAGCCCGGCTTCAGCTTCGACATAGCACGGCTGGCCTGGGTTTGGGCATTCACGAGGTCGCCCGCATTGAAATACGCCTGGGCGGAGGCGAGTTCCGCCATGCCGATGTTGCCCTTGCGGCCGTAGGCGGTGGCGAGGTGCCGGAAGGCCTCGCCCGAGTCCGGCTCGCGGGAGGTGGCGTTGGTGAGCTCGCGGATCGCCTCGTCGAGGGAGGCGCTGTCGCCCGCCGCCACCAGGGCGTGGCCCAGCATGGCCCGGATCGGCACGGCGCCCGGCACCATGGCGACGGCCCGGCGCAAGGGAGCGACGGCCTCGCGGGCACGGCCGCTCTCGAGCAGCGCCTGGCCTTTCAGCTCGTGGAAATAGGGGTTGCCGGGCTGCTCGCCGATGAGCCGGTCGATCGCCGCGACCGCCTCGGACATGCGGCCGGAGCGGTAATCCATCACCGCGCGGGCATAGCGCGCCGCCGCGGAGGTGTTGTGCGGGGGATAGCGCCGCAGCACCGTCTCGGGCCGCTCGATGAACCCGAACAGCTTCGCGCGCATGAGGTCGTGGCGCGCCTGGAGGGCGGCGGGATCCTTCGCGGCGAAGTGCGGGCTCTGCTTGGCGAGGCGCTCGAGCTGGCTGATCCGCTCGGCCGGCAGCGGATGGCTCAGCACGTAGGGATCGACCGCGTTCGAGCGGAAGAGGGCGTTGTCGGCGAAGCGCGCGAAGGTGTCGAGGATGCCCTTCGGGGACTGGCCGGTCGCCGTGAGGTAGCGGACGGCGGCGAGGTCGGCCGCCTGCTCCTCGGAGCGCTGGTAGGCGAGGAGGTTGCGCCGGACGAGCTCCTGTCCGCCCGTGAGGACGCCCATGGCGCCCATGCCGGGATTGCCGACCTGGCCGCCCGAGTTGGCCGCCCCCACCACCGCGCCCGCGCCCGCCAGCATTCCGATCACCGAGAGGATCTGCGCGTTGGCGACCTGCTCGCGCAGGCGCGCCAGGTGGCCGCCCGCGATATGGCCGGTCTCGTGCGCGAGGACGCCGATGATCTCGTTCGGGGTCGCGGCGTCCATCAGGGCGCCGACGTTGACGAAGATCTTCTGGCCGTTCGCCACGAAGGCGTTGAAGGGGCGCTCGTTGACCAGGATGATCTTGGTCGCGCCCGCGTTGATCCCGGCCGCGCGGAAGATCGGCGTCGCGTAGTCGCGCAGGAGCTGTTCGGTCTCCGCGTCGCGCACGATCCGCGGGCCCCGCCCGGCCGGCGGGGTCTGCGCGAGGGCAGGGCCGGCGGCGAGGACGAGCGAGAGCAGGCCCGCCGCGAGGCGGCGCAGGAGCCTTGGGGCGGCAGGCACGGGCGAGAGGCGGCCGGCCGCGGGGCGGCGCAGGGATCCCGGCACCGCAGGGACAGGCGAGGGGCGGCCGGCCGCGGGGCGGCGCAGGGAGTTCGGGGCGGCGATCTTCATGGCAGCCGGGCTTTAGGGTTCGTTGCGGACGGGGGTCAATTCACGGCTTCGTGCCGGGCGGGAGAGCCGGCCGGCGGGCCTCGGCCGGGTTGAGCCGGGATGCCGGACCCGGTAGGAGCGCCCCATGAGCATAATCCCTGCCTCGCGAACCGTCACGCCGTCGCCGCTCCCGGAGGTCGCCCGCCGCGTCGAGCGGGTCGCGCCCTTCCTGGCCATGGATGTTCTAGCCGCGGCCGCGGCGAAAGAAAGGCGGGGCGACAGCGTGGTCCATATGGAGGTCGGCCAGCCCTCGGCGCCCGCGCCCCGGGCGGCGCGCGAGGCCGCCAAGGCCGCCCTCGACGCCGGCCGCATCGGCTACACGGAGGCGCTCGGCATCGCGCCCCTGCGCGAGCGCATCGCGCGCCACTGCCGCGATGCCTACGGGGTCGCGGTCGCGCCCGAGCGGGTCGTGGTCACCACGGGCTCCTCGGCCGGGTTCGTGCTCGCCTTCCTGACGCTGTTCGACGCCGGCGCGCGCGTCGCGATCACGGCGCCGGGCTATCCGGCCTACCGCAACATCCTCGAGGCGCTCGGGATCGAGCCGGCGGTGATCCCCCTCTCCAAGGCGGACGGCTGGATCATGACGGCCGCCGCGATCGAGCGCGCCCACGCCGAGCGCCCGCTCCACGGCGTGCTCGCCATGAGCCCCGCCAATCCGTCCGGGACGATGATCGGGCGCGAGGCCCTGGCGGCTCTGGGCGAGACCTGCCGGCGCCGCGGACTCTGGTTCGTCTCGGACGAGATCTATCACGGGCTCACCTATGCGGAGTCCGCCTCGACCGCGCTCGCCTCGGACGAGGACGCGGTCGTGATCAACTCGTTCTCCAAGTATTACTGCATGACGGGGTGGCGGATCGGCTGGATCGTGGTGCCGGAGCGCCTGGTGCGCCCGGTCGAGCGCCTCGCCCAAAACCTCTACATCTCGCCGCCCTATCTCTCGCAGGTCGCGGCGCTCGCCGCCTTCGACGCGGTCGAGGAGCTCGAGGCCGTCAAGGCCGGCTACGCCCGCAACCGCGCCCTCCTGCTCGAGGAGCTGCCGCGGATCGGCATCACCGAGATGCATCCCGTCGACGGCGCTTTCTACATCTATGCCGACGTGGCGCGCTTCACCAACGATTCCATCGGCTTCTGCCGACGCATGCTCGACGAGGCGGGCGTCGCGGCGACACCCGGCGTCGATTTCGACGCCGCGGAGGGCTCGCACTACCTGCGCCTGTCCTTCGCGGGCTCGGAAGCCGATTGCCGCGAGGCGGTGAAGCGCCTGGGGGCGTGGCTGCGGTAGCAGGCGACTCCCCGCCGCGCTTCTCCCTCTCCCCGTGAGCGGGGAGAGGGAGAAAGAGGCGGGAAGAAGGGTTCGGGCGACGGGGCCTACGATCCGCTCAGGACGGACTTCGCCCGCGACCACCAGCCGGCGCGCTTCGGGCGGTCCGGATCCGCGGGCGTGAGGACCACGGCCACGGGCTCGGGCTCCGGCAGGGCCGGGGCGGGCTGGGGGGCTTCCGCGGCTTCCGCGTCGGCCGGCCGGGCCTGGGGCATCGCGACGATGTTGTCGCTGCGCTCCTCGGCGGGCGCGGCCGGGGCGGGATGGGACTCGCCGGCATCGGCGAGCCACGGGACGTCCGAAGCCGGAGCCTGCGACGGGGCAGGGGCCTTGGCGGCTTCGGACGCGACCGCGTCCTCCGACCCGGAGGCGTCGTCGCCGGTCGCGCCGTCCGCATTCCCGGACCGGGCCTCGCGCTCGCGGCCCCGGCCGCCGCGGCGGCCGCGGCGCCGGCGGCGGTCGCCGTGCTCCTCGCGCTCGCCGCGCTCCTCGCGGTTCGTCTCGCCCTCGGGTTCGGCCTCGAGCGTGGTCTCGGACGCGGCGCCGGTCTCGGCATCCTCGTCCTCGCCGTCGTCCTCCGCGGCGGCGCCCGCCTCAAAGGGAGCGCCGTTCGGAGCGCCCTCGCGCTGCTCCCGGTCGCTGCCGCGGCCGCGGCGGCGCCGGCGGCGCCGGCGCCGGCCGTTGCGATCGCCGTGCTCCTCGTCGGAACGCGCTTCGGAACCCGCCTGGGTCCGGCGGCCGGAATCGGCGGCCTCGGCCTCCTCGGTCTCGTCCTCCTCGGCGGCATCCATCGGCGCGAAGGTGTCGATCTGGATGCCGGTGGCGGGCGCCTTGGTCTCGATGCGGGTCGCGGGCTCGCCGCGCTCGAGCGCGTAGGTCGACGCGCCGGTGAGCCCGTCATCCGCGGTGAGCAGGATCATCACGCCGAAGCGCGTCTCGAGCTCGCGCAGGTGAACGCGCTTCTGGTTGAGGATGTAGAAGGCGACCTCGGTCCGGGTGCGGACGTGGAGGTTGAAGCCCGCGCTCTTGATGAGCGCCTCCTCGATGGCCCGCAGGATCTGCAGGGCGACCGACGGCGTCGAGCGCACGGAGCCCGAGCCCGCGCAGTGCGGGCAGATCACGGAGGAGGATTCGAGCACGCCGGTGCGGATGCGCTGGCGCGACATCTCCAGGAGCCCGAAGGGCGAGATGCGGCCGACCTGGATCCGGGCGCGATCGTTCTTGAGGCACTCGTTGAGCTTCTTCTCGACCGCGCGGTTGTTGCGCTTCTCCTCCATGTCGATGAAGTCGATCACGATGAGGCCGGCGAGGTCGCGCAGGCGAAGCTGCCGGGCGATCTCCTCGGCGGCCTCGAGGTTGGTGCGCAGCGCCGTATCCTCGATGTTGTGCTCGCGGGTGGAGCGGCCCGAGTTCACGTCGATGGAGACCAGCGCCTCGGTCGGGTTGATGACGAGGTAGCCGCCCGACCGGAGCGTCACGTGGGTCGAGAACATGGCGTCGAGCTGGGCCTCGATGCCGGTCTTCGCGAAGAGCGGGACGGGGTCCTTGTAGGGCCGGACGATCTTGCCATGGCTCGGCATGAGCATGCGCATGAAGTCCTTGGCCTCGCGGTAGCCCTCGTCGCCCGCGACGACGATTTCCTCCGTGTCCTTGTTGTAGAGGTCGCGGATGACGCGCTTGATGAGCGAGCCCTCCTCGTAGACGAGGGCGGGGGCCGCGGACTTGAGCGTCAGCTCGCGCACGCTCTCCCACATGCGCATCAGGTACTCGTAGTCGCGCTTGATCTCGGGCTTGGTGCGCGAGGCGCCGGCGGTGCGCAGGATGATGCCCATCCCCTCCGGGACCTCGAGCTCCTGCGCGATCTCCTTGAGGCGCTTGCGGTCGGCCGCGTTGGTGATCTTGCGCGAGATGCCGCCGCCCCGGCCGGTGTTCGGCATGAGCACCGAGTAGCGGCCGGCGAGCGACAGGTAGGTGGTGAGCGCCGCGCCCTTGTTGCCGCGCTCCTCCTTGACGACCTGGACGAGCAGGATCTGGCGGCGCTTGATGACCTCCTGGATCTTGTACTGGCGCCGGGGCTGGCGCGGACGCTCGGGCAGGTCCTCCATGGCGTCGCCGCCGAGCTGCTCGACGTGGTCCTCGTCGTCCTCGGAGGTCTCCTCGTCGGATTCCTCGTCGTCGTCCTCGTCGTCGGATTCCTCGTCCTCGCGGGTCTCCCGCGCCTCCGCCGGGGCGTCGCCGCCGGCTTCCGACGCGGCGCCCTCGATCGCGGGCGTCGCCTCGCCGTCGGAGGCGGGCGCTTCGCCGGACTGCGCTTCGGGGGCAGGGAACTCGGCCGGGGCGGATTCGGTCGCGCCGTCCTCAGGGTGCCCGGCCTCGCCGGTGGCGGCCTCGAACGCCGCCGCGTCGCCCGCGGCGGCGACCTCGGCCGCGTCGGCGGATTCGGAGCCTTCGGCGTCGCCGGCGACCCTCTCGCCCGCCACGGTCTCGGCGGTGTGGGCGCGCTTTTGCGCCGGGCGGGAGCGCCGGCGGTTGCGGCGGCGCTCCTCCTCGCGCTCCTGATCGCGCTCGGCCTGGGCCTCGGCCTCGATCAGCGCCTGACGGTCGGCGACGGGGATCTGGTAGTAGTCGGGGTGGATCTCGCTGAAGGCGAGAAAGCCGTGCCGGTTGCCGCCGTACTCGATGAAGGCCGCCTGGAGGGACGGTTCGACCCGGGTGACCTTGGCGAGGTAGATGTTACCGCGGAGCGGCTTCTTGCTGGCGGATTCGAAGTCGAACTCCTCGACCTTCGAACCGCGGAGCACCACGACCCGGGTCTCTTCCGGGTGTGACGCATCGATAAGCATTTTGTTGGCCATGATGAACTCTCGACAGGGCGATCGAGAGCAAGGCCTGATGCAGATGCCGCCGGAGGGGCGGCCGCGCCCGCCGCGCGCTGAGGCGGCGGGACGAGGATGCGTTCGGATTGCTGTCGATCGCCGTCGCGCGCCGTGAGGCGTCGCGCTCGGGGTGATCCGGGGCCAGCGTGATCTGGGCCTCCGGCCTGCGGGACGGGTCCGGGAAGGATCCGTGGCAGGCGCGGGCGCTCAACCGGTCACGCGCGGGGAATGGCGTCCTCACGACAGTCAAGGCTGACCTCGTTCTGGCAACCATTCGGTGACGGCCCCTTTCAAAATCGATGTGCCGGGCGAGCCGACCACCGGTGATACGGCGAAAGCTGTTCGCCGCTGTGACCTGTCCGGTGCCTGCCGGGGGAAGAGCGGGGGGATCCGAGGGAGCGGTCTAAGGCAACCGTCTCCGGGGGTCCGCCGCCGGATTCGGCCATGCCGGACGGGGTCACAACCATTACAGATCGGACGGCCCGTTTGGCAAGATGTCGCTCGTCTGTTGCCGATCGGCAACGGGACGGGCGCCCCCGGGGCGCCGCGGTCGGCCCGGGCGGCGGACCGGTCCGTGAGCCGGATTGGTCCGAAATGGTCCGGAATGGACCGGGCGGTCCAGGCCTGTGTGGCCCTGCCGCCACGGCGGCGCCGGAACGTTCCGGCGCCGCTTGAGCTTTCATTAACCATGGCGGCCCTATGCGCTAAAGGGGTGGCGGACATACGGAATCCGATGCCTTTCGCTTCGCTCAGACGCCTCGCCGCCCTCGCGGGCCTCCTCGCCGCCCTCGCGGCGGCGCCCGCCGTCGCGATCGGCCCCCCGCGAAAGGCCGAGAAGGCGGATGCCTTGCGCCCGGAAGCCGCCCCCGCGATCGCCGCCGCCGTGGATCTCGCCGTGGAAGCGGGCAGAACCCGCTTCACGGTCACGCTCTCGAAGCCCGTGACGGCCCGCGCCTTCCCGATGGAGCGCCCCGACCGCATCGTCCTCGACCTGCCCGAGGTCACCTTCCACCTGCCCGCCGAGGCGGGGCGGGCCCGGGAAGGCCTGGTCGCCTCCTTCCGCTACGGCCTCTTCGCCCCCGGCCGCTCCCGGGTGGTGATCGACCTCACCCAGCCCGCACAGGTGGCACGGCTCGAAGTGGTCCCGAACCCGAGGGACGGGTCCGCTCAACTCGTGGTCGAGATCGCCAGGACCGACCGCGAAACCTTCCGCAAGGCGGCCGCCGAAGCCGCTGCCCAGGCCCGCGAGGCTTCGGCGGCGGCGATCCCTGGCCCCGCATCCGACCCGCGGCCCGTGATCGTGCTCGATCCCGGCCACGGCGGCATCGACCCGGGCGCGGCCGCGGCGGGCATGTTCGAGAAGGACATCGTCTTCTCCTTCGCGGAGATCCTGAAGCGGCGCCTCGAAGCCGGCGGCCGCTACCGGGTGGTCCTGACCCGCGACCACGACGTGTTCGTGCCGCTCGGCGACCGGGTGCGGATCGCCCGCGCGGCGCGGGCGGACCTGTTCATCTCGATCCACGCCGATTCGATCTCCGGCGGCCAGGACGTCCGCGGCCTCACGGTCTATACCGGCTCGGAGCGCGCCTCCGACGCAGACTCGGCCCGCCTCGCCGACCGTGAGAACCGCGCCGACGCCGCCGCAGGCGCCGACGCTGCCGAGGGGCCGGACGAGGTGCTCGACATCCTCCAAGACCTGACCCTGCGCGAGACCCGGGCCTTCTCGCACGGCTTCGCGACCCGGCTGGTCGGCGAACTCGACGCCGTGGCCCGGCTCAACAAGAACCCCTACCGCCAGGCTGGCTTCCGCGTGCTGCGGGCCCACGACGTGCCCTCGGTCCTCGTGGAGCTCGGCTACCTCACGAGCCGCAAGGACTTCGACCTCATCATGTCGGACGAGTGGCGCGAGCGGGCGGCGGCGGCTATGACGACCGCGGTCGACCGCTTCTTCGCGACCCGCTTCGCCAACCAGGGCCCCGCCCGGATCCCCTGACGGGCCTCCGTGCATCCCGGCTGCCGAGGCGGGCGGCGGAAGGCCTCGTGGGGCAGCGCCCCTGTGGCCCCGAAGCCACGCCCATCCGCGGCGGCGCGCAGGGGTCTCGGCGCGGGGCACGCCTGCCCCAGTTTCACCATAGAGGGTCCGGATAGACGTGGCGGGGGCGCGATTCCCCGTGGTATATTCGGCAGGGTGCCCGCGGGCCGTGCCGCATGCCCGCGGGGCTCGACGTTCGCAGCCATCAGAAAGCGAGCGCCGTTCAAGGCGAGCGAAAACGGAATTCCTGCGAATGCGGTTCATCCTTCGATTCTTCGGCTTCCTCTTCACCATCGGGACCGTGCTGTTCCTCGCCGGATCCCTGGTGCTGGGCTACGCCGTCTGGACCTTCTCGAAGGACCTGCCGGACCACGCGCAACTCGCGAACTACGAGCCGCCGGTGATGACCCGCGTCCATGCCACGGACGGGAGCCTGCTGGCCGAGTACGCGCGCGAACGCCGGCTCTACCTGCCGATCCAGTCGATCCCGAAGCTCGTCGTGAACGCCTTCCTGTCCGCCGAGGACAAGAACTTCTACAAGCACGCCGGCATCGATCCGGAGGGCATCATCCGTGCCGTGGTCGCCAACGTGCGCTCGGGCGGACGGCGCGAGCAGGGCGCCTCCACGATCACCCAGCAGGTCGCCAAGAACTTCCTCGTCGGCAGCGAGAAGAGCTACGAGCGCAAGATCCGCGAGGCGCTGATCGCGCTCCGGATCGAGGCGGCCTTCTCCAAGGACCGGATCCTTGAACTCTACCTCAACGAGATCTTCCTCGGCACCCTGACGCCGGGGCGCAACCTGCACGGCATCGCGGCCGCCGCGCTCGATTATTTCGGGAAGTCCGTCCACGAGCTGAACCTGGCGGAGGCAGCCTACATCGCAGCCCTGCCCAAGGGGCCGAACAACTATCATCCTTTCCGGTACACGCAGGCCGCCCTCGACCGCCGCAACTGGGTGATCGAGCGCATGGTCGAGAACGGTTTTGCCACCCGCGAGGAGGCCGAGAGCGCCAAGAAGGCGCCCCTCAACGTCAATCCGCGGATGATCTCGCCGAACTCGATCGCCTCCGGCTTCTTCGCCGAGGAGGTCCGGCGCGACATCGCGGAGCGCTATGGCGAGCAGAAGCTCTACGAAGGCGGCCTGTCGGTGCGCACCACCCTCGATCCGAAGCTCCAGGCCATGGCCCGCCGGGCCCTCGTCGACGGGCTCGTGCGCTACGACGAGGCGCGCGGCTGGCGCGGGGCGCAGACGAAGATCGAGTTGACGGGCCGCGAATGGGGCCTTGCGCTTGCCGACGTGCCGACGCTCGGCGACGTGCAGCCCTGGCGGCTCGCGGTCGTTCTCGAAGTATCGGGCGGGCAGGCGCGGATCGGCCTTCAGCCCAAGAAGGAGGCGTCCGGCCAGGTGGCCCGTGACCGCGAACTCGGCGTCGTGGCCGCCGAGGGCGTGAGGTGGACGCGCAAGGCCGTCGACAAGACGCTCGTTCCCGGCGACGTCGTCTACGTCGAGCCCCTGGAGGGCAAGGCCGGCCAGTTCCGCCTGCGTCAGGTCCCGGAGATCTCCGGCGCCATCGTGGCCATGGATCCCTATACGGGCCGCGTCCACGCCATGGTGGGCGGGTTCTCCTACGACCAGAGCGAGTTCAACCGCGCCACCCAGGCGCTTCGCCAGCCCGGCTCCTCGTTCAAGCCCTTCGTGTACGCCACCGCCCTCGACAACGGCTACACGCCGTCGAGCGTGGTCCTCGACGCGCCGATCTCGATCGATCTCGGCGGCGGGATGGGAGTGTGGGAGCCCTCGAACTACGACGGCAAGGCGGCCGGGCCGCGCACGCTGCGCTACGGCATCGAGCACTCCAAGAACCTCATGACCGTCCGCCTCGCCAAGGACGTCGGAATGCCGCTCATCGCGGAGTATTCCCGCCGCTTCGGCGTCTACGACGACATGCTGCCGGTGCTCTCCATGTCGCTCGGCGCCGGCGAGACCACGGTCATGCGCATGGCCGCGGCGTACTCGATCTTCGCGAACGGCGGACGGCGCATCAAACCGACCCTGATCGACCGGATCCAGGACCGCGCCGGACGCACGATCTACCGCCACGATGACAGGCAGTGCGAGACCTGCTCGGCCGAGGCCTGGAAATCCCAGAACGAGCCCAAGCTGGCGGACAACCGGGAACAGGTGCTCGATCCGCTCACCGCCTACCAGGTCACGTCCATGCTTGAGGGCGTGGTCCAGCGCGGCACCGCGCAGGTCATCAAGTCGGTCGGCAAGCCGCTCGCGGGCAAGACGGGCACCACGAACGACGCCAAGGACGTGTGGTTCGTGGGCTTCTCGCCCGATCTCGCGGTGGGCGTCTATCTCGGCTACGACCAGCCGAAATCGCTCGGCAACTCGGCGACCGCCGGCCAATACGCCGCGCCCGTGTTCCGCGACTTCATGCAACTCGCCCTCAAGGACAAGCCGGCGACGCCGTTCCGCGTGCCGCCCGGCATCAAGCTGATCCGCATCAGCGCCTCGACTGGCATGCGGGCCGGGCCCGGCGAAGGAAGCGGCGTGATCCTGGAGGCCTTCAAGCCCGGCACGGCGCCGCCCGACAGCTACTCGGTGATCGGTATGGATGCCCAGGCCGGCGTCTCGCCGGAAGCGCAGCGCGCGGTCGGAACCGGCACGGGCGGGCTCTACTAGGGGGTGAAGGGAAGGCGCCGCGCCGCGGCGCCTCCGCGGACGGCACGATGCCGGCGGCGCGGCCACGCTTTACATTCGCGCCATCACCCCCTACGTCCCAGGCCCCATTCGCCATTCGCACAGGCCCCATGCGCGCCGAAATCAGCCACCTCGTAGAAGAGACCAAGCAGTCAGTCGGGCTGCTGAGGAGGCATCTTTGACTGGGATGCCGCCCAGAAGCGCCTCGCGGAGCTGAACGCCGCCGCCGAGGACCCGAACCTCTGGAACGACGCGGACGCCGCGCAGAAGACCATGCGCGAGCGGACGGACCTCGAGGAGCGGGTCTCCGCGATCCGCCGCCTGGAGCAGGAGCTCGAGGACGCCGTCACGCTGATCGAACTCGGCGATGCCGAGGGCGACGAGGGCACGGTCCGCGAAGGCGAGGAGGCGATCCGCGCCCTCCAGGCGGAAGCCGCGCGCCGGCAGGTCGAGACCCTGCTCTCGGGCGAGGCAGACGGCAACGACACCTATCTCGAGGTCCATTCCGGCGCCGGCGGCACGGAGAGCCAGGACTGGGCCAACATGCTCCAGCGCATGTATGCTCGGTGGGCCGAGCGGCGGAAGTACAAGGTCGAGCTGCTCGAAGTCACCGACGGCGAAGAAGCCGGGATCAAGAGCGCCACGCTCCTGATCAAGGGCCACAATGCCTATGGCTGGCTGAAGACGGAATCCGGCGTGCACCGCCTCGTGCGGATCTCGCCTTACGATTCGAACGCCCGCCGCCACACGAGCTTCGCCTCCGTGTGGGTCTATCCCGTGGTGGACGACCGCATCAATATCGAGGTCAAGGAATCGGACTGCCGGATCGACACCTTCCGGTCCTCCGGCGCCGGCGGCCAGCACGTGAACACCACGGACTCGGCGGTGCGCATCACCCACATCCCGACCGGGATCGTGGTGGCCTGCCAGCAGGAGCGGTCGCAGCACAAGAACCGGGCCACCGCCTGGAACATGCTGCGCGCCCGTCTCTACGAACTCGAGCTCAAGAAGCGCGAGGAGAAGGCGAGCGCGGAGGCCGCAGCCAAGACCGAGATCGGCTGGGGCCACCAGATCCGCTCCTACGTCCTTCAGCCGTACCAGCTCGTGAAGGACCTGCGCACCGGCACCCAGTCGACGAGCCCGGGCGACGTGCTCGACGGCGACATCGATGCCTTCGTCGAGGCTTCTCTCGCCCAGCGCGTCTACGGCGGCGGCGAGGCCGTCGAGGACATCGACTGATCCCTCACTGCGGAGCTCCGCAGTCCGCCGCGGGGCTCCGTGTTCCGGTTGCGCTCTCGCGGCCTACAGGGCTCGGGCGGCTTCGAGCACCTCGTCGGCATGGCCCGGCACCTTCACCTTCGACCATACCTTCGCGATCCGCCCCTCCCGGTCGACGAGCACGGTCGTGCGCTCGACGCCCATGTACCTGCGGCCGTACATGCTCTTCTCCACCCAGAGCCCGAGCGCCTCGATGAGCTGCCGGCCCTCGTCGGCGACGAGCGGAAAATCGAGACCGTACTTCGTCCGGAACTTGTCGTGGCTCTTCAGACCGTCGGGCGAGACCCCGATCACCTCCGTGCCCGCCGCGGCGAACGCGGCCCGGCGCGACTGGAAGTCCTTGGCCTCCTGGGTGCAGCCGCTCGTGTCGTCCTTCGGATAGAAATAGATCACCACCTTGCGGCCTTTCAGCGCGTCGAGGCTGATCGTCTGCCCGCCCGTCGCCGGCAGCGCGAACGCAGGCGCCTGGTCTCCCACCGTCAATGCCACCGTTGCCTTCCTTTCGTCGGAATATGCGTGTTCTGGAGGCTCGCTTCCCGGCGCCGACGGATGCCCGCCTGCCTTGGGAATGCAAGCACGAAGATGCCGGGATCCCCTGCCTGTTCGGCGCCATGGACCCTGAGCGGACCCTGATCCGGAGCGTATCGCGGCCGAGATCGTCGGGGCGAGCCGGGACCGGGCCCGCCGCGAAAGGGATCGGGATCGAACGGCGCGCCGACGACCCGACAGCCCGGATCGCTTCAACCCGATGCGAACCTGATCTAGGGTCTCGTGATTCCGTCGGCCTGGACTCCCCGAGACATAGCGGTTCGCCTGGTTCCCAGAGGATGATTGATCTGCCCCGTTCAGCGTTGCGCCTCCGCCGGACCCGGGTCCGGCGTGGGCCCGCCATGCGGCTGGTCCGGGCAGGGCTGTTCGGCTCGCTCGCGCTTTTCGTGCTGGCGGGCTTCGGCCTCGGGCTCCTGTACCTGCGCCTCTCCAGCGGTCCGCTCAGCGTCGGGCCGCTGGCGGAGCGTCTGGAAGTCTCGCTCGCGAACCGCATCGGGCCCGGCTGGGCCGTGGCGCTGCGCGACCCGTCGCTCGAACTCCATAACGGCGCCCTGGCGCTCCACGCCGGCGGCCTCGACATCCGGGACCCGGAGGGAGCGCTCGTCCTGCGCGCCCCGCAGGTGCTCGTCAGCGTCGCCTCGCTCTCGCTCCTGGGCGCGCAGGTGCAGCCGCGGGCCATGGAGTTCCGCGACCTTCAGCTCCGGGCGGTGCTGAACAGCAACGGCGCCTTGTCGTTTTCCCCCATCGTCGAAGCGGCCGAAGGCGCGGCGCCGAATCCCGCACCCCCGAAGCCGGTGCCGCCCGCCGCGGCAGGCGGCGCGTCGCCGGTCGCGATCGCCGTCGCCTCGTTGTTCGAACTACTCGTCGGCCCGTCGGGCCTGCTCGGGGCGCTCGACGACGCGCAGGTCACGAATGCCCGTCTCACCCTGGTGGATTCCGAGGGGCGCGAGCGCGCCACCTTCCGGCGCGTGAATGCGGGGTTCGCACGGACGGACGACGGCGGCCGGAGCTTTTCGGCCAGCCTGGACGGGCCCGGCGGCGTCTGGCACCTGGAGGGCCGGGCCCGGCCCGATGCCCAGGGCGGCTTCCACGGCACCCTGCGCGGCCGCGACGCCCCTCTCCAGGATATCCTGCTCCTGTCGGGGCTCTCCGGGCTGCCGGCCACCACGAACCTCAAGGTGTCGGGCGAGGCCCAGGCCGTGATCGCCGACGGGCGCGTGACGCAGCTCGACGCGCGGATGGAGACCACCTCCGGGATCATCCAGGTCGACGACAAGGACACCGGGCCGCAGCAGGTCGATTCCATCCGGCTCGACGCCGCCTGGGAGGAGGGCCGCCGCGCGCTCTCCCTCCGCACGGTCGCCTTCAAGGGGCAGGGTACGGACCTGACGCTCCAGGGCGAGCTCGTCGCACCGGGCGAGCCCGGCTGGCGGCTGGCGCTCGCGGGCACGAAAGGCGTGCTCGGGCCGCTCCTGCCGGGCGACGCGCCCGTCGCGCTCGACCGCGTCGAGGCCCAGCTCACGGGCCGGGACGGGCTCTCGCTCGACACGTTCGCCCTGCGCGGACCGACCGTGTCCGTGGATCTCACGGGCGCCTACGGCGCGGGCGGGGATCCGCGCTCCATCAAGGTTCAGGGGCGCGCGACGAACACGGCCGTCCGATCGGTGCTGCGGATCTGGCCCGAGGCGGTCACGCCTCCGATCCGGCGGTTCCTGGTCGCGAACCTCCGGGCCGGAACGGCCGAGGTCCTGGACCTCAAGGTGGCGATGAGCGGCGCCGACGTCGCGGCGGGGACCTCCGGCGGCCCGATTCCGGACGAGACCGTTCGGGTGGAGTTTGCGATCCGGGACGGCGAACTCTCCGCCACGGAGGGTCTGCCGCCCCTGTCGGGCGGCACCTTCACGGGGGTCGTGACGGGCCTCAAGGCGAGCGTCGCCGCGCCGGTCGCGCGGGTCGCGCTGCCCGACGGGCGGGCCCTCGGGGCGAGCGCCGGATCCCTGTCGATCGCCAATTTTTGGCTCGACGGCGCGACCGCGCAGATCGGGTTCAAGCTCGACGGCGGCGCGGATGCCCTTGCGTCCCTGCTCCAGACGCCGCTCCTGCGCGACATGGCGGGCATCGAGGCGGATCCCGCGACGCTGAAGGGGCGGGTCGACCTGCGGGTTCAGATCCCGCTCGCGATCCACGCCGTTCCGAAGCTCGCCGACATCCCTCTGACGGTGACGGGCTCGATCAGCGATCTCTCCGTCGAGAAGGTGTTCGGCCGGGATCGTCTCGAGGGCGCCACCCTTGCGGTGTCTTACGACCGCGGCGCTCTGGCGATCAAGGGCGACGGGCGCTTCGCCGGCGGGCCGGCCTCGGTCGAGGTCCAGCAGGTCCGGGGGCAGGGCGGCGAGGCTGCCCTCTCGCTGGTGCTCGACGACGCCGCCCGGGCGCGCAAGGGCATGACCTTCGGCCCGCAGCTCACCGGTCCGCTCCCCCTCAAGGCCGTGATGCCGATCGGCCGGCCCGGCAAGCCCGGGATCCGGGTCGAGGCGGATCTCACCCGTGCGACGATCGACGGCGTCATTCCGGGCTGGACCAAAGCCGCAGGCCGTCCCGGCAAGCTCACCTTCACCTATGTCGACGGCGCTTCGATCGAGCTGCGCGACCTCGCCCTCGACAGCGCGCCGGTCCAGCTGCGCGGCAGCGCCGTCGTGTCGGCCGACGGACAGCTCGACAAGGCCGACCTCTCCGCGTTCCGGCTCTCGCAAGGCGACGAGATGCAGGCGAAGCTCGAACGCACCGGCAACGTCTACCGGGTGAACGTGCGCGGCAATATCGGCGATGCCCGGCCGTTCTCCAAGCTACTCGGCCCCACGAGCGCCGGCGGGCGCGGGGCGCGGGAGCAGCGCGACCAGCGCGAACTCGACCTCGACATCGCGCTCAACATCCTGACCGGCTTCAACGACGAGGCGATCACGAAGGCCGACCTGAAAGCGTCGGTCCGGGGCGGCAACCTGCGGCAGCTCCAGATGACGGGCCGGCTGGGATCGTCGAACCTGGCCGCCCAGACGGTCGCCCAGGCCGGCCAGACGGTGATCGCCATGCAGGTCGACGACGCGGGCGCGATGCTGCGCTTCCTCGACATCTACCGCCGCATGGAAGGCGGGCGGATGCTCCTCCAGATGGCGGCCGGCGACGGGCCGCAGGCCGGCTCCCTCACCGTGAACGCCTTTTCGCTGCGCAACGAGGCCGCTCTGCGGCGGATCATCCCGACGCAGTCCCAGACCGCGACCGCCTCGGATGCCAGCGGCCGCCCGGTGAGCGTGAACATCGACCTCAACGAGGTGAGCTTCACCAAGGCGCGCGCCGACTTCGTGCGCTCGTCGGGCCGCCTCGATTTCCGCGAGGCGGCTATCTGGGGACCGGCGGTCGGGTTCACCCTCGACGGCTTCATCGATTTCGCCCGCGACCGCACCGACGTGACCGGCACCTTCGTGCCGGCCTACGGGCTCAACAACATGTTCGCCCAGGTGCCGCTGCTCGGTCCGCTGCTCGGCGGCGGACGGAACGAGGGGCTGTTCGGCGTCAACTTCCGCCTCACCGGGCAGGTCGGGTCGCCGCAGCTCACGGTGAACCCGCTCTCCGCCATCGCGCCCGGGGTGTTCCGCAAGATGTTCGGGACCGGCAGCGCCGATCCGGCCGCGCAGGCGCCGGTGATCCAGTCGGACCGCTGAGCCGCCTCTGCGACTCAGGTCTCCGCCTGCCAGGCGCGGTCAGACGGCGCGCAGGAGCACGTGCTTCTTCTTGCCGAACGAGAGCTTGATGACGCCCTCCGGCGTCAGGTCGCTCGCGCGCAGCAGGGCGCGCTCGTCCGCCACGGCCTGATCGTTGACGCGCAGGCCGCCGCTCTTCACCTGCCGGCGCGCTTCGCTCAAGGACGGCACGAGCCTGGCGTAGTCGGGCCCGAAGGCGGCGAGCACGCCGATGCCTGCCGCGAGGACGTCCGTGCCGATCTCGACGGTCGGCAGGCTCTCGGCCAGCGCGCCCTGCTCGAACGTCTTGCGCGCCGTCTCGGCCGCCGCATCCGCGGCCTCGCGGCCGTGGATCAGCGCCGTCGCCTCGGTGGCGAGCGCCTTCTTGGCGTCGTTGATCTCGGCGCCCTGCAGGGCCTCGAGCCGGGCGATCTCGTCCATCGGGAGGAGAGTGAACAGGCGCAGGAAGCGGCCGACGTCGCCGTCCTCGGTGTTGCGCCAGAACTGCCAGTAGTCGTACGGGCTCAGCAGGTCCGCGTTGAGCCACACCGCGCCCGACGCGGTCTTGCCCATCTTGGCCCCGGAGGACGTGGTGAGCAGCGGGCAGGTGAGGGCGTAGAGCTGCGGCGTGCCCATGCGGCGGCCGAGGTCGATGCCGTTGACGATGTTGCCCCATTGGTCCGAGCCGCCCATCTGGAGCAGGCAGCCGTAGCGCCGGTTGAGCTCCGTGAAGTCGTAGGCCTGGAGGATCATGTAGTTGAACTCCAGGAACGACAGCTCCTGGTCGCGGTCGAGGCGAAGCCGCACGCTGTCGAAGGACAGCATCCGGTTGACCGAGAAGTGCCGCCCGACGTCGCGCAGGAACTCGATGTAGTTGAGCGTCGTCAGCCACTCGGCGTTGTCGACCATCACGGCGTCGCGCGGCCCGTCCCCGAAGGCGATGAGGCGCGAGAACACGCCCTTGATGGTCTCCTTGTTGGCCTCGATCTGCTCGACGGTCAGGAGCTTGCGGCTTTCGTCCTTGCCGGAGGGATCGCCGACCCGGGTGGTGCCGCCGCCCATGAGCGGGATCGGCTTGCCCGCGCCCGTGACCTGGAGCCAGTGCAGCATCATGATCGAGAGCAGGTGCCCGACATGGAGCGACGGACCCGTGCAGTCGTAGCCCACATAGGTCGTGAGCCGCCCCTCCCGCGCCGCCGCGTCGATGCCCTCCAGATCGGAGGCCTGGTGGATGAAGCCCCGCTCGGTGAGGATCTTCAGGAACTCGGATTGCGGCGCGGTCATCTCGCGTGTCTCGGATCTGGGATGGCGACAGGAGAGGGGCGTTTAGCAGTTGGGCGCCAGGATTTCACCGGGAAATCGCGCTCGGCTCCGTCGCTGCGGGGACTCCCTCTCCCCGCACCTTTCCCCCTCTCCCCGTTCACGGGGAGAGGGTCGGGGTGAGGGGCGGGTCGGAAAAGCTCGGTGCATCCGCGTCATGGCCGGGCTCGACCCGACCATCCCGGCGCGAAGCCCGCGATCCTTCTCGCTGCGGGGAGCGTGCGCCTTTCCGGTCGAGGTGGCCGGGTCGAGCCCGGCCATGACACGCGTGAGGTGGAGACCGCTCGCTACGCTGCGTGACCGTGACATCGGCGAGGTGGATGCATCGTGCTCATCCGACCGGCCCCTCACCCCAGCCCTCTCCCCGCAGGCGGGGAGAGGGAGTGACGCTGCGGGGAGAGGGAGCGATGGGCTGAGATGGCGCAGCGCGTGTGCCCCCGCGCCCTTCTCGGGCCGGGGCTGCTGCGGGGCACTCCTTGGTCTCTGCTCCTTGTGAGGCAGAGCGGGAGGCGCTGGGCCTGCCCCGGACAGGGGCCGGCAGGAGAAGGGGTAACCCTGCCCGGGAGCAGGACCCCGCGACCTCCCGCTCGAGCAGCGGCTCACGGGGCGCTCCGGCGGG
>DATAGO010000062.1:0-8980 GCA_036263675.1 Microvirga sp. | reverse complement strand
CTCCCCGTCCCGCGCCACGACGCCTCGCGAGCGCGCCTCACCGGGACAGGAGCAGGAGACATAGAACAGAACAGGAACATTGTCAAGCTTGCAGGAGGAGCGCGTCGCTCCTCCCGCCGCTGCACGCCCTCTCCCCGCGGCAAGCCCCCTCTCCCCGCAAGCGGGGAGAGGGGGCTTGCCGCGGGGAGTCGGAGCGTTGCCCTTGACGTTCCCGCGCGCGCCCTGACATGAGGCGGGACCCCGGGCGCTCGCGAAAAGGCACCCAATCTTGCTCCGACGTTCCGCCCTTCCCCAGCGCCTCGCCGCGCGCGTGGCCGAGACCGGCATGGTCGGGCTCGTGCGCGCCGTGTTCGCGGTGAGCCGCGGCCTCGGGCCGGAGCGCGCGAGCGATTTCGGCGGCGCGCTCGCCCGGCGGGTCGGGCCGCTCCTGCCCAAGCACCGCACCGCGCTCGCGAACCTGCGGGCCGCGTATCCCGGCCGCGGCGAGGCGGAGCTCCAGGAGATCGCGCTCGGGGCGTGGGAGAATCTCGGCCGCACGGGGGCGGAATACGCCCATCTCGACCGGCTGTTCGACTTCGACCCCGATCGGGCCGCGCCCGGCCGGATCGAGGTCGAGGGGGTGGACGATTTCATCGCGCTTCGCGACGACGGCCGGCCGGGCCTGATCTTCTCGGCCCACCTCGCCAACTGGGAGCTGCCGGCGATCTGCGCGGCCCGGTTCGGCCTCGAGGCCACGGCGGTGTTCCGCCCGCCCAACGACGCCGCGGTCGCGGGCGTGGTGCACGAGGTCCGCAGCCGGACCATGGGGGGCCTCGAGGCGGCGCGGACCGGCGCCGCCTTCGCGATGCAGGGGGTGCTGGAGCGCGGCGGCCATCTCGGCATGCTGATCGACCAGCATTTCACCCGCGGGGTCGTGGTGCCCTTCATGGGCCGGCCCGCCCTCACCAATCCGGTCCTGGCCAAGTTCGCCCGCCGCTTCGAATGCCCCGTGCACGGGGTGCGGGTGATCCGCCTGCCGGAGCACCGCTTCCGCCTGCAGCTGACCCCCGCCCTCGCCCTGCCCCGCGACGCGGCCGGCGCGATCGACGTGGCGGGCGCCATGGCGGCGATGACCGCCGTGGTCGAGGGCTGGGTCCGCGAGCACCCGGAGCAGTGGCTCTGGATGCACCGCCGCTGGCGCGTGCCCCAGGCCCCCTCGGGACCGACCGGGGCATGAGCCCGTCCCTCGGCCCCGCCGGGCCCGGACGCGCCGCGGGCCGAACCCTCGGATTCTCCCGCGCGCCGCGAACCGGACGCCAGCGTGGCGGTTGAAGGGGAGCCGGCCCCGCGGCGGCCGGCCCGCTCAAGGCAACGTGAGTTCCCCGTGAGGCGGGTTTGGTGGTTTCATCTGGCATGATCTCGCGGTTCAAACGCTCCCTCGCCGCCCCGCGGCCGGGCGCCGGTCGCGGCCGGCTCGGACGCGGCGCGGCCCTGCTCCTGGCGGCGGGCCTTCTCGGGAGCGCCGGGGCCCGGGCCGAACCGCCCCGCGCCGTGGTCGAGCTCTTCACGAGCCAGGGCTGCTCCTCCTGCCCGCCCGCGGACGGCGTGCTCGTGGACCTCGCCGCCCGGCCCGACGTGGTCGCCCTGACCCTGCCCGTGGATTACTGGGATTATCTGGGCTGGAAGGACACCCTCGCCCAGCCGGGCTTCACGGCGCGCCAGCGCGCCTATGCCCATCTGCGCGGCGACCGGCAGGTCTACACGCCTCAGATCATCGTGAACGGGACCCGCTCCACCATCGGATCGGACCGGGCCGAGATCGACCGCGCCATCGCGGGCGAGCCCGCCCGCGCCGCATTGCTGCCCGTCACGGTCTCGACCTCGGAGCGCGACGGCATCGTGACCGTCGAGGTCACCGGCGCCGCCGAGCACCAGGCCACGCCGGTCTGGGTGCTGCCGGTGCGCAAGACCCAGACGATCGAGATCAGCCGCGGCGAGAACAAGGGCCGCAAGGTCACCTACGCCAACGTGGTGCGCGCGATCGTGCGCATCGGCGAATGGCGCGGCGGGACGGAACGCTACGAGGTGCCGCTCGTCACCGCGCAAGGGGACGGCGACGGCTACGTGGTGCTGCTCCAGAGCACCGTGAAGACGAAGCCGGGCGTGATTCTCGGCGCGGCGAAGAGCAGCGGCCTTTAGGGCTGCGCGACGGCGGCTCGCCGCGATCCCGGGTGGTGCGGGCCTGCCCTTTCCGGCATTCTTCCGCGCGCTCCGCCCGGAGGCCTGCCATGACGTTCCCTTCCACGACGTTCCTGCCCGACGCCGGCGTCCTGCTGACCTATTCCCTCGCCTGCTTCGTGCTGTTCATCACGCCGGGGCCCGACATGAGCCTGTTCCTCGCCAGGACCGTGACGGGCGGACGCCGGGCCGGCATGGCCTCCATGCTCGGCGCCCTCACGGGGTGCTGCGTCCACACGCTGCTGGCGGCGCTCGGCGTCTCGGCCCTGCTCGCGGCGTCCGCGACCGCCTTCACGGTGCTGAAGATCGTCGGCGCGCTCTATCTCCTCTGGCTCGCGGTCGAGGCCGTCCGGCACGGCTCGGCGCTCACCCTCAAGGGCGGGGAGCGAGCGGAGGTGTCGTTCGGGCGCACCTTCATGATCGGGCTGGGCATCAACCTGACGAACCCGAAGGTCGTCCTGTTCTTCGTGACCTTCCTGCCGCAATTCGTGCAGGCGGGCGATCCGAATGCGGCGGGAAAGCTCGTGTTCCTGGGCTTCTATTTCGTCGCCTTCACGGCGCCGCTCGCCGCGCTCCTGGTGCTCGGCGCGGAGCGTGTCGTCGCCCTGTTGCGGACGCGGCCGCGGGTCATGCGCGCGATCGACTATTCTTTCGCAGCGCTGTTCGGCGCCTTCGCGCTCAGGATCCTCACGACGACCTCGCGCTGACGCGCAGGTTGGTCTTCACGGCTCGGGGCGAGGAGACGGCAGGGCGCGGGAGCCGGGCTCGGGCCGCCGCGACGGGCCCGCACCGTTGCCGGCGATGAGCCAGTAGACGAAGCCCGTCACGGCGCCGACGAGCACGAGCATCAGGGTGAGATGCGTCTCCGTCGGGCTCGGCGCCGGCGCGGTGCGGGTGAGCCAGGGCACGGCGCCGGTGAGGAGGCCCGTGGCGCCCAGGTGCCACAGGAGCGAGCGGGCGCCGATCACTTCGCTCGCCAGCGCGACGAGCAGGGGCGGGGCGACGAGGATCGCGAGGGCGAGGCGGCCGACGCCGGAGGCCGCGCGCTCGACCGCGAAGCCGGGATCCCCGGCCGCCGCGACGGCCTCGAGCAGAGCCTCGAACCCGGCCCGCACCATCGCGCCGGCGAGGCCCGCCAGCACCGGGTCGAACAGGCCGATGAGGACCAGGGCGAGCGTGCCGGCCGCGATCGCGACCGGCAGCGCGAAGGCGATCAGGATCAGGCGGCCGGCGAGGCGCATCGGCAGCGGGGGCTCAGCCTTCCGAATCGCCCAGCGCGTACATCCCCTCCGCGCCGATGCCGCTTTCCAGCATCAGGCGGGCGCGGGCCCGCATCTTCTCGGTCTCGGACTTGAGCTGGCCGCAGGCCGCGAGGATGTCGCGCCCGCGCGGGGTGCGCACGGGGCTGGCATAGCCCGCCCGGAACACGACCTCGGAGAAGCGCTCGATGCGCTCCCAGTCCGAGCACTCGTACTGGGAGCCCGGCCAGGGATTGAACGGGATCAGGTTGATCTTCGCCGGGATGCCTTTCAGGAGCCGCACGAGTTCGCGGGCATCCGCGTCCGAGTCGTTCACGCCCTTGAGCATCACGTACTCGAAGGTGATGCGCCGCGCGTTCGACAGGCCGGGATAGGCCCGGCAGGCGTCGAGGAGGTCCCGGATCGGGTACTTCCGGTTCAGGGGCACGAGCACGTCGCGCAGCTCGTCCCGCACCGCGTGGAGCGAGATCGCCAGCATCGTGTTGGCCTCGGCGCCGAGGCGCGCCATCTGGGGCACCACGCCCGAGGTCGAGACCGTGATGCGCCGGCGCGACAGGCCGAGGCCCTCGTTGTCGGAGAGCACGCCGATCGCCGCGATCACGTTGTCGGGGTTGTAGAGCGGCTCGCCCATCCCCATGAACACGATGTTGGAGATGAAGCGGCCGCCGTCGGTCGGCACGAACGCGCCGTCGGGCGGGGTGTGCCCGAGCCAGTCGCCGATGCGGTCGCGCGCCACCACGAGCTGGGCCACGATCTCGGCCGAGGTCAGGTTGCGCACGAGGCGCTGCGTGCCGGTGTGGCAGAACGAGCAGGTCAGCGTGCAGCCGACCTGGCTCGACACGCAGAGCGTCCCGCGGTCGACCTCAGGGATGTAGACGCACTCGATCTCCGCGCCCTTATCGAAGGGGCCCGTCGAGGGCATGCGGATGAGCCACTTGCGGGTGCCGTCCTTGGAGACCTGCTCGGACACCACCTCGGGCCGGCCGAGCGTGTAGGCCTGGCCGAGCGCCTGGCGCAGCCCCTTGCCGACATTGGTCATCTCGTCGAAGCCGCGCGCGCCGCGCAGATAGATCCAGTGCCAGAGCTGGCCGACCCGCATCTTGAGCTCGCGCTCCGGGACCCCGACGGCGGCCAGCCGCTCGCGCAGCTCCTCGCGCGTCAGGCCGACGAGGGAGGGCTGGCTCGCGCTCGCGCCGGGGGCGGCGACGAGCTCGGCGGTCTTCTCGATCGCGGTTTCGCCCGCGGCGAGCGGAGCCGCAGGGGGATTGTGCTTGGCGATGTCGAGCACCGTCGCCATGGGATGCAGGCCTCACAGGATGTCGGGAACGACCCCTCATATAGGGAGAATGGGTCGAAAACGTGAGACCCTCGCCCCGTTTCCAAGGCGGTTTTTCGACCCGGCCAGCCCCGATCCGCGTCGGCCTAGCCGCATTCGGCCTGGGCGCGCTCCAGCGCCTGGCCGAAGCCCGTCAGCGAATAGCGGTCCGTCAGGGCATTGCCGCGCGCCGACTGAACCTTGACGGCGAGGCTCTGGCCGCGCCGCATGGCCGCGATCGCCTGGCCCTCCTCGGCGGGGTTTCGCAGCCAGGCGCTCGCGCCCTTCGGGAGGAGCGCGAAGGCGGTGGGGCCGATCGCGGCCTCGGCCGGGGCATCCTCCTTGGTCGCGAAGCCCATGACGAGGGCGATCTCGTTGCGGACGTTCTCGGCCGGGCGGAAGGAGACGAAGAGGTAGGCCGGGTCGCGGTTGAGGTTCTTGGGCAGCCGCTCGGCGGGCTGGGCGAGGGCGTAGCAGATCTTCGAGCGGCCGGTCTGGGCGGCGTAGACCGCCCAATCCCCGAAGGTGCCGATCAGGGCCGCGCCCGCGCCGCCGGGTGCGCCCGCGGGCGCGGCCGCGGGCCGGGCCGGGGTCGTCTGCGCGGCCGGAGCGGCGGGGCGGGCCGAGGCCGCGGGCTGCGCCGGGGCGCCGGGCCGGGCGGGGGTGCCGGCGGCGGGACGGGCCGGAGTCGCCCCGGCGGCCGGGCGCGCCTGACCCGCCGGGGCGGGGCGCTGCGCTTGAGCGGGTTGGGCCTGCCCGGTCGGAGGGCGCTGGCCTTGGGGCGCGGCCTGGGCCGTGCGGACGGGCGCCGTCCCCGGCCGCACGCTCTGCTGCGCCGCCGCCTCGGTTGCCGTCACGACCGCAAGGGCCGCCGTGGCGAGGCCGGCCCGCCGGAGGGTGGCGTCGAAGCGCCGGGACTTGCGGAGAATCATCACGCTTACCTTGAGCTTTCGGAAGGCCAGTTTTTCACGAGCCTGGTTAATCGCGGCCAAACGACGGCAGAGGTTGCCGCCGCTCCGGAATCCGCCCGGCCTGGGTTCCGTTTGACGTAACGTCGTGCCACACTGCCCGCAATGCCGGGGCGCGACCCCGGCCGGCCCCAGCGCGCGGGCTGCGTGAGGGTCCAGGACCTCCCGTGAGGGTCCAGGCCTCCGCGGCAGCCTGCACACAATCACACAACGCCGGCAGGCGGGGCCGGGGGGATGCCGGTTCGCCCGAAGGGCGAGCGCAATTGAGGGACCTTTGACCTCGCAGGGAGCCGCGCAGCAGGCCGAGTTCGTGGCTTGGGTCGCCGCCGTGGCGGAGCGGCGGGATCGGGAGGCGTTCGCGCGCCTGTTCGACCATTTCGCGCCGCGCCTCAACGCCTATCTCCTGCGCCTCGGCGCCGATGCCGCCACCGCAGAGGAGATCGCGCAGGAGACCATGGTGACGCTCTGGCGCAAGGCGGGGCTCTTCGACCCGGGGCGCTCCACCGTGGCGACCTGGCTCTACCGCATCGCCCGCAACCGCCGCATCGACCTCCTGCGCCGCGACCGGCTCGACTTCCTCGACACCAGCGATCCCGTGCTCGAGCCCGCGGACGAGACCGATCTCTTCGCGCAGGTCGATCTGCAGCAGCGCGAGGAGGCGGTGCGCACCGCGCTCGAGAGCCTGCCCGAGGAGCAGCTCGTGCTCGTCCGGCTCGCCTTCTTCGACGGGCTGTCCCACAGCCAGATCGCGGACCGCACCGGCCTGCCGCTCGGCACGGTGAAGTCGCGCATCCGCCTCGGCTTCACGCGCCTGCGGCGGTCGCTCGAGGCGGGCGGCGTCGCGGATGCGGGGTGAGCCGGGCAGGCCCGCCGGACGATCGCCGGCGGCGGGCGGCGGGCGTCGGGACGGCAGGCTGAGCCCGGCCGCTCAGGCTGCGGCTTCGGTCGCGGCGTCCTGGTCCTTCAGGATCTCGCGCGCCCGGTCGCGGTGCGCCTCGGTGATCGAGCCCGCGACCTGCGCGATCGCCGCGGCGATCACGGCGGCGTCGTCCGTGAAGCCGAGCAGCGGCAGGAAGTCGGCGAGCCCGTCGAAGGGCAGCACGAAATAGGCGATGGCCCCGAGGAGGATCAGCTTCACCCGGCGCGGCGTCGCGGGATCGAGGGTGCAGAAATAGGCCGCGACGAGGTCCTCCGCGAAGGGGATCCGGCGGCCGACCCGCCTGAGCTTGGCCCAGAAGTCGCGCCGCACGCCGCCCTCGTCCCGCTCGGCGCGGCGCATGGCCTCGATCTCGGCCTTCGAAAAGGGCTTGGTCAGGGGTTCGCTCATCCCGTTTCCCGTCTTCATCCGCCTCTGCACGGCGCCGCTCTTCACCTTGGCAGCCAGGGCCCTGCCCGCTAAGAGGCCGCGCACAGGAGGAGACAACCCATGAAGCTCGACAATTCTGTGGCCGCGATCGTGACCGGCGGCGCCTCCGGCCTCGGCGAGGCCACGGCCCGGATGCTCGCCGGCGCCGGCGCGAAGGTCGCGATCCTCGACATGAACGCGGAGCGCGGCGCCGCGGTTGCGCGCGAGGCCGGGATGCTCTTCGTCGCGGCGAACGTCTCCGACGAGGCCTCGGTCGATGCGGCGCTCGCGCAGGCCCGCGCCGCGCACGGGGTCGAGCGGGTGCTCGTGAACTGCGCCGGCATCGCGCCCGGCAAGCGGACGGTGTCGAAGAAGCGCGAGACCGGCGAACTCGTGGCGCACGATCTCGCGAGCTTCCGCCGCGTGCTCGAGGTCAACCTCATCGGCACCTACCACATGATCGCGAAATCGGCGGTCGCCATGGCGGGGCTCGATCCCGCGACCCCGGACGGCGGCCGCGGCGTCATCGTCTGCACGGCGTCCGTGGCGGCCCAGGACGGGCAGATCGGCCAGGCCGCCTATTCGGCCTCGAAGGGCGGCGTGCTCGGGATGACGCTGCCGGTGGCGCGCGACCTCTCGGGCTACGGCATCCGGGTGATGACGATCATGCCGGGCCTGTTCCGGACGCCGATGTTCGAGAGCGTGCCGGAGGATTTCCGCAAGAGCCTGGAGGCCGGCATCCCCTTCCCCTCGCGCCTCGGCCGGCCGGAGGAATACGCCGCGCTCGTGCGCGCCATCATCGACAACGACATGCTCAACGGCGAAGCCATCCGCCTCGACGGCGCGCTGCGCATGCAGCCGAAGTGACCCCCCTCTCCCCAACCCTCTCCCCGTTCTACGGGGGCAGGGGGTCCGACCGAGGGGAGAGGGGACCATCCTCCCGGTTCCTCTCGAACGCCTGCAGCCCCTCGGTCCTGAGCCACGCCTCCCGGCGCGGCACCCAGGCCTCGTAGGCCGGCGCGAACACGTTGGGGCTGTCGAACGCCCCGAGCTTCATCTCCATCTCGCCGCCCTCGCGTGCGAAGACCTGCGAGCCGCACACGGGGCAGAAGGCGCGCTCCCCGTGCGGGGTCGCGGCCCAGGTCGAAAAGGGGCCCGTGACCGTCACGGCGTCCGCAGGAAACACCGCGAAGGCGTTGAAGGCGCTGCCGCTCACCTTGCGGCAGGTCAGGCAATGGCAGAGGCCGACCCGCTTCGGCGCCCCCCGCGCCTCGAAGCGCAAGCGCCCGCAGGCGCAGCCGCCTTCGCGACGGTCGGTCATGAGGCAAGCCCGAGAGCGAAAGCGTCCATACCGTCGGTCACGATGCGAGCCCGCCCGCGAAGGCGTCCATGCGGCGCGCCAGCTCGACGTCGCGCCGGGTGAGGCCGCCGGCGTCGTGGGTCGAGAGCGTCACGTCGACGGTGCCGTAGACGTTGGACCATTCCGGGTGGTGGTTCATCTGCTCGGCCACCAGCGCGACCCGCGCCATCCAGCCGAACGCGGCGTTGAAATCGGCGAAGCGGTAGCGCTTGCGGATCGCGTCCCGCCCCTCCGCCAGGGTCCAGCCGTCGAGGGAGGGGAGGAGTTCGGTGCGCTCGAGGTCCGACAGGGGCGTCATGGCAGGGCTCCGGGTCCGCGCATGAGATGGAGCGCGCCGCGGCCGTGTCATCCCCATCGCCATCCGTCCCGCCCAGCGGAGGTCGGGTGGAAGCATGGGACTTGCAGGAGGCCGTTCTCCCTCCCCCCGCTTGCGGCGGGGAGGGGTCGGGGTGGGGGGTGCCGGGGACGAGCGCGAGTTCTCCGAACCGGCCCGCCGCCCGGTACTCGGGCAGCGGC
>DATAGO010000061.1:0-18899 GCA_036263675.1 Microvirga sp. | reverse complement strand
GGCACCGTTCACTTCCTGGACGTCGAGACCGTCGCCGCCGTCGAACGTGTCGGTGTTGTCGCCGTTGTTCCAGATGTTGCGGTCGTTGCCCGCGCCGCCCGTCACGGTGTCGTTGCCCGTGCCGCCCGTGATCGTGTCGTTTCCGTTTCCAGCGGCAAGGGTATCGTTGCCGGCAAGGCCAAAGAACTGATCGTCACCGGAGTTGTCTGCTCCGGGAGGCGGGAGTGTGTCGTTCCCCGCAGTGCCATTGAATGTCGCCATGGTGAAATTCCTTTGGGAAGCTGATGAATCGAGCAGACATTGTCCTCGAACAGGTCCTCGCCCTCGGAAGATGGCGGACCATGATGTCTGCCAGGGAAGAGTGCATCAGCTGCACGAGGAGCTCTGTGATGCGGGTCACACATTGCCGCGCCGGATGTCGACCCCTGTTTTCAGGCTGATCTCCGCGCCGGCGATCAGGGGCGCGGACAGGGTTCCATCGCTCGGAAAAGGGGCAGCGCACGCCGCCGAACAGGAGCACGGGAAGGACGTGCGCCGGAGCTGGCTCGAGGCGCGGATTCGGCTCACGTCGAGATGACGCGACCCAGACGAGATCCGCTTCGATGCCAGGCGCAAGGCCATGCGGCTTCAGGAGCCGGGCCCGGGATTCTGTTCAAGTGGCACGAACAGTAACGGCCTCCGGCGGGTACGCGCTGGAGGCCGGGTGGCGGACGTCAGCGCCCTCGGCGCCTCCGAAGGGGCGGCCTAGGAACGAGCGCCCATCTCCACCTCACTCATCATCCTCCGGCGTCCAGTCGCACGCCACCTCGCGCTCCACGAGGTCAGCGAAGGAGCGCGCGCTCTGCATGCCGGGCTTCCAGGTTTTCGTCTTCCCCTGGCGAGGCGGCCGGTGCTCGTATTGGATCTGGCCGTTCGGCATCACGCGCACGACGCGCCGCAGTTGCCCCGTATCCATCAGGTAGCACTTGCCGGGCGCTAGGGTCTCGAGCGGGACTGCCATCTCACTTCATCCTCTACTCTTGGTCATCCTCGAGATCCCAGTCGGGCGGGATCTCGCGGTCGACGCCTGCTGCAAACGAGATCAAGTGCTGCGAACCGGGGATCCAGACCGGGTGGGGAGCGACGTTGCGGCGGGACTGGAACAGGACCAAGCCGTCGTCCTGGATGCCGACGACCCGCCGGACCCGGCTCATCCGACTGGCGCGCAGGAGGTAGCACTTGCCGACCTGGATGTTCTCGGGCGGAAAACCCGCTGGCTTCCTGCCTCTCGGCGGCCTCCAGGCGATATCGATCCTGACGGTATCGGTCAGCTCCGCCAGCGCCTGCCGGACCTGATCCCGCAGCAGCGCCGCCTGCACGGCGTTCTCGAGCCCCGAAGCCGTGACGCGGACGGCGAAGCCTTTGTCGGGATCGGAGGGGTCAATGTCGGCCTTGTAGCTGCCGATCACCCCGCTCTCGACGAGACCGTCGAGCAATGCGAGGAAATCCTCCTGGAAGCTGCGCCGGAGTTTCGTCACCTCATCTCCGCTCCTGGACCGGGGGAGCCTCAGCCGGACGGTTGATGTCACGGGTCGGGGTCTCGAGTTCCGGCGGCCGCGGGACAGAGGCGCGGCCAAAGGCACCCTCGGACGAGCCCACCTGACAGGCCCCGAGAGCGGCGGCAACGGAGAGTGCGGTCAACAGGGCCATCGCACGAGCCATTCTCACCTCATCTCCTGCTTCTGGTGCCGGGCTGCCCTGCCGCCGGCACGGCCTCGACCTCCTCCGGGACCGCGGCCCCACGCACCGCATCGAGGAGCTCGGGGCAGGCGAAGGGCCGCTCGTCCGCCGAGCCGAGCACCTCGGCCGTGTGCTCGCAGGTCCTGGTGAACCCCCGAACGTCGCCCGTCAGGCCCGGGTTCTCGGCGTCTCCCTGGTCCGTGACCGGGAAGCCGCACTGAGGGCAGGTCACCACATGCTTGGCTGTCATTCGGCTCTCCCACGGGCGTCGGGCGATCAGTGCCGCAGCGCCGTCCAGATGATGGCCCAGACCACCGCCAATGCAATGAGGCTCGCCGTGAAGCCGAGGAACGCCTTGAGGAGAGGATTCACTTCGACGGCTTGCCCCCGCTGACACCGCTCCTCCTAGAACGTTTTCGCGTGAGGTGCATCCGGCTCACGTCAGGACGACGCGACCCGGCTCCTGGCGAAGGCCGCCAAGCCGGCGGCCGGGGCCGAAAGGGAGCGGCTGCTCAGGGGCGGCCCGAGCACGAAGGACGCACGACGTCCGCCATGAGGCTGCCGGCGGAAGGAGGACGTCAGGCGGCCCCCTGACTGGTCGACAGGGGCACGGACCGGGTCTTTTGCGGGCAGATCATCCGCTCGGGACGCGGCACAAAGGATCGTTGTGTGGGATGCTTCCGCGGGACCGAGGCCACTTGCCTGCCAAGTCCTTGAAACTGCTGGCGCTCCCAAGGGGAATCGAACCCCTGTTTTCGCCGTGAGAGGGCGACGTCCTAGACCGCTAGACGATGGGAGCTAGCAGCGCGAAGGCCCGTCGTATATCGAGACGGCCGGGCCGCATCAACCCCCAAGTGGGCGCATGCGGCGAAAATCCTGCGCGGGCCGCATCGGGGGCTTCGGACGGTGTGCCGGGAGGCATGCGGCCTTGTCCGCAGCCTCTCCGGCTCCACTCTGGAGACCGGCCGAAGCCCGGGACAGGCCGGGGATCCGCGCGGTCTGCAGAAGGCTCCGGACCGGGAACGGGACGGGCTCGAGGACGGGCCGGCGCGGCAATGCGAGGTGTGATGGATACGCAAGCGAGCCGACGCGAAATCGTCCTGGACCCCGCGGAGGCGCCCCAGCGCCTCGACCGGGCGCTCGCGGCCGCCTGGGCCGACCTGTCGCGCAGCCGGCTCCAGGCGCTGATCCGGGACGGCCGCGTCGCCGTCGACGGCGCCGCCGTGACCGATCCGAGCCTCAAATGCGCCGGCGGCGCCAAGGTCACGCTCGACCTGCCGCCCCCGGCCCCGGCCGAGCCCCTTGGCGAGGCGATCGCGCTCGACGTCGTCTACGAGGACGACGCGCTGATCGTGATCGACAAGCCGGCCGGGCTCGTGGTGCACCCGGCCGCCGGGCACGAGACCGGAACGCTCGTGAACGCGCTCATCGCCCATTGCGGCGCCTCGCTATCGGGGATCGGCGGCGTGCGCCGCCCCGGCATCGTGCACCGCCTCGACAAGGATACCTCTGGCCTGCTCGTGGTGGCCAAGACCGACCGCGCCCACCAGGGCCTGGCGCTGCAGTTCGCCGATCACGGCCGCACCGGGCCCCTGGAGCGGGCCTATCTCGCTCTCGTCTGGGGCGTGCCGGGGCGGACCCAGGGCACGGTCGCGGCGGCGCTCGGGCGCAGCCCCCACAACCGCGAGAAGATGGCGGTGGTCTCGGCCGAGCGCGGCCGCGAGGCCATCACCCACTGGGCCCTCAAGGAGACGCTGCCCCCGGGCGCGCGGGAGCCCCTCGCGAGCCTCGTGCGCTGCGAGCTCGAGACCGGGCGCACGCACCAGATCCGGGTCCACATGGCCCATATCGGCCATCCGCTCCTCGGCGACGGCGTCTACGGCGCAGGCTTCCGGACGAAGGCGAAGCGGCTGCCCGAGTCCGCGCAGGCCGCGCTGGAGCAGCTCGGTCGCCAAGCCCTGCACGCAGCCGTGCTCGGCTTCGAGCATCCGGTGACGGGCGAGACGCTGCGGTTCGAAAGCCCGCTGCCGGCGGACCTGAGCGCGCTCCTCGCGTCGCTCCGGGCGTGACGCGGCTGCCGGCGTCCCATTGGTTTTGCGGTGTTCGTGCGGGCCGGCCGAAACCCGTGACATGCGGTGTCCGCGCTTGCTGTCAAGGCTGCGGCGCACGCCGGCGCGACGCAAAATGCCGCCATGTGCGGCACCGCACATCGCCCAATGCGTTGACCTGTAATGTACGGGTCTGAGCGTCCCTTTGCGGCCAAGCAAAAGCCTCACTATAAGTGTGGGCTGCCGCTCGCCGATCAAGGGGGCTGCTTCAGGCTCGCCTCACTGGAGGGAGCCAAAGGAGGAAGAATATGGCTTCAGCGCTTCCCGTGCTCGCCAATGAAGGGGGCTTGTCGCGCTATCTCGACGAAATCCGCAAGTTTCCGATGCTGGAACCGAGCGAGGAGTTCATGCTCGCCAAGCGTTGGCGCGAGCATGGCGACCGCGAGGCGGCCCACAAGCTCGTGACCTCGCACCTGCGCCTTGTGGCCAAGATCGCCATGGGCTATCGCGGCTACGGCTTGCCGATCAGCGAAGTCGTGTCGGAAGGCAATGTCGGCCTCATGCAGGCCGTCAAGCGCTTCGAGCCCGACAAGGGCTTTCGCCTCGCCACCTACGCGATGTGGTGGATCAAGGCGGCGATCCAGGAATACATCCTGCGCTCGTGGTCGCTCGTGAAGATGGGCACGACCGCGAACCAGAAGAAGCTGTTCTTCAACCTGCGCAAGGCGAAGGGCCGGATCTCGGCCCTCGACGAGGGCGATCTGCGCCCCGACCAGGTGAAGCAGATCGCGACCCAGCTCGGCGTCACCGAGCAGGACGTGGTCGACATGAACCGCCGTCTCGGCGGCGACGCCTCGCTCAACGCTCCCTTACGCGAGGAGGGGGAGGGCGAATGGCAGGACTGGCTCGTCGACACCAGCGCGAGCCAGGAATCCGTGCTGGCCGCCGAGGAGGAGGGCCAGAACCGGCTCCAGGCGCTGCGCAACGCGCTCTCGGTGCTGAACGCGCGCGAGCGCCGCATCTTCGAGGCGCGCCGCCTCGCCGAGGACCCGATCACCCTGGAGGAGCTCTCCTCGGAGTTCGGCGTCTCGCGCGAGCGCGTGCGCCAGATCGAGGTGCGGGCGTTCGAGAAGGTCCAGGAGGCGGTGAAGCGCAGCCTCGCCCAGATCGAGGCGCCGCGCGCCATCGAGGCCGCGACCTGACACCCCTTCCGGGGTGAAGCATCACAGCCGCGGCATTCGTGCCGCGGCTTTTTCGTGGGCGGCCGTGGCGGGCCGGAACGGTCCGGAATGAGCCGGTTTGGACCGGGCGGTCCATGGCGGCGCGGGGCTCACTGCTGCCACTGCCGGACCGCGTCCGCCACGACCGCTTCGCCCGGCGCCCCCTTCTCGAAGCTCACGATGGCGCGCTGGCCCGAGGCCATGCGGATCGGCAGGTCGATCCAGTTGCGCCGCCGCAGCAGCTCCATGTTGCGCTCGAGGTCGCTCGGCAGGTTCGAGAGCCCGATCAGGAACAGGTTGTCGCGCACCGGCACCGGCAGGCCCGCGACCGGGGTGCCGCGGGAATTCACGTCGTTGCGGAACTGCAGCACGCCGACGTCGCGCACGACCCGGCCCGGATCGCCCGCGCGGGTCGCGAAGCTCAGCTCGACCGTATGCGACGCCGGCAGAGTGGCGTCGAGGTTGCGCCGGATCACGAGCGAGAGGGTGAATCCCGCCTCCGGAACCTCGACCGTGGCGCGGATCGCCGTATCGAGCGGCTGGCCCTGGCCGGCATTGAGGGCGTCGGTCCGCCAAGTCACCCGCCCGCCCGTGGTCTTCGGGGCCTGGGGGTTCGTGCGGTCCTCCTCGTAGAAGACCGCGATGGGATTGGCGTTCAGCTCGGGCCTCGGGGCGGGCGTCGCAGGGGCCGTGGGGGCGGCCGGTGCCGGGGCCGGCCCGCCGATCCGCTCGCCGATCTTGGCGCCCTCCGTGCGGGAGGGCGGCGCCTCCGCGACCGCGCCGGGCCGCGGCAGCTCGTCCGGGCGGTCGCGCAGGGTCCAGGCCAGGCTTCCGATCAGCCCCATCACGAGCACGAGCACGCCGCCGAGGATCAGCGAGCGGCCGCGCCCGGGATGGACCGTCAGAGGCGCCTGCGTGCCGACCCGCGGCCGCACCGCCTGGTCGCCGTCCGGCGCCGCATAGACGTCCGCGGGATCGCTCTCGGGAAGCGGGGATTCGGCTACGGGTTCGGCCGCAATCGGCTCCTCGCCCGCGAGCGCGACCGCCGGGCGGCGCGCAACGGTGTCGGCCGGCCGCGGCCGGCTGCGCGTTCCGGTCGGCAGGGCGATCGCCGGGGGCGGATTCTTGGGCTCGAGGCGCGGCCGGACCGGCGGCGGAAGCTCGGGCTCGGGGCGGGACGCGGGACTGTCGAGGCGGGGCCGCGGCGCCGCGGGCGCTGGCGGCGGCGCCTCCGCGCGGGGCCGCTCCAGGGGAGCCGGAGCGGCTTCGACGCTCGGCCGGTCCGGCGGTGCGTCGGCCCGCGGGCGCGCCGCGGGCGCCGGCGGGCCGGTGCGCGGCATCGTCTCCGGCGCCGGGCGGTCCGGGAGCGGTGCCGCCCGGGCATCGCGCGGCGGCAGGGGAGCGCGGGGCAGCGGCCGGGCGAGGTCCGGGCGGGGAGCGGGCTCGCGGGCGGGAGGCGCCTGCTCCCGCTCGACCCGCGCGATCGCGGCCTCCAGGCCGGTGCGTTCCTGCTCGATCGTGGCCTCGGGCAGCGGCGGCTCGAGGCTGCGCAACTGGCCCATGAGAGCATCGCGCGCGCGGTCGTAGACCGCCTTGCGCATCTCCGGCGACCGGTCGGAGAGGCCCCCGACGGCTCGGGCGATCAAGGGATAGTAGTCAGCCATGGGCGTCCGGAACTCGGGCGGTCGGCAGGTCTGTGGCCATGGATGGGGGATGCGCCGAAGCACGCATCCTCGTCAACCCTCGCGGTCGGGACGTGTCGTCCGCACGCCGCGGAGCGGGACCGGCGCATCGCCGCCCGGGAGGCGGCAGGCCCGCCGGGCCCACGCGGTCCTCACCCTTACCCCTCGAAAGGGTTGCGCATCAGAATGGTATCGTCGCGCTCCGGCGAGGTGGAGAGCAGCGCCACGGGCGCGCCGATCAGCTCCTCGACCCGCCTCACGTACTTGATCGCCTGCGCGGGCAGGTCGGCCCAGGAGCGCGCCCCCGCGGTCGAGCCGCTCCAGCCCTCGAAGTCCTCGTAGACCGGCTCGACCCGCGCCTGCGCGCCCTGGCTCGCCGGGAAGTAGTCGATCGTCTGGCCGTCGAGGCGGTAGCCGATTCCGATCCGGATCGTCTCGAACCCGTCGAGCACGTCGAGCTTGGTGAGCGCGATGCCGTCGATCCCCGAGGTCCGCACGGTCTGGCGCACCAGCGTGGCGTCGAACCAGCCGCAGCGGCGCTTGCGGCCCGTCACGGTGCCGAACTCGCGGCCGCGCTGGCCGATGAGCTCGCCGGTCTCGTCGAACAGCTCGGTCGGGAACGGCCCTTCGCCGACCCGCGTGGTGTAGGCCTTGGCGATGCCGAGCACGTAGCCGACCGCGCCCGGGCCCAGGCCCGAGCCCGTGGCGGCCTGGCCCGCCACCGTGTTGGACGAGGTCACGAACGGATAGGTGCCGTGGTCGACGTCGAGGAGCGCCCCTTGCGCGCCCTCGAACAGGATGCGCCGGCCGGCGCGGCGCTGGTCGTCGAGGAGGCGCCAGACCGCGTCCATGTAGGGCAGCACCTTCGGGGCCACCGAGGCAAGTTCGTCGTAGATCGCCTTCGGGTCGAATTCCTCCAGGCCCATGCCGCGGCGGAGCGCGTTGTGGTGCGCGAGCAGGCGCTCGATCTTGTCGGGAAGCGTCGCGAGATCCGCGAGGTCCATGAGGCGGATGGCGCGCCGCCCCGCCTTGTCCTCGTAGGCCGGGCCGATGCCGCGCTTCGTGGTGCCGATCTTGGTGCCGGCGGCGCCGCTCTCGCGCAGGGCGTCGAGCTCGCGGTGAATCGACAGGATGAGGGTGCAGTTCTCGGCGATGCGCAGGTTCTCGCGCGAGAGCGCGACGCCCTGCTCGGCGAGGCGCTCGACCTCGGCCACGAGCGCATGGGGATCGAGCACCACGCCGTTGCCGATGACGCCGAGCTTGCCGGGCCGCACGACGCCGGAGGGCAGGAGCGAGAGCTTGTAGACCGTGCCGCCGATCACGAGGGTATGGCCGGCATTGTGCCCGCCCTGGAAGCGGACCACCACGTCGGCCTGCTCGGAGAGCCAGTCGACGATCTTGCCCTTGCCTTCGTCGCCCCACTGGGCGCCCACGACGACCACGTTCGCCATCGCCTTGTCCTCACATGAAAAACCCCGGCGCAAGGCCGGGGCTGGGGTGAAAAACCTTGCGAGGTCTCATGATGGATCGGGGCCGCGAGGTCAAGGCGGCGGCGCCCTCCCGCCGCCGGAGGAACGCGGCCCGGAGGGCCGCGTGGGGCGCGAGCCGGTGGCGCATGCTCTCCCGCTCCCCGCTCGCGCGCTCCCTCTCCCCGTTCGCGGGGAGAGGGTCGGGGTGAGGGGCCGGTCGGTTGAGCGCGATCTCTCCGCTGTCATGGCCGGGCTCGACCCGGCCATGACAGCGCGAAGCCCGCGATGTGTGTTGCTGCGGGGAGCGTGCGCCTTTCCGGTCGAGGTGGCCGGGTCGAGCCCGGCCATGACACGCGTGAGGTGGATGCCGTTCAGGTCGTCCGGCTGGCTGCGACAGGCGAGAGGTGGATGCATCGTGCTCATCCGACCGGCCCCTCACCCCAACCCTCTCCCCGTAAACGGGGAGAGGGAGCGGGGCTGCGGGGAGAGGGAGGATCAGCCGCTCATGCCAGGCACCGGCCTGCGATGTGCCGGGAAGGCTCGCCGCATCCGTCGCGCCCAGGTGACCTCCGGAATGGTTCTGATGTAAACCATTGGCCGGAGACCCTGCCGATGCCCTCCCCTGCCCCGCGCCCCGCGCCGCCTGCCGCACCGGACCCCCTGCGGGTGTGGTTCCGCTTCGTGCGCCTGCACCGGCGGGCCGGGGGCGCGATCGCGGCGGCGCTGCGGGAGATCGGGCTGTCGATCCCGCAATTCGACCTCCTCTCCACGCTGACCGAGAGCGAGGGCCTGAGCCAGCAGGAGCTGGCCCAGCGCCTCTACGTCACCAAGGGCAACGTGTCCGGCCTCGTCGACCGGATGGTCGAGGCCGGTCTGGTGGAGCGGCGCGCGAGTCCGGACGACCGGCGCTCCAACGCGCTCCACCTCACCGAGCGCGGCCGCCGCCTCGCCGAGGCCGGCATCGCGGCGCAGACCGCCTACGTGACCCGCACCCTCGGCACCCTGCCCGCGGCCGACCTCGCCGAACTCGAGCGGCTCGTGCTCGCCTGGCGCGAGCGGGCGCGGGCCGACGAGCACCGCCCGAAACCCTGACCGGCCGGGGCGCCATGTTCGAGGCCATCGCGTTCGCGGGCGGCGGCAACCGCTGCTACTGGCAGGGCGGCTTCTGGGAGGCGGCCGCGCCGGCGCTCGGATGGACGCCGGAGCTCGTCGTCGGGGTCAGCGCCGGCGCCTGGTCGGCCTGCTACAGCCTGCTGGGGTGCGGCCGGCGCGTGAACGCGCTCGTGGCGGACAATTGCGGCGGGGAGCGGCGCAATTTCGAGTGGCGCGAGTGGCGCCGGGGCCGGTCGCCCTGGCCGGTCGCGGGGATGTACTTGAGCCTGATCGAGACGATCGTCGACGCCGACGCCTTCGCGCGCCTCCAGGCCGGCCCCGACCTCCTGATCGCGCTCGCCCGCAAGCCCCGCCGGCTGCCGCTCGGCCTCGCGATCCCGCTCGGCATCGCGGCCTACCAGATCGAGAAGGCATGGGCGGCGCCGGTGCATCCGCGCGGCGGCCGGGCCCTGGGCTTCCGCCCGGAATTCGTCCGGGTGCAGGACCTCGCCGGGCCCGCCGATCTCGTCGCCGCCCTGATGGCGAGCGCGAGCGTGCCGCCCTTCATGCCGGTCGGCCGGGTCGGAGGCCTCGCCGCCCTCGACGGCGGCCTCGTCGACAACGTGCCCGTGGAGCCGCTCGAAGCCGTCGCGGCGCGCGGGGGACGGACCCTCGTGATCCTCTCGCGCCGCTACAAGGCGTTCCCGCCGGTGCCGGGCCGCCTCTACGTGCAGCCCTCCGCGCCGGTGCCGATCGGCCAGTTCGACATCACCGACCCGGACGGGATCCGCCGCGCCTACGAGATGGGACTCGCCGACGGCGAGGCCTTCGCGAGGCGGCACGGCGACGGCGCGGCGGTCCTTTAAGACAACCCGTCGATGAGGTCCGGCAGGTCCGCGATCGAGGCGATCACGTGGTCGGCGTGCGGCTCGAGATCGGCGCGTGCGGCCTCGCCCAGCGGGCCCGTCAGGACCAGGACCGCGAGCGCGCCGGCGGCGCGGGCCGCGTGCAGGTCGTGGATCGAATCGCCGATCAGGGCGACCTCGCCGGGCGCGCAGCCGATCCGCTCCACGAACCCCGTCACCATGCCGGGCCCGGGCTTCGGCCCGAAGCCCGAATCGTACCCGGCGACGTAATCGAGGTAGCACGCGAGCCCGAGCGCCTCCGCCTGCATCCGGGCCGAGCGCTCGGCGTCGTTGGTCGCGATCCCGAGCACGAGCCCGCGAGCCTTCAGGGCCGCGCAGAGCGCGGCGGGCCCGTGGATCGGCGCCAGGGTCTTGAGGCCCCAATAGGCGAAGCGGTCGTCCATCTCGCGGTAGAGCTCCCCCGTCGCCGGACGCCCCAGGGCCGCCGCCCAGAGCGGCCCGTAATGGGCCGAGGAGCCGGCGACGAGCGGCGAGGACGGCAGGAAGCGCCGCTCGTCCTCGACGTAGTGGCTGATCGCGACGAGCGTGCGCAGCTTCGCCGCGTCCCCGCCCGCGAGTTCGCGCATCACCTCGTAGGCCGCCGGGCCCCAGGTGGCGTCGAAGTCGATGAGCGTGCCGTCCTTGTCGAACAGGATGCCTTTGAGCGTCATGGGGCTTCATAGCGGGCACCGACGGGATTGTCCCGGGTTTGCGTCCCGCTTCCCTCTCCCTCTCCCCGCAGGCGGGGAGAGGGTTGGGGTGAGGGGCGGGTCGGAAGAGCGCGATGTCTCCCGTGTCATGGCCGGGCTCGACCCGGCCATCCCGATGCGCAGACCGCAATGCTTGTTGCTGCGGGGGCGTGTGCCTCTCCGATCGAGGCGGCCGGGACAAGCCCGGCCACGACAGGCGTGGAGCGGATGCGTCGAGCTCCTCCGACCGGCCCCTCACCCCAGCCCTCTCCCCGTGAACGGGGAGAGGGAGCTTTCGCGCCACCCATGACGAACCCCGCAAGCTTCGCTACAAGCGCCGCATGACCCTGCTGAACGCCTCCGCCACCGCGCTGCGCGCGCGTCTCCTCGCCCGCGAGATGTCCGCCGTCGAACTGCTCGACGCCACCTTCCGCCAGGTCGACGCCGCGAACCCGGCCGTGAACGCCGTCGTGGGCGAGGACCGGGACGCCGCGCGGAAGGCCGCGGAGGACTCGGACCGCCGCATCGCGGCCGGCACCGCACGTCCCCTCGAGGGGCTGCCGATCACCGTGAAGGACTCGTTCGACGTGGCGGGCCTGCTCTCGACCGCCGGCGCGCCGATGTACAAGGCGCGCATCCCGGCGGCCGACGCCGCGCCGGTGGCGCGCCTGCGCCATGCAGGCGCGGTGATCTTCGGCAAGAGCCTCGTCCCGGTCTTCACCGGCGACTTCCAGGCCTTCAACCCGCTCCACGGCATCGCCCGCAATCCCTACGATCCGGAGCGCTCGCCGGGCGGCTCGTCGGGCGGGGCGGCCGCGGCCGTCGCCGCGGGCATGAGCGCCTTCGAGATCGCCTCCGACCTCGGCGGCTCGGTGCGCTGGCCGGCCCATGCCTGCGGGGTGTTCGGGCTCAAGACCACCTGGAACCTCGTGCCGACCTGGGGCCACGTGCCCCCGATGCCGGAGCGGCGCCCGCCCCGCAACGTCGACCTGATGGTGGCGGGGCCGATCGCCCGCAGCGCCGCCGACCTCGACCTCGTGCTCTCCGTCCTCGCCGGCCCCCGCGACGACCCTGCGGCCGTCACGCCCCTGAAGCCGCCCCGCCGCATTGCGCCGGAGGGCCTGCGCGTGGCGCTCTGGCTCGACGAGCCCTTCGCGCCCGTCCAGGCAGACGTGTCGGCCGCGGTGCGCCGCGCCGCGGGGCTCCTGCGCGAGGCCGGCGCCTCCATCGACGAGCTGGCGCGCCCGGCCTTCCGCTTCGAGGAAGCCTTCGAGGTGTTCTCGCTCCTCAACCACGCCATCGTGGCCTATTCGCTGCCCCCGAAGGTGCGCGACCGGCTGCAGCGGGCGGCCGGCACCTTCGCGCCCGGCGACCTCTCGCACCGGGCGCTGCAGGCGCGAGGGGCGCGCATGACGCCGGGGCTCTACCAGCAGGTCAAGGCGCGCAAGCAGCGCCTCGAATCCCTGTGGGCCCGTTTCTTCGAGCGATTCGACGTGGTGCTGTGCCCGCCCGCGCCCGTGGTCGCGATCCCGCACGACCACTCGCCCGATTTCCACGGCCGCATTCTCGACATCGACGGCACGCCGAAGCCCTATTTCGACTTCATGGTCTGGTCCTCGCTCGCGACCGCCGCGGACCTCCCCGCCGCCGTCGCGCCGGTGATGCGCAACGCGCACGGCCTGCCGGCCGGCGTGCAGATCATCGCGGCGAAAGCTGAGGACCGCACCGCGATCGCGGTCGCGGCCATGCTGGAGGCTTTGGGATGCCGCTACGAGGCGCCGCCGCTCTAGCCTCGCCCTACCCTCGCCGCATCCGGGACGTTACCCTCGCGCCCGAACACACGGAGACCCCCATGCTGTCGAACCAGGCCGCCCGCGACGTCGAGACCCTGATCCATCCCTACACCCAGCTCGCGAGCTTCCGCGAGACGGGGCCGCTGGTGCTGGAGCGCGGCGAGGGCGTGTGGGTCTACGACAGCGAGGGGAAGGGCTACATCGAGGGCATGGCGGGCCTGTGGTGCACCGCGCTCGGCTACTCGAACCGCGAGCTCGTCGAGGCGGCGCGGGAGCAGATGATGAAGCTCCCCTTCACGCACCTGTTCTCCGGCCGCAGCCACGACCCGGCGATCGAGCTCGCCGAGAAGCTGAAGGAGATCGCGCCGATGCCGGTGTCGAAGATCTTCTTCTGCTCGTCGGGCTCGGAGGCGAACGACACGCAGGTGAAGCTCGCCTGGTACATGAACAACGCGCTCGGGCGCCCTAAGAAGAAGAAGATCATCGCTCGCCTGCGCGGCTATCACGGCGTCACGGTCGCCTCGGCCTCGCTCACGGGCCTGCCCGCGAACCACATCGACTTCGACCTGCCGATCGCCAACATCCTCCACACCTCCTGCCCGCACTACTACCGCTTCGGACAGGACGGCGAGAGCGAGCAGGACTACGCGACCCGGATGGCGGACGAGCTCGAGGAGCAGATCCAGCGCGAGGGCCCCGACACCGTCGCGGCCTTCATCGCCGAGCCCGTGATGGGCGCGGGCGGCGCGATCCTGCCGCCCGACACCTATTTCGAGAAGATCCAGGCGGTGCTCGACCGCCACGACATCCTGTTCATCGCCGACGAGGTCATCACCGGATTCGGGCGGCTCGGCACCGCCTTCGGTTCGCAGCGTCTGGGCCTGCGGCCCGACACGCTCTCCTTCGCCAAGGCCCTGACCTCGGCCTATCTGCCGCTCGGGGGCGTGATGATCCCCGAGGCCATGTATCAGGCGATGCTCGACGAGAGCCGGAAGGTCGGCACCTTCGGCCACGGCTTCACCTATTCGGGCCATCCGGTCGCGGCCGCGGTGGCGCTGAAGACGCTGGAGATCTACCAGCGCGACCGGATCTTCGAGGGCGCGGCCGCCAAGGCGCCGGTGTTCGAGCGCCGCCTCGCCGCACTCGCCGACCACCCCCTCGTCGGCGAGGCGCGGGGCCTCGGGCTGATCGGCGGGCTCGAGCTCGTGGCCGACAAGCGCACCAAGGCGCAGTACGACGCCAAGAAGGGCGTCGCGCTGAAATGCGTCGGCTTCGCGCAAGCCGAGGGCCTGATCGTGCGCAACCTCATGGGCGACCGCCTCGCGGTCTGCCCGCCGCTCGTGATCACGGAAGCCGAAATCCACGAGCTGTTCGACCGCCTGACCCGGGCGCTCGACCGCACCGCGGAGTGGATCGCCAAGGAGGGGCTCGTGGCCGCGTAGGCGTAATTCCCTTCTTCCATGAGGGAGAGGCGGGCTGTCGGCAACCCTCATCTCTTCTCTCTCGAGGGAGAGGCCAGCAGTCAGCAACCCTCATCCTGAGGAGCGGCGTGAGCCGCGTCTCGAAGGACGAGGGTTGCGGATCGGTGGAGCACGACGAGGCGCCCTCGTCCTTCGAGACGGACCTGCGGTCCTCCTCAGGATGAGGGCTCAAAGGGAGGGTGGCTCTCCCCCTCTCCCGACTTCGCTCCGCGAGGCCACCCTCCCCGCAAGGGGGAGGGATGTCAGTGGCCCTCGAAGCTCATGAGGGTGCGCACGTTCACGCCGAGCTCGCGCAGCTTCGCGGCGCCGCCGAGGTCGGGGAGGTCGATCACGAAGCAGGCCGCGATCACGTTGGCGCCGATCCGGCGCAGGAGGTTCACGGCCGCGACCGCGGTGCCGCCCGTGGCGATGAGGTCGTCGACGAGGACGACCCGCTCCTCCTGGCCGATGGCGTCCGTGTGGATCTCCATCTCGTCGACGCCGTATTCGAGCGAATAGGCGATCCGCACGGTCTCGTGCGGCAGCTTGCCCTTCTTCCGGATCGGCACGAAGCCGGCCGAGAGCTGGTGCGCGACGGCGCCCCCGAGGATGAAGCCGCGCGCCTCGATGCCCGCCACCTTGTCGACCCGCCCGCCGGCATAGGGATGCACGAGCTCGTCCACGGCCCGGCGGAAGGCGCGGGCGTCGCCGAGCAGCGTGGTGATGTCGCGGAAGACGATGCCGGGCTTCGGGTAATCCGGGATCGACCGGATCGCGGCCTTGAGGTCGGTGCTGAGGCTCTGGTCCATGACGATCCACGCGGCGTTGAGGCTTGAAGGGGGTGGAGCCGGCGGTCCGGGCCGCCCTGCCTGCAGCGTCATGCGCCCGGCCGTGGCGAAAGACAAGAAGCCCGCTCAGACCGTCTCGGTCGGCGCTTCCGCCGCCGCCTCGGGACCGCCGAGGAAGCCGCCGGACTGGCGCTCCCACAGGCGGGCGTAGAGGCCGCCGCGGGCGAGGAGCTCCGCGTGCGTCCCCTCCTCGACCACGCGGCCTTGCGCGAGCACCACGAGCCGGTCGAGGGCCGCGATGGTGGAGAGGCGGTGCGCGATCGCGATCACGGTCTTGCCCTGCATCAGCGTCGCGAGCGATTCCTGGATTGCGGCCTCGACCTCCGAATCGAGCGCCGAGGTCGCCTCGTCGAGGACGAGGATCGGCGCGTCCTTGAGGATCACCCGGGCGATGGCGATGCGCTGGCGCTGGCCGCCCGAGAGCTTCACGCCGCGCTCGCCGACGCGGGCCTCGTAGCCGCGCCGGCCCTTGTGGTCCTCGAGCTGCGGGATGAAGTCGCGCGCATGCGCCAGCTCCGCGGCCTCCTCGACCGCCGGCTGCTCGGCCCCCGGGTTGCCGTAGGCGATGTTGTCGCGGATCGAGCGGTGCAGGAGCGAGGTGTCCTGGGTCACGACCGCGACCGCCTCGCGCAGGGAATCTTGCGTCACCGTGGCGATGTCCTGCCCGTCGATCAGGATGCGCCCGCCCTCGAGGTCGTGCAGGCGCAGGAGCAGGTTGACGAGGGTCGACTTGCCCGCCCCGGAGGGGCCGACGAGGCCGACCTTCTCGCCCGGGCGAACGGTGAGCGACAGGCGCTCGAACACGCCCTCCCCGCGGCCGTAATGGAAGGTCACGTCCTCGAAGCGCACCTCGCCGCGGGCGACCCGGAGCGGGCGGGCGCCCGGCGCGTCCACGACCTGGTGCGGACGCGCCACCGTCTCCATGCTCTCCTGCACGACGCCGACATTCTCGAAGATGCCGCGCAGCACCTGCATGAACCAGCCCGACATGTCGCCGATGCGCAGGACCAGCGCGAGGCCGGCCGCGATCTCGCCCGCGCTCATGCGCCCCTGCGTCCAGAGCCAGAGCGACAGGCCCGCGGTCGCGACCGCGAGGCCGGTGTTGAGCACCACCAGGATCCCCTTCACGACCGTGAACAGGCGCATGGAATCGAGGTACGCCGCCGTGTGGCGGGTCATCGCCTCGTGCACGGAGGAGCGCTCCATGTGGGCGCGGGCGAAGAGCTTGACGGTGAGGATGTTGGTATAGCTGTCGACGATGCGCCCGACGAGCGCCGAGCGCTCCTCCGAGACCCGGAGCGAGCGCTTCTGCGCCTCCGGCACGAAGTAGCGCATCAGCAGCACGTAGCCCGCCATCCAGGCCAGCATCGGCACGGCGAGCCACAGGCTCACGCTCGAGAACGCGACCAGGATCACGACCGCGTAGGTCGCGACGAAGACCACGATGTCGAGGGTCTCGACCGCGACGTCGCGCAAGGCCGGCCCGACCTGGGTGATGCGGTTGGCGAGCCTTCCCGCGAAGTCGCCCTGGAAGTAGGAGAGCGAGTGGCCGAGCGTGTAGAGATGCGTGCGCCAGCGGACCCGGTTCGTGACCTGGGGCATCACGGCCTGGTTGATCACGCCCTCGTTGAAGAGGTTGACGAGCGGCCGGATCAGGAGGAGCGCGATCGCGCCCGCGACGAGGAGCGACCCGTGGCGCTCCCACAATTCGCCCGGGGGCGTGGTGTTGAGGAGATCGACGAAGCGCCCGACGCCGATGAGGAGAAGCGACTCGACGGCGGCCAGCAGCAGGGCGGAGAGCAGCACCACCCCGAGCCAGCCCCGCACCTCGCGCAGGTAGAAGGCCGCGAAGCCGCGAAGGGTCGCGGGCGGCGTGCGCCGGTCGTCGAAGGGCGCGAAGACGTCGATCCGGCTTTCCAGCCAGTCGGTGAAACGCTTGAGCATGGTGCGGTCCGGTTGCCCCCGAACATAAGGCACCGCGCGCGGGAGACGAGGGCGCCGCGGCCGTGGACCGCGGCGGATGCTCCCGCTACACCCCGCACTCCGCTCGATCGGAGCCCGCCATGGTCCGCCTCGGTCTCTACCAGCCCGACATTCCGCAGAACACCGGCACCATGCTGCGCCTTGCCGCCTGCCTCGGGGTGCCGGTCGAGATCGTGGAGCCCGCGGGCTTCGACGTCTCCGACCGCAACCTGCGCCGCGCCGGGATGGACTACCTCGAGCGGGCCGGGGTCACGCGGCACGTCTCGTGGCGCGCCTTCGCGGCATGGCGCGCCGAGGCCGGCGCCCGGCTCGTGCTGGCCACGACGCGCGGCGCCCTCCCCTACGCGGACTTCGCCTACCGCCCGGGCGACGTGATCCTCATGGGCCGGGAATCGGCCGGCGTCCCCGACGAGGTCCACGCGGCGGCCGACGCCCGCGTGCTCATTCCCATGCAGCCGGGCCTGCGCTCCCTCAACGTGGCGGTCAGCGCCGCGATGATCTTAGGAGAAGCCCTGCGGCAGACGGGAGGATTTCACTCCCTCTCCCCGTCTACGGGGAGAGGGTCGGGGTGAGGGGCCGGTCGGTGGAGCGAGCGGTCTCAGAATATCCCCTCCCCTTGCGGGGAGGGGCCGGGGGTGGGGGTCGGTGCAGGAGGAACCGCTCAGCCTCATCCTGCACCGACCCCCACCCGGCCGGCTGACGCCGTCCACCCTCCCCACAAGGGGGAGGGTAGAAGCGCGGATCCACCGCGCACTTCCGACCGGCCCCGCACCCCAGCCCTCTCCCCGTGAACGGGGAGAGGGAGTAGAAGCGCCCGCATGACCACCGATTCCATCGTCGCCCGCCTCCAGACCGAGGCGCCCGCCTGGTTCGTCGCCCTTCGCGACCGCATCTGCGCCGCCTTCGAGGAGCTGGAGACGCAGGCCTCCGGCCCCTTCTACCCGGAGGCCATCGCGCCCGGGCGCTTCGAGCGCCGCCCCTGGGAGCGCCGGGACCATTCCGGTGCGCCCGGCGGCGGCGGCGTGATGTCGATGATGCGGGGACGCGTGTTCGAGAAGGTCGGCGTCCACGTCTCGACGGTGCACGGGGAGTTCGCGCCCGAGTTCCGCGGCCAGATCCCGGGCTCCGACGAGGACCCGCGCTTCTGGGCCTCGGGGATCTCGCTCATCGCGCATCCCTGGAACCCGAACGTCCCCACCGTCCACATGAACACCCGCTTCGTGGTCACGACGAAGCCGTGGTTCGGCGGAGGGGCGGACCTCACCCCCGTGCTCGACCGGCGCCGCACCCAGGACGATCCCGACACGGTGCTGTTCCACGGCGCTATGCGCGAGGCCTGCGACCGGCATTTCCCGGGCGCTCCGTACGACCGCTACAAGGCCTGGTGCGACGAGTACTTCTTCCTCAAGCACCGCAACGAGCCGCGCGGCATCGGCGGCATCTTCTACGACTATCACTGGACCGGCGACCCGGACGAGGACCTCGCCTTCACCCGCGACGTCGGCGAGGCTTTCCTGCTGATCTATCCCGAGATCGTGCGCCGCAACGTCGCGAAGAGCTGGACCGAGGCCGACCGGCACGAGCAGCAGGTCCGGCGCGGCCGCTACGTGGAGTTCAACCTCCTCTACGACCGCGGCACGATCTTCGGCCTCAAGACCGGCGGCAACGTGGACTCGATCCTGTCCTCCATGCCTCCGACGGTGCGCTGGCCGTGACCCTCTCTCCCCCGCGGTCCCTCCCCCTCTCCCCGCCTGCGGGGAGAGGGCTGGGGTGAGGGGCCGGTCGGTGGAGCGCGGTGGATCCGGGTTCCTACCCTCCCCCTCGCGGGGAGGGGCCGGGGTGGGGGTTGGTGCAGGATTGAGCTCCGAGGTGCCTCCTGCACCAACCCCCACCCGGCCTGCTCCGCAGTCCACCCTCCCCGCAAGGCGGAGGGTATGATCCGGAGACACCGCGCTCCAGCGACCGGCCCCACACCCCCCCCCACACCCCCC
>DATAGO010000060.1:0-18843 GCA_036263675.1 Microvirga sp. | reverse complement strand
ACGCCGCCTGGGGCGGGGCGGGGGCGGACGTGTTCGTGGCGGGCGGGGGCGTGGACGTGATCAAGGACTTCCAGGAGGGGGACCGGATCGACGTGAGCGGGCTGTTCCGCTCGTATGGGGCGCTGGAGCGGGCGCTGCGGGAGGAGGGGGACGACGTGGTGATCGATCTGCGCGGCTCCGGATCCCTCACGGTCGAAAACGTCGGTGCCCTCGACAAGGGAGACTTCCTGTTCTGATACGGATGGAGCCCGAGCGGGGCGTCCGCATCGGCATCAGGTCCCGATGCGGAGCGGCGCGCCGAGTCTGGTTCGAAGGTCCGCGTCAGGTCCCGATACGGAGCGGCGCGTGCATCTTGCGCAGGGCCGCGAGCGCCGACAGCGCCGTGATCCGTCCGGTCTTCGGGTTCTCGGACGGGATGTTCTCGATCGCGAGCGTGAACTTCGCCGAGTCCGCGTCGACCTCGATCGTGTGGCAGTTGCGGCTCACGCCCGGATCGGCCCAGATGTCGATCGTGGTCCGGTCCGGCCCGATGCCGGCGAGCGACAGGGCCGCCGCCACGTTGACGTTGGCGGGGAAGCCGGCCGCCGCCTCCCGCGCCGTGCCGCTGAACACGAGTTTCGGCTCGCCCAACCCCTCGACCGAGATGCCGTTGGCTTCGAGATAGGGCGCGCCCGCGAGGCCTCGCGGGGGCTTGCGGGTGGTCATGCGCACGGAACGGATCGTGCCCTCGGCGGCGGCCGTGACGGCGTCGAGGCCGAGCAGGGCGCCCGTCGGCACCACGATCTGGCCGCCGTGGGTGCGGGCGAGCTCGATCAGGTGCGGCCGCGGCAGCAGCGCGCCGGCACTCAGCACCATCACCCGCTTGCCGGCCTCCAGCATCGGCCGGCAGATGTCCTCGATGATCGAAGCGGGCGCCGCCTCGACCGCGAGATCGGCGTGATTCGGGAAATCCGCGAGCGCCAGGATCGGGCAGGCGATGCCCTGCTCGATGAGCCAGGCCTCCGCCTTGGCGCGGTCGCGCACCGCGACGCCCGCGAGCGCCAGGCCCGGGATCCCGTCGGCGAGGCGGCGGGCGAGCGAGCGCCCGATGGCCCCGAGGCCGGCAATGGCGATGCGGGTGGACGGCATGGTTCGCTCCGTTTCGTCGGGATGGGGCCGCTTGACCCGGGCGGCCGGCGCGCCAGGATCTAGCGGTCGGAACCACCAGGATCAACGCCGCGGCTGGAGCTGCGGCTGCGGGCGGAACACGCGGAGGACATCATGCTGCGACGTCGGATGGGGCGGATTCTGGCCGCGCTCGGCCTCGGACTCGGACTCGCAGGGGCGGCTTCGGCGCCGGCCCGCGCCCAGGACTGGCCGACGCGGCCGGTCACGATGATCATCCCCTTCGCGGCCGGCGGGCCGACCGACGTGCTCGGCCGCGTGATGGCCGAGCGCATGAGCCAGATCCTCGGCCAGCAGGTGGTGGTCGAGAACGTGGGCGGCGCCGGCGGCATGACGGGCTCGTCCCGCGTCGCCCGGGCGCAGCCGGACGGCTACACCTTCGTGCTCGGCACCGTCGGCACGCACGCCCAGAACCAGACGCTCTACAAGAAGCCGCAATACCACGCCGCCACCGATTTCCAGCCCGTCGCCCTCATCGCCGAGGTGCCGCTGATCCTCATCACCCGCAAGGACTTCCCGGCCGACACGATCGAGGCGTTCATCGCCCATTCCAAGGCCAACGCCGACAAGATGACCTACGGCTCGGCCGGTGCCGGCTCGGCGACCCATCTGGGCTGCGTGCTCCTCGACGCCGCCATGGGGACGAAGATCCAGCACGTGCCCTACCGCGGCACGGGCCCGGCGATGCAGGACCTCCAGGGCGGGCGCATCGACTTCCTGTGCGAGATCGTCACCACCGCCCTGCCGCAGATCCAGGGCGGCTCCGTGAAGGCGATCGCGACCATGACCCGCGCGCGCTCGCCGGTGCTCCCGGACCTGCCGACCGCGCACGAGAAGGCGCTGCCGAACTTCGAGGCCTATACCTGGAACGCCTTCTTCCTGCCGAAGGGCACGCCCGCGCCGGTCGTGCAGAAGCTCCACCGGGCGACGCTCCAGGCCATGGACACGCCTGCGGTCCGCGACCGCCTGCAGGGCCTCGGCGCTATGCTGGTCGCGCCCGAGCGCCGCAGCCCCGAATACCTCGCCCGCTTCGTCGAGAGCGAGATCGCGAAATGGGCCGAGCCGATCCGCTCCAGCGGCGTCAGCGTCGAGTAGGGCAGGGCAGCGGGGCGCACACGGCAATGCTCGCGTTCCCGGTTACGGCGCCTGGCCGAGTCGAGGCCTCGCTCCGTTCCGACCACATGGTCCGCACCAGGTCGGATAACGAAGTACCGGGCGCGGGACTAGCGGATCAGCTTTGGGCGAGGCATCGCCGGAAGAGCCGGCGTCCAAGGGACAACCCGGGCGGGAGCCCGGGTGTTCGGATCTTCTAAGGACCGAGCGCCGCTAGGCCGAAAGACCGTCGACGTCCGTGACCTTCACGGCGAGGTTCTGTGTCGCCGTGGTGCCGACCGCCGTCACCTGCACGTCGTAGATGTTGTCGCCGGGGGAGTCACCGCCCAGGTCGTTCGGCGTCTCGAAATCCGGCGCACTGATGAAGTGCAATTCGTTGCCCAAAATTTTGAACTTGCCTTGGTCAAGCCCGCCGGAGACCTCGAAGATGAAGGTGTCTCCCTCGACGTCGTACGTCGTCAGCGTCACCACTTTCGTGCTGTTTTCCGGCACGTCCGGCGTGGCCGATGAGGTGAAGACGGGCGCGTCGTTGACGGGCGTGACGTCGATGGTGATCGTGTTGGCGCTCGGGTCGGTGTCCTGGCCCCCATTCGACGTGCCGCCGTTGTCCCGCACCTTGAACTGGAAGCTCGCGTAGTTCGTCCCGTTCGCGTTCAGCGGCGGCTCGTAGGTCAGCGTGCCGATGTCCGCGACCGGGATCTCCAATCCGGTCGCGACATCCCCGGCCGTGATGGTGGTCGTGCCGAGCTTCAGGGTGCCGACCAGGGGCACGCTGGTGATGATCACCGAGAGCAGGCTGTTGGCGCCGGATCCGTCGGAGGGGTCCGAGAAGCCGAAATCCGCCGCGCTGAAGGTGCGGACCTGGTCCTCGATCGCCGTGACCGTCTGGCTGGTCCCTTCCGGCGCCTCGTTCACGTTCGCGACCGTGACCGCGAGGGTCTGCACCGTGTTGTTGGTGCCGTCGTTGGCGGTCACCTGTACGTCGTAGACGTTGTCGCTGTCGGCATCTCCCGGCACCTCGAAGTCCGGTGCAGACGCGAACGAGAGTGCCCCGGTCGTCGCGTTGACCGAGAACTTGCCGGCGTCGGCCCCGCCTGTGATCGAGTATTGGATCGAGTTCCCTTCCTGATCCGTCGCCGTGAGCGTCGCCACGGCCGTGCCGTTCTCGAAGACGCCTGGCGCCGCGGAGGACGTGAAGACCGGCGCCTCGTTCGTGTCCGTGACCGTCACGGCGACGCTTTGGAATGTCTGGTTGACGCCGTCGGTTACCGCCACCTGCACGTCGTAGACGTTGTTGGCGTCCGCGTCGGCCGGCAGCTCGAAGTCCGGTGCAGCCAAGAACGACAGTGCCCCGGTCGTCGCGTTGACCGAGAACTGACCGGCGTCGGCCCCGCCCGTGATGGAATAGGTCAGCGTGGCTCCCTCGGCGTCGGACGCGGTCAGCGTCACCGCGGCCGTGCCGTTCTCCGCCACGCTCGGTGACGCGGAGGACGTGAAGGCGGGCGCCTCGTTCACGTCCGTGACCGTGACCGTCAGGGTCTGCACGGTGTTGTTGGGGCCGTCGGCTGCCGTCACCTGCACGTCGTAGACGTTGTTGGCACCTGCATCCGCCGGTATCTCGAAGTTCGGCGCCGTCTTGAACCGCAGCTGGTTGCCGACGATCTCGAAGAGGTCCTCGTCGGCCCCGCCCGTGATCGTGAAGGTCGGCGTGTCGTTCTCGATATCGCTCGTCGTCAGGGTCACCGCGGCGGTGACGTTCTCCGCCACGCTCGGCGTCGCCGACGACGTGAAGACCTGGGGGTCGTTCACGGCCGCGACGTCGATGGTGAGCGTGTTGGCGGTCGGGTCGGTGTTCTGGCCCCCGTTCAGCGTGCCACCGTCGTCCCGCACCCGAAAGGTGAAGCTCGCGTAGCTCGTCCCAAAGGCGTTCAGCGGCGCCTGATAGGTGAGCTTGTCGATGTTGAAGGAGGAGATGGACGCTACCCCGTTTGTGAGCGTCACTGCAACCCCGTTCTCCTTCAGCGTACCGAAGGTCGGCAGCGAGGTGATGAGCACGGCGCGCAGGCTGTTCGAGGCGGGCGCATCCAGCGGGTCGGTGAAGCCGAAATCCGCTGGGCTGAATGTGTAGACCTGGTCCTCCGTCGCCGCGACGGTTCCGTTCGTCCCTGCCGGAGCCTCGTTGACGTTCGTGACAGTCACCGCAATGGACTGCGGCGTGGTGTCGGTGCCATCGTTCGCGGTCACCTGCACATCATAGACGTTGTCGGTGCCGGCATCACCGGGCGCTTCGAAATTCGGTGCCGCCTTGAAGCGCAGCTCGTTGCCGTTCACGATCTCGAACAGGTTGTGGTCGGCCCCGCCCGTGATCGTGAAGGTCGAGGCGCTGCCCTCGACGTCGCTCGTCGTCAGGGTCACGACCGCAGTGCTGTTCTCAATCACGCTCGGCGTCGCCGAGGAGGTGAAGGTCGGCGGGTCGTTGACGGCCGCGACATTGATGGTGATCGTGTTGGCGCTCGGGTCCGTGTCCTGCCCACCATTCGCCGTGCCGCCGTCGTCCCGCACTTGGAACGTGAAGCTGGCATAGCCGACCCCATTGGCATCTAGCGGCGACTGGTAGGTGAGCTTCGCGATGTCGGTGGCGACAATCGCCTGATCGACCACGACTGCGACGCCGTCGAGCTTCAGGGTGCCAGGCGCCGGAAGCGACTTGACGATCACCGAGTGCAGGGCATTGTCCGGGTGATCGAGCGGGTCCGTGAAGCCGAAATCCGCCGCGGTGAACGTGTAGACCTGATCTTCCGTCGCCGCCACGGTTCCGTCCGTCCCCGCCGGCGCCTCGTTCACGTTCGTGACCGTCACGTCGAGGCCCTTGCTGAATGTCAGGGCGGAATTCGTCGCGTCCGTGGCGGTCAGCGTCAGGCTGAGCTTGCCGTTCGTCAGGCTCTCATAATCGACGCTCTGAGCCGCCTTCAGATAGAGCTTGCCGTTCTCGACTTCGAACCGCGCGTCGTCTACGGTGATCACGTTGTTCCGGAACCCGGCCACAAGGTCGGGGTCCACCGCTTCCAGATCCGCGACGAAGGTCTTGCTCGCCGTGTTCTCGAACAGGGCCTGCTGGTTCGTGACCGTGATGCCCGTCGGCGCCTCGTTCACGTTGCCGACATTGATCGTGAAGGTCTGGGTCTTGGACAGGTTGCCGGTATCCGTCGCCCTCACGTCGACGTTGACCGTGCTGGCGGTCTCGTAGTTCAGCGAATGTCCGCTCTTGAGCCGCAGCGTCCAGACGTCGTTCACGTCCTTGACGGCCTCGAAGGGGCTGTTGCTGCCGACGACCGAGAACGTCAGCGTGTCACCTACGTCGGGATCCACGCCCGTCAGTGTGCCGATCGTCGCGCCGACCGCGTTCTCGATCACGCTGGCGTTGCTCAGGGCGACCGAGGTCGGAGCCTGGTTGACCCCGGTCACCGTCACGGTCGCTGTCGCGGTGTCTTCGAAGCCCTGGTTGTCCTTGACGATGTACTTGATCTTGACCGTTTCGGTCTCGCCGGCCATGAGGTACTCGTACTCGTCCCCGAAGGTGTAGACGATCTTGTTGTCGACGACTTCGATCGAGCCGAGGCCATCCATCTGGTCGGCGCTCACGATGGTCAGGTGCCGGTTGTCCTGAGCGCCGAGGCTCTCGTAATTGGCCAGGAGATCCCAGTCGTTGGCCAGCACGTCGAGCGTGGCCGGCGAGCCCGTTTCGCTCACGATCGGGGCGTCATTCACGGCCAGGACGGGCGCGATGAACTCCACCTGCTCGATGCCCATGAGCTTCAGCTCGATCCCGCCGAACTCGTACTCCGACTGGCCGCCGTCCCAGATGAGGAAGTCGACATAGTCCTGGAAGGCCTCGACGTGGTCGGGCTCCATGGCGTCGACCTTGTTGAGTCGGAACGCGATCTTGTCGAACCCGGCGTCCCCGAACAGGGAGATCTTCTCGCCGCCGACATAGTAGTCGAGGTTGAGTTCGATGACGTCGTCGCCGCCGCCCATCTGGACGAAATCGTTCCCGCCCAGGAGGAAGAGCGTGTCGTTGCCCTCGCCGGCATGAACCCGGTCGCTGCCGGAGCCGATGGTGATCCTGTCGGCGCCGGCGCCGGTGTTGATCGCGTTCTTGCCACCTCCGGCGTCGATGATGTTGTCGCCCTCACCGGCATTGATCTGGTCGTTGCCATCGCCTGTGGTGATCGTATCGTTGCCGGCGCCGGTGTTGATCTTGTTGTTTCCGATTCCTATCGATGAAGACGTCGGATTGTTGACGTTGTTGGTATTGTAGATGCCGGCGGTGATGATGTTGTTGCCTTCGCCGGCATTGATGATGTTGCTTCCGCCGCCGGCGTGGATCGTATCGCCCTCGCTGGCGGTATTGATCTTGTTCTTGCCGTGGCCGACCGTGACGGTGCTGACACCCTCGCCGCCGTTGATCGTGTTGTCACCGTCGCCGATGACCCTGATCGTGTCTTCGCCTTCCTCGCCCTGGATCTGGTTGTTGCCGTCGCCCTTGACCGTGATGGTGTCGTTGCCGCTGCCGCCGTTGATGGTGTTGGCGGCCTCGTTGGTGACGAAAATGTTGTCGTCGCCGCCGAGGGAATCGATCCTATAGGCCTTGGTGTCCTTCAGATTGGTCTGGTTGTCGGACTTGTTGGTCCACTTGACGACCTTGCCCTTTTTTATCCTAGCCATAAGCCCCCCGAACCGTCCCCGGTCCCGCCTGGCGCCGCCTCTCTGCGGATGCGGGCAGGATCACTCCAACACACCGATGAGCCACGCCCCCAACCAAGCCGGCCGCGGTGCTGCCTGAAGCGGACCCGCTGACGCCCGCGCTCGCCCGGATGGGGACGAGGCTGCCCGGAATACGATCGTGACGTGCCCCTATGCCTGAGGTTGGCGGCACTAGGGCACAGTAAAGCTTGAAGGCTCGGCTGTATGCAAGATTTTTAGGAAATTTTTAATAGTTTGCACAGCAACGCCGGTCCGCAATCAAGGATCGTGTCCATCGGCTGCTTGGATCTCGATGAGGTTGCGGCCGGGCAGGCGGGCTCCCTTCGCCCGGTCCATGCCGCTTCGACGCCATACGGACGCCACGAGGCAAGCTTGTCCTTTGGATCTGGCGATTCGCGGACGACCGCTGCGGGAGAGCCGAACGGGAACCCCGTCCGCGCTCTGGTGCGTTTCCCCTGCAGGCGGTGGCTCCGGGCCGCCGCAGGAGAACGCCATGCGTGTCGTATCGTGCCGCTTCCTGGGGGCCGCAGCCCTCCTGAGCCTCGCCGCACCCGCCGCTGCCCAGGGCACCCCGCCGCAGAACGGCTGGGTCGATCCCCCGACCACCATCGCGCCGGCGCAGCCCACGGCTCCCGCACCGCAGCCCCGGACCCTCGACGCGCCGCCTGCCCGCGCCGCCGAGCCTGCGCCGCCGGCACGGACGGATCCTCCCGTGCGGAGCGCCGAGCCGGAGCGTGCCCCGTCCCGGGCCGAGCCTGCGGTCCGGACCGCCGAGCCGGAGCGTGCCGCGCCCTCCCGGGCCGAGACCTCCGTGCGGACGGTGGAGCCGGAGCGTGCCGCTCCGCGTCCGCGGCCGCAGGCCCCGGCGGCCCGGCCGGAGCCCGCTCCCCAAAGGAGCGCCCGCCCGGCCGAGGAGTCCCGCCCGGCGCCGCGCCCGTCGGAGCGGCGGGAAGCGGCGCAGCCCCGGTTCCCGCGCCGGGAGCAGTCCGCGCAGGCGCGGGCCGCCAAGGAGCTCGCGATCGACTATCTCGACTTCTGGTCCGACCCCAACGCGGTCGCGCTAGAGGCCCACGAGGAGTTCTACGCCCCGGTGATCCGCTACCACGGCCGCGAGGTGAGCGGCCGGGCGCTCCAGGAGGAGAAGCGCCGCTTCGCGCGCCGCTGGCCCGAGCGGGAGTACCGCCCGCGCCTCGACACCATGCGGACGAGCTGCGCCGGCGCCTTCTGCACCATCCGCTCCACGTTCGACTACCGCGCCTCGGATCCGAACCGGGGCCGGACCTCCGCCGGCACCGGGGTCATCGAGCTCGGGGTGAGCTTTGCCGGCGGGCAGCCCGTGATCGTGTCGGAGACGAGCTCGGTGCTGCGCCGCGGCGCGGGCGACCGCACCGTATCGCTGGAAGATGCGGAGGACTAAGCTGCCTCTCGGGGCGCTCCACGGCATCCCCGGATTCCAGGCGGATCCGGGACAGGGATCGAGGATCAGATGAGCACTCTGGACAAGGTTCGGGCGATCATTCGGGCCGAGGTCGAGCGGGCGAACCCGCTCGAGGAGGCCCGCGGCCCGCTCGAGCTCATCGTCGAATCAGCGGTCCGGTATGCGGAGACGGACGGCCAGCTCACCATCACGGTCCTCGACGAGGCCGGGCAGCCGAAGGCGGATCGGACCATCGCCGATGTGATCGCCGATTTCCGCGCCCAGCACCCGACCCTGTTCAAGGCGGCGGCACCGGCGGACGCCCCGGCCGCGGTCCAGGCCGCTCCGGAGGGACCGGCGGAGCCCGCCTCGGCCGGCCCGGTGATGCCCCGGGCCTCGCAGATCCTCCCTGCCACAGCCTCTCAGGGGTCCTCGCCCGCAGCGACCGGAGCCCCGGAAGCCCCGGCGCCGGCGGCCTCGCGCGACTGGCTCCTCGTCACGGATCGGCCCGCGGCGCCGTCCGATCCCGCCCCGGACCGGGCGGGAGGGTCGACGGCGCCTGCCGCAGCCCGGACGGCCGTCGCGGAGCGGTTGGAGGGCGGGCTGGATGCGGCCCGGGCGAACCTTGCCCGCGCCGCCGGGCGCCTGGGCTCCGGACCGCAAGCGATCGCTGTGCGGTTCGGGCGCATGGGCCAGGCCCTGCGCGCCTCCGTATCGGCGGCGCGCGCAACCCTGCAGGATTTCGGCGACCGGCCCGCGGCGCCGGCGGACGGCGGGCCGACGGCTGCGGCCGCGGGGCCCGTTCCACGCGCGCCGCGGGTCGAGGACGGGTCCTCGCGCGCGACGCGCGCGGCCCTGATCGCGGCAGGCGTCACGCCCTGGTACCGGCGGCGCCACGTGATCGCGGCGGGCGCCGGGGTCCTGGCGCTCGTGCTCGGCGGCGCCTTACTCTACAGCCTGCTGCCCTTCGAGGAGCGGTCCGAACCGCCGAGCGCCGCCGTCGCGTCGACACCGCCGGTCACGACGGAGCCCGCCCGCCGCCGGCCGACGACCCCGCCGGAGCCCGTCGATACCGGCTCGCTGCCCGTCAATCCGCCGGCGCCGCTGCCGGAGGGGAGCCTGCGCGGGGTCCCGGAGGTGATCGACACCGCGACCCTGTCGATCGGCGGCAAGGTCGCGCCGCTCTTCGGCGTGCAATGGACCCGCGGCGCCGGCGAGCCCGCGGACCTCGCGGGTTACCTGCGCGGCCGCGAGGTCGTCTGCGTCCCGGCGGACGGGAGCGCCAAGGCCTTCCGCTGCGAGGTCGAGGGGCAGGACCTCTCCAAGGTGGTGCTGTTCAACGGCGGCGGCCGCGCGACCTCGGACGCGAGCCCCGACCTTCTCGCGGCCGAGGCCCATGCGCGCTCGTCGAAGACGGGGCTGTGGGCCAAGGCGAATCCGTGAGGCCCCGACAGGAGCCGCGCTCCGAAGCCGCGCGGATCAGCCGTCGCTCGACGCGAGAGTGCGTGCGAGCCCGTCGCCCACGAGGCTGACGGCGAGCACCGTCGCCATCACGGCAAGGCCGGGCGCGAGGATCACGTGCGGGGCCGTGCGCAGCACGGCGCGCCCTTCCGCGATCATGGCCCCCCAGCTCGCCACGTTGGGATCGCCGAGGCCGAGGAAGGCGAGGGCGGACTCGGCCAGGATCGCGCCCGCGACGATCACGGCGGCGAGGGCGATCAGCGGGTTCAGTGCATTGGGGAGCACCACGTCGAACGCGATGGCGAGCGGGCGGCGCCCGACGAGGCGCGAGGCCTCGACGAAGGCGCGCTCCTTCAGGCTCAGGGTCTCGGCCCGCACGACGCGCGCCGGGCCGGTCCAGGCGCCGGCCGCAAGCGCGAGCACGATCGCGGGCTGAGTGGGACCCAGGACGCTCACGAGGGCCAGCGCCAGCACGAAGCCCGGCACGGTCTGCGTGGCGTCCGCGACGCGCATCAGGGCCTCGTCGACGAGCCCGCCGGCATAGCCCGCCACCGTCCCGATCGCGGCGCCGACCCCGAGCGCCACGAGGGCGACGAGCCCCGCGGTCGCGATCGTCGCCCGGGCGCCGTGGGCGAGGCCCGCGAGGATGTTGCGCCCGAGCCGGTCCGTGCCGAGCGGCGCGGCCGGGTTCGCGAAGGGCGGGGTGAGGGGGCGCGCCACCATGTCGAGCGGATCGCCCGGGAAGAGCAGGGGCGCACTGAGCGCCAGCGCAACCCCGAGGGCCAGGAGCAGCATCCCGGCCAAGCCCGGGCCCGTGCGCAGGAGGCGGAGCGCGAGCGCGTCACGCATCGGCCGCGCCGATGCGCGGGTCGAGCCGCACGAGGACGAGGTCCACCGCGAGGTTCGCGGCGATCACCACCATGGTGCCGGTGAGCACGACGCCGACGAGGAGGAGCGTGTCGCGCCCCGCCACGGCCTCGTAGGCGAGACGCCCGAGGCCCGGGATGCCGAACACCGTCTCGACCACGACGGAGCCGCCGAAGAGCGTTCCGGCCTGCTGCCCGAGCAGCACCACGACGGGCAGGAGCGCGGGCCGCGCCACGGCGCGCCAGATCACGCGATGCTCCGGCAGGCCGCGGGCGCGGGCGGCGCGCACGGGATCGGTGCGCCAGGACGCCGCCATGCCGGCGCGGAGCGTGCGGGCATAGAGGGCGAGGTAGCCGGCCCCGAGCGCCAGCGTGGGGAGGACGAGATGGCGGGCGGTGTCGAGGATCGCGGCGAGGCCCGTCGCGGGGCTGCCGGGATCGCTCAGGCCGCTCGTCGGCAGCCAGGCGAGGCGCACGCCGAAGAGCAGGACGAGGAGCAGCGCGAGCCAGAAGTTCGGCATCGCGAGGAGCCCGAGCGTCGCCGCGGTGATCGCGTGGTCGCGGAGGGATCCGGGCTTCGCGCCCGCGACGAGCCCGAGGCCCGTGCCGACGAGGGCCGCGAACCCGACCGCGCAGGTCATCAGGAGGAGCGTCGTCGGCAGGCGCTCGACGATGACGCTCGCGACCGGCCGGCCGAACACCGCCGAGGTGCCGAGGTCGCCCTGCGCCAGCCCGGCATAGAAGCGCAGGAGACGGTCGGGCGTCGTGCCCTCGAGGCCGAAGCGCTCGCGCAGCGAAGCCGCATAGCCGGCATCGCCCCCGGTCTGCGCCAGATAGGCATCCGCCGCGTCGCCGGGCGCCGATTCGAGCAGCAGGAACGCCCCGAGCGAGACGAGGAGCAGCGTCGGGAGCGCGGCGACGAGCCGGCGGACGATTACGCGAAACGCGCGCACGGCACACACGTATCCCTCCCCCCTCTGCGGGGGAGGGTGGCGAGCGGAGCGAGCCGGGAGAGGGGCCGTTCTCGTGAGCCACGGCGTTGCCGCACCCTTTCCCCTCCCCTCAGGGGAGGGTGGCGCCCGCAGGGCGACGGATGGGGTGTTCGCCGAAGGCGGGCTCTTGGCCCAGCCTTACCGGATGCGCTTCGCGCAACACCCCACCCCGCGCGGCTGCGCCGCGTCGCCCTCCTCTGAGGGGAGGGAGGGGCTGGTTCCGGCATCGTTGTGTCCGACGTCCGACAGCCCCTCTCCCGACCCCGCTTCGCGGGGCCACCCTCTCCCGCAGAGGGGAGAGGGGACAGGTGCTGCATGTCTTCGCCCCCTACGACGCCAGCCACGTGTCGGCCCAGTGGGAAGTCGCCCAGCGCGGGTTGTTGGCGACGTTGCGGACCCGGTCGCGCGCCACGGTGATGAAGGTGAACTCCGCGACGGGGATGAGGGGCAGGTCGTCCGCCGCAAGCCGCTGGAACGCGCGGTAGAGCCGCACCCGCTCGGCCTCGTCGGTCGCGACCGCGGCCTGTCCGATCGTCTCGTTCATGGCCGGGTTGCTGTAGCCGTACTGGTTCGAGAACGGCACGCCCGGCGGCAGGCCGCCCTGGTAGAGGATCGTGGTCGAGATCGCGGGGTCGTTGCGGTAGACCGGCGAGCCGACCGCGAGGTCGAAGGCGTGCTCGGTGTAGACCGTGCGGGTGTGGGCGGCGGCATCGTTGTTGACGATCTGGGCATCGATCCCGACCGCCCGCAGGGCCTGGCGCAGATAATCGCCGAACTGGCGCGTCTGCTCGAACCACGGCGCCGGCAGCAGCCGCACCTGGAAGCGCATGCCGCCGTTGCCGCGCGGATAGCCGGCCTCGTCGAGAAGCGCGTTGGCGCGCCGCGGGTCGAAGGCGGGCGCGGCGATGTCGGGCGCGTGGAACGTCTTGTCGAATTGCGGGATCGGCCCGGTGGCGGCCTTCGCGTAGCCGAGGAAGATCGCATCCACGACGAAGCGCCGGTCGATCGCATGCGCGATCGCGCGGCGCACGCGCGGGTCGGCGAGTTCCTTGCGGCGGTGGTTGATCTCGACCGTGAGCTGGTAGGTGATCCCCTCGTAGCCCTCCGGGATCACCCGCACGCCCGGCACCTTCCCGATGCGCTCCAGGTCCGCGAGCGGCACCGCCGAGAAGGCGGCGAGCTGGATGCGGTCGGCCTCCAAAGCCGCCGCGATCGCGGCGCGGTCGGGCAGCACCTGGTAGACGATGCCGTCGAGATAGGGGCGCCCGCTCTCCCAGTAGTTCGGGTTGCGCTCGAGGCGATAGAACTCGCCCGGGCGGTGCTCGACGAAGCGGAAGGGGCCGGTGCCGACGAGCCTCGCGTTGGCCGGGTTCGCGGCGATGTCGGTGCCTTCGTAGAGGTGGCGCGGCACCACGGCGGTCAAGGCCGGCAAGGCATTGCGCACGAGCTGGAACGGGGTCGGCGCGGAAAAGCGCAGAATCGCGGTGCGCGCATCCGGGGTCTCGACGGCCTCGAGATCCTTGAAGACCACGCGCCCGAGATTCTGCAGCGGCTTCCAGAGCTGCATCGCCGAGAAGGCGACGTCGGCCGAGGTGAACGGCTTGCCGTCGTGCCAGGCGACGCCGTCGCGCAAGGTGAAGCGCACCGAGCGTCCGTCGGCCGAGCCCTCCCAGGCCGTGGCGAGGCGGGGAATGAGCCCGCCGTCAGGCGCCATCTCGGCCAGGGGCTCGATCACTTTGCTCGCGACGTAGAACACGCCGTTCGAGGCCACGAGCGCTGGGTTCAGGTTGCGCGGCTCCGTGTCGGCCGCGACCACGAGCACGCCGCCGCGCCGGGCCGTGCCTTGCGCCCTGACCCGGGAAGCGCGGAGGGCGCCGGCCGCGAGCGTGCCGGCCAGGAAGGTGCGCCGGGACAGGGGAGGGGAGAGCGCCATCGCGGGAAACCTTGCAGGGATGCCTTGCGCGACTTCGACCACGGCGGCGCCCGCCGTCAAGCGGGCGCGGCGCATCGCGGCTTTGCGCCGATAGCCGGTCCGGCCCGGGCTCAGGGGCTTTGCGGGGTCTCGGGCTGCTTCAGCGCGAAGCCCACCGCCGGCTTCCGGGTCCGGGCGACCTGGGCCACGATCACGATCGCCGCGAGCGCGGCGCCCGCGAGATCGGTGTAGAGGCCGGGCTTGATCAGGCACAGGGCCGCGCCCACGAGCAGCACGCGCTCCCACATAGCCGCGTAGGCGATGAAGTAGCCGTGCAGGCCCGCCGCGAGCAGGAGGATGCCGATGGTGGCCGTCAGCGAGGCCCCGATGATCGAGGGCCAGTCGCCGATCATCAGGATCGCGGGCTCGTAGACGAACATGAAGGGCACGATGAAGCCGGCGGCGCCGATCTTCACGGAGGCGAGCCCACTCTTCCACAGGTCCGCCTTGGCGAGGCCCGCGGCCGCGAAGGTCGCGAGCGCCACGGGCGGCGTAATGGCCGAGAGGATCGCGAAGTAGAACGCGAACATGTGCGCGGCCGGCGGGATCACGCCGAGCTTGATGATCGCGGGCACCAGCAGCGCCGTCATGATGATGTAGGCCGGCGTCGTCGGCATGCCCATGCCGAGCACGATGCCGGCCATCATGGAGAGCACCAGCGCCAGAACGAGGGAGCTCTGCGCCAGATGGATCACGGCCTGGGTGAACACGATGCCGGCGCCGGTGAGCGACACCACGCCGATGATGATGCCGGCGCACGCGCAGGCGAGCGCCACGGGCAGCGCGTTGCGCGAGCCGTCGATGAGCGCCTCGACGAGGTTGCGCAGCGTGACGTTGCCGCGGGTCGAGGCGCGCAAAGCCGCGACCGGGAAGCAGGCGAGGGTGCCCGCTAGCGCCGCCATCGGGGCGCTGTAGCCGGAATACATGACCGCGAGGATGATGATCACCGGGATGAAGAGGTGCCCGCGCTCGCGAAGCGTGGTGCCGAGCCGCGGCAGCTCGGAGCGCGGCAGGCCGGCGAGCCCGTGGCGCTTGGCCTCGAAATGCACGGCGCCGAAGCAGGCCACGTAGTAGAGGATCGCGGGGATCAGCGCCCAGATGATCACCTGGCCGTAGGAGACCTGCATGAACTCCGCCATCACGAAGGCGGCTGCGCCCATGATGGGCGGCATGATCTGACCGCCCGTGGAGGCCACGGCTTCGACGCCCGCCGCGAAATGCGGCTTGAAGCCGGTGCGCTTCATGAGCGGGATCGAGATCGGCCCGTCCACCATCACGTTGGCGACCGCGGAGCCCGAGATGGTGCCGAACAGGCTCGAGCTCACCACCGAGACCTTGCCGGGCCCGCCCGCGGTGTGGCCCGTGAGGCTCATGGCGAAATCCATGAAGAGCTGGCCCGTGCCGGTGCGCTCCATGACGGCACCGAAGATCACGAAGATCATCACATAGGACGCCGAGACGCCGAGCGGCATCCCGAAGATGCCCTCCGTGGTCATGAAGAGCTGGTCGAGGAGCCGCATGGGCTCGACCCTGGCGTAGAGGAGGCCGTAGGCCAGGAACACGATGGCCGTGATCGGCAGGGCCCAGCCGATGAGGCGGCGCGTCGCCTCCATGATCATCACGACGAGCACCGTGCCGAGGATCATGTCGGTCCAGGTGAGATCGTCGACGTAGTAGATGCGGTTGACCACGTATTCGTAGTTCACGAACAGGTAGACGATCGGCGCCGCGGCGAGCACGAGGCACGCGTAGTCGAAGAGCGACGGGGGATCCTCGATGACCGCGCTGCCCGTCTCGGCGGGCAACGGGTCGACCTTGCCGGTGGCGCGGCGGAAGATCAGGAAGGTGAGGACGAGGGCGAAGAGAAGGTGCGTCCCGCGGAAGATGATCGCCTCGGGCGTTCCGGTGACGATGATCCACATGTGGTAGAGCGCCATCGCGACGCCGATGACGCCGGCGGCGAGGCGGACCATGCCGCCGTGGGTGAGCGCGATTCTCATGCGGGCATCCTCGGGACTGCGAGGCGGACGGAGGGTCGAAGCGGCAAACGCCCCCTGCCGCGGGTGCGGGAGGGGGCGCTCGTGGCGGGCGCTGCGGTCAGGAGCTCTTGGCCTGAACGGTGATGCCCTTCTCCTTGTAGAACCGCGCCGCGCCGGGATGGAACGGCACGCCGATGTCCTCCGCCATGTCCTTCGGGGTCAGATCCTTGAGGGCTTGGCTGGTCGCCGCGAGCGAGGGCACGTTGTCGGCGATCGCCTTCGTCATCCGGTAGACCGTTTCCTCCGGCAGGCTGCAGGCCGCGACGAGGTGCGTGGCGTAGCCGATCACCTTCACGTCCTTGTCCTGCTTCGGGTAGGTGCCCTTCGGGACGGTCACCAGGGTGTAGCCCGGGTTCTGCTTCTTCATCGCGTCGAGGCTGTCGGTGAGGTCCATGAGCCGGATGTCCTGCGCCGAGGCGAGGTCCATCACGGCGCCGGACGGGATCGCAGTGCCGAGGGTGAAGGCCTGGGCGTGGCCGTCCTTCATCTGCTCGACCGAGTCCGTGTAGGAGACGTAGCTCACCTTCACGTCGGAATAGCTCATCCCGTAGGCCTTCAGGAGCTGCGCCGTGATGAGCTCGCCCGTGTTGCCGCGGGGCTGCGTAGTGATCGACTTGCCCTTGAGGTCCGTGACCTTCTGGATGCCGGAATTGGCCGGCACCAGCATCTGGAAGTACTGCGGATAGAGCGAGGCGATGTTGCAGATCTTAGTGTGCGGCCGCGGGAACGGCGCGTTGCCGGCGAGGCCGTCCACGGTCGAGATCGAGTTGCCGAAGCCGATCTCGGCCTTGCCCTCCTCGATGGCGCGCACGTTGGCGATGCCGGCGCCGGGGAGTGACTGAACGTTGGCGCCCGGGACCGCCTTCTCCCACAGGTCCTTGAGCTGGCCGCCGAGCGGTACCCAGACGCCGCCCTGCGGTCCGGTCATGAGCCTGAAATCGGCAGCCTGGGCGCCGAGCGCCACGAGCGACACCGTGGCCGCGAGCAACGAGCGTTTCAACATGGTTTCCTCCGTCTCCTGTAAGCCCCCGGCGGTGCGTGCCGCCGCGATGGTTGTTCCACCCCGTTGATCGGTGGAAATTCGGCGCAAAAACGCGGCATTTCCCGGCTTTTGCAGCGTGGAGCGAGCGTTCCACGAGGCCCCGGAGCCTGTCAAGGCAAGCGCCCGGCCGGCTGGGCCGGGCATCCGGGCCGGGGTATCCCCCTCGCAAAGATGTGTTCGGCGCCGGTTCGGGAGCCCGGGACGGTCCCGGAGGGCTACCGCTCGCTGACCGCGAGCTTGGCGCCGAGCCCCACGAAGGCGGCCGCGAAGGCACGGCGCATCCAGGCGAGGACCTGCGGGCGCGAGATCACGTGGCTGCGCACCGCCGCCGCGAAGACGCCGTAGAGCACGAAGACCGCAAAGGTCATGGCCATGAAGACGAGGCTGAGCTCCAGCATGCGGGCGAGCGGGCTCGCTTCGCCCACGCTCAGGAACTGGGGCAGGAAGGCGAAGAAGAAGATCGAGAGCTTGGGGTTGAGCACGTTGACGAGGATCGCCGAGAGGATGACCTGCCCGTCCGAGCGCGGCGCGCTGTCGGGCTCGATCTTCAGGGCGCCCTGCTCGCGGAGGGTCGCCCAGGCCATGTAGAGGAGATAGGCGACGCCGGCGTACTTGATGATCTGGAACGCGAGCGCGCTCGCGTGCAGCAGCGCCGCCAGCCCCGTGATGGCGGCGAGCATGTGGGGCACGATCCCGAGCGTGCAGCCGAAGGCGGCGACCACGGCCGCCCGCGCGCCCCGCGACAGCCCGGCCGCGATCGTGACCACGACGCCCGTGCCGGGCGAGGCGACGACGATCAGCGACGTGATGAGGAATTCGAGGCTCATGGGGCCCTCCGCGGCGGTGCCTGCGCGAACGCTACCATTCCCGCGGCAGGGTCCGGAAGGCGTGCCTGCGTGGGTTTCCACCATGCGGCCCGATGCCGTCGCCCGGGCGCGATTCCGAATACAGCAAATTTTCGGCAATTCCCGCGGACGCGCGTGTGAGGTCACTTCACACGACCGAAAACCCGATTAGGCTGAACAGTCTAAGCCGGGGGGCAAGGGCATGGCCGACAAGGTCGAGGACGCACCCGCGCAGCCGCGCGGGGGCGCGGCTGCGGACGAGGATCTGCTACAGCGGGCCCTGCGGGGCGGGCGCATCGCGGCCTGGGAATGGGATCTCGCGAGCGGGATCGTGACCTGGTCGAGCAACGCCCGGGACCTCCTCGGCCTCGACACCGGCCCGACCACGGAGTTCGACGAGCGCATCCACGCGGACGACCGCGAACGGCACCGGGAGGCCTTGCGCGAGACGCTGGAGAACGCGACGCCCTATGCGATCGAGCTCAGGTTCTACAAGCCGGACGGATCGCTGATCTGGATCGAGGACAAGGCGGAGCTGCGGATTGGCGAGGACGGGCGCCGCAGCCTCGTCGGCATCACGGCGGACATCACCCGGCGCAAGACCAACGAGGCGAAGCTCTTCGCCAGCGAGGAGCGCTACCGCCTCGTCGCGAAGGCGACCAACGAGGCCGTGTGGGACGCCGATATCGGACGCGGCGAGGTGATCTGGAACGACACCACCGCGACCCTGTTCCGCTATTCTCCGGAGGAGATCGAGCACACGGGCGACTGGTGGCGCGAGCGCATCCACCCCGAAGACCGGGCGCGGGTGATCGCCAGGATCCAGACGGTGTTCGACACCGGCCAGGATCACTGGGCGCAGGAATACCGCTTCCTGCGCGGCGACGGAACGTACGTGCACGTGCTCGACCGGGGCTACGTGCTGCGCGACCAGACCGGCCGGCCGGTGCGCTACCTCGGCGCCATGCAGGACCTGACCGAGCGTAAGGTCGCCGAGAAGGCGGTCGCGGAGAGCGAGGCGCGGTACCGTCTGTTGGCCGAGAACGCGACCGACATGATCATCCAGGCGGACCTCGACACCACCCGCCGCTACGTCTCCCCCGCCTGCCGCGAGCTCCTCGGCTACACGCCCGAGGAGCTGGTGGGCACCCGCCCCCTCGACGCCGTG
>DATAGO010000059.1:0-53522 GCA_036263675.1 Microvirga sp. | reverse complement strand
ACGCCGCCTGGGGCGGGGCGGGGGCGGACGTGTTCGTGGCGGGCGGGGGCGTGGACGTGATCAAGGACTTCCAGGAGGGGGACCGGATCGACGTGAGCGGGCTGTTCCGCTCGTATGGGGCGCTGGAGCGGGCGCTGCGGGGGGAGGGGGACGACGTGGTGATCGATCTGCGCGGCTCCGGCTCCCTCACGGTCGAAAACGTCGGCGCCCTCGATCGGGGCGATTTCATCCTCTAGACTGGTCCCCGGACCAGGCGGCTCGCGCACCGTCGGGGCCGCTCTCCTCATGGGGGACGGTTCTCGGCTGCCGGGCCCGGCGGTGTCGCGGGAACACGACCCCCGGGTCCGCGATCCTCACGAGAGAGCGTCATGCCGTCTTCACCCATCCCCCGCCTGTTCGACCTGACGGGCGCCGCAGCGGTCGTGACCGGCGGCGCATCGGGGATCGGGCTCGCGACCGTGCAGGCGCTCGCGGCCGCCGGCGCCTCCGTCACGGTCTTCGACTGGGCCGACCCGCCCGCGGAATCCGGCGCCGCTCATGCGGCCCGGATCGACATCGCCGACGAGGCGGCCGTCGCGGCGGCGTTCCGCGAGGCGGCGGCCCGGGAGGGGCGCCTCGACATCCTCGTGAACAGCGCCGGCATGGCGATCCGCGAGCCGGCCCTCGACCTGCCCCTGGCGAATTGGGACAAGGTGGTCGCCGTCAACATGACCGGGACCTTCCTGTGCGCCCGCGAAGCGGCGCGCGCCATGATGGGCTTCGGCCAGGCGGGCGCGATCGTGAACGTCGCCTCGATCATGGGCCTGTCGGGCGGCGGCCTCTACCCGAACATCTCCTACCAGACCACCAAGGGCGCGATCGTCAACATGACCCGCGCGCTCGCCGTGGAATGGGCGCCGTTCGGGATCCGGGTCAACGCCGTGGCCCCGACCTTCGTGCGCACGCCGTTCATCGCGCCCCTGCTCGACAAGCCGGACCTCGTCCGCCGGATCGAGGACATGACGCCGCTGCGCCGCCTCGCCGAGCCCGAGGACGTCGCGGCCGCGATCCTCTACCTCGCGAGCCCCGCCGCCGCGATGGTGACCGGCCACACCCTGCCGGTGGACGGCGGCTTCCTGGCGCAGTAGCGCGGCCGTCGGGTGTTCCGACCGCCCCCGGCGGGACGCTCCGCCCCTGCGTTCGGATCCTCACCTGGGATAGCCCATCGGGCGGGATCTTGGATCAGAGGACGTTCCGCCCGTGCGCGGATCCTCACCGCACGGGCAAGTCGGCGATCTCCTGATCGGGCCGGGTGAGGACTTCGACCATGCGGCCGTCGGGATAGACCAGCGTGCGCAGGCGCATCACCTCGTATTCGGGCTGGGCCGTGCGCACCCGGTCGGCGTTGCGCGCGGCGAGCGCGCGCCGGCGCTGGACGGCCGCGGCCTCGCGGCGCGCCTTCGCCTCGCGGACTTCCCGCGCTTCCTGGATCCGGCGCTGGCGCGCGGCTTCCTTGCGCGCCTTCTCCCGCGCGGCCGCCTTGGCCTGGGACGCGGCCTCGTCCGCCTCCTCGGCCCGCGCGGCGGCGGTCACCCTCGCGTCGGACTTGCCGCCGGACCCGGCCGTCCGGGTGCTGCCTGTCTCCTTGACGTCGAGGTCCGCCTCCGGGGCGCTGCTCCGCGTGGCCGTGCGCGTGTCGTCCGGCTTCGCGCCGGGCTCGGTCCGGGGCTGCGCCACCTGGGTGGGGCGCAGGCGCCGGGCGGCCTCGTCGGGCCAGGCATCCGCCGACTTGGTGGATGCCTTGGCCGAGGCCCCGCGGGATTTCGGATCCTCGACCAGGGGACCGGCGTTCAGATCCGCGGGCGGGTCGCTCCAGGCGCGTCCGGACTGCGCGACGGCCGCAGCGGGAGCCAGCAGGGCGCCGGCGAGCAAAGCTCCGGCCAGACTCCGTCTCAATGCGCCCGCCATCGTGGCCTCCTGAATTCGGCTGATTCATGGGGAAACGCCCGACGGAGGAGCCCGGGTTCCCGCCGGCCGGCCGAAATCGTGATCGAATCATTCGGAAGGGACTGCCCGCGCAGGGGGCCAAGGGGTGGCGGATCCGTGCCGGACCGGCCGCGCCGCGCGGGCCGTCCGCCGTTCGCCGGATCGTGATTCGCCCGCCCTTGCCGCCCGCGGGGCCATGTGGCTCAGTGGGGCTCCGGGGCGGGGTGGGCGGCCGCCGGGTTCGACACAGGATCGTGCCATGAACTCCCTTGCCCGGACCTCCCTCGCTCGCGCGCTTGGCCTCGGCCTTCTCGCCCTCGGGATGCTCCCGGCCGCGGCGACCGCCGCCGACTCGACCGGAAATCCGGACCGCCTGCTCGCGCATCTGCGCGCCTTCCTCGACATCGCGGCGGCGCACGGGGGCAACCGCGCCGCCGGCACCGCCGGCTACGACCGCTCGGCGGATTACGTCGCCGCGCGGCTGCGGGAGGCGGGCTACGCGGTCCGCCTCGAGGAGTTCACCTTCCCGTTCACCCTGGAGCGCACGCCGCCGGTCCTGAGCCTCGCCGGCGCGCCGGCCGCGCCGCGCGAGGCCGTGCGCACCCTGCAGCATTCCGCCTCGGGCGACGTGACGGCCCCGGTCCAGGGGGTCGATCTCGAACTCGACGAGGATTCGCTGCCGCCGTCCACGAGCGGCTGCGAGAGCGAGGACTTCGCCGGCTTCGTGCGCGGCCGCATCGCCCTCGTCCGGCGCGGCACCTGCCCGTTCCAGGTCAAGGTCGAGCATGCGGTCGCGGCCGGGGCCGTCGGGGTCGTGATCATGAACGAGGGGCGCGAGGACCGCACCGGGCCCTTCGGGGGCCGCCTCGCGGCGCCGGCGCCGGTGCCGGTGCTCGGCACCTCGACCGCGGTGGGACGCGCCCTCGCCAGGGCCGCGGAGGCTCCTGAAACGGCCGTGGTCCGGCTCGCGGTCGACATCGAATCCGGCACGCGCACGACCCGCAACGTGATCGCGGAGCCGCCCGGCCTCGGCGCGGGCGAGGTCGTGGCGGTCGGGGCCCATCTCGACAGCGTGCCCGAGGGGCCCGGCATCAACGACAATGCGAGCGGCTCCGCCGCGGTGCTGGAGGCGGCGCTGCGGCTCGCCGGCGAGCGCCGGCCGATCCGCTTCGCGTTCTGGGGCGCCGAGGAGCGCGGCCTGCTCGGTTCGCGCCACCACGTCGCCGCCCTCGACGAGGCGGCGCGCCGGCGCGTCTCGCTCTACGTCAACCTCGACATGGTGGGCTCGCCCAATCCCGGCCGCTTCCTGCGCAGCCGCATCGAGGCCGGGCCCGGGCCCGCGAGCGACATCCGCGGGGCGCTCGCCGCCTATTTCCGCACCCGCGGGCTGCCGGCGGAGGAGCGCATGAGCGGTTCCGAGCGCCGGGGCGGCGGATCGGACGACGCCTCCTTCGCGCAGGCCGGCATCCCGACGATCATGCTCTACACCGGGGCCGGCGAGGCCAAGGGCGAAGCCCAGGCCACGCAGTTCGGCGGCGCGGCCGGCCAGCCCTACGATCCCTGCTATCACAAGGCCTGCGACACCCTCGACAACGTCGACCCCGCAATCCTGGGCCAGATGGCCGAGGCCCTCGTGGAAGCGCTGCGGAGGCTGCCGCCCCGCCCGGACGCTCCGTAGCCGGCCGGACCGCGAGGCCTGCCCCACCCCGTTGACGCGGCCGGCGCCGGCGGGAAAGCTCGGACCGGTCATGCCCGCCCGCGCCCTCGAGGCGCCCCACCGGAGATCCCGATGCCGCTCTCCCTCCTTCGCGTTCTCACGGTGCTCGCCGGCCTCTTCGCGCTCGCCGCGCCGGCGCCGGCCCGGGCCGCCACGGAGGTCGACCTCGCCCTCGTGCTCGCGGTCGACATCTCGAACTCCATGGATCCGGAGGAGCAGGAGCTGCAGCGCCAGGGCTTCGTGGAGGCGTTCCGGTCGCCGCTGGTGCACGAGGCGATCCGGGGCGGCATGCTGGGGCGCATCGCGGTTACTTATGCGGAATGGGCCGGCACCTTCCGGCAGCACGTGGTGGTGCCCTGGACCACGCTGGAGGCGCCCGAGGACGCGCTCGCCTTCGCGGACCGCCTCGCCCGCGCGCCGATCCAGCGCGGCCCGCGCACCTCGATCTCGGGGGCGATCGACCTCTCGATGCGGCTCCTCGGCGAGAGCGGGGTCGAGCCCCTGCGCCAGGTGATCGACATCTCCGGCGACGGCGCCAACAACCAGGGCCGCCCCGTGACCCAGGCCCGCGAGGAGGCGCTCGCCAAGGGCATCACGATCAACGGCCTGCCCATCATGCTCAAGCGGGCGGTGGGCTATTGGGACGTGGCCGAGCTCGACCTCTACTACCGCGACTGCGTGATCGGCGGCCCCGGCGCCTTCATGGTGCCGGTGCGCGACCGGGACCAGTTCGCCCAGGCGATCAAGACCAAGATCATCCGCGAGATCGCCGATCTCGGGCCGGATCACGGCGCGGAGGCGCGACTCATGCCGGTCCGGGCGGGAGGATCGGACGGGGCAGCGCGGCTCATGCCGGTGCAGGCGGGAGGTTCGGACGGAGCAGCGCGGCTCATGCCGGTGCAGGAGGACGCGCGGATGAACTGCATGGCGGGCGAGGCGCGCAACTGGGACATGATGCGCAACTGAGGCGGAGAGCCCGGCGCGGGGGCGCCGCCCGCTCAGGTCTCCTGCGCGAGTTTGGCGCTCCGGTCCATCACCCGCCGGAGCTCCTCCACGAGGGGGGCGGGGCGGACCGGCTTGGCGATGAAGGATGCGCTCGGCGGCAGGTCGCTCGGCCCGGGGGAGGCCTTGCCGGAGATCACCAGGATGCCGGCGTCGGGCCAGCCCTGCGCCACGAGGCGCGCGAACTCGAAGCCGTCGATGGAGCCCGGCATGTCGACGTCGGTGAGGACGGCCTTGACGTCCGGGCGGCGCTTGAGGATCTCGAAGGCCTCGTCGGCGTCCTGGGCCTCGACGACCCAGAAGCCGGCGTCGCGCAGGATGTCGACCTGAAGCGTGCGCACCAGCGGCTCGTCTTCCACCAGGAGAACGACCGGCCGGGACAGGATGGGCGCGCGGGGCTTCATAGCGGCAGCAACGGCCGGGGCGTGCCCAAGGTTCCCGACCGGGCGCCGAAGCGGCGCCGGCCGCGGATCAAGACTTCGTCAACCCAGCCGGACCGCCGGTTCCGGCCGGGGAACGCGGCGCGGCACGGGGCGTTCTCGCAGACGCCGGGCGTCAGGAACGCCGCCCCGCGGGGGGGCGTTCTCCCGAAAGCGCATTCCATCCCGCATGCCTTCCGTGTTGCGTCCTTTCTGCAAAGATCGTTGATGACCTCATCCCTCGAAGTGGCCCGTCACCTGAGCGACCTCCAGGCCAAGGTCGACGAGGTGGCCGAACGGGCGGGCGTCTCCGCCTTCGACCGGCTCGACCTCAGGACCGCGCTCGCGGCCTTGCCCTGGCGCGAGCGGCGCCACCTCAACCTCGTGCTCGAGAGCGTGCGCGTGCACGCAGGCGGCTCCGAGCTTCAGGAGGCCGTGGAATTGATGCTCCGGCTCACGGCCGAGGTCTGGACCGAGGCGCCGCCGCCGCAGGCGCATTGACCGGGCCCGGGCAGCGCCGCCGGCACCCCAGGTTTCGCTTGGCAGCGGGCAAACTTGACCCTAGCTGTGCTAGGAGCGTCGCGCCCCGTGGTTCGAGGAGTAAGGCCGTGCGTGCCCTGATCGTTGCTGCCGCCGTCATGATGCCCGTGATCGCCTTCGCCCAGACGGGATCGTCGGGAGGCTCCTCCGGTGCGGGCGCCGGCTCGACGGGCGCGGGCGGCGTGTCGAGCGGAGGCTCGGGGGCGGTGAGCCCGCCCTCCGTGGCCCCGAACGTCTCGCCGACCCAGACCGCGCCGGTCGGGCGCCCGTCCACCTCCCCGAACCTGACCCCGACCCAGGCCGCCCCGGTGACGAGCCCTTCGGGCACGCGCGTGCGTCCCGACCCTTCGCCCACCCAGGCCGCGCCGACGCAGAGCCCCTCGGTGGGGGGCGGCGGGCGCGCGGGTGGGGCGGTCGGCACGGGCGCCTCGTCCGCAGGCCGCGCCGCGCAGGAGCCGATCTCCGACGCCGAGGCCGCGCGGGAACGCGCCGCCCGGGAGGAGCGCCTGCGCGCCAGCGAGGAACGCCTTCGCACCCTGATCCGCGACATCTGCACGGGCTGCGATTACGGCTCCCTGAGCACGCGCACGACCACCACGAACGTGGTCCGCGTCAAGGGCTAGAGCCGTCCGGTCCCGGGCGGCGCTGGAATCTGTCTGCTCGTGATGGAATCGGGAGGGGCGGGGCCGTCGGCTCCGCGCCCCCGTCCGGATGCGATCCTGAAACAGCCGGACGGATTCTAGCCCGCCGCGAGGGCGCGCCGGAGCGCTTCGGCGAGATCGTGACGGCGATAGGGCTTGCCCAGCATGATGGTGCCGGGCTCCGGCCGGCCGTGGAGCTGGAACACCTCCTCGGAATACCCGGACGTCATGAGAACCTTGATGCCCGGGGACAAGGCGCGCGCGCGCCGCACCAGCTCGACCCCGCTCATGCCTTTCGGCAGCACGACGTCCGTGAACAGGAGGTCGAAGCGCTCCCGTTCGAGGATCGCGAGGGCCTCGGGGCCCGACGACGAGGCCGTGACGGCGTAGCCGAACCCGGCAATCTGCGCGGCCGCGAACTGCAGGACGAGCGGCTCGTCCTCCACGAGCAGGACCCGGGCCCGCGGACCATGTGCGCCGGCGTCGGGGGGCGAGGGGGGCTCGTCGGTCAAGGAGGCCGAACCGTTCGGATCACATGGCGGAATACGATCGGTTCAGCCTTGCCATCTTAAGGTTGTGCTGGCAAGGGCCATATGTCCGGAAAGGCGTTGGAGCGTCCCATCATTCGGCACCGATCGGCTTCAAGCCCGCCGCGGCGGCGGCAGGGGCACCGTCGTTCGGCGTCGGTCGAGCCCGGACCCGAGGCGGCGGAGCGCTCCGTCATTCGGCGGTGATCAGGCGCAGACCCGCCGCGGCGGCGGCGGCACGGCTCGTGACCCCGAGCGTCCGGAACAGCGCCGCCACGTGCACCTTGACGGTGCCCTCGCCGAGCTTGAGGGCGCGGGCGATCTCCTTGTTGGACTTGCCCTCGACGAGGAGGTCCAGCACCTGCCGCTGGCGGGTCGTGAGGCTCTTGTCGGAGCGCGGCTGGCTCGAATAGGCGCTGGCGAGCGGCATGTTGGGCTCGTCCTCGAAGGCGCCGAGGTCGGCGAGCGAGGGCGGCACGAAGATCACGCCTTCCGTGATGGTCTGGAGCGCGCGCGACAGTTCCGCGACGCCGAGCCCCTTCGGGACGTAGCCGTGGGCGCCGGCCTCGAGCGCCAGCAGGATGTCGGCCCGACGCTTCGAGGCCGAGACGACCGCGACCTGGGTGGCGGGGAAGCACTCGCGCACCGCGCGCAGGCTGGCCGCGCTCTCCATGCCCGGCATGGCGAGGTCGAAAATCGCGAGCGACACGTCGTTCGCCTCCGAGAGCCGCTCGACGGCTTCGTCGAGCGACGCCGTTTCGATCACATCCGTGAAACCGAGTTTGTTGAGGAGGATGGTTCTGAGCGCGATCCGGAAAAACTCGTCGTCGTCCGCAACGAGCGAGGTCTTGCTGGACCGTGACATGCTGGTCTCCTTCCCGAAGGGTTCCGCCCGCCGTGGACGCGGTGGGCCTGCCCTGACGCCTCACCCAGGCTAGACATAAGCCATATCCCGTTAACAGATAAGCCCATACCCGACCGGGATCGGCCGAACGGCCGAGTTGCGCGCGGCCGCCGCGTTTGACCTTTGTGGGGCCTGTCGCGAGTATTGCGTCCGGCGGGCCGGAGCCGGGGCGCCGGTACGGCCTTCCGCCGGCGCATTCGCGACGGCCCCGCCCTGTCGTCGCCGGAACCTTGCCCGTGAGCGGATCCCCTGCCACCCAGCCCGGTCGGATCCTCGTCGTCGAGGATCTCGAACAGAACCGCGAGTTGTTCAGGACCGTGCTCGCGCGCGCGGGCTACGCGGTCGAGACCGCGGCCGACGGCCGGGCGGCGCTCGCGGCCCTGCAGGCGGGGACCTTCGACCTCGTCCTCATGGACGTCCAGATGCCCGTGCTCGACGGCCTCGCGGCCACGCGCGAGATCCGCAGGCTGGAGGGGCCCGCGAGCGAGGTCACGGTGGTCGGCATGTCGGCGAACGTCCTGCCGGAGCACCTGCGCGCCTTCGAGGCGGCCGGCATGGACGACCATCTCGGCAAGCCGTTCCGGCGCGCCCAGCTGCTCGAGAAGGTGGCGGCCTGGCTCGGGCGCAGCGGCGCTGCCGCGGCACCCTCCGCGGGCATGCCCCCCGCCGGGGATGCGGCGCGGCCGGCTGGCGACCCGGGGCGCCGGGCCGCAGCCGATCCCGACGACTTTCCCTCGGGCGCCCGTCTCAGGGCTGGGGCCGAGGCCGATCCCGACGACCTTGCCGCGGAGGGCGGCGACCCGAGGGCTGCCGTCACCGCCGACCTCGACGAACTCGTCGACCTGATGGGCCGCGACTGGCTCCTCGCCGGCCTCGCAAAGCTGACGGAGCGCATCGACGAGACCTTCGCGGCGGAGGAGCCGTCGGACGCGCGCCTCGTGGCGCGGCAGGCCCATGCGCTCGTCTCGCAGGCGGCGCTCGTGGGTTTCAGGGGCTTCGCGGATGCCTGCAGCACCCTGGAGGAGGCCTGCCTGCGCGGCGACGCGGGGGCGGCCTACCGCACGGCCCGGACGATCGCGGCAGCGGTGCGCCGGGAGGTCGAGCGGCTGCGCGCGCAATTCCGTGTCCCGTCGGGCTGATGCGTCCGCCCGCGCCCAGGTGTTGCGCCGACATCGAAAGGAGCTGTCCCGCAGCGAGGCCTACTGCGCCGCGGCGGCGCCCGTCCCGCCTGCGCCGCCGGTGCCCCCGCCGCTCGCCAGAGGCGTCGTGCCTTCCGAATAGTTTCGCACACCAATCATCGTGCGCTGCCCGTCCCCGTCGATGTCGGTATTCTTGACGTAAGGCGGCCAGGGATCGGTGGTCTGCACCGTCTTGTTCCAGTTCTGCGCGTCGCCGGCCCGCAGCGTCACGGTATCGTGATGGTTGAGGTAGTCGGCGCAGCCCGCGACGGACGAGGCCGCCAGAGCGGCCGCGAGCACCTTGAGCGACCGCGCTCTATTTCGTGACCACATGCTTCTTTCCCGGTGCGGTCTGCACCCTGACCGCGGGAGCGGCCTTGGGGGGCAGGTTGATGATGTGCCCGAACGGTCCGATGATGCCGGCGCCCGAGGCGAAGCCGTCCCGCATCTTATCGTTCACCTCGAGAGCGCCCAGCATGAAGAACTCCACGTCGTTGCTGGCCTTAGGGTCGTCGAGCGGCGTCTTGAGCGGCGTGCCGGGCGGGGCAGGCTGGACGAGACGTGGTGTGACGATGATGACGAGGTCGGATTCTTCTTCTTGGAAGGCGGACGAGCGGAACAGCGCGCCGAGCACCGGGACCTGGCCAAGCCAAGGGACCTGCTGCTGATTCTTGATGTGGACGCTGCGGAGCAGACCGGCGATCGCGAAGCTCTGCCCATCTCGGACTTCGACTGTCGTCGTAGCGCTTCGCGTATCGAGGATCGGTTGCCCATTGGCTGTGAAACCCGAGATCTCGCTGACCTCGGGGTTGAGTTTCAGGTTGATGATGCCGTTGTTGAGCACGGTCGGGGTAAAGTTCAACTGAATGCCGAACTTCTTGAAGGCAACCGTAGCGACGCCGTCGTCGACGGACGCCGTGTAGGGAACTTCGCCGCCGGCGAGGAAGCTCGCGGTGTCGCCCGACAAGGCGACGAGGTTCGGCTCGGCTAGCCGCCGGGCCAGATTCTTCTGTTCAAGGGCCTGTACCAGGATGTCGGCTTGGATGCCGTTGCTCAGGATCTCGGCGATCAAGGTTCCGAACGGCACATTCGTGGAGGGCAGATTTTCCTTGTAGGTCGTCGGCCTGTCGGTTGTCGGCGGAAGAAACTGACCGGTTGTGAAGCCGCGGCCGTTCCTGGTGTTGCGGACGGAAAGACTGACCCCGAGTTCCCGGCCGGCGTCGCGGTTCACCTCGACGAACCGCACCTCCAGCATCACCTGCTGGCCCCCCGTCACCGTGAGGGCATTGATCACCTTGCCCGGGCTGTACGCCTCGGCGATCTCGAGCACCTTCCTGAGCGCGATGGCGTCCGGCACGGAGCCGCCGAGGCGCAGGCGCCCGTTGACGGTGTCGACCCGGACGTTGGAGCGGGGAATCGCGGAGCGGATCGTCTCGCTGAGGTCCGGGGTGTCGGCTCCGACCTCCACCTGGATCAGGCCGATCAGGGTGTCGTTCGCGTCGTGGACCGCCACGTTGGTGCGGCCCTCGGCCTTGCCGAGGATGTAGAAAGAGCGTTCGGTGGTCGGGACCGCGGAGGCGATCGCCGGGTCGCCGACCACGAGCCGGCCGATCTCCACCGCCGTGCGCGTGGTCACGAACTGGCCGCGCGCGACCCGGATGTCGTCGGAGCGCCCTTTGGCGAAGGAGATGGCCCGGTCCTGCGCGCCGGCGGGCGGCGCCGCGACGAGGGCCGAGCCGGCGAGGGCGAGCGCCGCCAGCAGGATTGCGGCGGCGCGGCGGGCCCGATCGGTACGCCGGGCGGAGTGACCCCACATCATCGTCTTCCGTTCTCGGTCGTTGCGGCCCGGTCCGTCCCGTGCCCCGGGGCGCCCGTCCGCGTCTTTGGAGACCTTATCCCCGGGGGGCGGCCCGTTCGAGTTGGCAATCAGACTAGTCCGACGGGCCGGAATCGATCAATCGCGCCGGCCCCGTTAAGGCATGGCGCGGAAAGATTAAGGATTTTATAACCATGACGGCCGCACCTTCGGTCGGCAGCGGAGCGGATTTGACAGGGGCCATGCGCAGGGGAGCTCTCAGGAGGCTGGCCGGAGGCCTGTTCATCGGCCTGGGGCTGCTCGTCTCGGGCTGCAACGGCGCGGGCCCGATCGACCTCGGCCTGTCGAGCTTCGGCAACCGGACCTCGGGCCTCGACCTGCCCGCGACGGTCGACTTCTACCCCGACCACGAGGTCCTCAACGTCGCGAAAAACCATTTCGGCGAGGGGCATTACGGCCACGCCGCGCGCTATTTCGAGCGCGCCGTCGAGATCGCGCCGAGCAACGCGGAGGCCTGGCTCGGGCTCGCCGCGTCCTACGACCGCGTCCGGCGATTCGACCTCGCCGACCGGGCCTACCGCCGGGCGGGCGAGCTCGTCGGCCACCGGGCGGAGTACCACAACAACGTCGGCTACTCCTACCTGCTGCGGGGCGAGGTCGTGAAGGCGCGGGACAAGTTCCTGGAGGCGGCCCGCCTCGATCCCGGGAACCCGACGGTCGCCAACAACCTCGAGCTCCTGAGGGACAGCGTCCGCCGCGCCCAGCGCGAGTAGCCCGGCGTTCCGTCGCCCCGCCGGGCCCTCCATCCTCCTCCCGAAGCGCCTTCGATCCCCCTGGGGACCCCGCCGCTCGTCCGGACGACCTAGATCGCCTGCCCGAAGCGGGCCCCGGCGCGGTCCTAGGCCGTCAGACGGAATGGATCGGCGCGCGCGAATGCCCGATTGTGCCCCCTGCCGACGAGGGAGTTTCGCCGTGCCGTTCGATGCCGCTGCCGGTCCGGGAGCGGAAGCGGCTGCGGCGGCGCCCGCGGCGCGGGAGTGGACGAGCCAGGCATGACCCCGACCCTGATCGCAGCAGCGGCCGCCAGCCTCGTCTTCGGGGCCTGCATGGTCGGAGCCGGGCTGATGGACCTCGCCACGATGCGGATCCGCAACGCGCTCGTGGGCGTGCTCGTGGCGGCCTATCCGGTCTTCGCCGTGCTCGCGGGCCTCGATCCCGCGACCGTCGCGGCGAGCCTGGCGGCGGCGCTCGCGGCCTTCGCGCTCGGGTTCGGCCTGTTCGCGCTCGGCTGGATCGGCGGCGGCGACGTCAAGCTGGCCGTCGCTGCCGTGCTCTGGCTCGGCGCCGGACAGGCGGGGCCGTTCGCGGTCTACACCGCCCTGTTCGGAGGGGTCTTCGCCCTGGGCCTGATCCTGTTCCGCCGCGCGCGCCTGGCGCCGGGCCTGCGGGACGCGGCCTGGATCGCGCGGCTCCACGCGCCCGGCAACGGCATTCCCTACGCGGTCCCGATGGCGGCGGCCGCGCTTCTGACCCTCCCGCACTCGGCCTGGATGGCCGTCCTGCGCTGACCCGAGACGTGCCGATTCCCGCCCTGACCCTTAACCCCTTGCGCCGCTCGGCCTGCTGAGCGCCTCTCGGACCAGGAGATCCTCTTCCATGCTCCGCATCATCATTCTCGTGGTCGCCCTCGGCGCCGGAGGCCTCGCGGCCTGGATCGCCCTGACGATGCAGCCCCAGGCCGTCGCCACGGCGCCGGCCGCGGTGCAGCCGCCTCCGCCCGCGATGGTCGACATCGTCGTTGCGGCCGCGGACATCAACCAGGGCCAGGCCGTCGGCGAGACGAACGTGCGCTGGCAGTCCTGGCCCGAGAGCGCCGTCGGCCCGGGCCTCATCACGCGCAAGAAGCAGCCGGACGCGCTCGCCACCCTCAAGGGCTCGGTCGTGCGCAACGCCATTCTCTCGGGCGAGCCCGTGCGCGAGGAGAAGCTCGTGCGCGGGGTCGGGCTGCTCGCCGCCATGCTGCCGAGCGGCAAGCGGGCGGTGGCGATCCGCATCAACGCGGAGGCCACGGCCGGCGGCTTCGTGCTCCCGAACGACCGCGTCGACGTGATCCAGACCGTGAGCCGGCCCGGCCAGGACGGCGGCTCGATCGAAAGCATGAGCCGGGTGCTCCTCGGCAACATCCGGGTGCTCGCCATCGACCAGAAGGTCGAGGACCCCAAGGGCGGCGCGGTGGCGATCGGCAAGACCGCGACCCTGGAGCTCGATCCGGCCCAGGTCGAGATCATCTCGGCCTCGCAGGCCATGGGCGGGCTCTCCCTCGCGCTGCGCTCGATCGCGGACGGCGACGAGCCCCAGGCGGTCCATCAGGCCGCCGCCCTCGTGTCGGTGCGCATCCTGCGCGCCGGCCGCAGCGAGGTGGTGCGGGTCCGCTGAACCGGGTCCGGACGGCCGGCCTTGGCGCCGGACACCCGGTGCGGACGGCGGCCCGGGCCCCTCTCTTCCACCATCTTCGGCTCCCGGGAGCCGTTCGACGAGGCACGACATGACCACTCTCGCCCTGGATTCCCTCGGAGACGTCCGCGAGCGCGACCGGTCGGCCATGGCGCGCAGCCATGCGGGCGGCCTCGCTCCGGAGGCCTCCGCCGGGGCGGCTGACGGTCCGGTCTCCCAGGCGAATCTGCCGCCCCATGCGGAGATCGCCCACGTGCCGCGGGTGACGATCCACGCCTATTGCGAGAGCCCGACGGTCGCCGCGACCCTCGAGACCGCCGCCCGCGACCGCCTGATGGCCCGGGCCGGCCTCGCCGTGCACGCGGGCGGGATCGACGGCGCGGTCGCGGCCTACCAGAACGCGCCGACGCCCAACCTCATCATCGTCGAGAACCACTCGGCCGAGCTCGTGCTCGCCCGTCTCGACGGCCTCGCCGAGGTCTGCGACCCCGGCACCAAGGTGATGGTGATCGGCTATTCCAACGACATCGGCTTCTACCGCGAGCTGATGAAGCGGGGCGTCAGCGAATACGCCATCGCGCCGCTCGACCCCGTCGGCGCCATCGCGGCGATCTCCGGGATCTACCGCGGCGAATCGGCCGGCAAGCTCGGCAAGACCTACGCCTTCATCGGCGCCAAGGGCGGCGTCGGCTCCTCCACGGTCGCCCACAACGTCGGCTGGTCGATCGCCCGCCGCTCGCAGACCGACGTCGTCGTCGCCGACCTCGACCTGCCGTTCGGCACGGTCGGCCTCGACTTCAACCTCGACGGCGGGCAGGGCATCGCCGAGTTCGTGCAGGACGCCGCCCGGCTCGACCAGATGCTGCTCGACCGCCTGCTCACGGAATGCGGCGACCACCTCAGCCTCCTGACCGCGCCCGCGACCCTGGACCTGACCCACGACCTCGACGAGAGCGTGTTCGACCCGCTCCTCGAGGTCGCGCAGTCGCACGTGCCGACGCTGGTCCTCGACCTGCCGCACGTCTGGAGCGCCTGGGCCCGGAAGGTGCTGGTCGCGGCCGACGACATCGTCATCACCGCGGCCCCGGACCTCGCCAACCTGCGCAACGCCAAGAACCTGGTCGCCTTCCTGAAGAACGAGCGCCCGCACGATCCGCCCCCGAAGCTGGTGCTCAACCAGGTCGGCGTGCCCAAGCGCCCCGAGATCAAGCCGAAGGACTTCGTCACCGCGCTCGGCATCGAGCCCCTGGCCACGATCGCCTTCGAGCCGAAGCTGTTCGGGACCGCGGCCAACAACGGCCAGATGGTGGGCCAGGTCGCGGCCAAGGCGCGCCCGGCCGAGGCCTTCGCGGGCATCGCCCAGTCGCTCGGCGGCCGCGAACCGGCGAAGCGCCGCCGGGGCGGCTTCCAGGCCTCCGCCCTCATGGGCCTCATCAAGCGCAAGCGCGCCGCCGCCGGCCGCTGAGCCCCGCGGCCTCGACCCCGCCGGGCCGGCCGCCGGCTCCCGCGGCCGCCTGACCCCGCCCAGCCGCCGGCCGTGGACCCCCGCGGGCTCCCGGCGCCTCGCCTTTGTGTCCTAGGCCACGCGTTCGAGCGCGCGCGGACGGGCCCTAGGTCGTCCGGCGGAGTGGATTGCGGCGGCGGAATGGTGGATTTTCCTGACCTGGCGGAAGGTCGCCCGATCGAGGCGATCGGGCCGGCCGGGCGGCGGATCCCGCGGCGTCGGGGCTTGCCTCGCCGCCATGGGTCGGGCGCCGCTCGCAGGCGGAGCCCGCGGGCCTGACGAAGAACGAGGATGGGGCGCTGATGTTCGGGAAAAGACGCCTGCAGGACGAAAAGCCCGGCCTGGTCGCGGTCGGGTCGGTGCCGGAGGCCGCGCGCGGCTCCGAGAAGGCGATCCTGGCGCCGGCCGTGCCGCAGGCCGAGGCTCCGGCCGCGACGCGCGCGTCGGCGGGCCGCAAGTCCGACGAGTACTACGAGCTGAAGACCCAGATCTTCGGCGCGCTGATCGAGGCGATCGACGTGTCGCAGCTCTCCCGCATGGATGCCGAGCAGGCCCGCGAGGAGATCCGCGGCATCGTGAGCGACATCATCGTGGCCAAGCGCGCCGTGATGTCGATCGCCGAGCAGGAGGACCTGCTCCAGGACATCTGCAACGACGTCCTCGGCTACGGCCCGCTCGAGCCGCTGCTCGCCCGCGACGACATCGCCGACATCATGGTGAACGGCGCCGACACGGTCTACATCGAGGTCGGGGGCAAGGTTCAGCAGACCGACATCCAGTTCCGCGACAACCAGCAGCTCATGAACATCTGCCAGCGGATCGTGAGCCAGGTCGGCCGCCGGGTCGACGAGGCCTCGCCGATCTGCGACGCGCGCCTGCCGGACGGCTCGCGCGTGAACGTGATCGCGCCGCCCCTCGCGGTCGACGGGCCGGCGCTCACCATCCGCAAGTTCAAGCGCGACAAGCTCACCCTCGACCAGCTCGTGAAGTACGGCACCATCACCCCCGAGGGCGCCGACGTGCTGCAGATCATCGGGCGCGTGCGCTGCAACGTGATCGTGTCCGGGGGCACGGGCTCGGGCAAGACCACGCTCCTCAACTGCCTCACCCGCTACATCGAGCCGGGCGAGCGCATCATCACCTGCGAGGACGCCGCGGAGCTGCAGCTCCAGCAGCCCCACGTGGTGCGCCTCGAGACCCGGCCGCCGAACCTCGAGGGCGAGGGCACGGTCACCATGCGCGACCTCGTCAAGAACTGCCTGCGCATGCGCCCCGAGCGCATCATCGTGGGCGAGGTGCGCGGGCCGGAAGCCTTCGACCTGCTCCAGGCCATGAACACCGGCCACGACGGCTCCATGGGCACGCTCCACGCCAACTCGCCGCGCGAGGCGCTGTCGCGCATCGAGTCGATGATCACCATGGGGGGCTTCACCCTGCCCGCGAAGACGATCCGCGAGATGGTGTGCTCCTCGGTCGACGTGATCGTCCAGGCCGCGCGCCTGCGCGACGGCTCGCGCCGCATCACGCACATCACCGAGGTGCTCGGGCTCGAAGGCGACGTGATCATCACCCAGGACCTCTTCGTCTACGACATGCTCGGCGAGGACGCGAACGGCAAGATCATCGGCCGCCACCGTTCGACCGGCATCGGCCGCCCGCGCTTCTGGGACCGCGCCCGCTACTACGGCGAGGAGCGGCGGCTCGCCGCCGCGCTCGACGCGGCCGAGAAGGTCGCGGCCTGATGGCTGCCGATCGCCGCGCCCGCCGCATCCGGGACGGGAGCCGTCCGACGGCTGCCGACCGCCGCGCACCCCGCATCCGGGACGGGAGCCGTCCGGTGGCTGCCGACCGCCGCGCACCCGGCAGCCGGGAGGGGAGCCGTCCGATGGCTGCCGAAGGGAGGCCATGCCGATGCTGACCCCGCAGACCGCACCGCTCCTCATCGCGCTGCTCGTCGCCTTCTGCGTCGTCACCCTGGTGATCGGCCTGCTCTACCGGCGCCTCGCAGGGCCGTCCCCCGCGGAACAGCGCCGCCTGGCCATCACCGGGGCGGGCGCCGCCGGCGGGCGCGCCGTCGGCGGGCAGCAGGACGCCAAGCGCAAGCGGAACGTCGAGGTCACCCTCAAGGAGCTCGAGGAAAAGCAGAAGGTCCGCAAGGACGCGAAGCCCACCCTGGTGGTGCGCATGCGTCAGGCGGGCCTCGACTGGAGCAAGCAGACCTATGCGCTGGTCTCCGTCGTCGCGGGGCTCGTGTCCTTCGCGCTGTTCTCGATGACCTTCAAGGTCGGCCTCGTTCCGGCGATCGGCTTCGGGATCGCGGGCGGCCTCCTCCTGCCGCACGCCTATGTGGGCACCCGGCGCGGCCGGCGCTTCAAGCGGTTCACCACGGAGTTCCCGAACTCGGTCGACATCATCGTGCGCGGCGTGAAGTCGGGCCTGCCGCTGGTCGACTGCCTCAGGATCATCTCGGTCGAAGCCCAGGAGCCGGTGCGCAGCGAGTTCCGCCAGATCATCGAGGACCAGACGCTCGGCGTCCCCCTCGACGAGGCGGTCCAGCGGCTCGCGGAGCGCATGCCGCTCACGGAGGCCAACTTCTTCGCCATCGTGATCGCCATCCAGAGCAAGACCGGCGGCAGCCTGTCGGAGGCGCTCGCGAACCTCTCGAAGGTGCTGCGCGAGCGCAAGAAGATGACCGCGAAGATCAAGGCGGTGAGCTCGGAGGCCACGGCCTCGGCCGCCATCATCGGGTCCCTGCCGGTCGCGGTCGCGACCCTGGTCTACCTGACCTCGCCCGATTACATCGGGCTGCTGTTCTCGACCACGACCGGGCACATCGTGCTCGCGGGCTGCGCGTTCTGGATGTCGATCGGCGTCTTCATCATGCGCAAGATGATCAACTTCGATTTCTGACCGGCCGCGATGGCCCGGCTCCTTCCGCACCCCGTTTCCATGATCACCCTCGACACTCGATCGGCCATCCGATGATCGCGCTCCTCCCGAACCCGAACCTGGTCCTGGCGCTCTCGGCGGCGCTGTCCGTGTTCTGCGCCCTGATGGTCGTGTCCTGGCCCTACCTGGCGCGCAATCCGCTGGACGAGCGGCTGCGCCAGGTCGCGGTGGAGCGGGAGCGCATCCGCGTGCGCGAGCGCGGCCGCATGGACGCGAAGGCGCGCCGCCAGCTCGCCCTGCGCAACGAGCCGCGCAAGCTCTATGCGGAGATCGTCCGCCGCTTCAAGCTCGCCAGCGGCGACGACGGCGAACTGGCCCAGACGCTGCGCATGGCGGGCTACCGCGGTCCGGGCCCGGTCACCACGTATCTCGCCGCGCAGGTCCTCTGCGCGTTCGCCCTGTTCGCCTTCTCGGGCCTCTACGTGTTCGTGATCCTGAAGATGAACCATCCGCTCGCGCTGAAGCTCGGGATCACCTTCGCGGCGGCCTATCTCGGCTATTACGCGCCGCGGCTCTACATCAAGAACAAGATCACCAAGCGCCAGCAATCGGTCCGCCGCGCCTGGCCGGATTCCCTCGACCTTCTCCTCATCTGCGTCGAATCGGGCATGAGCGTCGAAGGCGCGCTCCGGAAGGTCTCGGAGGAGATCGGCGTCCAGTCGGTGGAGCTCGCGGAGGAGCTCACCCTCACGACCGCGGAGCTCGCCTATCTCCAGGACCGGCGCAAGGCGTTCGAGAATCTCGGCGAGCGGACCGGCCTCGACGGCGTCAAGTCGGTGGTGACGAGCCTGATCCAGTCGGAGAAGTACGGCACGCCGCTCGGGCAGTCGCTGCGCGTCCTCGCCCAGGAGAACCGCGACACCCGGATGTCGGCGGCCGAGAAGAAGGCCGCCGAGCTTCCCCCGAAGCTCACCGTTCCGATGATCCTGTTCTTCCTGCCCGTGCTGTTCGCCGTCATCATCACGCCGGCGGCCATCAGGATCGCCGCGCTCTGACGGGTCGGGGACGGGGCGAGGTTTCAGAGGTCTCGGCAGGGCAATGAACCAGCCGCAGGGCTCGGCCGGGTGCGGAGGCTCCGGCGGGCGGCGCGTTGGCATCCGCCTCAATCGCAGGCAACACTGGTTTCGGGGCCCATGACGGGCCGTCGAGGGAGCGATGCTCAGAATCGGAGCGGACACGGAGGGAGGCGCGGCGCCGCCGCGCATCGGCGGCGGCGGTCTGCTGCGGGCGCTCCTCGACCACGAGGGCGGCGCGCTGCTGCGGTCGCTCGCCGATCGCGACGGCACTGCGCTGCTGCGGGCGTTCTCCGACCGCGACGGCAGCGCGCTGCTGCAGGCGCTCGCCGACCGCGACGGCGACGGGATCCTCGCCCTGGGGCCCGATGCGACGCTGGCCTTCGCGAGCGCGGGCGCCCTGCGCCTGCTCGGAGCGGAGGATGCGGCGGGCCTGATCGGCCGCGCCTGGCGCGATCTCTGGCCCGAGCCGCACCGCGCCGCGGCGGAGGCCGCCCTCGCGGCGGCGCGCGGCGGCGCACCGGGGCGCTTCCAGGCCGCGCCTGTCGCGGACGGCGATCCGCGGCGCTGCGACGTCGCCGTCAGCCCGATCCGGAATTCCGCAGGCGATCCCGTCGGCTTCGCGGCGGTCCTGCGCGACGTCGCCGGCGTGACGGCGGCCGATCGCGCCGCGCCGGCACCCGGCACCGGGGCGCTCCTGCGCGAGGCCGTCGAGGCCATGGATCAGGGGCTGATGCTCATCGACGCGGACGAGCGCGTGCCGGTCTGCAACCGCCGCGCCGTCGAACTGCTCGACCTGCCGGCCGACCTCATGGCCGCGAACCCCGCCTTCGACGCCGTGCGCCGCCACCAGCTCGCGACCGGCGAGTTCACCCGGGCCGGCGAGGACATCCTTGCGCTGGCGCGGCGGGCGGGGCTCAACGCCGCGCCGCGGGTCTACGAGCGCGAGCGGCCGAACGGCACCGTGCTCGAAATCCGCACCGCCGCCCTGCCGGGCGGAGGCGTGGTGCGGACCTACACCGACGTCACCGAGCGTCGCCGCGCCGAGCGCGAGGTCGAGGCGCGGGAGGAGCGCTACCGGCTGGCGGCCCGGGCCACCAACGACGCGATCTGGGACTGGGACCTCGGCACCGGCCGCGTGGAGCGCAACGACGCCGTCCTGGCGCTCTTCGGCTACGCCGATCCCGCGATCGAGCCGAACCTGCCCTGGTGGGAGGAGCGCCTCCATCCCGACGACCGGGCGCGGGTGATGGCGAGCATCGCGGCCTACCTCGAGGGGAGCGTGCCGCAATGGCGGAGCGAGTACCGCTTCCGGCGCGCGGACGGCAGCTACGCGGACGTGCTCGACCGCGCCTACCTGATGCGGGACGGGACGGGCCGGCCGATCCGCATGGTCGGCGCCATGCAGGACCTGACGCCCTGGCGCCAGGCCGAGAGCCAGGCCCGCCGCCTCGCGCGCCAGCTCAACGATATCCTCGAGAGCACCACCGACGCGGTCGGCTTCGTCGGCCGCGACTGGCGCATCACCTACGTGAACGGGCGCGCGCGCCGCGAATTCCCGGAGGGCCGCGATCTCGTCGGGGCCGGCCTGTGGGAAGCGTTCCCGGAGGCCGACGACAGCGCCTTCGCGGCGTTGTGCCGGGACACCATGGCGGGCGGGGCGGGCGGGTCCGTCGAGGGCTACAACACGCGGCTTCGCCGCTGGTACGACCTCACCGTCTATCCGTCCGCGGACGGCATCGCGGTGTTCTTCCGCAACATCACCGAGCAGCGCCGGGCCCGGGAGGCCCTGCGCCGGAGCGAGCAGCTGCTCCAGTCGGCGCTCTCGGCCGGGCGCATCGTGGCCTGGCAGTGGGACCTCGCGACGGGCTACGTGCAGCGCTCGGCGAATTCGGAGGCCGTGCTCGGCTTCGGGTCGGGGCCCTCGGCCGCGTTCGTCGACCGGGTGCATCCGGACGACCGCCCGCGGCTCGAGGAGGCCTGGAAGCAGGCCGTCGCGGAGGGCGGCTTCCAGATGGAGCTGCGCCTGCGCCGGCCGGACGGCACCTGGATGTGGATCGACGAGCAGGGCCGGTTCGAGTTCGCCTCGGACGGCCGGCCCGTGCGCCTCGTCGGCCTGCTCGCCGACATCACGGCCCGCAAGGAGGCCGAGATCGAGGCGCGCGACAAGGCGGCCCTGCTCGAGACCACCCTCGAGCACATGGACCAGGGCCTGCTCGTGATCGGCGCCGACCGCGGGATCCCGCTCTGGAACCGGCGCGCCCTGGAACTGCTCGGGCTGCCGGCGGCGCTGTTCGAGGCCGGGATCTCCATCGACGACCTCGTGGAGCGGCAGACGCAGGCCGGCGAATTCGCCGAGGCCGACGCGGACCTCAGGCGCGCCATCGCGCAGGGCGCGCATGTGGACGGCCCGGGCACCTACGAGCGCCGGCGGCCCAACGGCACCGTGCTCGAGGTCCGCACCGTGCGCCTGGGCAACGGCGGCGCGGTGCGCACCTACACGGACACCACCGCCCGCCACGCGGCCGAGCGCCTGAAGGCCGAAAGCGAGCGCCGCTACCGGCTGCTCGCCGAGAACGCCACCGACATGATCGTCCGCGCCGGCGTCGACGGGCGGCCCGTCTACGTCTCGCCCGCCTGCCGCGATCTCCTGGGCTACGAGCCCGAGGAGTTCCTGGAGAAGGGGCTCCCCCTGTTCGTCCATCCCGAGGACGCCGCCACGGCCGGCGGGCGGCTCATGGAGATGTGCGCGGGCGTGCGCGACCACGACACCGTCACCTACCGGGCGCGCCACCGCTCCGGCCGCTGGGTGTGGCTCGAGGCCCACCGGCGCCTGCTGCGCGACGCGGACGGCCGGCCCCACGAGGTCATCGGCGTGGTGCGCGACGTCTCCGAGCGCCGGCGCCTCGAGGACCAGTTGCGCCAGGCCCAGAAGATGGAGGCGGTGGGCCAGCTCACGGGCGGCATCGCCCACGACTTCAACAATCTCCTGACCGTCATCCTCGGCAACGCGGAGGTGCTGGCCGAGGACCTGGAGCCGGGGCCCTTCAAGGCGATGGCGCAGGTCATCTTCGAGGCCGCCGACAAGGGCGCGGGGCTGACGCAGCAGCTCCTCGCCTTCGGGCGCCGCCAGACGCTGCGCGCCGAGCCCCTGCGGCTCCCGGAGGTCGTGGAAGGCATGACGCCCCTGCTGCGCCGGACGCTCGGCGAGCACATCGTCCTGCGCACCGCCTTCGGCCAGGGCCGTGCGCCGGCGCTGGCGGACCGGACGCTTCTCGAAAGCGCGATCCTGAACCTCGCCATCAACGCCCGGGACGCGATGCCCCAGGGCGGGGTGCTCGAGATCGGCACCGACGACGTGATGATCGATGCCGCCAATGCCCTCACGGGCGCGAAGCCCGGCCGCTACGCGGCGCTCACCGTGTCGGACAGCGGCACCGGCATGGCGCCCGAGGTGCTGGAGCGGGCCTTCGAGCCGTTCTTCACGACGAAGGAGGTCGGCCGCGGGTCGGGCCTCGGCCTGTCCATGGTCTACGGCTTCGCCCAGCAGTCGGGCGGGCATGTGGGCATCGAGAGCCGGCCCGGCCGCGGCACCGCCGTGACGGTGCTGCTGCCGCTCGCCGCGGAGGACGCGGCCGATCTCGAGGACGCGCCCGCCGTGCCGCCCGCCCACCCGGCGCGGCGTACGCGGATCCTGGTGGTCGAGGACGAGGCCGACGTGCGCCGCTTCGTGACCTCGCTCCTCCTCGCGCTCGGGCACGAGGTCGTCGAGGCCGGCACGGGGCAGGGCGGGCTGCAGGCGCTGCGCGCCGATCCCGCCGTCGATCTCCTGTTCTCCGACGTGGTGCTGCCGGACGGCATGAGCGGCGTCGAGCTCGCCCGGCGGGCGCGGGCTTTGCGCCCGGACCTCAAGGTGCTCCTGACCTCCGGCTATCCCGAGGACGCCTTCGCGGCCCAGGGGCGGCCGGATCCCGACACGATCGTGCTGCAGAAGCCCTACCGCCGCCGCGAGCTCGCCGAGGCGATCCGCCGGGTGCTCGATCCCGAGCCGCTGGCCGAGACCGGCTAGAGCATGATCCCGAAAAGTTGCAGACTTTTCGGACAAGATCATGCGGAGCAACAAAGACCGAGAGAGCATGGCCGCTTCAATCCGAGGGCACCATGCTCGAGCCTCACGGTCGGGTCGGACCGGGCCAGGAACAGGCCCCGCCCGAGCACGTTCCTCCGGGACGGCCGGCGCCCCGATCGAGCGGGCGCCCCGGCCAATCCCAGGGAGCGCGACGATGGCGGACGAGGATCGCAGGCGGGACGAGCGGCGGTTTCGCGACGAGGCCGAGCGGGGCGGGCGCGCCCTCGGCGGCGGCGTGCGCGACGGGTCCGGCGGCGCCGTCGGCTCCCGCGGGGGCGGCGACGAGAGCCGGGGCCACAGCGGCTACGACGACGACCGCGGCGGCTTCGTGGACGATTACCGGGGCGGGCCGGGCTCCGGCACGGCCCCGGCCGGGCGCCGCCGCGGCTCCGGCTACGGCGCCTTCGGCTTCAACGACGACGCCCGGCGCGAGGCCGAGGGCTCCCATCGCGGCCGCGGGCCCCGCGGCTACCAGCGTCCGGACGAGCGCATCCTCGAGGACGTGAGCGACCGCCTCACCGACGACCCCCACATCGACGCCTCCGAGATCGAGGTCCGGGTCGAGAACCGCGAGGTGACGCTCTCGGGCACCGTCGCGACCCGGTTCGAGAAGCGGCACGCCGAGGACATCGCCGAGCAGGCCTCCGGCGTCGCGCACGTGCAGAACAACCTCCGCGTCCGGCAGGCCGCCGGCGCCGGGGCTGCGGGCGGGCTCGACGCCGGGGCGGCGGGCGGTGCCGCGGGCACCGGGCGTCCGTCCGGCCGCAGGAGCCCGACCGCGGCGGGCAACTCCTGATCGCCCCTCGCCGGCCGCCGGCTCCGGGTCCGGAAGACGATTCCCGGACGCCGGCCGGCCGCGCGATCTGCGTGCCAGGCTAACCGCCGCAGAAAAACAACGGCTTAGGTTGAACCCTGGCCGCGCCCGGCCGTTCTAACCCAGATCGACCGGTGTGTGGCCGGGCTGCGCTTAGACCGTGGGGAGGGTCATGGCCTCAATCGAGAGTCGCACGCTGCGTGCGCCGCGCGCGCCTTCGCCCGACCAGGGGGCGACCCGGACCGAGATCCTCACGGCGATCGGGCGCAGCCTTCAGCGCGTCTATGCCCCCATGGTCGACGCGCCGCTGCCCGACCATCTCGCCCATTTCGTCGCCATGCTCGATCAGCGTCAGGCCGAGCCCAAGCATTGACGGTCGCCCGCCGCAAGGCCGGGCCGCATCCCGCCGGGTACCCTGCTCCGGCATCGAGCGACAGTTGCGTCTCCATCATCCGCACCGCGTGCCGGCGTCCTGAGTCGCGTCCTGGAAACATGCAACGAGAGGAGGAGCCCGGAATGGGACAGGCCGAGTTACCCTACAGGACTGCGCTCGTGGTCGAGGACGACCGTGATCTGCGCGATCTCGCCGCGACCCTGCTCGAGGAGACGACGCTGCGCGTCGTCGAGGCGGAAAGCGCCGAGCAGGCCCTGCACTTCCTGCGCGACCGGGCCGACGAGGTCGCCTTCGCCTTCGTCGACGTGCGCCTGCCCTGCCTCATGGACGGCGTCGACCTCGCCCGCACGGTGAGCCTGAAATGGCCCTGGATCCGGGTGGTCGTCACGTCCGGCGACCCCGCCGCGCGGATCGACCAGCTTCCGCGCAACGCCACCTTCATGCCCAAGCCCTGGCGGGCGTTCGACGTCCTGGTCGAGGCCGAGCGGGCGATCGAGGATGCCGGCATGCCGCCGCCGTCGCCGATGCCTGCGGCGTGGCAGTCGCCCTCCCATTAACGCCGAGGGCGCAGTCGGAGCCTCGCCCCGGGCGGACGCTGCGGTCCCGGCGGGGCTGAAGCCGCTTCCTCGCCGCCCATCATGTTGCACTGCGGAACCGCGCGTCGCTCTGCCCGTTGAGCCCGGTCGGGGAGCCTTGGGGCTTCCCCGAGCCGCGGCCGGCGCCGAACAGCCATGGAGGGCAAGACGATGGAGCGGACCACGATGGAGCGGGATCCCACCCTGCGGGGACCGGAACTCCGGCAGGGCCAGCCTTCGTCCGGCCACCCGGAGGCCGGCCGTCCCGGCGAGCGGGCGTCCTGGTCCCGGGTCGAGGGTCCGGTGAACCGCCCCCGGCGCCCGAAGCCCTACAATGCGCCGCCGCGGCGCGAGGGGAGGGGCTGGCTCGTCCCGGCGCTCCTCGGCTCCGCCGCCGTCCTCGGCACGGTGGCGCTCGGGGTCGCGGCCTCGGCCCGGGCGGCCGAGCGCGGGCATCCGCCGCGCGGCCGCTTCATGAACGTCGAGGGCGTCCGGCTCCACTACGTCGAGCGCGGCCACGGCGATCCGATCGTGATCTTCCACGGCAACGGCGGCATGATCGAGGACATGCTCTCCAGCGGCCTCGTCGAGCGGCTGGCCCGCCGCCACCGTGTCATCGTGTTCGACCGTCCCGGCTTCGGCTACAGCGAGCGCCCGCGCACGCGGATCTGGACCCCGATGGCCCAGGCGCGCCTGCTCCGCCAGGCGATCCTGCGCCTCGGCATCGCCCGCGCCACCGTGCTCGGCCATTCGCTCGGCACGCAGGTGGCCGTGTCGCTCGCGCTGATCGATCCCGCGATGGTGGGGAGCCTCGTCCTGGCCTCGGGCTACTTCTTCCCGACCGCGCGGCTCGACGTGCCCCTCCTGTCGGGGCCGGCCATCCCGGTGATCGGCGACGTGATGCGCTACACCGTCTCTCCCGTGATCACGGCGGCGCTCCTGCCCCTGATGTACAAGAAGATCTTCGCCCCGAACCCGGTCCCGGACCGGTTCGAGGCCGAGTTCCCGCACGCGCTGGCGCTGCGCCCGGGACAGTTGCGCGCGGCGAGCGCCGACAACGCCATGATGATCCCCTTCGCGGCGGAGTTGCAGGGCCGCTATCCCGAACTCCGGGTGCCGGTCACGATCATCTGCGGCACCGAGGATCAGGTCACGGATTTCGGCCGCCAGTCGCGCCGGCTGCACGAGACCCTGCCGGGATCGCGCTTCGTCGCCGTGCCGGGCGCCGGGCACATGGTCCACCACATCGCACCCGATCTCGTCGCCGGGACCGTGGCGCAGGCGGCGGCAGGCGCCGGGGCGGCGCCGATGCGCCGTTCCGCTTGACGGGTTCCGGCGCCCAAATCCCCTGAAGGTCTTGCTTCCCGGCTCCGGCCCGGCTTGATATGGGCCCTCGGGTGCCGCTCGACCGGCGCCCGCGGGCCGGTCGGCCGGCCCGCCCACGAGGCACCACAGGGGGAACACCCAGATGAAAGCACCGGTATCCGCGCTCGCCGTCCTGGCGGCGCTCGCCCTCGGCCTGCCCGCGCAGGCGCAGGAGAAGGTCAAGATCGTCAACGTCTCCGAGCTGTCCGGTCCCGGCGCCACCGCCGGCACCAACTGGCGCAACGGCATCGACCTCGCGGTCGCCGACGTGAACGCCAAGGGCGGCATCCTCGGCAAGCAGATCGAGATCGTCCATTACGACGGCCAGACCAATCCCGGCGCCACCCGCGCCGCGATCCAGCGCGGCATCGACGAGAAGGCCGTCGCGGTCCTCGGGCCGGTCTTCTCCGGGCCCATCATGGCCTCGATGCAGATCTCCCAGCGCGCCGGCGTGCCGCAGATCGTCGGCGGCGAGGCCGCGAACCTGACCAAGCAGGGCAACCCCTACATCTTCCGCACCTCGCTCAACCAGGCCGACGCCATGCCGAAGCTCGCGAACTACTTCCGCGACGAGGTGAAGGCGAAGTCGGTCGCGGTCGTGTGGGTCAACAACGATTTCGGCAAGGGCGGGCGCGACGCCATGCTGCCCGAGCTCGAGCGGCGCGGCATCAAGGTGGCGGCGGACGTCTCGACGGAGCAGGGGCAGGCGGATTTCGCCGCCGACGCCATCAAGGTCAAGAACGCCAACGCGGACGCGGTCTTCGTCTACCTCAACGAGGAGGAGAGCGCCCGCTTCCTGCGCGCCGCCAAGCAGGCGGGCGTCGACAAGCCGATCGTGGGCGAGACCACGCTGCTCGGCGCCAAGGTGATCGAGCTCGCGGGCGACGCCGCCAACGGCGTGAAGGGCCATGTGGGCCTCTCGGTCGACGCGCCGGTGCCCGCGTTCCAGGAGTTCGGCCAGAAGTATCAGCAGAAGTTCGGCTCGAAGCCGGACCACAACGGGCTCAAGGGCTACATCGCCGTCCACATGATCAAGGAGGTCGCGGAGCGCACCGGCAAGCTCGATTCCGAGACCCTCGCCAAGGGCCTGCGCGGCGCGCGCATCAAGCCCTCGGAGGAGCCCGGCATCCTGATCGACACCAAGTGGACCGAGACCGGCGACGTGGACCGCGAGAGCTTCCTCGCCGAGGTCGTGGCCGGCAAGCAGGTCATCAAGACCACGCTGCCGATGATCAACCCGTAAGGCGCGCCTCGCCGCCTCGTCCCGCGGCGCCGGCCCCGCGCCGGCGCCGCGCCCGTTTCCGCACGGCCCCGCCCATGGACCAGTTGCTCCAGCTCATCCTGTCCGGTCTCGCCACCGGCGCGATCTACGCGCTCGCGGCGATCGGCTTCACGCTCGTCTGGCAGACCTCGCAGGTCATCAATTTCGCCCAGGGCGAGTTCGTGATGCTGCCCGCGATCCTGGTGCTCGCCGGCACCATGGGGCTCGGCTGGCCCCTGTGGCTCGCGATCCTCGTGGCCTCGGCCCTGTTCCTCCTCGTCTTCGGCCTCGGCTTCAAGCGGATCGTGGTCGACCCGATGATCCGCCACGGGGTGCTGCCGCTGGCGATCGCGACCATGGCGCTCGCGATCCTCATGAAGGAGGGCGCCAAGGATGCGTTCTCGGCCGAGGCGCATCCGTTCCCGGCCCTCGTGCCCACCGGCAACCTGCAGCTTCTCGGCGCCAACGTGTCGCTGCGCGACGTCTCCATCGTGGTGGTCGCCGTGATCGTGATCGTCGCGCTCCAGCTCTTCGTCACCCGCACCCGCCTCGGGCGCACCATGCAGGCGACGGCCCAGAACCCGACCGTGGCGCGCATCCTCGGCGTGCCGGTGGAGCGCATGATCGCGCTCACCTTCCTGATCAATGCGGGGCTCGCGGTGGTGGCCTCGTTCCTGGTCTCGCCGATCTACCTCGCCAAGTTCTCCAACGGCGAGGTGATCGGGCTCGCCGCCTTCATTGCGGCGATCGTGGGCGGGTTCAACCAGGTGCGCGGCGCGCTCGTCGGCGGCTTCGTGGTCGGCCTCGTCGACAACCTGGCGGCGGCCTATGTCTCGACCGCCTACCGCACCGCGGTGCCGCTCGCGCTCCTCGTCCTCGTGATCCTGTTCAAGCCGGAGGGTCTCGCCGGGCGCAAGGAGGAGCGGACCGTATGATGCGCGCTCCATCGCACCACCGGCGTCCGGGCTCCGGATTCGAGGAGCGGACCGCATGATGCGGCGCATCGACCCGAACCTGATCGCCGTGCTTCTCGGCGCCGGCATCCTCTGGTTCCTGCCGGCGGGCTTCGGCAATTACGGGCTCTACGTGATGGCGCTGTGGCTCGTCATGGCGGTGGCGGCGCTCGGGCTCAACCTGACGCTCGGCTATGCCGGCCAGATCTCGCTCGCGCAGGCCGCATTCCTCGGCATCGGCGCCTACGCGACCTCGCTCCTCACGGTGTCGGCGGGCCTGCCCTGGTGGAGCGCGCTCCTCGTGTCGGGCGGTTTGTGCTTTCTCGTCGGGATCCTGCTCGGCTTTCCCGCGCTCCGGGTGCAGCACCATTATCTCGCCTTCGTGACGCTCGCCTTCGCGACCCTCGTCCACCTCGTCGCCCGCAACGAGCAATGGCTCACCGGCGGCGTCTACGGCTTCGCCAACATCCCTCGGCCGAGCGCCTTCGGGGTGAAGCTCACCGGCGCCCTCGACTTCTACCGCTTCGTCCTCGCGGTCACCCTGGTGCTGACGCTCGCCCTGTGGTGGCTCGTGCGCTCGCCCTGGGGCCGGGCGTTCCAGGCCCTGCGCGAGAATCCGGTCCGCGCCGCATCCCTCGGCGTCGACATCCGCGCCTACACGCTCCTCGCCTTCGCGATCGGCGCGGCCTATGGCGGCTTCGCGGGGGCGCTTTATGCCCCGCTCGTGGAGTTCATCGATCCCGGCCCCTTCGCGCTCTCGGCCTCGCTGATGCTGCTCCTCATGGTGATCGTCGGCGGCTCGGGCTATTTCCTCGGGCCGTTCCTCGGCGCGCTGGTCTCGATCGCGCTGCCCGAATGGCTGCGCTTCACCGGCGGCCTCTATCTCATCCTCTACGCCGCCGTGGTGATCGCCCTGCTCGCGCTCTGCCCGCAGGGGCTGTCCGGCCTGATGGCGCGCGGGCTCGCGGCCCTGCGGGCGCGCCGCCGGCCCGCGCCGGCCCTCGACGGAGAGCGCCCGTGAGCGCGGCGCCGGTGCTCGCGGTCGAGAACGTCACCCGCCGCTTCGGCGGCATCACGGCCGTGGAGGGGGTCTCGTTCTCGGTCGCGCCGGGCGAGATCCTCGGCGTGATCGGCCCGAACGGGTCGGGCAAGTCCACGCTCTTCAACTGCATCCTCGGCCAGCTCCGCCCGAGCGCGGGCACGATCCGCCTCGACGGCGAGGACGTCACCGGCCTCTCGCCGACGGCCCTCAACCGGCGCGGCGTGAGCCGCACCTTCCAGCTCCTCCAGGTCTTCCCCGAGCTGACCGTGCGCGAGAACCTGATCCTCGCCGGCCAGGAGCACGAGGGCACCATGCTCTCGCGCCTGTTCGGGCCGCGGGACGCCGGGCTCGGGCGAAAAGCGGACGAGATGGTCGCCTTCTTCCGCCTCGGCCACCTCGCGCACGCCAAGGCGGGCGGGCTCTCCTATGGCCAGCAGAAGCTCCTCGACGCAGCCATGGCCTTCATGGCGGGCCCGCGCCTCGTGCTCCTCGACGAGCCGGCGGGCGGGGTGAACCTCACCATGCTGGGCCACCTCAAGGAGCGCCTCCAGGCCATCAACGCGGAGCAGGGCGCCACCTTCGTGGTGATCGAGCACAACATGGATTTCGTGATGGCGCTCTGCACGCGCCTCGTCGTGCTGGCGGAGGGCCGGATCCTGGCGCAAGGGAGCCCGGACGCCGTGCGCAACGATCCCGCCGTGATCGAAGCCTATCTCGGGCACTGACCATGACCGCAGGGCAGCCCATGCGCCGACGCCACGCCCCAGCCTATCTCGGGCACTGACCATGTCCTCAGGCGATCCGATCCTCGAACTCCGGGACGTCGTGGCGGGCTACGGCCGCATGACGATCCTGCACGGCACCGCCTTGAGCGTCCGGCCCGGCACGATCACCACCGTGATCGGCCCGAACGGGGCCGGCAAGTCGACGGTCTTCAAGACCGTGTTCGGGCTGCTCCCGGTCCGCTCCGGGCGGATCCTGTTCGCCGGGCAGGACATCACGGGCTGGGGCCCGCGCAAGCTCCTCCGGGCCGGGATCTGCTACGTCCCGCAGGGGCGCAACATCTTCCCCGAGCTCAGCGTGCGCCACAACCTCGAGATCGGGGCCGCCTCGCTCCCCGACCAGGGCCGGGTCGCAGGCCGCGTCGCCGAGGCGCTGGAGCGCTTCCCGGCCCTGCGCGGCCGGGGCGAGGCCCAGGCCTCGACCCTGTCGGGCGGCCAGCAGAAGCTCCTCGAGATCGCCCGCGGCCTCCTCATCGAACCGCGCCTGATGCTGATCGACGAGCCCTCGATCGGCCTCTCGCCGCTCATGGTCCAGGACGTGTTCGCGATCCTGAAGGACCTCCGGGCACGCGGCGTCACGGTCCTGATGGTCGAGCAGAACGCCCGCTCGGCGCTCCAGGCGTCCGACGACGGCATCGTGCTCGAGCTTGGCCGCACCCGGCTCCAGGGCTCCGCCGAGGCGATCCTGAACGACCCCCGCATCGGCCAGCTCTTCCTCGGCGGCAGCATCGCGACGGACGCGGCCTGAGCGCTCGCGCCCGGCGGCCGATGCGAATCGGATTTTGGGCGCGACTTCACATCCCCTTCATCGATGATGAACCCGAAGCGAGTCCGCAACGTTGACTCGACGAAAGGCGGCTCGCGTACCGGAGGCGCCGTCACAGTGAGGGTCAGAACCGTGGTGACGTTGTCGAGTCTCGAAGAGGTCTGCGAGTCCAAGGGCATCTCGCTGGTGGTGCACCCGGTGGTGCGGCAGGCGATCCGGGGTTACGAGGAAAGCTTCTACGTCGGCGCCTGCTGCTTCCTGCGCGGCGAGACGGACGGCATCTATTTCCTGCCCCTGGTGAGCGGCGGCTACGTCCGGATGCAGTTCTCCAAGCGCCAGTCGCACGGCGGGCACCCGATCCTGCGCATCGATCCGGTGGCGGCGGACGGCCTCGCCCGCATCCGCGCCACCCTGACCGAAGGGGCGCGCTGACCGCCTCCACCCGCGGGGGCTGCCGACGCGGCCCTCGCGCCCACTCCTGCGGGCATTCCTTCGGGCATTCCTGCCCCGACGCTCTCTCCCCGCGCGGCGCCGGTCGCCCCGCCCTTCCGCTCTTCCCCTTGGCGCTTGTTTTCTCAGGGATCCTGAGACTAGCATGCTAGCCTGTCACGGTTCGCGAGAAAGACGGACCGGACGAGGACATGCCACGAGGAGGACGTTCATGATTCGCGCCGCCCGTTTGCCTGCGCTTGCTCTCGCGGGTCTTCTCCTGTCGTCCGCGGCCGCTCTTGCGGCCCCGAAGATCGTCTCGGGTCCGGGCCCCGACCCGAACTGCTTCAAGCCCTGGAACGCCCAGACCAAGTACATGCAGTGGGACAAGAAGCCCGGCCCCTACCGGATCGCGGTGGTGAACGGCTTCGTGGGCAACACCTGGCGCATCCAGATGATCCAGACCGCCAAGGCCTTCGCGGAGCAGGCCGGGGTCAAGGAGAAGATCAAGGAGTTCAAGGTCGTCTCCACCGGCACCGACGTGGCCGCCCAGCTCGGCGCCATCGAGGACTTCATCAACCAGGGCTACGACGCCATCATCACGATCGCGGTGGCGCCGGACGGCTTCGACCGCGTCATCCGCCTGGCCGACCGCAACAACGTGGTGATCGTGCCCTTCGACAACGTGCTCGACACCGACAAGGTCATGCAGGTCAACGAGGACCAGCTCGAGATCGGGCGCCTCTCCGCCCGCCACATCCTCAAGGAGCTGGGCTCGAAGCGCGACGGCAAGATCCTCGAGGTGCGCGGCCTGCCCGGCAACTCGGTCGACCGCGACCGGCATCTCGGCTTCCGCGAGGTGATGCAGAAGGAGGGCAAGTTCCAGATCGTCGAGGTGGTGGGCAACTGGGACGACGGGACCGCCCAGAAGGCCACCGCCGACGCGCTCGCCGTTCACGGCAAGTTCGAGGCGGTGTTCACGCAGGGCGGCTCGACCGGCTCCGTGCGGGCCATGATGGACGCCAAGCATCCCTTCGTGCCCATGGCGGGCGAGGGCGAGAACGGCTACCGCAAGCTCGTCGCGAAGCACGCGGGCGAGGGCCTGAAAGGCCTCTCCTACAGCCAGTCCCCGGGCCTCGTGTCGATCTCGATCAAGGCCGCGATCGCGGCGCTCGAGGGCAACCCGATGCCGCAGCTCATCTCGGTGCCGATCCCGGTCGTCGACTACACGACCCTGAAGGATGGCGCGAACTACTGGTCGAACCTCACCGACAACTTCTTCGCCGCCAACGAATTCCCCGCCTGCGGCGTCAACGTCACGGCGCCGGAGATCATGGCGAAGGACGCGAAGAACACGCAGTAAAACGACGCAGGCGGGACCTCCATCTCCCCACACGCCTTCCCCCTCTCCCCGTTCACGGGGAGAGGGCTGGGGTGAGGGGCGGGTCGGTGGAGCTCGGTGGTTCCAGGTTCCTGCCCTCCCCCTTGCGGGGAGGGTGCCCGAAGGGCGGGTGGGGGTTGGTCCAGGAGGCACCGGAGCGCTCGATCCTGCACCAACCCCCACCCCGGCCCCTCCCCGCAAGGGGGAGGGGAGGCCCTCCGGACCAAGCGCGGTTCTCCGACCCGCCCCTCACCCCAACCCTCTCCCCGCAGGCGGGGAGAGGGGGTTGTCCCGCACTCACCGAGCGGACCATGACCCCGCAACGCCCCTTCTTCGCCCTCGAGAACGCCTCGAAGCGCTACGGCGGCGTGCACGCGCTGCGCGGCGTCGACTTCGCCTGCGAGCGCGGGTCGATCCATGCGGTGCTGGGCGAGAACGGCGCCGGCAAGTCGACGCTGATCAAGATCATGGCGGGCGTGGTGCGGCCCGACGAGGGGCGCATGACGCTCGACGGCGCTGCGATCGCCTTTCCCGAACCCGCGGCCGCGAACCGGGCCGGGATCGTCTGCATCTTCCAGGAGCTCTCGCTGATGCCGGAGCTCACGGTCGCGGACAACATCACCCTCTCGAATCCGCCCCGCCGCTTCGGCCTCATCGACGGGCGCGCGCAGCGCCGCCGGGCCGAGGAGCTGCTGGCCCGGATCGGCTGCGACGACATCAACCCGGGAAGCCGCGTCGCCGACCTGCCGCTCTCGCGCCGGCAGATGGTCGAGATCGCGAAGGCCCTGGGCCGCGACCCGAAGCTGCTGATCCTCGACGAGGCCACCTCCGCGCTCACCGCCGCGGACGTCGACCGGGTCTACCGCATGCTCTTCGACCTGAAGGCCAAGGGTCTGAGCATCCTCTACATCTCGCACCGCATGCACGAGATCGAGGCGCTCGCCGACCGCTGCTCCGTCTTCCGCAACGGACGCCACATCGAGACCTTCGCGAAGGGCGACCGCAGCCACGACGAGATCATCGGCCTGATGATCGGCCGCGAGATCGAGAGCCAGTTTCCGGAGAAGCCGCAGCGCCCGCGGCCCGCGCCTCTCCTCGCGATCGAGAACCTCGCCTGGGAGAACCGGCTCAACGGCATCACGCTCCAGGCGGGCCGCGGCGAGATCCTCGGGCTCGGCGGCCTCGACGGTCAGGGCCAGAAGGAGTTGCTGCTCGCCCTGTTCGGGACCCTGCGCGGCGTGCGCGGCACCGTGACGGTCGACGGGAAACCGGCCGCCGCGTCGTCGCCCCGCGCGGCGAAGCGGGCGGCGGCTCCGATGGCCCTCATCCCGGAGGACCGCAAGAGCGAGGGGCTGATCCTCTCCATGTCGATCGCCGACAACCTCGCCATGGCCTCGCTCGGCCGCCTGTCGCGCGGCCCTTTCATCGATCCCGCCCGGACGCGCGCCGCGGTCGCCGCGGCGATCGAGCAGTTGCGGATCAAGATCGGCGATCCCGCCGACCCGGTCTCGACCCTGTCGGGCGGCAACCAGCAGAAGGTCGTGATCGCGAAATGGCTCGCCACGGGGCCCGGCATCATCCTCCTCAACGATCCGACGCGGGGCATCGACGTCGGCACCAAGCAGGAGATCTACCGTCTCATGCGCGAGCTCGCCGATGCGGGCGCCTGCATGCTGTTCTACTCGACCGACTACGAGGAGCTGATCGGCTGCTGCGACCGGGTTGCGGTGATGTACGACGGCCGCATCGTGCGCGAGCTGGAGGGCGAGGCCATCACGGAACGCAACCTCATCGCAAGCGCGCTCAACATCTCGGGCGAGCGGGGACGCGCGCATGTGCAGTGAGCGACGGCAGCCGACGGGATCGGCTTTGTTGGCGGCACCACACGGAGAAACCCGTCGCGTGCGCTTCCCCGGTCCCGCCCCCGCCCTTGCCCATCCCGCCCGCTCCCTCATCCTGAGGAGCAGCCGCAGGCTGCGTCTCGAAGGAGGGCTCCAGACGCCGCGAGCGAACTGGAGCCCTCCTTCGAGGCTCGCTCCGCTCGCACCTCAGGATGAGGTGTGTGGATTGGAGCGCCGGTTCTTGGCTCCGCTCGCTCCTCAGGATGGGGGCGAGGGTGGGCCTGGCCGCAGCCCGGCCGCCCGCGCCCGTGCGCCGCATCGTCCTGCTCCGGCTCCCCGTCCGAGAACAGCAACAGGCTGTCCCACCCTCCCCCTCATCCTGAGGAGCAGCCGCAGGCTGCGTCTCGAAGGAGGGCTCCAGAAGCCGCGAGCGAACTGGAGCCCTCCTTCGAGGCTCGCTCCGCTCGCACCTCAGGATGATGTCTGTGGGTGGGAGCGCCGGCTCTTCGCACCTCAGGATGAGGTGTGCGGGTGGGAGCGCCGGCTTGGCGGTCGTCTCCTCGGGATGGACCAGACCTGCCGGAGATTCGCCGTCTCGCCGCCTGCGCGTCCGAGGGAGTCCCATGTCTGACGCCGTCCTGAGCCCGCCGCTCGCCGCCGAGCCGGCCTCGCCGCGCCGGAGCCGGGGAGGGGACCTCGCCCTGCGGCTGCGCCGGCACGGCGGCATCCTCGGGGCGGCCGCGCTCTTCCTCGTCCTCTACCTGTTCTACCACGCCAACCATCCGCGCGGCTTCACGGGCCAGGTGCTGATCCAGAACGCGAACGAGGCCTTCGCGCTCGCGCTCGTCGCCATGGCCCAGACCGTGCCGGTGCTGGCGGCCGGCCTCGACCTCTCGGTCGGCGCCGTCATGACCCTGGTGGGGTGCCTGGCGAGCCACCTCGTCAACGGCAGCCCGGGGCAGATCGCGCTCGGCATCCTGATCTGCATCGCGGCGGGCGCGGCCTGCGGCTTCCTCAACGGGCTCGTCGTGGTCTACGGGCGCATCCAGCCCATCATCGCGACGCTGGCGACGAGCGCGATCTATATCGGCTTCGCCCTGATCCTGCGCCCGACGCCGGGCGGCAAGGTCCACGAGGACCTCTCCTGGGCGGTCACGAGCGACGTCAAGGAATTCTCCGCTACCTTCGGCCTGTTCGACGGCGGCGAGGCCGCCTGGCTCCAGCCGTTCGGCTGGATTCCGGTCCCCCTGATCCTGCTCCTCCTCATCGTCCTGGTCGTCTGGGTGCCCTTCACCCGCACGGTCACGGGCCGCACCGTCTATGCCATCGGCTCGTCCGAGGGCGCGGCCTACATGTCGGGCCTGCCGATCGACCGGGCGAAGCTCGCGGCCTTCACGCTCGCGGGCCTGTTCGCGGGCCTCGGCGGCCTCTTTCTCGCGCTCCAGACCTCGTCGGGCAACGCCGACATCCCGCAGGCCGGCGCCTACACGCTCAATTCCATCGCCGCAGTGGTGATCGGCGGCACCTCGCTTCTCGGCGGCACCGGCAGCGCCGTCGGCTCGCTGATCGGCGCCCTGGTGCTGCGGGTGATCTCGTTCAACTTCCGCATCTTCGACGTGGCGCCGCTGCTGCAGCCCCTGTTCGAAGGCATCGTGCTCCTCGCGGCGGTGAGCCTCGGCGGCCTCAAGATGCTGCGCCTGAAGAACAAGCTGGAGGTGTTCCGGTGAGAACCCTTCGGCAGCGCTACGGCGAACGTGCGAACAAGCTGGAGGTGTTCCGGTGATGGCGCTTCAAACGCGGTCCGGCGAAGCTGCGAACACGTTCGAGGTGCTCCGGTGAGCGCGACCGCGCAACCGGCCGCGCGGCGGCCCTGGCTGCCGCGCATCGGCCCGGACGACAAGCCGGTGCTGTTCGCGGCCGGGTTCGTGGTGCTGATCCTGCTCGCCGGCACCGGCTACACGCTCGCCACGCAGGGCAGCGCGCCGCTGCTCCAGCCGCACTACCTCCTGCAGCAGCTCCAGGTCGGCGCCTTCCTCGGCATCGTGGCGGCCGGGCTGATGATCGTGATCCTGCTCGGCCACATCGACCTCTCGGTGCCCTGGACGCTCACGGCCGCGGCCATGATGGCGACGGCCGTCGGCGGTCCTTGGGCCATCCCGGCCGGGATCGGCGTCGGCCTCGCGGTCGGGCTCGTCAACGGGCTCGGCGTCGCGTACCTGCGCGTGCCCTCGATGATCTTCACGCTCGGCATGAACGCGGTGATGCGCGGCCTCATGGTGGCGCATACGGGCGGCTTCGCGCCCCAGACCGCGGCGACCGAGCTGATGCAGTACCTCGCGGTCGCGCGGATCCTCGGCGTGCCGGTGGCGCTCCTGGTCTGGATCGCGGTGTCCGTGCTCGTGGTCGTGATCCTGACCCGCACGACCCTGGGCCGGGCGATCTACGCCATCGGCAACCGCGAGCGGGCGGCCTATCTGTCGGGCATCGACACCAACGCGGTGATCCTCACGGCCTTCGCGCTCTCGGGCGCCGCCGCCGGCCTCGCCGGGGTGCTGCTCGCCGGCTACTCCACCAAGGCCTACCAGGGCATGGGCGACGCCTATCTCCTGCCCGCGATCGCGGCCGTGGTGATCGGCGGCACCAACATCCTGGGCGGGCGCGGGCGCTATCTCGGCACCCTCGTCGGCGTGATCCTGATCGTGCTGCTCAACTCCGTGCTCTCGATCATGCAGATGCCCGAGGCCGGGCGGCAGATCATCTACGGCCTCGTGATCGTCACGATGCTGCTGGTCTACGGGCGCGGGAGCCGGGTCACGTCATAGGCGAGCGCCGCGCCCGCCGCGCCTGGTCGCGCTCGATCAGGGCCCCTGCTTCTGAGCGCGCCGCGCCGCGTCCCGCTCGACCACCAGGAGCGCGAGCCCCGCCGCGCAGATCACCGCCGCGCCGACGAGCGTCCACAGCTCCAGCACGTCCCCGAAGACGAGGTAGCCGAACACGACGGCCCAGACGATGAGGGTGTACTGGTAGGGCGCGACCACGGACGCCGGTGCGATCTTCAGCGCCCGGTTGATGCACATGTGCGCCGCCATGGCGACGATGCCGAGGAGGGAGAGCATCGCGAAATCGAGCGCGGAGGGCGCTACCCAGGTGAACGGCGCCGTCACGATTCCGAACAGCAGCGCGCCGAGGATCTGCCCCAGCACCAGCGTGGTGTCGCGCGCCTCGCGCAGCTTGCGGGTCGCGATCATCAGGAAGGCGTAGAACAGGCTGCCCGCGACCGCGATCAGCGCCGGCCAGGTGAGCGTCTCGCCGGACGGCCGGAGCGCGATCAGCACGCCCACGAAGCCGATCCCGATCACCGCCACCTGCTTCGGACCGAGCTTCTCGCCGAGCCAGAACACCGCGATCGCGGCCACGTAGATCGGGCCCGCGAGGTAGTAGGTCATCACGTCGGCGAGCGGCAGATAGGCCGCGGCGGCGTAGAAGCAGGCGACCTCCAGGGTCGAGAAGGTCACGCGCACCACGTGCAGCCCCGGCTGGCGCGGCCATTGCAGCGTGATGCGCTCGCGCGCCATCAGGGGCACGAGCACGACGAGGGCGGCGGCGCTGCGCAGCAGCAGCACCTGCCCGACCGAGTAGGTCTCGACGAGCCATTTCCCCATCACGTCGTTGACGGCGAACATGAACACGCCGAGCAGCGTCAGGCCGATGCCGAGGAGGTTGGCCGAGCGGAGGCCCTGCGTGGTCGAGGCGTGGGAAACGGTCATGGCGATCTGAATCGGCTGGGGCAGGCCGCCGGGTCGGAGCGGCCCGCCCCGTCGCGTGATGGAGCGGCAGGACGGAGGGGGGACGGCGGATCAGAGCAGCCCGCGCTGCGCCAGGTTGCGCAGGAGCGCGCCGGTCCCGAAGGTCCAGGGCTCGCACTGGTCCGAGGTCTTCATGCGGTTGACGAGCGACCCGAGCTTCGGCGCCGCGATCGTGACGATGTCGCCCACCTTGTGGGTGAAGCCCTGGCCGGGCGTGTCGCGGTCCTCGATCGGTGCGAACATGGTGCCGAGAAAGAGCACCGCCCCGTCCGGGTACTGGTGGTGGGGCCCTAGCATCTGGGCGACGAGATCGGTGGGGTCGCGGCTGATCATGGCGATCGAGGACGAACCCTCGAGCCGGTAGCCGTCCGGCCCCTCGACCGTGAGGGTCACGGTGGTGCCCCGCACGTCGTCGAGGGAGAAGGTGGCGTCGAAGAAGCGCAGGAACGGCCCGATCGCGCAGGAGGCGTTGTTGTCCTTGGCCTTGCTGAGCAGCAGCGCCGAGCGGCCCTCGAAGTCGCGCAGGTTCACGTCGTTGCCGAGCGTGGCGCCGACGATGCGCCCGTCGGAGGCCACCACCATCACGACCTCGGGCTCCGGGTTGTTCCAGCTCGATTTCGGGTGCAGGCCCGCATCCCAGCCGGTGCCCACGGAGGCCATCGGCGTCGTCTTGGTGAAGATCTCGGCGTCGGGGCCGATCCCGACCTCGAGGTACTGGCTCCAGGCGCCCTGCTGGATCAGCACGTCCTTGAGCGCCATCGCCTGCGCGGAGCCGGGCTTGAGCTTGGCGAGGTCGTCGCCGACCAGGCGGTTGACCTCGGCGCGGATCGCGGCGGCGGCGTCCGGGTTGCCCCGCGCGCGCTCCTCGATCACCCGCTCGAGCATCGAGATCGCGAAGGTGACGCCCGCGGCCTTCACGGCCTGGAGGTCGATCGGCGCGAGGAGCCAGGGCTTGCCGGCATCGCGCCCGTCCGGGGGCGTGTTGGCGAGGACGTCGCGAAGCGAGCCGATCCGCTCGCCCGACGCCGCCTTGAGGGCGGCGGCCGGGTCGCTGGTCTCGCACAGGTCGCGCATGGTCGGGAAGGCGCGGGAGACGTCGACGAGGTCCTCGCCCCGCACGGCCGCGACCGAGGGGCCGCCGGCCTCCGGCCGCCAGACGCGGCCCGCGAGCGCCCCGGCGGCGCCGTCCTGGGGCAGGGTGGAGGAGATGAGCTGGTCGATCAGGGACATCCGCGGTTTCCTCGCCGGTTGGGGCCCGCGACCCCCGTCCGGCGGGACCGGGTGCGGGGCGGGGCCGTTCGCTGCTGCACATGGGAGCGGTTGCGCGCTGCCTTACGGCATTGCCGCGGCCGCCGCCAGTGACGCATCGGGGGAGGGGGGCTGCGCCTCCGGCACGGCGCCCTCGAACACCTCCGGATGGGCGGCGGAGAAGCGCTGCAACTCGTCCATGACGGCGTCGAGGTGGTCCTGCATGGCGCGCCGGGCGGCGAGCGGGTCCCGCGCCCGGATCGCGGCCAGGAGGGTCCGGTGCTCCGCCAGCGTCACCGCGTGGCGCCGGGGCGAGGAGAGGAGACGCCGCACCCGGTCCACGTTGGCCCGCGAGGCCTCGATCACGGCCGCCACGCGCAGGAGGCCCAGGCCCTCGACCAGGCGCTCGTGGAAGGCGAGGTCGAGCCGGTAGAAGCCCGGCCGGTCGCCGCGGGCGACGGCGGCCGCCTGCTCCTCGAGGCTGGCCTCGAGCTCGTCCAGGGCCTCCCGGGGCAGCCGGAGGGCGGCGGTCTCCGCCACCATGGCCTCGAGCGCGCGCCGGATCAGCATGGCCTCGACGATCTCGGGGAGCCGGATCCGCGCCGCCCGCGTCCCGCGCTGGGGCAGGATCTCGACCAGCCCCTCCGCCGCGAGCCGGCCGAGCGCCTCCGAGACGGGGAAGCGCGAGACGCCGAGGCGCTCGCAGACCCGGGCCTTGTCGATGAATGCGCCGGGAGCGAAATCGAGCCCCACGATGGCCGCGCGCAGGGCCCGCTCGACCTTGGCGGTGGTCTCCCCGCGCGGACCGCGCGGGAACGGGGACAGGAAAGAATACACCGCCCCCTTGTCGCTGCCGTCATTCATTGTAGCATGTTAGTCGAACCCGCGCGGCGATGCTATGGTCCCGCGGGGGCCAACCCCGGCCGGCACCCGCCCCGGCCGCCCGAGCCGGCCGTGAGAGCCGGAGCCGCCATCCTGCCTTTGGAGGAAGACACCCATGACGTCCCTGACGCGCCGCCTCACGCTCGGCGTCCTCGCCGCCGCCGCGCTCGCCCTGCCGGTCCTGCCGGCGAGCGCCCAGACCAAGCTGAAATGGGCCCACGTCTACGAGACCTCGGAGCCCTACCACAAATGGGCCCTGTGGGCCGGCGAGGAGTTCAAGAAGCGCACCAACGGCAAGTACGACATCGAGGTCTTCGCGGCGTCCTCGCTCGGCAAGGAGAGCGACATCAACGAGGGCCTGTCGCTCGGCACCGTCGACATCATCTATACCGGCCAGCTCTTCGCCGGCCGCGCCCACGGTCCGATCGCCATCGGCGGCGCGCCCTACATGTTCCGCGACTTCGGCCACTGGAACGCCTTCCGCAAGGGCGACCTCTTCAAGGAGCTCGGCCAGGGCTACGAGAAGAAGACCGGCCACAAGGTCGTGAGCCTGACCTATTACGGCGAGCGCCACGTCACCGCGAACCGGGACGTCAACAAGCCCGAGGACATGAAGGGCCTGAAGATCCGCGTGCCGGATGCGCCGCTCTACACCATGTTCCCGCGCGCGGTCGGCGCCAACCCGACCCCGATCGCCTTCGCGGAGGTGTACCTCGCGCTCTCGCAGGGCGTCGCCGACGCGCAGGAGAACCCGCTCGTCACGATCCAGGCCAAGAAGTTCTACGAGGTCCAGAAGAACATCGTGCTCACCGGCCACATCACGGATGCGCTGCTCACCATCGTGTCGGGCGGCACCATGAAGCGCCTCTCGGCCGACGAGCAGAAGATCCTGGCCGAGATCCTCGCCCAGGCGGCCGACAAGTGCACCGACGACATCGCCAACATGGAGAAGGAGCTGGTGACCTGGTTCAAGGGCCAGGGCAAGAACGTGGTCCAGGTCGACCGCAAGCCCTTCCGCGAGGCGGTGGTGAAGATGCACCTCGGCTCCGACGCCACCTGGGACAAGGCTACCTACGACCGCCTCCAGGCGATCCAGTCGGCGACGAACTGAGGCCGATCTCCTTCTCCTTGCCCCTAACCCCCTCTCCCCGTTCACGGGGAGAGGGCTGGGGTGAGGGGCCGGTCGGTGGAGCTCAGCGCATCCGCAAGGATTTCCCTCCCCCGCTTGCGGCGGGGAGGGGTAGGGGTGCTCGGGCCGAACAGAGTATCTCCGGTCCGGCACCCGGGCGGCGGCACCGCCCCCCGCCCTTGGTCCCTCTCCGCCGCAAGCGGGGGAGGGAGACGCGCCAGGTCCGGAAGCATGGAGCTTCCATCCCACCCGCCCTGCGAGGCACCCTCCCTTGGCAGGGAGGGATGATCACGGATGCCGCTCGCTCCACCGACCGGCCCCTCACCCCAGCCCTCTCCCCGTGAACGGGGAGAGGGAGTCCTGCCCTTCGACGGTTCGAGCCCAATGCACCCCACCGACACCCATTCCATGGCCGCGGCGCGGCCGGCGGAGACCGCTCCGGCCGAGGACCTGCAGCGCGACATGGACGCCATGTTCGAGGAGTGGCAGGAGCAGGAAGCGCATGTGGACCTCTCGGACCTGCGCTGGTCCGACATCGTCGTCTTCGGGCTGTTCTGGGCCCTGTTCGCGGTCGTGTTCCTGCAGTTCTACACCCGCTACGTCCTCAACGACTCGCTCGGCTGGACCGAGGAGATCGCGCGCTACCTCCTGATCCTCGTGACCTTCGTGGGCTCGATCATGGCGATGCGCAAAGGCTCGCACATCGCGGTCGAGGCGCTGCTCGTCTACCTGCCCAAGGAGGGCAAGCACTGGACCCTCGTGGCGGTCGACGGCCTCGTGGCGCTCTTCTGCGGCGCGATGGCCTGGTACGCCTACGAGCTCGGCGACCGCGCCCCCGGCTACATGGTCTCGATCGATATCCCCAAAGGCTACATGTACTGGTGCGTCGCCGCCGCGCTCGCCGGCATCACGGTCCACGCGGCCGTCCGCTTCGTGCGCCGCCTGCGCCGCCAGGAAGCCGACGCCACCCACACCCTCATCCTCGACTGACCGGCCGCCCCGCGGCTTGCTCCTCCGACCCTGGAATTCCCGATGCTCATCACCCTCATGACCGTGGCGCTGATCGTGATGATTGCCATCGGGGTTCCCGTGGCGGTCGCGCTCGCGGGCTCGTCGCTGCTCTTCATCGTCGTCGGCAACCTCACCGGCGAGGTCACGGTGCCGGCCATCACGGTGATCCACCGCATGGTCAACGGCGTCGATTCCTTCCCGCTGCTCGCGGTGCCCTTCTTCATCATGGCCGGCAACCTGATGAACTCGGCCGGGATCACCAAGCAGATCTACGATTTCGCAGTCGCGGCGGTGGGCTGGCTCAAAGGCGGCCTCGGCCACGTCAACGTGGCGGGCTCGGTGATCTTCGCGGGCATGTCGGGCACCGCGGTCGCCGATGCCGGCGGCCTCGGCACCATCGAGATCAAGGCCATGCGCGACCATGGCTACGACACCAACTTCGCGGTCGGCCTCACCGCGGCCTCGTCGACGATCGGCCCGATCATCCCGCCCTCCCTGCCGCTCGTGATCTACGGGGTCGCCGCCAACGCCTCGATCAACGCGCTGTTCGTCGCCGGCATCGTGCCCGGGCTCATCATGGCCCTGTTCCTGTCGGGCGCGGTCGTGCTCTACGCGCACAAGAACGGCGTCGGGCGGGACGCGAGCTTCCATCTCGGCCGGCTCGGCTGGGCCTTCCTCAACGCCTTCCTGCCCCTGCTGACGCCCGCGATCATCATCGGGGGCATGAGCTTCGGCCTGTTCACGCCGACCGAGGCGGCGGTGTGCGCCTGCGCCTACGCGCTGCTGCTCTCGGTCGTGGTCCACCGCGGCTTCAACGTCATCCTGGCCGCCCAGGGCCACCGGGCCCGCTACTCGGTGCTGTCGATGCGGCAGTTCATCCGCGTCACCATGGATACGGTCGAGACCACGGCCGTGGTGCTCCTGATCGTCGCCGGCGCCTCGATCTTCGGCTGGGTGCTCACCACCACGCGCACCACCGACGCGCTCGGCCTCTGGATCATCACCTACGCGAGCGATCCCATCACCTTCCTGATCCTCGTGAACATCTTCCTGCTGATCGTCGGCTGCTTCATGGAGACGATCGCGGCGATCACGATCCTGACCCCCGTGCTCCTGCCCGTCGCGATCAAGCTCGGCATCGATCCGGTGCATTTCGGCCTCATCATGGTGCTGAACCTGATGATCGGCCTCCTGACGCCGCCGGTCGGCATGGTGCTCTACGTGCTGGCCCGCGTCGCGCGGATCTCCTTCGAGCAATGCGTCAGGGCCTGCGCGCCCTGGCTCATTCCGCTCGTCCTCGTCCTTCTTCTCATCACATTCGTGCCCGAGACGGTGCTGTGGCTCCCCCGCACCCTGAAGGAGCTCGGTTACCTCTAGATCTGGAAAGCCAATCCGATGAACGCGCCCGTCAAAGCCGCGCCCCGTGTCATTCGCCTCCACGCCGAGGACAACGTGGCCATCGCCATCGATCTCGTCGCCCAGGGGGACACCGCCGCCGGCCTGACCGCCCGCGAGCGCATCCTGCGCGGCCACAAGATGGCGGTGGTGCCGATCCGCGAGGGCGAGCCGATCCGGAAGTTCAGCCAGATCATCGGCTTCGCCAAGACCCACATCGCGCCCGGCGAGTGGGTGCACGAGCACAATGTCGGCCTGCACGAGTTCGACCGCGACTACCGCTTCGCCGAGGACGCCCGCGACGACGACCTGCTCCCGCCGGAGCTGCGCGCCACCTTCGAGGGCTACCGCCGCGACACGGGCAAGACCGGCACCCGCAACTACCTCGGCATCCTGACCTCCGTGAACTGCTCGGCTTCCGTGGCGCGCTTCGCCGCGGCCGAGGTCGAGCGCTCCGGCATCCTGAACGAGTATCCCGGCATCGACGGCATCGTCGCCATCGTCCACGGCACGGGCTGCGGCCACGCGGCCTACGGCGAAGGTTTCGAGGTCCTGCGCCGCACCCAGTGGGGCTACGCCAGCCACCCGAACTTCGCCGGCGTCGTCATGGTGGGGCTGGGCTGCGAGGTGTTCCAGATCGGCCGCATGAAGAAGGAGTACGATCTCCAGGAGACCGACACCTTCCGGACGCTGACGATCCAGGAGACCGGCGGCACCCGCAAGACCGTCGCGGCGATCGCGGCCGCGATCCGCGACATGATCCCGATCGCGGCACGCTCCAAGCGCGAGACGCGGCCGGCCGCGGAGATCACGCTCGCCCTGCAATGCGGCGGCTCGGACGGCCATTCGGCGCTCACCGCCAACCCGGCGCTGGGCGCGGCCTCGGACCTGCTGGTGCGCCACGGCGGCACCTCGATCCTGTCCGAGACGCCGGAGATCTACGGCGCCGAGCACCTCCTCACGAGCCGGGCCGCGACCCGCGAGGTCGGCGAGAAGCTCGTCGCGCGCATCCGCTGGTGGGAGGACTACACCGCCCGCAACGGCGGCGAGATGAACAACAACCCCTCGCCCGGCAACAAGGCCGGCGGCCTCACCACGATCCTGGAGAAGTCGCTCGGCGCCGCCGCCAAGGGCGGCCAGGCGACGCTTCGCGCCGTCTACGAATATGCCGAGCAGGTGAAGGAGCACGGCTTCGTCTACATGGACACGCCCGGCTACGACCCGGTCGCGGCCACCGGCCAGGTCGCGGGCGGCGCGAACCTGATCTGCTTCACGACCGGCCGCGGCTCGGCCTTCGGGGCCAAGCCCGCGCCGTCGATCAAGCTCGCCACCAACTCCGACATCTACCGCCGGATGGAGGAGGACATGGACATCAATTGCGGCGACATCCTCGACGGCGTGCCCGTGGAGGAGAAGGGCCGCGAGATCTTCGACACGGTCCTGCGGGTGGCGTCGGGCCAGCACACCAAGTCCGAGGACCTCGGCTACGGCGACCTGGAGTTCGTGCCCTGGCAGATCGGCGCCACGATGTAGGGGAGCCTTCCCTCCCCCCGCTTGCGGCGGGGAGGGACCGAGGGTGGGGGGCGGTGCCGCTTCCGATGCGCTGGGCGTATTCGGAGAAACTCGGCCCGTCCCCGGCACCCCCACCCCTACCCCTCCCCGCCGCAAGCGGGGGGAGGGAGATGATCGTCCTGCAAGTCTCGTGCTTCCACCCCACCCGGCCTCCGCTTCGCTCCGGCCGTTCCCCTGAGCGGGGAGGGATGGGCCCGAGGATGGAACCTCCGCGCCCGCTCCCGACTTCGGGTCTCGCAGCGGGCCGGGTCCCTCCCGGCGTGGCGAGACCCGAATGACCTCCTCCCCGACCCCCGATTCCGGCGGCGCCGTGCCGACCGACGACCTGCCCGAGACCACCGCGCGGGCGCCGCTCGACTGCCTGATCATCGGCGGCGGGCCGGCCGGGCTCACGGCGGCGATCTACCTCGCCCGCTTCCGGCGCCGCTTCGCGCTGGTGGATTCCGGCCACAGCCGCGCCTCCTGGATCCCGCGCTCGCACAACCATCCCGGCTTCCCCGATGGCGTCGGCGGGATCGAGCTCCTGCAGCGCATGCGCGAGCAGCTCGCCGGGCACGCGGGCGAGGTCCTGCCCGGCTCCGTCACGGCGCTGAGCGTGCGCGAGGACGGCCTGTTCGCGGCGGTCACCAACGGGGAGACCCTGCTGGCCGCGCACGTGATCCTCGCCACCGGCGTGGTCGACGTGGAGCCGCCGCTGCCGAACGCCCTCGAGGCGGTGCGCCGCGGCCTCGTGCGGCAATGCCCGATCTGCGACGGCTACGAGATGATCGACCGCAAGCTCGTGGTGATCGGCCGCGGGACATCGGGCCTCGGCGAGGCGCTGTTCCTGCGCACCTACACCGCCGACATCACCCTCGTGACCCTGGGCGAGCGGCTCGACCTGTCCCAGGAGAACCGCCGGCGCATGGAGGAGGCGGGGATCCGCGCGGTCGAGACGCCGCTCGCCGAGATTTCCGTCGAGGGCGAGCGCATCGCCCGGCTCGCCTTCGCGGGCGGCGGCACGCTCGATTTCGACGCGGTCTATTCGGCGCTCGGCACCCATCCCCGCGCCGACCTCGCCGCGACCCTCGGGCTCGACCTCGCCGCCGACCGCCGCATCCTCGCCGACGGGCACCAGCGCACCTCGATCGAGGGCTGCTACGCGGCGGGCGACATCGTCTCGGGGCTGAACCAGATCGGCGTCGCCATGGCGCAGGGCGAGATCGCGGCCGTCGACATCCACAACCGCCTGCGGGCGCGCGAGGGGCTCAAGCTCGCCGTGTGAGGGGCATCCGGCCGGACCGGGACCGGGTGACACCGGAACGGGCCGGAATGGACCGGGCGGTCCACGCCCGGTCCGGCGCCGCGCCGGCTTGGCCATGGGGTTGAGACTCGCGCGCCGCTGCACCATCTTCACGGTCCACAGCCGGTCCCCGTGAAACCCGACAGCCCCCGATCCGGCCGCTGGCCGCCACAGCCGAGTCCGACCGCCCGATGCCCGCCGCTCCACAATCCGGCTCGCCGACGGGAGCCCCGAGGCGGGCTCGCCGCCCGCCCGCCTGCGGCCGAGGGCGGACGGGGCCGCTCGCCCCAGGCCCGGCCGGCGCGCCGGACGAGGGCCGCTGATGCCCCTCATCGGCACCCACGATTCCGTCCTCGTCGCCCTCTCGATCCTGATCGCGACCTTCGCGTCCTACACGGCGCTCGACCTCGCGGGGCGGATGCGGCGGGCCGCGGGCCGGCGCTACGGCCTGTGGCTCGCCGCGGCGGCGGTCGCCATGGGGGGCGGCATCTGGTCGATGCACTTCATCGCCATGCTGGCCTTCAGCATGCCGATCCCGGTCGATTACGACGTCACGCTGACCCTCCTCTCGCTCCTGCTGCCGATCGGCGTCACCGCGTTCGGCTTCTACGTCGTGGGCCGGCGCGCGGCGGGGCTGGGCGCGCTCGCGGCGAGCGGGCTCGTCATGGGGCTCGGCATCGCGGGCATGCACTACATGGGCATGGCCGCGATGCGGATGGCCGCGGATCTGTCCTACGACAGCCTGTTCGCGGCACTGTCGGTGCTGATCGCCATCGGGGCCTCGACGGTGGCGCTCTGGCTCGCCATGCGCGGCACCAGCCTCGGCCAGCGGCTCCTCGCCGCCGGCGCCATGGGGCTCGCGGTCTCGGGCATGCACTACACCGCGATGCATGCCGCGATCTTCACCGGACATTCGGCGGTGGACCAGGCCCAGGGGCTCGCCAGCGTGGCGCAGAGCAACCTCGCGCTCGGGGTCGCCACCGTCACCTCCATGATCCTGATGCTCGCCCTCGCGGCCTCGCTCTTCGACCGCGGGCGCCCGGGCGACATGCGCGACGATCCGGCCGCCGAGGCGGCGGCGGCGCGGCGCATGCCGCGTTATTTCCTCGCCCTGATGGCGGCCTCGGTGCTGGTCCCCGCCGTCGTGCTGGCGCTCGCGGCCTGGCAGAACTGGCACCAGCTCGAAGCCGCCGCCGAGGACCGGGCCCAGCGCATCGTCGGGCTGGTGGCCGAGCACGCCCTCAAGGTGTTCGAGAACGACGAGCAGGCCCTCAACCGCCTGGACGAGCGCCTCGGCGCCATGTCCCCGGACGAGATCGCCGGCTCGCCCGAGATCAACGCCTACCTCAACCGGCTCGACCGCGAGCTCGCCCCGATCGAGGGCGTCGGCGTGGCCGGGCCGGACGGCCGGCTCCTCGCCGTCAACGGACCGTTTCCGGTCGAGCGTCTGGACCTGAGCCGGCGGGACTACATCGCCAACGCGGCCGCCCCGGACGGGCGTCCTTCCGTCTCGGCGCCGACCCTGGGCCAGATCAGCGGGCAGCGCCTGTTCCGGCTCTCGCGCCAGCGCACCGCCGCCGGCCGGCCGGCCGGCGTGATCTTCGTCTCGATGTCGCCGGACTATTTCGTGCGCTTCTACCGCTCGGTGATGATCGGCGAGGATTCCGTCACCATGGTGCGCGCCGACGGGACCGTGCTGGTGCGCGACCCGCCCGTCACCACCGGCCTCGACACCATGAGCGCCGGCAGCGGCCTCATGCGCGGCATCGCCCGCTCGCCCCGCGGCCTCTACCGCACCACCTCGGAGCTCGACGGCATCAGCCGCATCCATGCCTACCAGCGCGTCGGCGACTACCCGGTCTACGTGAGCTACGGCCTGAGCCTCACCAGCGTGGCGGACGAATGGCGGGCGAACCTCCTGACCTTCGGGGCCATCGCGGCGCTCGCCGGGCTCGCGCTGTCCTCCTTGAGCCTGTTCGCGCTCCGCGGCGCGCAGCAGGAGCGGCGCCTGTTCGACCGCTGGCGCGAGGAGACGGGCCGCCGCGAGACCGCCGAGGAGGCCCTGCGCCAGGCCCAGAAGATGGAGGCGGTGGGCCAGCTCACCGGCGGCATCGCCCACGACTTCAACAACCTCCTGACCGTCGTGATCGGCAACCTCGACTTCGCGGCCCGGGCCGTGGAGGCCTCCAACCTGCCCCGCGCCCACCGCAACATCGAAGCCGCCCGCCAGGGGGCGCAGCGCGCGGCCGGGCTCACGCACCGGCTCCTCGCCTTCTCGCGCCGCCAGCCGCTGCAGCCGCAGGCCGTGAACCTCAACCGCCTGGTCGGCGGCCTGTCGGACCTGTTCCGCCGCACGCTCGGCGAGCAGATCACCGTCGAGACCGTGCTGGCCGGAGGGCTGTGGCTCGCCCATGTCGACCAGAACCAGCTCGAGAGCGCCCTCCTCAACCTCGTGATCAACGCGCGCGACGCCATGCCGGAGGGCGGCAAGCTCACGATCGAGACCGCCAACACCCACCTCGACGAGGCCTATGCGGCCGCGAACGGCGAGGTGCGGCCGGGCCAGTACGCGATGGTCGCGGTCTCCGATACCGGCACCGGCATGCCGCGCGAGGTGCTGGAGAAAGTGTTCGAGCCGTTCTTCACCACGAAGGAGATCGGGCAGGGGACGGGCCTCGGCCTGTCGATGGTCTACGGGTTCGTGCGGCAGTCGGGCGGGCACGTGAAGATCTACAGCGAGCCCGGCCGGGGCACGACCGTGAAGATCTATCTTCCGCGCCTCCTCTCGTGCGAGGTCGAGGAGGAGCGCCGCGGCCCGGCCGAACTGCCGCGGGCCGAGGCCGAAGAGACCGTCCTCGTGGTCGAGGACGACGCCGAGGTGCGCGCCTATTCGGTCGAGAGCCTGAGGAGCCTCGGCTACCGCGTGGTCGAGGCCGCCGAGGCGAACGCGGCGCTCGCCGCGCTCGACGCCCATCCGGAGATCCGCCTCCTCTTCACGGATGTGGGCCTGCCCGGCCTCGACGGGCGCAAGCTCGCCGACGAGACCCTGCGCCGGCGTCCGGACCTGCCGGTGCTCTTCACCACGGGCTATGCCCGCAACGCCATCGCGCACAACAACGTGCTCGACCAGGGCCTGCATCTCCTGACCAAGCCCTTCACGGTCGAGCAGCTCGCCATGAAGGTCCGCGCGGTGCTGGCCGCCGGCAAGGCGTCCGCCGGCGGCCCGTGACGAACCCTGTGGGCCGACCCTTAACGGTCTCTGCGGGGCCGCCCGTGAGGATGCCTGCGGGGCAGCCGGCCCGAGGCGCTTGACTCCCGCAGGCGAGGGGGTCACCTGACCTCCTCCGCCGTACGAGACGCCCATGACCTCCACCGCTCCCGTCGCCATCGTGACCGCCGCCAGCAAGGGTATGGGGGCGGAAATCGCCCGCGAGCTCGCCGCCCGCGGCTACCGCCTCGCGCTCATGGCGCGCTCCGAGGCGATCCAGGACCTCGCGCGGGAGCTCGGCGGCGTCGCGCTCCAGGGATCGGTCACGGAGGTCCCGGATCTCGAGCGGCTGGTGGCGCTCGCGATGGAGCGCTTCGGCCGCATCGACGCGGTCGTGAACCACACCGGCCATCCCCCGAAGGGCGACCTGCTCGCGATCCCCGATGCCGACTGGCATCTCGGCCTCGACGTGGTGCTCATGAACGTGGTGCGCATGTCGCGCCTCGTGACGCCCCACATGGAGGCGTCCGGCGGCGGCGCGTTCGTCAACGTGTCGAGCTTCGCGGCCTTCGAGCCGGACCCGGATTTCCCGGTCTCGGCGGCGCTCAGGACGGCGCTCGCCGCGTTCACCAAGCTCTATGCCGACCGCTACGCCGCGGCCGGGATCCGCATGAACAACGTGCTCCCGGGCTTCATCGACAGCCTGCCCGAGAAGGCGGAGCGGAAAGCCCGCATCCCGCTGAAGCGCTACGGCACCATGGCCGAGGTCGCCAAGACCGTCGCGTTCCTGCTCTCGGGCGATGCCGGCTACATCACGGGCCAGAACATCCTGGTGGACGGCGGACTGGTCCGCGGGCTTTAGAATCTGTCCGCTCGTGATGGAATCGGGCGGGGCGAGGCTGTCGGTTCCGAGACGCCGTCCGGCTGCGATCCGGAAACAGCCTGACGGACTCTAGACCGGCATCGGCGGACCCGGGCCCGCCGTTTTCAGCCTTTGCGGCCACGCACCGCCCAGGCCCGCGCGACCAGCGGAATGGAGCCGTCCGGACGCACCGGAAGGGACGCCCGCAAGCGCTCGCGGAGCCGCGTCCGGGCGTCCTCGGCGAGCGACATGCAATAGGCGGGCGCCGGCGCCTGCCCGCCGAGGAACGGCGTCCAGTAATCGTCGAAGTCGCGGAAGACCGTCGGGACGTCGATCGCCCGGGTCTCGACCCGGGACAGGCCGGCCTCCTCGAACAGCGCGCGCAGGGGTTCGGGCTGGCAGATCGGGGATTTCCGCGCCTCGTCGAACGGGAGGGCGGCCGGGTCGAGCGCGATGGCCGCGTCCCAGAAGCGGCGCATCAGCTCCATGCCGGCGGCATAGTCCCAGACGTAGAGCGCCACCGCGCCGCCGGGCCGCGTCACGCGCGCGAGTTCGGCGGCGGCCCGGGGCTTGTCGGGCACGAAGTTGAGCACGAGGCCCGACACCACGCGGTCGAACTCCGCCTCGCCGAACGGCAGGCTCCCGGCATCGGCCTGCCGCAGGTCGGCGCCCGCCGCAGCGAGGCGCCGGCGGGCGAAGTCGAGGAAGCCGGCCGACGGATCGATCCCGGCGAGGCGCCGCGGCGCGGCGTCCCGGGCGACCGCCTCGGTCAGGGCGCCCGTCCCGCATCCCACGTCGAGCCAGTCGAGCCCGGCCGGGGCGTCGAGCCAGGCCAGGAACTCGCGCGCCACCAGGCGGCTCCAGCGGCCCACATAGGGCTCGTAGACATCGCCGCTCGCCCAGCGAACCGTCGCGCCTGTGCTCATGGCCGTCGCTCCCGCACGTCCCGGGGCGCGAGTAGAACCGTTGCGCTTCCGCTCATGGCCGTCGCTCCCGCACGTCCCGCGGCGCGAGTATACGCCGTGGCGCGGCCCTTTGCAGGCCGCGCGACGGCGGCTCTGCCGCCTTTGCGCCGCGCCCGTCCCGGAACAAGCCGCCGCGCCCTGCCGTTGGTGACGATCCGGCAGCCCCCTCAGGGGCTTGGGCAATTCTCACGAGGACGGGACCATGGCCGATCTCCTCTTCAAGCGCCGCGGGCGCGAGGACAACGTCGCGGACGCCGTCCGCCTGGTCCGGGAGGCGGCCGAGCCGCTGCCCGCGATCGAGGACGAGGCCTTCGGGGCGATGTTCGACCGTTTCGCGGACGCCCGGGTGGTGCTGCTCGGCGAGGCCACGCACGGGACGTCGGAGTTCTACCGGGCGCGGGCCGCGATCACGCGACGCCTCATCACGCAGCATGGCTTCTCGATCGTCGCCGTCGAGGCGGACTGGCCGGATGCCGCCCGCATCGACGCCTATATCCGCCACCGCGCCGCGGAGCCCAACGAGGAGGAGGCCTTCGCGCGCTTCCCGCAATGGATGTGGCGCAACCGTGAGATCGCGGACCTGATCCACTGGATGCGCGCCCACAACGAGGCGCTCCCGGCGGAGCGGCGCGCGGAGTTCCGCGGCCTCGACGTCTACAGCCTCGGCTCCTCGATCCAGGCGGTGCTGGGCTATCTCGACGGTGTCGATCCCGACGCCGCCCGGGATGCGCGGGGCCGCTACGGCTGCCTGAGCCCCTGGCAGGCGGACCCAGCCCGCTACGGCCGCGCCGTGCTCACGGGCCAGAAGCGCCCCTGCGACCAGGCCCTCCTCGACCAGCTCCGCGACCTCCTGGACAGCCGCATGGAATACCTCGACGGCGACCCGGAGGCCTTCTTCGACGCCGAGCAGAACGCCCGCATCGTGCATGCGGCGGAGCACTATTACCGCATCATGTACGAGGGCTCGACCGAATCCTGGAACGTGCGCGACCGGCACATGTTCGACACGCTCCAGCGCCTGCTGCGCCACCGGGGCGCGGGCGCCAAGGCGGTCGTCTGGGCGCACAATTCCCACATCGGCAACGCCGCCGCGACCGCCATGGGCTGGCAGGGCGAGTTCAACATCGGCGAGCTCTGCCGCACCGCCTTCCAGGACGAGGCGGTGCTGATCGGCTTCGGCACCGACCGCGGCACCGTCGCGGCCGCGGACGACTGGGACGAGCCCATGCGGATCAAGAATGTCCGCCCGGCGCTGCCCGAGAGCCACGAGCGCGTCTTCCGCGACGCCGGTATACCCTGCTCGCTCACCGACTGGCGCCGCCCCGACCGCGGCGAGCTTCGCGCCGCCCTGTCGCATCCCCGCCTCGAGCGCGCCATCGGCGTCGTCTACCGCCCCGAGACCGAGCGCTACAGCCACTATTTCGAAGCCGTCCTGGCCGAGCAGTTCGACGCCTTCGTGTGGTTCGAGGACACCACGGCCGTGACGCCGCTGAAGGCCGGCCACGGGAAGGGGATGCCGGAGACCTACCCGTTCGGTCTGTAGCGGGCATCTCTCCCCGCCTTCTTCCCCCTCTCCCCGTGAGACGGGGAGAGGGGGAAGGACGCAGGGAGAGGGGGTGCCCTGCGGGGAGGGGGTGCTCTGCGGGTCGTGGGAGCGACTCGCTCGCCTCTCCAAGCTTGACAATGTTCCTGCTTTGTTCTATGTAGATCCCGTCCTGCTCACGAGGGGCGCGCTCGCGAGGCGTCGTGGCGGCGAGCAGGAGGTCTGGGTTCGGGCGCAGCAGGACAACGCCCCCGCTGC
>DATAGO010000058.1:0-133879 GCA_036263675.1 Microvirga sp. | reverse complement strand
GAGCTCGGAGGTACCTTCTGGACCGACCCCCACCCCCGGCCCCTCCCCGCAAGGGAGAGGGGAAGTACCCTGGTCCCCGCTCGTCTCACCGACCGGCCCCTCACCCCAGCCCTCTCCCCGCAAGCGGGGAGAGGGAGTGGCGCTGCGGGGAGAGGGGGCGAGGCGGCGGGTGCGGCGGGGACGGCCCGGGCGTTCCTCGCCCTCGTCGCCCGCGACCTGCAGCTCGCCGCCCGCATCGGCGGGTCGGGGGTGCTCGGGCTCGTGTTCTTCCTCATGATCGTGACCCTGATCCCGTTCGCGCTCGGGCCCGACCTCAACCTCCTCGCCCGCATCGGCCCGGCGGTGCTGTGGCTCGCCGCCGTGCTCTCGACGCTGATCGGCCTCGACCGCCTGTTCCAGGGCGACGAGGAGGACGGGTCGCTCGACCTGCTGCGCGCCGCGCCCAGCCCCCTCGAGCTCAGCGTGCTCGCCAAGGTGACGGCGCACTGGCTCACCACCGGCCTGCCGCTCGCGCTCGCCGCTCCCCTGTTCGGGCTCCTCGTGGCGCTGACGCCGGAGGCCATGGGCGCCATGGTGGCGACCCTCCTCGTCGGCACGCCGGCGCTGACCTTCATCGGCGCCATCGGGGCGGCGCTGACGGCGAGCCTGCGCCGCGGCGGCCTCATCCTCGCGATCCTGGTCCTCCCCCTGATGATCCCGACCCTGATCTTCGGGGTGTCGTCCGCCCAGGCCGTCACGGGCGGCACGGTGCCGTTCCTGACCCCGTTCCTGATCCTCGCCGCCCTGTCGCTCATGGCCGCGGTGGTCGGCACCGTGGCGGCGGCCGCGGCCCTGCGCTGGGGGGAGTGAGGCGAGCGGTTTCTCCCCTCCCCCTGAGCCGAGGAGGGGTTGGGGGTGGGGGTTCTCGCAGGATGTGGCTGGGTGGTGCCTCCTGCACCAACCCCCACCCGGTCGCCTGGCGGCGCCCACCCTCCCCGCAAGGGGGAGGGTAGTAACCTGGATGCACCAAGCTCCACCGACCAGCCCCTCACCCCAGCCCTCTCCCCGCAAACGGGGAGAGGAGGAGTGCGCGGGGAGAGGGAGCGGTCGGCCGATTTGATTTGCCTCATTGTCGGGGGCGGACGCGCTCGCTACATCGCGGGGCATGTGGCAGCTCGCGAACCCGACCCGCTTCATGGCTCTGACGGGCCGGCTGATGCCGTGGCTCGCGGGCGCGGCCGGGCTCGGCGTGCTCGTCGGTCTCTACATGGCCTGGTTCGTGGCGCCGCCGGATTACCAGCAGGGCGAGACCGTGCGGATCATGTTCCTGCACGTGCCGGCGGCCTGGCTCGGGCTGTTCTTCTACGTCGCCATGGCGGCCTCCGCGATCGGCACGCTCGTCTGGCGCCATCCGCTCGCCGACGTGTCCCAGAAGGCGGCGGCTCCGATCGGGGCGGCGTTCACGCTGGTGTGCCTCGTGACGGGCTCGCTCTGGGGCAAGCCCATGTGGGGCGCCTACTGGGTCTGGGACGCGCGCCTCACCTCGATGCTGATCCTGTTCCTGCTCTATTGCGGCCTCATGGCCCTGTGGCGCACCATCGAGGAGCCCGCGCGCGCCGCCCGCGCGGTCTCGATCCTGACGCTGGTGGGCGCCATCAACGTCCCGATCGTGAAGTTCTCGGTCGACTGGTGGAACACCCTGCACCAGCCGGCCTCCGTGGTGCGCCTGGACGGGCCGGTGATCCACCCCTCGATCCTGTGGCCGCTCCTCGTCATGGCCCTGGCCTTCACCCTCGTCGGGACCGCGCTCCACGTGGCGGGCATGCGCACCGAGATCCTGCGCCGGCGCGTGCGCACCCTGAACCTCCTCGAGGCCGAGCGCCTCGACGCGCAGGCGGCCTGAACCATGGGCTCCACCCCGTCCCCCACCCTCGCCCGGGCAGCCTGAACCATGGGCTCCACCACCCCCTCCCCCACTCTCGCCCGGGCGGCCTGAACATGGGCTCCTACACCTTCTTCGTCGCGGGCTCCTACGGGGTGACGGCCCTCGTGGTCGGCGCCCTGGTGCTGCGCGCGATCCTCGACCACCGCGCCCAGGTGCGCGCCCTCGCCGAACTCGAATCCCGCGGCATGCGCCGGCGCTCGGCCGCTCCTCGCCCCGCCCGCGCCGCCGAAGGGGCGATTTCATGACCCGGATCGCCTCCCGCCCCGCCTCTCTCCCCTCTACCCGCGCCGCCGAAGGGGTAACCCCATGACCCCGATCGCCCCGGGCGCGGCCGAAGCCGCGCCGCCCCGCCGCTTCCGGCTCCTCTTCGTCCTGCCGGCGCTGATCTTCGCGGCGCTCGCGCTCCTCTTCGTGGTGCGCCTGCATGCGGGCGATCCCTCGCGCCTGCCCTCCGCGCTGATCGGCCGCCCGGTGCCGGCCTTCGCGCTCGCGCCGCTCGAGGGGCTGCGGGCGGACGGCCGTCCCATTCCCGGCCTGTCTCAAGCCGACCTGAAGGGCCGGGTCACGATCGTGAACGTCTGGGCCTCCTGGTGCGCCCCCTGCCGGCAGGAGCATCCGGTGCTCATGGACCTCGCCCGCGCCGGCGCCGCCCGGGTCGTCGGGATCAACTACAAGGACAATCCCGAGAACGCCCGCCGCTTCCTCGGGGCGCTGGGCAATCCCTTCGCGGCCGTGGGCGTCGACCCCAACGGCCGCACGGCGATCGACTGGGGCGTCTACGGGGTGCCCGAGACCTTCATCGTCGGCCCGGACGGCACCATCCGCCACAAGCATGTCGGGCCGCTCACGCCCGAGACCCTGCCGGGCTTCCAGGCCGCCCTGAAGAGCGCCGGCGGCTGAGGCCGGCGTTCGAGCCCCGAAGAGCGCGGACCGCCGGGGCCGCGCGTCCCTCGGCCGGGCGCGCGCTTGACGGATGCACGCTTTTGGCGGAGCGCTTAAGGGGTCGCCCTTCCGGAACCCGCCCCGCCTTGCGTGCCCTCTCCCGCGTCCGGGCCTATTGGCTGTCCCTCTGGCCCTCCCTCACCCACGCCCTGAGGCGCCGCCCCCGCGCGGCGTCCGTGAGCGAGGCGACGCAGATCCTGCTCCGGGACGCGGAGATCGCGGCCGAGCGGCGGGCGGGCCTCATCCGCGTCCTCGTCGCCCTCGTCCTCCTCGCCGCGGTCTTCCTGGTGGCCGACACCCTGACGGTCGAGGATCCGGTGATCCTGCGCCAGATCGCCTCCGCCAAGATCACGCTCACCCTGCTCGGGATCGTGGGCGCGGCGGGATACTGGCTCGCCGTCCGCCGCGTCGCGACCTACTGGCTGCCCGTGGCGACCGCGACCGCGGACGCGGTCCTGATCCTGGTCAACCTCGCCTACAACCTCGGCAGTTCCGGAATCTCGGGCAGTTTCTTTGCGACCTTCCCGGTCGTCTGGGTGATCCCGATCTCGATGGCGGCGAGCGCGATCCACTACCGCCCGCGGCTCCAGGCCTACGTGGCGCTGCTCTACGGCATCGGACTCTCGATCATCCTGGTCGTGGCCGGGAGCCTGAGCCACGAGGACCGCCCCGCGGCGCTGGCCCAGCTCTACCTCCAGTTCGGCACGCCGCCGAACGCGGTCCGGGTCCTGATGCTGCTCGCCATGGCGGTGATCCTGGTCCTCGTGGCGCGCCAGGGGCGCGCGCTGCTCGAGCGGGCGGTGCGCGAGACGACCCTGCGCACGAACCTGACCCGCTACCTGCCGCAGGAACTGGCGCCGATCCTCTCCGAGGCCGCGATCGCCGGCCTGCGCTCGGGCCGGCGGGTGCGGGCGGCGCTCGTCTTCGTCGACATCCGCGGCTCGTCGGGCCTGGCCGAGACCATGGATCCCGGGCGGCTCGCGATCTTCGTCTCGTCCTTCCGGCGCCGGGTCATGAGCGCGGCCCGGCTGCACGGCGGCGTGGTCGACAAGTTCCTCGGCGACGGGGCGCTGCTGCTCTTCGGGGTGCCGGACGAGGCCGGGGACGACGCCGCCCGCGCGCTCGCCTGCGCGCGGACCCTCCAGACCCTGATCGGGCGCTGGAACGCCAAGCGCGGCTTCGACCCGCCGGTGCGGATCGGGATCGGCATCCATTGGGGCGAGGTGTTCTGCGGCGTGGTCGGCGGCGACGAGAGGCTCGAATTCACGGTGCTGGGCGAGCCCGTCAACATCGCGGCCCGGATCGAGCAGGCCACCAAGGCGCTGGAGCGGCCCCTCCTCGCCTCGCGCGAGGCGGTCGAGGCCGCGGGCGAGGTCGAAGCCTGGGAGGAGGTGTCGCGCGAGCCCTTGAGGGGCGTGTCGCGGGAGATCGTGCTGATGGCGCCGCGGGCGCCCGCTCCGGAGAGGAGCGCGCCCCGTCAGGCCACGGACGCCGTCCCGGCCTCTTAGGCGTAGGTCCCGGTCAGGCCTCCGGGTCCATGCCGCCCCCTCGGGTATGGGCTCCGGTCAGGACTCCGAGTCCTTGCCGGCCTCGTAAGTGCATGAGGAGCCGGCTTCGGTCAGGCTTGGGAATCCTTGCCGGCTTCGTAGCGCATGAGGAGCGGGGTCTGGGCGAGCGCGAACACGATCGTGAGCGGCATGATGCCGAACACCTTGAAGCTGACCCAGAAATCCGTGGTCTGCGTGCGCCAGACGATCTCGTTGAGGGCGGCGAGCACGAAGAAGAACAGGGCCCAGCGGAAGGTGAGCTTGCGCCAGCCCTCGTCCGTGAGCGCGAACATGGAATCGAGCACGATGGCGAGGAGCGGCTTGCGGAAATAGAGCCCGCCCAGCAGCGTCAGCCCGAACAGGGTGTTCACGATCGTGGGCTTGAGCTTGATGAACAGCTCGTCCTGGAGCACGAGCGTCAGCCCGCCGAACACCACCACGACGATCCCGGAGACGAGCGGCATGATCGGCAGCTTGCGCACGAGCGCGTAGTGGATCGCGAGCGACACCAGGGTCGCCGCGATGAAGATGCCCGTGGCCGCGAAGATGCCGGCCCGCTGGTTGGCGATGAAGAACACGCCGAGCGGCCCGAGATCGAGGGCGAGCTTGAGCAGCGGGTTCAGGCGATGGGGGGCGGTGTCGGGCATCGCGAGCGTTCTGCCACAGGGTCCCCCGGGTGTCATCCCCGGGCGAGGCCGGTAAAGGCCACGCTGTCATCCTGGCCGGAGCCTCTGCCCTAACGATGGGGAGACCCTCAGTGTCATCCCCGGCCGGAGCCCGCCAGGGCGCAGGGGAAGGGGATCCAGCGGAACAATGAAGCCGCGAAGCGGCGCCCTATGGTTTGGAGAAAGCGGCGCTGCTTCGCAGCAGGTCATTGCGCTGGATCCCCTTCCCCTCCAGCAGCTTCGCTGCTTCCGGCCGGGGATGACACCGGAGGGGGTCGGCCCGGCTGCCTACGCGCTCAGCGCCTCGCGCTGGCGGTCGGCGCGCTTGCGGTCGTTCGGGTCGAGGATCGCCTTGCGCAGGCGGATCGACTTCGGGGTGACCTCCACGAGCTCGTCGTCCTGGATCCAGGCGAGCGACTTCTCCAGCGTCATGCGGATCGGGGGCGTGAGGCGCACCGCCTCGTCCTTCGAGGTCGTGCGGATGTTGGTGAGCTTCTTGCCCTTCAGCACGTTCACTTCGAGGTCGTTGTCGCGGTTGTGGATGCCCACGATCATGCCCTGGTAGACCTTCCAGCCGGGCTCGATCACCATCGGGCCGCGATCCTCGAGGTTCCAGAGCGCGTAGGCCACCGCCTCGCCGGGCTCGTTGGCGATGAGCACGCCGTTGATGCGGCCCGTGATCTCGCCCTTGTAGGGCTCGTAGGCCTTGAACAGGCGGTTCATGATCGCGGTGCCGCGGGTGTCGGTCATGAGCTCGCCCTGGTAGCCGATGAGGCCGCGGGTCGGCGCATGGAACACGAGACGCAGGCGGTTGCCGCCGGACGGGCGCATCTCGACCATCTCGGCCTTGCGCTCCGACATCTTCTGCACGACGACGCCGGAATGCTCCTCGTCGACGTCGATCACTACCTCCTCGACGGGCTCGAGGATCTGGCCGTCCTCGTCCTTCTGGAGCACCACGCGGGGCCGCGACACGGCGATCTCGAAGCCCTCGCGGCGCATGGTCTCGATCAGGATCGCGAGCTGCAATTCGCCCCGGCCCGAGACGTAGAACGAGTCCTTGTCGGCCGATTCCTCGATCTTGAGCGTGACGTTGCCCTCGGCCTCCTTGAGGAGCCGGTCGCGGATCATGCGGCTCGTGACCTTGTCGCCCTCGGTGCCGGCGAGCGGGCTGTCGTTGACGATGAACGACATCGTCACGGTCGGCGGGTCGATCGGCTGCGCCGGGATCGGGGTCGTGACCTGGGGATCGCAGAAGGTGTCGGCGACCGAGCCCTTTTCCAGGCCCGCGATCGAGACGATGTCGCCCGCCTCGCCGACCTCGATGGGCTGGCGCTCGATGCCGCGGAAGGCGAGGATCTTGGAGATGCGCCCGGTCTCGATCACCTTGCCGGTGCGGTCGAGGACCTTCACGGCCTGGTTCGGCCTCACGGTGCCCGACGAGATGCGGCCCGTGACGATGCGACCGAGGAACGGGTTCGCCTCCAGGATCGTGCCCAGCATGGTGAACGGGCCTTCCTCGACCTTGGCCGGGGGCACGTGGTCGAGGACGAGGTCGAACAGGGGCGCGAGCCCGGCGTCCTTCGGGCCTTCGGGCGCGGCCGCCATCCAGCCGTCGCGGCCGGAGCCGTAGAGGATCGGGAAGTCGAGCTGCTCGTCGGTGGCGTCCAGCGCCGCGAACAGGTCGAAGACCTCGTTGATGACTTCCGTGGCGCGGGCGTCCGGCCGGTCGACCTTGTTGATGGCGACGATGGGTTTGAGGCCGAGCTTGAGGGCCTTGCCGACCACGAACTTGGTCTGCGGCATCGGGCCCTCGGCGGCGTCGACGAGCACGATGGCGCCGTCCACCATGTTGAGGATGCGCTCGACCTCGCCGCCGAAATCGGCGTGGCCGGGGGTGTCCACGATGTTGATGCGGGTGTCCTTCCAGACCACCGAGGTGGCCTTGGCCAGGATCGTGATGCCGCGCTCCTTCTCGAGATCGTTGGAGTCCATCACCCGCTCGGCGACCCGCTGATTCTCGCGGAACGAGCCCGATTGCTGCAGGAGCTTGTCGACGAGCGTGGTCTTGCCGTGGTCGACGTGGGCGATGATAGCGATGTTGCGCAGCTTCATGAGGCGTGTCCAAGCAAAAAGGCCCGGCTCGATCCGGGCCGCGTTCTACTCAAGAACGCAGCCGATGCGGGATCGTGCCGGGGCGGGAATTCTGTTGCAGTGCAATATAGGAACTCGAAGGCGGCAGCAACAGGGCGGCCGGGCATTATCCCGTCGGACAGCCCCGGGGAGCTCATGGGGGTGTCGGGGGAACTCTCAATGTCTTCCTGGCCGGCGCCCTCGCGTTGCGGGACGCCCTCGGTGTCATCCCCGGCCGGAGCGCGAAGGGGTGCAGCTCCGGTCTCATCCCCGGCCGGAGCCCGCCAGGGCAGAGGGGAAGGGGATGACACTCTGCCCTTCCCCTGCGCGGCCGGGCCCTCAGTGCGGCAGCGTCCCGTTCGCTTCCAGGACCGCGCCCGCGAGATAGAGCGAGCCGCAGATCAGCACCCGGGGCGGGTGGTCCCAGACGTAGCTGTGGAGCGAGGCGAGCGCGGCCTCGACGTTCGGGGCGGTCGAGGTCGTGAGCCCGACCCGGGCCGCGATCGCGGCCACTTCGCCGGCGGGCCGGGCCGCCACCTGGCCCGGGATCGGGACCGCGATCACCTCGCGGGCGAGGCCGGCGAAGTTCTTGAAGAAGCCCTCCGAATCCTTGGTGCCGAGCATGCCCGCGACGATCACCAGAGGCGCGTCGCCGCGCTCGCCCAGCTCCGCCATGGCGGCGGCGAGCACCCGGCCGCCGTCGAGGTTGTGGCCGCCGTCGAGCCAGAGGTCGCAGCCCTCGGGCGCGAGCGCCAGGAGGCGTCCGCGGGTGAGGCGCTGGAGCCGCCCCGGCCATTCGGCGCGGGCGAGACCCGCCTCGAAGGCCGCGGTCTCGAAGCCCCGGAACCCGGCCGCGCGCAGGGCCGCGATGGCGGTCGCCGCGTTGGTGAACTGGTGCCGGCCGTGGAGTCTCGGCCGCGGCAGGTCGAGGAGCCCGTCCTCGTCCTGGTAGACGAGCCGGCCGCCCTCCTCGTGCACGGAGAAATCCTGCGCGCCCACCAGCACGGGCCGCGCGCCCGCCCGCTCGGCGGCCTCGCGCAGGGTCCGGTCGGCCTCCTCGTAATCCTGCGGCGCGATCACGGCCGGCGCGCCGCGCTTGAAGATGCCCGCCTTCTCGCCTGCGATCTTGGGCAAGGTGGTGCCGAGATATTCCGCGTGGTCGTAGCCGATCGAGGTCACGACCGCCGCGGCGGGCTCGTCGATCACGTTGGTGGCGTCGAAGCGCCCCCCCAATCCCACCTCGAGGAGGAGCACGTCGGCCGGCGTCTCGGCGAAAAGCTGGAACGCGGCGGCCGTGGTGATCTCGAACACCGTGATGGGCTGCCCGCCGTTGACGGCCTCGCAGCGGCGCAGGGTCTCGACGAGGCGCTCCTCGTCCACGAAGCGCCCGCCGCCGAGCCGGCCGAGGCGGATGCGCTCGTGGAAGCGCACCAGGTGCGGCGAGGTATAGACGTGGACGGCGAGCCCCGCGGCTTCCAGGATCGCGCGCATGAAGGCGATAGTGGAGCCCTTGCCGTTGGTGCCCGCCACATGGATCACCGGCGGCAGCCTGCGCTCCGGATGGCCGAGTTCGGCGAGCAGCCGGAGGATGCGGTCGAGGGAGAGGTCGATCGCCTTGGGGTGCAGGGCGAGGAAGCGCGCGATGAGCGCGTCGGAGGATTCCATCAGGCGCACCCGCGGGAGGGGTGCCCCTCCGGCCTGACAGGCGCGGCTGCGCTCGGTGATGAGGCTGTCATGGAGGTCTCCGCGGGGGCCGGGCCGCCGGCCCCGTTCGAGGCGAAGCCCGCGCCCGGCTGCGCGATCCGCGACCTATTCGGCCGCCTGCGGCAGCGGCGTCGCGGGCGCCTTCATGAGAAGGCGGGAAAGGCGGGCGATGGTGGGTTTCAGGTCGTGCCGGTGCACGACGGCGTCGACCATGCCGTGCTCCTTCAGGTACTCGGCGCGCTGGAAGCCCTCGGGCAGCTTCTCGCGGATGGTCTGCTCGATCACCCGTGGCCCCGCGAAGCCGACGAGCGCGCCGGGCTCGGCGAGGTGCACGTCGCCGAGCATCGCGTAGGACGCGGTGACGCCGCCGGTGGTCGGGTTGGTGAGCACCACGATGTAGGGCAGCTTGGCGGCGCGCAGGCGGCGCACCGCGACCGTGGTGCGCGGCATCTGCATGAGCGAGAGGATGCCCTCCTGCATGCGCGCGCCGCCCGAGGCCGCGAAGAGCACGTAAGGGGTGCGCCGCTCGAGCGCGGTCTCGGCGCCCTTCACGAACGCCTCGCCTGCCGCCATGCCGAGCGAGCCGCCCATGAAGCCGAAATCCTGCACCGCGACCGTCATGGGCACGTCCTCGACGCGTCCGAAGCCGACCTTGAAGGCGTCCGCCTGGCCGGTTTTGGCGCGGGCGTCCTTGAGGCGGTCGACGTAGCGCTTCTCGTCCCGGAACTTCAGCGGATCGACCGCGACCTCGGGCAGCGCGACGTCGGTCCAGGCGCCCTCGTCGAAGGTCATGCGCAGGCGCTGGGTCGCCGAGACCTTCATGTGGTGGTTGGAGACCGGGATCACCCAGCCGTTGGCCTCCACGTCCTTGTGGAACACCACCTGGCCGGTATCCGGGCACTTGATCCAGAGGTTGTCCGGCGACTCGCGCTTGAACAGCGTCTTGATCTTCGGGCGGACGACTTCGGAGATCCAGTTCATGGGTATTCCTCTCGAACATCCCCTCTCCCCGCTTGTGGGGAGAGGGTTGGGGTGAGGGGCCGGTCGGTGAGGCTGAGCCTCTCCGAACAATCTCCCCTCCCCCTTACGGGGAGGGTCCGAGCCTGGATACGCTGAGTTCTTCCGACCCGTCCCTCACCCCAACCCTCTCCCCGCTTGCGGGGAGAGGGAGAAAAGGGCCTCAGGCCGCCCGCTTCGGCACGGAGCGGACGCCTTCGGCCAGATCCTGCACCAAGGTGGTGACGGCCGCGACCGTTTGCGAGGTGGCGCGGCCTTCCGGATCGAGGGTGGCCTTCAGGGCCTCGATCAGTGCCGAGCCGACCACGACCCCGTCGGCCCCTTGCGCGATCGCCGCCGCATGCGCCCCGCTCTTGACCCCGAAGCCGACCACGACGGGGAGCGCCGTGTGGCGCTTGATCCGCTCCACGGCGGCCGAGACCTTGCCGAAATCGGGCGTCGCGGCGCCGGTGATCCCGGTGATCGAGACGTAATAGACGAAGCCCGCCGTGTTCGCGAGCACGGCGGGCAGGCGCCGGTCGTCGGTCGTGGGCGTGGCGAGCCGGATGAAGGCGAGGCCGGCCGCGAGCGCCGGCAGGCAGAGCTCGTCGTCCTCCTCGGGCGGCAGGTCGACCACGATGAGCCCGTCGACCCCGGCCGCCTTGGCGTCCGCGACGAAGCGGTCGACGCCGTAGACGTAGATCGGGTTGAAATAGCCCATGAGGATCACGGGCGTCTCCGCATCGCCTTCGCGGAAGCGGCGTACGAGGTCGAGGGTCTTGACCGTATCCTGCCCGGCCTTGAGCGCCCGCAGCCCCGCGGCCTGGATCGCCGGCCCGTCGGCCATGGGGTCGGTGAAGGGCAGGCCGAACTCGACGATGTCGGCGCCGGCCTCGGGCAGGCTCCTGAGGATCGCGAGCGAGGTCTCGGGGTCGGGGTCGCCGGCCATGACGTAGGTCACGAGGGCGGCGCGGCCCTCCCGGCGGACCTTGGCGAAACGGGCTTCGATGCGGGCGGTCACGGCCGGCTCCTGGATAAGGCGTGCAGGGAACAGGCGGTCGGCGTCACAGCCGCGTGCCCAAGATCTCCGCGACCTGCGGGATGTCCTTGTCGCCGCGGCCGGAGAGGTTCACGACCATGAGGTGGTCCTCCGGCTTTTGTGGCGCGAGCTCCATGGCCTTGGCGATGGCGTGCGCCGATTCGAGCGCCGGTACGATGCCCTCGAGCCGCGAGCAGAGCTGAAAGGCCTCCAAGGCTTCGTCGTCGGTGGCCGAGATGTACTGCACCCGGCCGACATCGTGCAGCCAAGCATGCTCCGGCCCGATGCCGGGATAGTCGAGCCCGGCCGAGATCGAGTGGGCGTCGGCGATCTGGCCGTCCCGGTCCATGAGGAGATAGGTGCGGTTGCCGTGCAGCACCCCCGGCCGACCGCCGGTGAGCGAGGCGGCATGCAGCCCCGAGAGGCCGTGGCCGGCGGCCTCGACGCCGTAGATCTCGATCTGCCGATCGTCGAGGAAGGGGTGGAACAGGCCGATGGCGTTCGAGCCGCCGCCCACCGCGGCGACGAGGGAATCCGGCAGGCGGCCCTCCAGCTTCAGCATCTGCTCGCGGGTCTCGCGGCCGATCACGCACTGGAAATCGCGCACCATGGCGGGATAGGGGTGCGGCCCCGCCACGGTGCCGATGCAGTAGAACGTGGTCTCCACGTTGGTGACCCAATCGCGCAACGCCTCGTTCATGGCGTCCTTGAGGGTTTTGGTGCCGGACTGCACCGGCACGACCTCGGCGCCGAGCATCTTCATGCGGAAGACGTTGGGCTTCTGCCGCTCCACGTCGACGGCGCCCATGTAGACGATGCACTCCAGGCCGAAGCGGGCGCAGAGCGTCGCCGTCGCGACCCCGTGCTGGCCGGCGCCGGTCTCGGCGATGATCCGCTTCTTGCCCATGCGGCGGGCGAGCAGGATCTGGCCCAGCACGTTGTTGACCTTGTGGGCGCCGGTGTGGTTCAGCTCCTCGCGCTTGAAGTAGACCTTCGCGCCGCCGAGCTTCTCCGTCAGCCGCTCCGCGAAGTAGAGCGGGCTCGGCCGGCCGATGTAATGGGTGGCGTAGGATTCCATGTCGGCCTGGAACGCGGGATCGCCCTTGGCAGCCTCGTAGGCCGCCTCGAGCTCCAGGATCAGCGGCATCAGGGTCTCGGCCACGAAGCGGCCGCCGAACGTGCCGAAATGCCCGCGCTCGTCGGGGCCGGTGCGGAAGGAGTTCGGATTCTGGGGAACGGTCACGTCTCGATCATCCTTCGGTCTCGGGCCCGGCTCCGGGCATCTCCGCCCGTCTCGTCCGTCAGCCCTGCGGCGGCGCGGCCCAGGCCGCCCGTGCGGCCTTCACGAAGGCCTCGATCCGGGCCGGGTCCTTCTCGCCCGGCCGGACCTCCACTCCCGAGGAAACGTCGACCGAGCGCGCACCCGTCAGCGCGATCGCGGTTCCGACATTGTCGGGGGTGAGGCCCCCTGACAGCATGAAGGATGTGGCGGGGTCAAGGCCGCCGGCGTCGAGGCCCGCCACCAGGCGCCAGTCGAAGGCGATCCCGTTGCCGCCCGGCAGGGCGCCGGCCGATTTCGGCGGCTTGGCGTCGAGGAGGATCCGGTCCGCGGCCCCCCGGTAGCGCTCCAGCGCGGCGAGATCCGCTCGCTCCGCGATCCCGACCGCCTTCATGACCGGCCGCCCGGTCCGGGCCCGGATCGCGGCCACGCGTCCGGGGCTCTCGGTGCCGTGAAGCTGGATCAGGTCGGGATCGAGGGCCGCGACCACGGCATCGAGCGTCGCGTCGTCCGGATCGACCAGGAGCGCCACCTTGAGCGCCCGGCCGCGGACGCCGGCCGCGAGCGCCCGACCCGGCTCTAGGGCGATATGGCGCGGGCTCCTCGGGAAATGCACGAAGCCGACGAGATCGGCGCCGGCTCCGAGGGCGGCCTCGAGGGTCTCGGGCGTGGAGAGGCCGCAGATCTTGACGAGGCTCATGGTCGGATCAGCTTTCGGCGTCCTCGCAGCGAGCGAGCACCTGCAGAAGACGCGGTATATCGGTGCTCGCGGTGAGATACACCATGGCGGCATCAACGGCGAAATAGGCGTGGGCCAAGCGGTTCCTCAAACCTCTGAGGTGCGGCCACGGCACGTCCGTCCGGCAGCCCGGTCTTGTCGGCAGCCGGGACATGGATCGATGCCTCGCCGATAATCAGGAGGAGATACTGTAGCGCGTAGCGAAGGGCCTCGTCGGAAAGGAAGTCTTCGAGCGTTCGAGGCCCGAGAAGCCGCACGATCGTCTCACCGTAGCGGCGCATGTCCGCAAGACGCGCTCCACCGGCCTCCGTCACTCGGCCGCCGCACGAGGATGGGCGTTTACCTCACGATCGGCCTCGGATTGCGTATCGATCAGGACACCGAACCCGGTCCGTTCCCGGATCCACTCCTCGAGGCCGCAGAGGTCCAGAAGGCTCATCGGACCATGCCGGTCGGCCGCGATTCGGAAATCGACGTGCCAGCCGTCGTCTCCGTCGAGCGGCGCCTGCGTGATCCGCCCGAGTGTCAGGGGATATCGCTCCTCGATCTCCGACCGGATCGGATGGAGGGCAGCTCGGAAGTCGTCGAGGATCGACATGATCCTATTCTACCACAACCGATAAGGCCGGATCACGCGCCCAACCGCCGCCACACCAGCATAGCGGCCGCGAGATCCTCGAGCGCCGTGCCGACCGACTTGAACAGGGTGATCTCCTCGGCGCTCCCGCGTCCCGCCACGGTGCCGCGGCAGAGGCCGAAGAGGTCGCCCTGCACGTGATCCTCGGAAATCGCCCCCGCCTTCAGGGCGAGCGCCACGTCGCCGCCCTCGTGCCGGGCCGCCGGCGTGTCGACGAAGACCCGGGCGCGCCGGACCGCCGCGTCGTCGGCCTCGCGCATGCGCAGGTTGAAGGCGCCGACGAGGTCGAGATGGGCGCCGGCCTTCAGCCATGCGCCCTGCACGATCGGGGCCGTGGAGAGCGTCGCGCAGGAGACGAGGTCGGCCGCCCGGACCGCACTTTCGACGTCCCCCACCGCCCGCACGGGCAGGCCGTCCGCGCTCAGGGAGCGCGCCAGCGCCTCGGCCTTCTCGGGCCTGTGGTTCCACAGGGCGACGTCGCGGATCGGCCGCTGGCTCAGATGCGCGCGGATCAGGAAGGGCGCCAGCGCGCCCGAGCCCACCATGACCATGCGCTCCGCGTCCGCGCGGGCCAGATGCCGCGCCGCGAGCGCCGAGGCCGCCGCGGTGCGCCAGACGGTCAGCCGGGTGCCGTCCATGACGGCCAGCGGCGCGCCCGTGGCCCCGTCGAGGAGAAGATAGGAGCCGAGCACCGCGGGCAGGCCCCGGGCGCCGTTCTCCGGGAACACCGAGACGACCTTGACGCCCACGAAGCCGTCCTGAGCCGCGCCTGTCCAGGCCGGCATCAGGAGCAGGGTCGCCGGCACCTCGCGCTCGATCTCGTGGTGGTGGCGGACCGGGACGTGCGCGTCGCTCCGGAAGGCGTCGGCGAGGGCCTCGATGAGATCCGGGAAGGCGAGCGCGCCGTCGACGGCGGCGGCAGGGACGACGCGCATGGGATCTCCCGACGATGGCCGCGCCGGCGGGCGCGGCGGGACTCAGGAATAGGAGGGCCGCGGCGACGGCAGGGCGGGCGCCGAGGAGGCGGCGGCCTGCACGCGCAGGCGCTCGGCCTCCTGGCGCAGGTGCTGCGCCTCGCGCCGGGCGTGGCGCTTGGCGCTGCGGTTCCGGCCCTGCCCGAGCCAGGCCGCGGTGCCGCCGATCACGACGCCGAGCATCACGGAGGCGAAGATCACCACGAAGAGCGGCACGCTCGTGCTGAACTCCGGCGCATCCTGGGAGAACGGGTCGAGCGAGAGCGTCACCGGCGCGCGGTTGGCGACGGCGAGCAGTACCACCAGGATCGAGACCGGCAGCAAGATGAGAGCCTTGAGAAAGCGGATCATGCCATGCTCCTGGTTGGATCAGCGATCGCGGGGCCGCGGCCGGACCGGGGGGCGGAGGCCGGCGGCCCGGTCCGATAAGGCGGCAGCGCCCGCTCCGGTTCCGCCGGCCCCATCATACCAATTTCCGGCGACCGGAACCTGTGCTTCACGGGCCCGTGCGAGCAGCGATACGCCACACGTTGTGCCCACCGGGACGGGGTTATCAGCCCGCGCGGGCGGCCTTGCGGGGCTCGGGCGCCGCGTCGTTGAGGCGAAGGCGCATCTCCTTGCCGGTCTTGAACACGGGGGTCATCTTCTCGGAGACCGACACGGTGGCGCCGGTGCGGGGATTGCGACCGGTGCGTGCGTCGCGCTTCTTGACCGAGAAGGCGCCGAATCCGCGCAGCTCCACCCGGTCGCCGCGGGCGAGCGCGTCCGCGATGGTGTCGAGAATCGCATTGACGATGTTCTCGACGTCGCGCTGGTACAAATGAGGGTTGCGCTCGGCGATCCTGAGCACCAGTTCGGATTTGATCATGTCGCGGCTAGACCGTTGAGCTGCTTCTATTTTTCGCTTCCCGCAGGGTGCCAGACGACCAGGAGACCGTCAAGCTTGCCCAGGCCCGCCGAGAGCCCCGTGCGGCGCAGGCTCTCCCCGAGGGAGTCGAAGCCGAGGAGGTCCGCGCCGATCGCCGCCCAGACGAAGGGCGAGAAGTCGCTGTCGCCGCGCGGCTTCCATTCACGCACCGGCAGATTGCGCGACACGTTGCGCTCGCGCTCCATCCAGGCGATCGCCTCGCGCTCGCTGCCGAGCTCGTCGACGAGCTTGAGCGGCACGCCCTGGCGGCCGTTGAACACCTGTCCGGTCGCGACCCGGGCGAGCTCGGCCTCGTCGAGCCTGCGGCGGTCGCGCACCAGCCCCTTGAACCACTCGTAGGTGTCGGAGACGACCTGCTGCAAGGCGGCGCGCGCCTCCGGCGGCGTCGGCTTGTAGCCGCTGGGCTCGGCCTTGAGGGGGCTCGACTTCACCTCCTCGACCTGGACGCCGATCTTGCCCAGAAGCTCCGAGACCTGCGGGTATTGGATGATCACGCCGACCGAGCCCACGAGCGAGGTCTCGCGCGCCACGATCCGGTCGGCCGCGAGGGCGGTGATGTAGCCCCCCGACGCCGCGGTGCCGTCCACGAAGGCTACGACCGGCTTCTTTTCGGCGAGCTGGCGGATGTTGCGGTAGAGCTCCTCCGCGCCCGTGGTGGTGCCGCCGGGCGAATCGATCGCGATCACCACGCCCGAGACCGCGCTCGATTCGCCGACCCGCTTGAGGAGGTCGGCCATGCGCTGGTTGCCGGCGATGAAGCCGTCGACCGAGACCCGGGCGATGTGGTTCTGCCCGAGTCCGAGCGGCGCGTCGCGCCGGGTCGCCAGGAAGCCGAGCGCCACCACGGCCGCGATCAGGGCGAACACGCTGAGGACCCGCCAGAACGACAGCTTCCGGCGCAGGCGCCGGCGGTCGGCGATCATCTCGGCATCCATGGATGAGGTTCCTCTGGCTGAAGGGCCCGGAGCGCCCGACGCGGGGGCGGCACCCTAGCTCCGCTCGCGACCGGGCGGCAAGTCAGGGGCTCGACAAATCAGGGGCCCGACAAAAGCGGCGCCGGCCCGGGCGGCAACGGCGTTGCAGGCCGGGGCAGCCGAAGCGCTGCAGTCGGGACGAAAAAGCCCGCGCGGGGGTTCCCGCGCGGGCTCCTGGAGGTCCGGATCCCGGATCGGCGCCAGGCGCCGATCCGGGATGATCAGGCCGCTGACGGCCTGATCACTTCTTGTCGGTGGTGCGGGCCTTGTTGAGGGCCGCGCCGAGGATGTCGCCGAGCGACGCGCCCGAGTCGGCCGAGCCGAACTGGGCCATGGCTTCCTTCTCCTCGGCGACCTCGAGGGCCTTGACCGAGACGGTGACGCGGCGGGCCTTGCGGTCGAACTGCGTCACGCGGGCATCGAGCTTCTCGCCGGCGGCGAAGCGCTCGGGGCGCTGGTCGCCGCGGTCGCGGGCGAGCTCGCTGCGTTTGATGAAGGACGTCAGATCGGTGTCGACGATCTTCACCTCGAGGCCCGAATCCTTCACCTCGATGACCTCGCAGGTGACGACCTGGCCCTTGCGGATGTCGCCGGCCTCGGCGAAGGGGTCGCCCGCGAGCTGCTTGATGCCGAGCGAGATGCGCTCCTTTTCGACATCCACGTCGAGCACCTGGGCGCGAACCACGTCGGCCTTCTTGTACTCGTCGATGACCTGCTCGCCGGGACGGTTCCAGTCGAGGTCCGAGAGGTGGACCATGCCGTCGACGTCGTTCTCGAGGCCGATGAACAGACCGAACTCGGTCTTGTTCTTGACCTCGCCCTCGACGGTCGAGCCCACGGGGTGCTTCTCGGCGAAGGCCTCCCACGGGTTCTGAAGCGCCTGCTTCAGGCCGAGCGAGATGCGGCGCTTCACCGGATCGACCTCGAGGATCACGACTTCCACTTCCTGGGAGGTGGAGACGATCTTGCCCGGGTGGACGTTCTTCTTGGTCCAGCTCATCTCGGAGACGTGGATCAGGCCCTCGATGCCCGGCTCCAGCTCCACGAACGCGCCGTAATCGGTGATGTTCGTGACGCGGCCCTTGAGCTTCGCCTGGACCGGGTAGCGGGCGGCGATGCCCTCCCACGGATCGGCCAGGAGTTGCTTGATGCCGAGCGAGATGCGGTGCGTCTCGTGGTTGATCTTGATGATCTTGACCTTCACGGTCTGGCCGATGGTCACCACCTCGGAGGGATGGTTGACGCGGCGCCAGGCCATGTCGGTCACGTGCAGGAGGCCGTCGATGCCGCCGAGGTCGACGAACGCGCCGTACTCGGTGATGTTCTTGACCACGCCGTCGATGACCTGGCCCTCTTCGAGGTTGGCCACGAGCTCGGAGCGCTGCTCCGCCCGGCTCTCCTCGAGCACGGTGCGGCGCGACACCACGATGTTGCCGCGGCGGCGGTCCATCTTGAGGATCTGGAACGGCTGCGGCACGCCCATGAGCGGGCCGACGTCGCGCACCGGGCGGATATCGACCTGGGAGCGCGGCAGGAACGCCACGGCGCCGTCGAGGTCGACCGTGTAGCCGCCCTTGACCTGGTTGAAGATGACGCCCTGGACGCGCTCGTTGTTCTCGAACGCCTTCTCGAGCTTCACCCACGACTCCTCGCGACGCGCTTTGTCGCGGGAGATGACGGCCTCGCCGAGCGCGTTCTCGATGCGCTCCACATAGACCTCGACCTCGTCGCCGACGGCGATCGTCTGGTCGCGGCCGGGGCCGGCGAATTCCTTGAGGGCGACGCGCCCTTCCGTCTTGGCGCCGATGTCGATGATCGCGACGTCTTTCTCGATCGCGACCACCTTGCCCTTCACGACCGAGCCTTCGCTGATCTCGGACTGGCGGAAGGATTCTTCGAGCAGGGCGGCGAAATCGTCGCGGCTCGGCGCCTGTTGCAGTGCTGCGGACATTGGGTCTCCTGAGTGGCCCTGGTGAGGGCTTGCGCCGGCGGCTTGCGTTGCAAGGCCGCCCCCATCCGTCGCTGCCAGGAACGCCCTCGGGGCCAAGGTCCCTGGCGGACCGCTTCTGAGGAAGCGGGCCGGCGCATCGTCGACGGATGAAGACGTGGTATTCACCGAGGGCCTGCCGCCCAGCACAGCAAGGGCGCGGTCACCCGCACCCCAGCATCCGCCCGGTCAGCGTCTCTCGGATCGGGGCTACATAATGAAATCCGGGGCGATTCACAAGCGGCACCAAAGGGCGGGTCCCTCGGGGTGCCGGGGCCGCAGCTTGGCCGCAGGCTCGGCCGAGCCTGCTCCGCGTCACCCCGGCCCATCGCCCGCCGCCCGGGCCGCGGGCCTCCCGCGGTGTCACCCCATTCTCGGCCGGTCCTCCGCCGCGCAGGTCGAGGCCTGCTCCCGCGTCACCTCGGTCCCTGCCGGTCCCGCACCGCGGAGGCCTGGTCCTGCGTCACCTCGTCCCCGGCCGGTCGCCCGCGGCCCAGGCGAGCGCCTGCTCCTCGATCACCGAGGTCCTGGCCGGTCGCCCGACGCCCAGGCCAGGGCCTGCTCCAGGCGGTCGTTGCCCCAGAACATCTCGCCGTCCTCGGTCAGGAAGGTCGGAGCGCCGAAGAACCCGCGCGAGCGGGCTTCCTCCGTGACGGCCTTGAGCCGCGTCTTGTTGGGCTCGGCCTGCGCGTCCCTCATGACCGACGCGGGGTCCTGGCCGATCCGCTCCAGCACCCCGCCCAGGGTCGCGGCGTCGGCGATGCTCCGCCCCTCGCCGAATTCGAGCGCGAAGATCGCCTTCGTGAAGGCCGGGGCGAAGCCGCGCTCGGCGCCCAGCAGCGCCACGCGGGCCGCCAGGAGCCCGTTCTGCGGGAAGGGATCGGGCCGGCGGCACGGCAGCCCGAGACGCGCCGCCTCCCGCTCCATGTCGCGCCACATGTAGCGGCCCTTGGCGGGATAGAGATTGAACGGCGAGGAGGTCCACCCCTGCGCCGCGAAGATAGGACCCAGCAGGAACGGCCGCCAGCGCAAGTCGACGCCCGCCTGCTCGGCGAGCCCCTCGATCCGCATGGCCGCGAGGTAGGAATAGGTGGAGGCGAACTCGTACCAGAACTCGAGCACCGGGCGGCGGGGCATGGGGATCCTCTCGTGACCGCGCCAGGGTGCGAGGTCCGGGTGGCCGGGACAAGGGCGTGCGGTGGCGGGTTTGAGGCGCGTGGGGATTATGGGGACGGGCCGGCGCAGCCCTGTCACGCGCGGGCGGAGACCGCTCGCTGGTGACACCCACTTTGTCATCCCCGGCCGGAGCCCGTCAGGGCGCAGGGGAAGGGGATCCAGCGCAACAGTTTGCTGCGCAGCAGCGCTTTATGGACTCGGCATAAGGCGCCGCTTCGCGGCCTCATCACCGTGCTGGATCCCCTTCCCCTCCAGCGGCTGCGCCGCTTCCGGCCGGGGATGACATGGAGCCCTTCCCCTGCGCCGGCCCCAGCCGGGGATGACAACGAGCCCTTCTCCACACATCGTGCTCCGGCCGAGGATCGCACCCCGCCAGCCGGGTTGCGCCGGCTCCGCTTCCCCGCTAAGCCGCGCGAACCACAATCCGCGGACCCTCCCATGCCCGAGAAGCGCGTCAACAAGGTCGTGCTCGCCTATTCCGGCGGCCTCGACACCTCGATCATCCTCAAGTGGCTGCAGACCACCTATGGCTGCGAGGTCGTGACCTTCACGGCCGATCTCGGCCAGGGCGAGGAATTGGAGCCGGCGCGCCGCAAGGCCGAGCTTCTCGGGATCAAGTCCGAGAACATCTTCATCGAGGACCTGCGCGACGAGTTCGTGCGCGACTACGTCTTCCCGATGTTCCGGGCCAATGCCCAGTACGAGGGCCTCTATCTCCTCGGCACCTCGATCGCGCGGCCGCTCATCGCCAAGAAGCAGATCGAAATCGCCGAAAAGGTCGGGGCGGACGCGGTGGCGCATGGCGCCACCGGCAAGGGCAACGACCAGGTGCGCTTCGAGCTCACCTATTACGCGCTCAAGCCCGACGTCACAGTGATCGCGCCCTGGCGCGAATGGGACCTGCGCTCGCGCGAGCAGCTCATCGCGTTCGCGGAAGCCCACCAGATCCCGATCGCCAAGGACAAGCGCGGCGAGGCGCCGTTCTCGGTCGACGCCAACCTCCTGCACGCCTCCTCCGAGGGCAAGGTCCTGGAAGACCCGGCGCAGGAGGTGCCCGACTACGTCTATTCGCGCACCAACGATCCGGAATCGGCACCCGACAAGGCGACCGTGATCGCGATCGAGTTCGAAAAAGGCGATCCCGTCGCCATCGACAGCCAAAAGCTCGGGCCGGCGGCGCTGCTCGCCCGGCTCAACGAGCTCGGGCGCCTCAACGGCATCGGCCGCCTCGACCTCGTCGAGAACCGGTTCGTGGGCATGAAGAGCCGCGGCATGTACGAGACGCCCGGCGGCACGATCCTGCACCTCGCCCACCGGGGCATCGAATCCATCACCCTCGACCGCGGCGCGGCGCATCTCAAGGACGAGCTGATGCCGAAATACGCCGAGCTCATCTACAACGGCTTCTGGTTCGCCCCCGAGCGCGAGATGCTCCAGGCGCTCATCGACAAGAGCCAGGAGTTCGTCACCGGCGAGGTCAGGCTGAAGCTCTACAAGGGCGGCGTCCACATCATCGGCCGCGACAGCCCCTATTCGCTCTACGACCAAGACCTCGTGACCTTCGAGGAAGGCGCCGTCGCCTACGACCACCGCGACGCCGCCGGCTTCATCAAGCTCAACGCGCTTCGGCTGCGCACCCTGGCGCAGCGCAAGAAGAAGCTCGGCCTCTGACGCTTCCGCTGCGGCGGCGCCCGGGCTAGCCTTCGCGCGGAGGCCAGCCCCATGCCGATCACCCGCCGCCGATTCCTGACCACCGCGAGCGCGGGCGTGACCGCGCTCGCCTGCCCGGCCCTGTCGCGTGCGGCCGCGCGCCCCGTGATCACGCACGGCGTCCAGTCCGGCGACGTCTCGGGCACCTCCGGGGTGGTCTGGGCGCGGGCCGACCGGGCGGCGCGCATGGAGGTCGAGGTCTCGGCCACGGAAGCGTTCGCGAACCTCGTCGGCCGCGCCGCGATCGACGCCACGCCCGAGACGGATTTCTGCGCCAAGGCGCTGCTGCAGGGCCTGCCGCCCGGACAGACCCTGTTCTACCGGGTGCGCTTCCGCGACATCAATGACGTGAACGGGGTGAGCGAGCCGGTCGTCGGGCGCCTGCGCACCGCGCCGCTCGAGCGGCGCGACGTGAGCTTCGTGTGGTCCGGCGACACGGTCGGTCAGGGCTGGGGCATCGACGAGGCGCGCGGCGGCATGCGGATCTACGCCGCCATGGCGCGCGAGGCGCCGGACTTCTTCATCCATTCCGGCGACACGATCTACGCCGACAATCCGCTGAAAGCGGAGGTGACGCTCCCCGACGGCACGCTCTGGCGCAACCTCATGACCGAGGAGAAGGCGAAGGTCGCCGAGACCCTCGACGAGTTCCGCGGCCAGTGGCGCTACAATCTCCTGGACAAAAATCTCCTCGCGTTCAACCGCGAGGTCCCGATGCTCGCCCAGTGGGACGACCACGAGGTGGTCGACAACTGGTGGCCGGAGAAGCGCCTCGACGCCGATCCGCGCTACCGGGAAAAATCCGTCGCGGTGCTGGCCGTGAACGCGGCCCGGGCCTTCCACGAATACGTGCCGATCGGGGCGAACGCGGACGAGGCGCGCCGCGTCTACCGCAAGGTTCCTTATGGCCCGCTCCTCGACGTGTTCTTCCTCGACATGCGCACCTACCGCGCCGCCAACGGGCCGAACCGCCAGAGCGAGGAGGGGCCGGAAACCGTGTTCCTCGGCCGCGACCAGCTCGACTGGCTGAAACGCGAGCTGAAGGCCTCGCGCGCGACCTGGAAGGTGATCGCGGCCGACATGCCGCTCGGGCTCGTCGTCTACGACGATTTCCGCACCCGCTCGGGGTCGGAGGCGATCGCGCAAGGGGACGGACCGCCGCTCGGGCGCGAGCTCGAATTCGCCGGGCTGCTGGCCTGGATGAAGCGCGAGGGGGTGCGCAACACGGTCTGGCTCACGGCGGACGTGCACTACACCGCCGCCCATCGCTACGACCCGGCCCGCGCGGCGTTCACGGAGTTCGATCCGTTCTGGGAGTTCGTGTCGGGGCCGCTGCATGCCGGCACCTTCGGGCCGAACCCGCTCGATCCGACCTTCGGGCCCGAGATCGTATTCCAGAAGGCGCCGCCGCCCGGCCAGTTCAACCTGAGCCCGGCCGCAGGCTACCAGTTCTACGGCCATGTGCGGGTCGACGGGCACAGCGAGCAGATGGTCGTGACGCTCAAGGATGCCGCCGGCGCGAGCCTGTGGGCGACGACGATCGATCCGGTGCGGAGCTAATCCCGATCCTGGAGCAGGTCCGGCCGGCGTTCCCGCGTGACCCGCAACGATTCCTCCCGCCGCCAGCGCGCGATCGCGGCATGGTTGCCGGAGAGGAGCACGTCGGGAATCGTCCGCCCCTCCCATTCGCGGGGGCGCGTATAGTGCGGGTATTCGAGGAGGCCGCCCTCGAAGCTCTCCTCGGTGCCGGAAGCGTCCTTGCCCATCACGCCGGGGAGGAGGCGCACGCAGGCGTCGAGCAGCACCATCGCGGCGATCTCGCCGCCGGAGAGCACGTAGTCGCCGATCGAGACCTCGGTAAGTCCGCGCGCCTCGATCGCCCGCTCGTCCACGCCCTCGAAACGGCCGCAGACCACGATCATTCCGGGGCCGGCGGCGAGCTCGCGCACGAACGATTGCGTCAGCGGGCGCCCGCGCGGGCTCATGAGGAGCTTGGGGCGGGAATCGTCCGCGGGCGCGGCCGCATCGAGGGCCTGGCCCAGCACGTCGCAGCGGATCACCATGCCGGGTCCGCCGCCCGCCGGGGTGTCGTCGACGGCCCGGTGGCGGCCGAGCCCGTGCTCGCGGATGTTGCGCGTCTCGCACGACCAGAGGCCGCGTGCGAGCGCGTCGCCCGAGAGCGAGACGCCTAACGGTCCGGGGAACATCTCGGGGTAGAGGGTGAGGATCGTGGCCCGGAAGCTCACCGGGACCCCTCGGGGCGCGGCTTGCGCCGGGGCGCGTCGGTCGGCGCGTCGGGGTCGTCGGGCTCAGGCTTCGCCGGGGCGAACAGGTCGTCCGGGGCGTCGGCGACCACGCGGCCGGCCTTGATGTCGACCACCGGGACGAAGGCCTTGGTGAAGGGCAGGAGCGCGGTGGACCCTCGGGTGACGGGCGCGATTTCGAGGAGGTCGCCGCCGCCGTAATTCGGCACTCCGACGATGCGTCCGAGCGGGGTGCCGTCGGCGCGCTCGACGGCGAGGCCGACGAGGTCGGCGAGCAGGAACTCGTCCTCGTCCTCAGGCGGCGGCAGGCGCTCGCGCTCGACGAAGAGGGAGACGCGGTTCAGGGCCTCCGCGGCCTCGCGGGTCGACACGCCCCGGACGACGGCGATCAGGATGTCGGGGGCGGCGCCCGCGGCCGGGCGCACCCTGGCGAGCGTCAGGCGGCGCCCGTCCGCCGTGAGGAGCGGATCGTAGGATGCGATCGCGAGCGGATCGGATGTGGAGGATTTCAGCCGCACCTCGCCCTTGAGGCCATGCGCCCGGCCGAACTCGCCGAGGAGGACGAGCCCTCCCCCCTCCGCGGGGGAGGGTGGCGAGCGGAGCGAGCCGGGAGAGGGGCGGTCCTCGGGGACACGGCCCCTCTCCCGACCCGGCCTGACGGCCGGGCCACCCTCCCCCGCAGAGGGGGGAGGGGAAGGACGGCGCCCGCCGTCGCGCCCTCTAGGCATGACGAAGCGTTACGCCGCGTCGCCGGCACCGGCGGCGGCTGCCTTGGCGGCGGCGCGCTCCTGGGCCTTCTTGCCGGGCTGGGCGCGCTGCGGGTTGTTGCGCGGGGCGCGCTTCATGAGGCCGGCGGCGTCGAGGAAGCGCAGCACGCGGTCGGTCGGCTGGGCGCCCTTCTGGAGCCAGGCCTGGACCTTCTCGGTCTCGAGCACCACGCGGGCCGGATCGTCCTTGGGCTTCATCGGGTCGTAGGTGCCGACCTTCTCGATGAAGCGCCCGTCGCGCGGGGAACGCGCGTCGGCGACGACGATGCGGTAGTAGGGGCGCTTCTTGGCACCCGCGCGGGTGAGGCGGATCTTCAGGGACATCGATTTCTCCTATTTCACGTTTGTCCGTTGGATTCCGGCGAGTGGCGAATGGCGAATGGCGAATGGGAAGAGAGCCTTCCATTCGCCATTCGCCACTCACCATTCGCCCATGACTACTTCTTCTTCCCGAACGGGAAGCCGCCGAGGCCCGGAAGCCCCGGAATCTTAGGGGCGCCGAGGCCCGGCAGGCCGGGACCCTTGCCGCCGCCGAGCCCGGGCGGGAGCGCCGGCAGGCCGCCCCCGGCACCGGGAAAGCCCCCCGGCAATTGCCCGCCCATCTGCTTCTGCAGCGCCTCGATCTGCTCGGGCGTCGGCTGAGGCATGCCGCCCGGCATCCCCCCGCCGCCGAGGCCGAACATGTTGCCGAGCGCCGCGCCGATGCCGCCGCGCTTGTTACTCCCCATGGCCTTCATCATGTCGGCCATCTGGCGGTGCATCTTGAGGAGGCGGTTGACCTCCTCGACCTTCGCGCCCGCGCCCGACGCGATGCGCTTCTTGCGCGAGGCCTTGAGGATGTCGGGGTTGCGGCGCTCGGCCGGGGTCATCGAGTCGATGATGGCGCGCTGGCGCTTGATGATGCGGTCGTCGAGGTTGGCGTTCTCGAGCTGCGACTTCATCTTGGCGACGCCCGGCAGCATGCCGAGCATGCCGCCGATGCCGCCGATCTTCTCCATCTGGGTGAGCTGGTCGCGCAGGTCCTCGAGGTCGAATTTGCCCTTGCGCATCTTCTCGGCGACGCGCAGGGCCTTCTCGTGGTCGAGATTCTCGGCCGCGCGCTCCACGAGCGAGACGATGTCGCCCATGCCGAGGATGCGGTTCGCGACCCGCGAGGGGTGGAACTCGTCGAGCGCGTCGACCTTCTCGCCCGTACCGATGAGCTTGATGGGCTTGCCCGTGACGGCCCGCATCGACAGGGCCGCGCCGCCGCGCGCATCGCCGTCCATGCGGGTCAGCACGATGCCGGTGACGCCGAGGCGCGCATCGAAGGCGCGCGCGGTGTTGACGGCGTCCTGGCCGGTGAGCGCGTCGGCGACGAGCAGCACCTCGTGCGGACCGGTGGCGGCCTTGACCTCAGCGGCCTCGGCCATGAGGGCCTCGTCAACGGTGACGCGGCCGGCGGTGTCGAGCATCACGACGTCGTAGCCGCCTAAGCGGGCCGCCTCCATGGCGCGCCGGGCGATCTGCACCGCCGACTGGCCGGCGACGATGGGGAGCGTGTCGACCTCGACCTGGCGCCCGAGCACCGCGAGCTGCTCCTGCGCGGCCGGGCGGCGGGTGTCGAGCGAGGCCATGAGCACGCGCCGCGCCGCCCGGTCCCTCAGGCGCCGGGCGATCTTGGCGGTCGTCGTGGTCTTGCCCGACCCCTGCAGTCCGACCATGAGGATCGCCACGGGGGGGACGGCGTTGAGGTCGATCGGATCGGCATCCGCGCCCAGCATCTCGACGAGCTGGTCGTGGACGATCTTGACGACCTGCTGGCCCGGGCTCACGGACTTGATGACCTCGGCCCCGACCGCACGCGCGCGCACCTTATCGGTGAACGAGCGCACGACCTCGAGCGCCACGTCGGCCTCGAGCAGAGCGCGGCGCACCTCGCGCAGCGCCGCGTTGACGTCCTCTTCGGTCAGCGCGCCGCGGCGGGTGAGACCGCTCAGGATTCCGGATAGCCGTTCCGACAGACCTTCGAACATGCGTTCGGGGTGTCCTCTTGCCTGAATTCCACCGAGCGAACCCACAAAGCCGAACGCGCCCGAGGGCGCATCGCGCTGTCGGGCGTTGACCTCCAGCCTCCAGGGCTGGTCGGCGGCTCAAAGAAGCTCGCTCTTCGATTGTGGGGCGGGGGGTTACGCGCAAAGTGCGGCAAAGTCAAGGAAAGCGGGCCGCACTACTCCCTCTCCCCGTGGAACGGGGGGAGGGCTGGGGTGAGGGGCCGGTCGGTGGAGCTCGGATCGGCCGCGTGACCTCCCCTCCCCCTTGCGGGGAGGGGTCAGGGGTGGGGGTTGGTGCAGGAGGCACCGCTCAGCCTCCTCCTGGACCAACCCCCACCCGGTCGCCTGACGGCGCCCACCCTCCCCGCAAGGGGGAGGGTTAGAAACCCAGATGCATTGAGTTCCACCGACCCGCCCCTCACCCCAGCCCTCTCCCCGTTCTACGGGGAGAGGGAGAAGAACGCGTGGGAGCGACCGCCTTGAACCCCGGTCACCCCCACCCCATCCTGGGGCTATGAACCGCCGCCGTCTCCTCGCCCTCCTCGGGCTGCCCGCCGCCGGGGCTTTGGGCCTTGCGGGCTATTCCACCGCGGCGCGGGCCCGCAATCGCTACTACCAGGGCCCCGTGAGCGACCACTTCGACGGGGTCCGGTTCTTCTCGCCGGGCCAGCCGCAGGACAAGGGGCTGACCGAATTGCTGCGCTGGCAGCTCGGCGGCGGGCGCGCCGATTGGCCCGACCGCTACGAGAGCCCGTTCCGCGACCGGCCGCCCGCGCGGGTCGAGGACTTAAGGGTCGCGCTCGTGGGCCATGCGAGCCTGCTGATCCAGGTCGCCGGCCTCAACGTCCTGACCGACCCAGTCTTTGCCGAGCGGGCGAGCCCGGTGAGCTTTGCGGGCCCGAAGCGCGTCAACCCGCCCGGCGTCGCGTTCGAGGACCTGCCGAAGATCGATGTGGTCCTCATTACCCACAACCATTACGACCACCTGGACGTCGAGACCGTCGCGGCCCTGTGGCGGCGCGACCGGCCGCGGATCGTGGCGCCGCTCGGCAACGACACGGTCATCCGCGACCACGATCCCACTGTTGCGGTCGAGACGCGGGACTGGGGCGGCTCCGTCGATCTCGGCGCCGGCGTCACGGCCCATTGCGAGCCCGCCTATCACTGGTCGGCGCGCGGCATGAACGACCGGCGCATGGCGCTCTGGTGCGCCTTTGTGCTCACCACCCCCCGCGGCACGATCTACCATGTGGGCGACACGGGATTTGGAGACGGCAAGATATTTTCCGCCGTGCGCGAGCGCTTCGGACCCCTGCGGCTCGCAATCCTGCCCGTCGGCGCCTACGAGCCGCGCTGGTTCATGGAGCCGCAGCACATGAACCCGGAGGATGCCGTCAAGGCGTATCTCGCCTGCGGCGCCGAGCAGGCGCTCGGCCACCATTGGGGCACCTTCCGCCTCACCAACGAGGGGGTCGATCAGCCGTCCGTGGAGCTCGGCCATGCCCTGAAGGCCGCCGGCATTCCGCGCGAGCGCTTCCGCGCCATGCGTCCGGGCGAAGTCTGGGAGGCGCCGGCGGGGGCCTGACGGTCCGGCGGGCGTCGGTGCGTCTCGCCGGATGCGGGAGCCCTCGGCACCGAGGTCCTCCGGCGGACGGGTCCGGAGCGGCCTCTGCGCGCTCGCGCCCTGAGGTCAATGCGCCTCGTCCCAGTTGGACGCGGCGCGGGCCTCGACCCCGAGCGGTACTTTGAGCTGCACCGCCGGGAGCGGCGCATCGACCATGATACGGGACACCACGGCGATCGTCGCCTCGACCTCGTCCTCGGGCGCCTCGAACACGAGTTCGTCGTGCACCTGCAGGAGCATGCGGGCCGAGAGCTTCGCGTCGTCGAGCGCCCCCTCCATGCGGATCATGGCACGGCGGATGATGTCGGCCGCCGTGCCCTGGATCGGCGCGTTGATGGCCTGGCGCTCGACGCCGGCTCGCTCCTGCGGGTTCGAGGAGCGGATGCCGGGATAGTGGCACACCCGCCCGAACAACGTGGTGACGTATCCCTTGTCGCGGCAGGCGCGCTTGGTGGTCTCGATGTAGTCGCGGATGCCGGGGAAGCGCTCGAAATACTGCTTGATGAAGGTGGAGGCCTCGGCGTTGCCGATGCCGAGGCGCTCGGCGAGGCCGAAGGCCGAGATGCCGTAGATGATGCCGAAATTGATCGTCTTGGCCTTGCGGCGCAGGTCCGGGTTCATCTCGGTGATCGGCACCCCGAACATGGCCGAGGCCGTCGCGGCGTGGATGTCGATGCCCTCCGCGAACGCCTGCTGGAGCTGCGGGATGTCGGCGATGTGGGCGAGGAGCCTGAGCTCGATCTGGCTGTAGTCGGCCGAAATGATCTTGTTGCCGGGCTCCGCCACGAAGGCGGTGCGGATCTTGCGGCCGGCTTCCGTACGGATCGGGATGTTCTGCAGGTTCGGGTCGGACGAGGACAGCCGCCCGGTCGTGGTGGCCGCGAGCGCGAACGAGGTGTGCACGCGTCCCGTCTCCGGATGCATGTGCTCCTGGAGCGTGTCCGTATAGGTGGATTTCAGCTTGGAGAGCTGGCGCCACTCGAGGATCTTTGCCGGCAAACCATGTCCGGCCTGGGCGAGCTCGTCGAGCAGGGTCGCGGGCGTCGCCCATTGGCCGCTTGGGGTCTTCTTGGCGCCGGGCAGGCCCATCTTGCCGAACAGGATGTCGCCGATCTGCTTCGGGCTGCCGAGCGCGAAAGTCTCGCCGGCCATCTCGTGGATCTCGTGCTCGAGCCGTGCCAGGGATTGCGCGAAGTCGCCGCTGAGCCGGCTAAGGATATTCCGGTCGACCGCGATGCCGCGCATCTCCATGCGGGCGAGCACGTCGATCAGGGGCCGCTCCAGGGTCTCGTAGACGGTCGCGCGGCGCTCGGCCGCCAGGCGCGCCTTGAGGATCTGCCACAGGCGCAGGGTGACGTCGGCATCCTCGGCCGCATAGGCCGTGGCCTTGGCGATCTCGACCTGATCGAACGTCACCTTGGCGCGCCCGGTGCCCGCGACCTCGCCGAAGGTGATAGGCTGGTGGCCGAGATGCCGGCGCGAGAGCTCGTCCATGCCGTGCGAGCCCTTGCCGGCATCGAGCACGTAGGAGAGCAGCATGGTGTCGTCGAAAGGGCGCACGTCGATGCCGTAGCGCTTGAACACGAGCCAGTCGAACTTGAGGTTCTGGCCGATCTTCAGGGTCGCGGGATTCTCGAGCATCGGCCTCAGGGCGTCGAGCGCGTCGTCGAGCGGGATCTGGTCCGGGAGCAGCCCGCCGCCGAAGAGGTCCGAGCCGCCGCGGTGGCCGAGCGGGATGTAGCAGGCGCGGCCCGGCTTGAGCGCGAGCGACACGCCGACGAGATCGGCCCGCGTCGAATCGAGCGAGTTGGTCTCGGTATCGACCGCCGCATAGCCCTGCGCGTCGGCTTCCGCGATCCACGCCCTCAGGCGCTCCAGGGTCGTAACGGTCTCGTACGATTCGCGGTCGATCGGGACCGACGAGGCCTCCGTGGCGAGCCGCGCCGCGAGCGTCGAGGGCGTGCCGATGCCGTCCACGACGGCGCGGGGGCTTGCGACCTCGGGCAGGTCGAGGCCCGCGAAGGGATCGATCTCGCCTGAAGGCGCCGCCGCCTCGCCGGCCTCGCCGAAGAAGGGCAGCGCGCCGCCCGCCGGCGCGGAAGCGGCCTCTCCGTCGCCGCGCCGGGTCACGGCCTCGCCGCCGGGGAGAAGCCGCGGGTCCGGCTCCACGCTCTGCGGATCGACGTCGTAGAGCTCGGCCACGCGCCGCGTGAGCGTGCTGAATTCGAGCGCCTTGAGGAAGGCCACGAGCGTGCGCGGGTTCGGCTCCTCGAGGCGAAGCGCGTCGAGGGGCGCGGGCAGGGGCGCCTCGCAGTCGAGCATCACGAGCTGCTTCGACAGCCGCGCCTTGTCGGCGTTCTCGATCAGGGTCTCGCGGCGCTTGGGCTGCTTGATCTCGCCGGCCCGCGCCAGCAGCGTGTCGAGATCGCCGAATTCGTGGATGAGCTGCGCCGCGGTCTTGAGCCCGATGCCGGGCACGCCCGGTACGTTGTCGGACGCGTCCCCCATGAGCGCCAGCACGTCGCCGATCTTCGACGGCGGGATGCCCTCCCAGCGCTCGGTCACCGCGGCCTCGTCGAGGTTGCGCTCGGGGCGGTAGCCGGGCTTGCCCTTCTGGCCCGATTCGAAATCGTAGAAGCGCACGCGCGGGCCCACGAGCTGCATCAGGTCCTTGTCGGAGGAGACGATCAGCACCTCGGCGCCGCGCTCGGCCGCCTGCACGGCATACGTCGCGATGAGGTCGTCGGCCTCGTAGCGCTCCTGCTCGACGGGCTCGAGCCCGAAGGCGCGCACGGCCTCGCGCATCAGCGGCATCTGGGCCTTGAGGTCGTCGGGCGCGTCCGGGCGATGGCCCTTGTAGTCGGCGTAGAGCTCCTTGCGGTGCGAGCCCTCCGACTTGTCGAACACGATGACGAGATGCGTGGGCTTGAGCCCCGCGGCGCCGTCGCGCACGAACTGGAGCAGCTTGGAGCAGAACAGCCGCAGCGCCCCGGTCGGCAGCCCGTCGGAGGGGCGCGAATTGTAGCGCTCGGGCTGGTTCATCGACTGGAAGTAGGCCCGGAAGATGAAGGACGAGCCGTCGACGAGGAAGATCTGGTCGCCCGGGCCCACGGGCGCGGCGGCCCGCGTACGGGCCGAGGAGGGTGAACGGTCGGTAGCGCTGGCGGTCATCGGGGCGGTTCCGGCGGCAGGAGGCAGAGATAGCCCCTCACGCCCGCGAAGGCGAGGGCGTGCGGCCATGGGTGCGGCACGCGGGGCGTCCGGCAGGTCTCTCGAGGACCGGTCCGGCCGTGTGCGCACCCCTTCCTGCGGCCATTCGGGTGCGCCCCCGACCGAAGCGCGGCGCGCGGGCGGAAGGCCCGTTGCAGGCGGCTCCGGCCATGTGCGCCAGGACACATGAACCCGCCGCGCTTAAGCTTAGCTTTACCCTGTCCCGCGAGAGTGGCGGCGACGGAACTTTCAGGCACGCCCGCCTTTGATTTCAGCTTGTCCGTTGCCGCTCTCCCATCCCCTGGAGGTCCCGCCATGCGCCGCTTCGTAGCTTTGAGCCTTCTCTCCCTGGCGGCGCTCGCCGCAGCGGCGCCCGCGGCCGAGGCGCAGACGCGCCAGCGCGTCGTCGCGGTCGAGACGGTGGGCCAGCGCGTGGTGCTGCGGGTGCGCCCGCGCAGCTTCCTCGACGCCGGCGTCGTGGTGCAGCCAGGCACGACGAACCGCTACGCCACGCAGGACATCGTCTCCTACGTCAACAACCCGCCCTATGCGCACTCGCGCGACCTGTTCGGCGCCGGCACCCTGCCCGACCCGATCGGCGGCCCCTTCGTCGGCGCCCGCAACCCCTTCGGCCCGGTGGATTACGCGTTCCGGTAAGAGCCCGCTCCGCGACGCGGTCACAGCCCCCTCCCTCCCCTCAGGGGAGGGCGACGCGGCGTTAGCCGCGCGGGGTGGGGTGTTGCGCGAAGCGCATCCTGCAAGGCCGGGCCCAGGGCTCGCCTTCGGCGAACACCCCGCCCGACCTCCGCTTCGCTCCGGCCACCCTCCCCTGAGGGGAGGGAGAAAACGCGTCCCTACGACAACGCTTCGAGCTCGCGGATGACCGCGTCGCCCATCTCGGCCGTCCCGACCGCGTTGGCGCCGGGCGCCGCGATGTCCTTGGTGCGGGTGCCGGAGGCCAGCACGGTGCCGAGCGCCTGCTCGAGCAGGTCCGCGGCCTCGATCAGGCCGAAGGAATAGCGCAGCGCCATCCCGAACGAGCCGATCGCCGCGACCGGGTTGGCGAGCCCCCGTCCCGCGATGTCGGGCGCCGAGCCGTGCACGGGCTCGTAGAGCGCCTTGCGCCGGCCGGTCGCCGGGTCCTCGGCGCCGAGCGAGGCGGAGGGCAGCATCCCGAGCGAGCCCGTCAGCATGGCGGCCACGTCCGAGAGGATGTCGCCGAACAGGTTGTCGGTGACGATCACGTCGTATTGCTTCGGCCAGCGCACGAGCTGCATGGCGCAGTTGTCGGCGAGCACGTTCTCGAGCTCCACGTCCGCGAACTCTGCCTTGTGGATCCGCCCCACGACCTGGCGCCAGAACACGCCGGATTTCATCACGTTGGCCTTCTCGGCGGACGCGACCTTGTTGCGGCGCTTCCGCGCGAGGTCGAAGGCGACCCTGGCGATGCGCTCGACCTCGTGGGTGGTGTAGACCTGCGTGTCGACCGCGCGCTGCGAGCCGTCCTCGAGCGTCACGATCTCCTTGGGCTCGCCGAAATAGACCCCGCCCGTGAGCTCGCGCACGATGACGATGTCGAGCCCCTCCACGACCTCGCGCTTGAGCGAGGAGGCGTCCGCCAGCGCGGGATAGCAGATCGCCGGCCGGATGTTGGCGAAGAGGCCGAGGTCCTTGCGCAGCCGCAGGAGGCCCGCCTCGGGCCGGGCGGAATAGGGCACCGCATCCCATTTCGGGCCCCCGACCGCGCCGAACAGCACCGCATCGGCAGCTTGCGCGCGCGCCATGGCGGCGTCGGTGATCGCGACTTTATGGGCGTCGTAGGCCGAGCCGCCGACGAGGTCGGTCTCGGTCTCGAAGCCCGCGATGCCCTGCCGGCGGAACCAGGCCACGAGCTTCTCGACCTCGCGCATGACCTCCGGCCCGATGCCGTCGCCCGGAAGAAGAAGAAGCTTGTAGGTCGCCATGATCGCCCCCGCGTGATGTGTCCGGCGCGGGTTTAGGCGGCAGGCCCCACCCTGGCAAGATCATGACGGGCGGTGGGCGCCGTCTCCCCGTGCTCATCCCCCTCTCCCCGCTTGCGGGGAGAGGGAGAAGGCGCCCCCTACCGCCGCAGGGCCCGCAGGACCTTGCCGCCGGGACGGCCGGTCGGCGGCATGCCGATCTGCGCCTCGACGGCCTTGATGGCGTCGCGGGTCTTCTGGCCGACGCGGCCGTCGGGCTCGCCGACATCGTAGCCCTTGGCGGTGAGGAGCGTCTGCAACTCGCGCCGCTCGGCGCGGGAGAGCGGCGGGTCGTCGGTCGGCCAGGGGGTCTGGATGCCGGGCAGGCCCTTGAGACGGTCTCCGAGCAGCGCGATGGCGAGGCCGTAGGATTCGGCCGCGTTGTAGGAATAGACCGCGTCGAAGTTGCGGGTGACCACGAAGGCCGGCCCGTCGAGTCCGGCCGGCGCGATGATGCCGGCGCTGTAGTCGCCCTGGAGCGGGCGGCCGTCGATCCGTGTCACGCCCATGGCGGCCCAGGACGAGAGCGGCTTCTTGGCCTTGCGCCCAAGCAGCCCGGCCTGGAACCCGTTCGGCAGGCGCACCTCGTAGCCCCAGGGCAGGCCCCCCTGCCAGCCGGCCTTCTTGAGGAAGTTCGCGGTCGAGGCCAGCGCGTCGGGCACCGAATCGACGATGTCGCGCCGCCCGTCGCCGTCGCCGTCGACCGCGAGGCGCTGGAAGGTCGAGGGCATGAACTGGGTATGCCCGAAGGCCCCGGCCCAGGAGCCCTTGAGGGAGGAGGGCTCGATGTCCCGGTCCTCGATGATCTTGAGCGTCGCCATCAGCTCGCCGGTGAAGTACTCCCGGCGCCGGGAGCCGTAGCAGGCGAGCGTCGCGAGCGACTGCACCAGCGGCCGGCCGCCGATGTCCTTGCCGAAGTTCGATTCGACCCCCCAGACGCCGGCGATGGCGTGGCGGTCGACCCCGTGGCGGCTTTCCGCCTGGGCGAGCGCGTTGGCCCATTGCCGCATGGCGGCGCGGCCGTCCTGCACCCGCTCCTCGTCGACGAGCGCGCCGAGATAGTCCCAGATCGGCGTCTTGAACTCGGGCTGGTTGTTCTGGAGCTCCAGCACCTTCGGATCCGGCTCGAATCCGCGCGTGGCGCTATCGAAAGTGGCACCCGAGATGCCCTTGGCGGCGGCCTGCCCGCGCAGGCCCGACAGGCAGGCCCGCGCATCGCCCTGCGCGGCCGCAGGGGCGGCAAGGAGGAGGCCGAGCATCGGCAGTCCGGCCAGCCAGCCGCCGCGGATCGTGCGGTGAGAGATGCCGCGGATGGTCCGGCGAGGGCCGCCGCGGATCGTGCTGTGGGGGGTCATGCAGGTCTCCCGTCGTGGTCGCGGATCAAGCAATCCGTTCGTGGTTAATGTTTGATCGACCCTCCACCCGGCCAGCGACGGGAGGTCGGAGGGTCCCAAGCAACCCGGTCGTGGTTAATGTTTGGTGGACGGCGCCGCGGATTCACCCTCCCGTGATCCGGGCGCGATGCACCGGCCGCAGCCCGGCCTGCGCAACTCGGCGGTTTCCGCCGGGCGGCCGATCCGCTAGGGTCCCGCCCTCACCTTCAGGGGGCTTCAAGGACCATGAACCAGATCGATCTTCAGGGCCGCACGGCGGTCGTCACCGGCGGCGCGCAGGGCATCGGGCGCGCGGTGGTGGAGCGCTTCGTCGCCAGCGGCGCCCAGGTCGAGATCTGGGACGTGGACGGCGCGCTCGCAAGCGAGGCGGCGCGGGAGATCGGGTCCCAGGTCACCGGGCGCGGGGTCGACGTCACCGACGCCGACGCCGTCGCGGCGGCGGCCGGAGCGCACGACCGGATCGACATCCTCGTGACCAGCGCCGGCATCGCGGGCCGCAACGCCAAGACCTGGGAATACCCCCTCGACGAGTGGGCCCGCGTGATGCGCATCAACGTGGACGGCACCTTCCATTGCTGCCGCGCCGTGGTGCCGACCATGCTCCGCCACGGCTACGGGCGCATCGTCATGGTGGCCTCGATCGCCGGCAAGGAGGGCAACCCCAACGCCTCTGCTTATTCGGCTTCCAAAGCCGCGGTCATCGGGTTGACGAAGTCGCTCGGCAAGGAGCTCGCCTCCCACGACATCGCGGTGAACTGCATCACGCCGGCGGCCGCCCGCACCCGCATCTTCGAGCAGATCACCCAGGAGCACATCGACTTCATGCTCTCGAAGATCCCGCGCGGCCGCTTCCTCGAAACCAAGGAGGTCGCCAACATGGTGGCCTGGCTGTCGTCGGCCGAGAACTCCTTCACGACCGGCGCCGTGTTCGACCTGTCGGGCGGGCGGGCGACCTACTAGGGCCGCGTCTCCCAGCGTCGAAGCGGCCCTCCTTTCCCGGTGATCGTGTTTTCTTCACGGGCGCCGGATCCACCTCACCCGAAAACACTCAAGCCCCCATGGCCTCATCGCTCCTGCCCGCCCCCGGGGACCTCACGCTCGGCCGGCGCGTCATGGCGCTGGTGGACGAGCTCGCCCGGTTCACGGACGAGCCCGGCCGGGTCACCCGGCTCTACCTCTCGCCCGCCCATCGCGACGCCGCCGAGGCGACGCTGCGGATGATGCGGGAGGCGGGCCTCGAGGCCTCGATCGACCCGGCGGGGAGCGTGGTCGGGCGCCTCCCCGGCGCCGACCCGGCCGCACCCGCGATCCTGATCGGCTCGCACATCGACAGCGTGGTCGATGCGGGCCGCTTCGACGGCAACCTCGGAGTCGTGCTCGGGATCGTGGCCGCTGAGGCCCTGCGCGCGGCCGGCGGGCCGGCGACGCCGATCGAGGTCGTGGCCTTCGGGGACGAGGAGAACATCCGCTTTCCCACGAGCCTCTCGACCTCGCAGGCGCTCGCCGGGCGCTACGATCCGGCCTGGCTCGACGGGCGCGACGGAGACGGGGTCACCTTGCGCGAGGCGCTGATCCGCTTCGGCGGCGATCCCGACGCGATCCCGACCCTTGCCCGGACGCCCGGCGCCTACCGGGCCTATCTCGAGGTCCATATCGAGCAGGGGCCGCAGCTCGAGGCCGCGGACCTGCCCGTCGGCGTGGTCTCGGCCATCAACGGCATCACCCGGGCCCGCGCCCGGATCACCGGCGAGGCGGGACACGCCGGCACGGTCCCGATGGCGATGCGCCGGGACGCGCTCGCGGGGCTCGCCGAGATCGTCGGCGTGGTCGAGCGCATCGGCGCGCGCCGCCCCGACACGGTCGCGACGGTCGGGGTCGCGCAGGTGCAGCCCAGCGCCATCAACGTGATTCCGGCCCGGGTCGACTTCACCCTCGACGCCCGCGCGCCCGAGGACGCGGTGCGCTTCGCCATGGTGGCGGACATCCTCGTCGAGGCCGAGGCGGTCGCAGCGCGGCGGGGACTGGAGCTCAAGATCGAGCCCTTCATGGACTCGCCCGCGACCCCGATGGACCCGGCGCTCGTCGCCGCCTTCGAGGACGCGGTCGCGGCCTGCGGCCATCCCGTGATGCGCCTTCCCTCGGGCGCCGGCCACGACGCGGTCGCGATGGCGGGCCTCTGTCCGGCCGCCATGCTGTTCGTGCGCTGCAAGGGCGGCATCAGCCACAACCCGGCGGAATCGATCACCGTCGAGGACGCCGACGCGGCCGCCCGCGTCCTGATCGAGACGGTGCGGCGGCTATCCTAGAGCAATGTGCGAGAAACGCGCATTGGTCTGCGGAAAAATCATTGCCGTTTCAAGAGCATAGCGCCGGCGGCCTGAGCACGGTTTAAGGCACGATGCTCTAGCCCTTCCCATTGGCGCGGAACGGCACCAATCGCCGCGCCGCTCGCCGCAACGGGGCATTTCTCCCTCCCCTCAGGGGAGGGTGGCGCCCGAAGGGCGACGGGTGGGGTGTTCGCCGAAGGCGAGCTCTTGGCCGCGTGGTGCCGGATGCGCTGGCGCGCACCACCCCACCCCGCGCGGCTACGCCGCGTCGCCCTCCCCTGAGGGGAGGGAGAAGAGCCCGTTCGGGAGCGAGGACGAAGCGCCCCCGCACGCCTCGATCCGCGCGCGCATATGCGCCGGCGCCGGGGCCTCGACCGTGACGGCGGGCTTCTTCGGGTAGAGCGGGACCGTGACGGTGCGGGCGTGCAGGTGCAGGCCGGGACCGCCGAAGCGGGGCGCGGTGCCGTAGATCGGATCTCCCAGGATCGGGAAGCCCGACGCCGCGCAGTGGACGCGCAGCTGATGGGTGCGGCCCGTGACCGGGTTGAGTTCGAGGAGGGTGAGGTTCCCTGAGCGCCCCAGCACCCGCCAGCGCGTGAGCGCCTCCTGGCCGGCGGGATCCGCCTTCATCCACCAGCCGCGGTCGGGCGATTTCGGGGCGAGCCGCAGGGCGATCTCGCCCGCGGGCTCCGCCGGTCCGCCCTCGACCACGGCCCAATAGGTTTTGTCGACGAGGCTGCGCTTGAACAGGTCGCCGAGACGCGCCAGCGCCTTCGGGTGCCGGCCGAGCACCAGGCAGCCGGAGGTGTCCTTGTCGAGGCGATGCGCGGCTTCCGGCCGGCGGGGCAGGCCGAAGCGCAGGGAATCGAGGTGGCGGGTCAGGGTCTCGCCGCCTTTCGGGCCCGGATGGACGGGCAGCCCCGCGGGCTTGTCGATCACGAGCATGAGGGCGTCGCGGTAGAGGAGCCGCGCCAGGAGTTCGGCTTCGGTCATGCGGGCGCCCTCGTCCGCCGCAGGTCGTTCCGCGGGCACCGACACCCTATCTCTTCCGCAATCATGGGGCTTCCGCTATCGCGGGCCCCACGCCAAGGCAACTCCCGCGGCCCTGCCGCGCCAATGAGGCATCGATGGCCGAGATCCCGCAGAAGCCCGGCTTCCTGTCCCGCCTGTTCGGGCGAAAGGCGGAGATGCCCGCCTCCGATGCAGGAGCGGGGCCGGATGGGCGAAAGGCGGAGACGTCGAATCCGGACGTCGGACCGGGGCAGGCCCACGGCCACCCGGAGGCGATGCCCTCGCCGGCCGCGACCGGAGCCGACGACCTCGCGGCCGCGCCCTCGACCGTCACCACGGCCTCCCCCGACACGCCCGACGCGCGCAAGGTGCCGGCGGAACTCGCCGGCGCCGACCTGCAGCCCATCGAGGGGATCGACCCGGAGGGCGGCGGGCCGAAGGAGCCGATCCCGCGCGCCGAACCGGAGCCGGTCGGGCTCACGGGGCCCAGCGCGGCGCCCTCGGCGGCAGTTCACGCACCCGCGACACCTGCGCTAGCCCTCTCCCCTGCGGCGGCCCCTGCACCCGCGGCGCCTGCACCCGCGACGCCGGCGGTAGCCCTCTCCCCTGCGACAGCGCCTGCACCCGCACCGCAGCCGGCCCCGGCAGCACCCGCGCCGGGCGGCTGGTGGCAGCGGCTCACGCAGGGGATGAAGCGGACCTCCTCGTCGCTGACCGAGAGCGTCACGGGCCTCTTCACCAAGCGCAAGCTCGACGCCGCCACCCTTGACGACCTCGAGGACGTGCTGATCCAGGCCGATCTCGGGGTCGAGACGGCGACGCGGATCACCAAGGCGGTGGGCGAGGGCCGCTACGACAAGGAGATCGCCCCCGAGGAGGTGAAGGCGATCCTCGCCGGCGAGGTCGAGCGGGCGCTCAGCCCCGTGGCGCAGCCGCTCGCGATCGACCGCTCCAGGAAGCCCTTCGTGATCCTGATGATCGGGGTCAACGGCGCCGGCAAGACCACGACGATCGGCAAGCTGGCGCAGAAATTCCGCGGCCAGGGCCTCTCCGTGCTGCTCGCCGCCGGCGACACCTTCCGAGCGGCGGCGATCGAGCAGCTCAAGGTCTGGGGCGAGCGCGTCGGCGCGCCGGTCCTGGCGCGCGAGCAGGGCGCGGACGCGGCGGGGCTTGCCTTCGATGCGCTCAAAGCGGCGCGCGAGCGCGGCACCGACGTGGTGCTCGTCGACACCGCGGGCCGGCTGCAGAACAAGGCCGGGCTCATGGCGGAGCTGGAAAAAATCGTGCGCGTCATGAAGAAGTTCGACGAGACCGCGCCGCACGCCACGCTTCTCGTGCTCGACGCCACGGTGGGCCAGAACGCGATCTCCCAGGTCGAGATCTTCCGCCAGGCCGCGGGCGTCACGGGCCTCGTGATGACGAAGCTCGACGGCACCGCCCGGGGCGGCATCCTGGTGGCGCTCGCCGCCAAGTTCGGCCTGCCCGTGCACTTCATCGGCGTCGGCGAGGGGGTGGAGGACCTCGAACCCTTCGCGGCGCGGGATTTCGCGCGGGCGATCACGGGCCTGGAGGACGCGGCCTGACCCGCGACGGCGGGCGGGCCGCCCTCGGTGTCACCCCTGGCCAGAGCTTGCCAGGGTGCTGGGGAGACCCACTTTGTCATCCCCGGCCGGAGCGCGATAGCGCGCAGGGGAAGGGGATCCAGGACAATGACCTGCTGCGAAGCAGCGCCTTAGGGATTCCACAGAAGGAGCCGCTTCGCGGCAGCTTCATAGTGCTGGATCTCCTTCCCCTCCAGCGGCTGACGCCGCTTCCGGCCGGGGATGACACCGGGGGCGGCCCCTATTCCGCCGCCGACTTCGTCTCCGCGACGCCGAGCTTCTTCTGCAGGCTCGTCGACGAGGTCGTGTACTGGAAGTGCAGCTTCCGGTCCGGATAGACGTAGCGGTGCACCTTCTGGGCCGCGAGCGCGGCCTCGTGGAACCCGGAGAGGATGAGCTTCAGCTTGCCGGGATAGTGGTTGATGTCGCCGATCGCGAAGATCCCCGGCGCGCTCGTCTCGAACTTCTCGGTGTCGGCGGGAATCAGGTTCTCGTGCAGGTTCAGGCCCCACTCGGCGATCGGCCCGAGCTTCATGGTGAGCCCGAAGAACGGCAGCAGCACGTCGCAGGGAATCTCGAAGGTGGAGCCGTCGTCGCGGCGCACCACGGCGGCCTCCAGCACCGGCGCCGCCCCTTTGAGGGCCACGACCTGACCGAGCTCGAGATCCATGGCGCCTGCGGCCACGTGCGCGCGCATCTGCTCGACCGTGTGGGGCGCGGCCCGGAAGGCGTCGCGGCGGTGGAGCAGGGTGAGGCGCTGTGCCAGCGGCTGCAGGTTCACGGTCCAGTCGAGGGCCGAATCGCCGCCGCCCACGATGAGGATCCGCTTGCCCCGGAACGCCTCCATCCGGCGCACGGCATAGAACACGCCCGTGCCCTCGTAGGAATCGATGCCGGCGATCGGCGGCTTTTTCGGCTGGAACGAGCCGCCGCCGGCGGCGATCAGGATCGTCTTGGCGAGGAAGACCGTGCCGGCATCCGTCGCGACCCGGAAGCGCGGCGCCTCCGCGGTGCCGAGCGTCTCGATGCCGCTCACCATCTCGCCGAGGTGGAAGGTGGGGCGGAAGGGCTCGATCTGCTTCATCAGGTTGTCGACGAGCCCCTGCCCCGTGACCACGGGGAAGCCCGGGATGTCGTAGATCGGCTTCTCGGGATAGAGCTCCGCGCATTGCCCGCCGATCTTCGGCAGGATGTCGACGAGATGGGCGCGGATGTCGAGGAGGCCGAGTTCGAACACCGCGAACAGGCCGACCGGCCCCGCGCCGACGATGAGGGCATCCGTTTCGATGGTCTCGGTCATGGAAGACTCCGCTCCTCGGCGTGCCGCCGCGTCGTCCAAAGCGCTTCGGCCCGGCAAGGGTCCCGCCCTTGGTGCGCACCGCACCGCCGTCGAAAGCATGGCCGGAGCGGCTTTGCAATGCGGCGGATGCGGATCAGGCCTGCTGCCCGCGAGACGAGGCCTGCGCGCCCTTGCATCGTCGGCTGCGCCGGTGTGATGGTCGCGGCATCGGTCCTGCCCATCCGAGGTCCCATGCCCCCCGACGCCGATCCCGCCCGCGCCTTCATGCCCTATCCGCCCGCTGCGGTCCCGAACGCGCCGGACGGGCCGCTCGAGGGGCTGACGCTCGGGGTCAAGGACCTCTTCGACGTGGCGGGCTATCCCACGAGCGCGGGCTCGCCGCATCTCCTCGCGATGTCGGGGATCAAGACCCGCACCGCGCCGATCGTGCAGCGCCTCCTCGACGCCGGCGCGCGCTTCGCGGGCAAGACGATCACGGACGAGCTCGCCTTCTCGATGAACGGCAAGAACGCGCATTTCGGCACGCCCGTGAACGGCGCCGCGCCGGACCGCATTCCCGGCGGCTCGTCCTCGGGCTCCGCGGCCGCGGTGTCGAACGGCCTGTGCGACGTCGCCCTCGGCACCGACACGGGCGGCTCGGTGCGCGCGCCCGCCAACCATTGCGGCCTGTTCGGCATCCGCCCGACCCACGGCCGGGTGAGCCTCGCGGGCGCGCACGATCTCGCGCCCTCCTTCGACACCTGCGGCTACTTCACCCGCGACGGCGCCACCTTCGCGCGCGTCGGCGCGGTGCTGCTCGGCGAGGATCCCGCGCCCCTGCCGGAGCGCCCCCGCCTCCTCGCCGCCGCCGACACCTTCGCGCTCCTCGATCGCGCGGTGCAGGACGCGCTCGCGCCTGCGATCCGCCGCGTGGAGGCCGCGCTCGGCGCGGCCGCCGCGGTCGAGGCGGCGCCCGAGGGCTTCGAGGCGCTCTACTGGGCCTTCCGCCGCATCCAGGGCCGGGAGGCGTGGGCGGTCGACGGCGGGATGATCGAGCGCTTCCGCCCGCCGCTCGGCCCCGGCGTCGCCGACCGCTTTGCCTTCGCGCGCAGCGTCACGGAGGCGCAAAGAGCCGATGCCGACGCCGTGCGCGCGCGTTTCACGGAGCGCTTCCGCGGCCTGCTCGGCCGGGACGCGGTGCTCCTCCTGCCCACCATGCCCGACGTGGCGCCGCGCCTCGCCGAGAGCGAGGAGGCGCTGAACGACTACCGCAACCAGGCCCTCAACCTGCTCTCGCTGTCGGGCCTGTCCGGGCTGCCGCAGGTCTCGATCCCGCTCGCCTCGCGGCTCGGCGCGCCGCTCGGCCTCTCGCTCGTCGGCCCGGCCGGATCGGACCTCGGCCTCGTGCGCCTCGCGGCCCGCCTCGCGGGATAGGGGCGCCGGGCGAAGAGCGTCCGGGCCTTGCCGCTCGTCTCGCGGAGTAGGGCACCGGGGGCGATCTTCCGGGCCTTCTCGTCCCGCGGGGTCGGGCACCGGAGCGACGACCGCGTGCGTCCGCGGGGTAGGGGCGGGCGCCGCCCGCCCTATATGGCCCTTCCGCTTGGAGGAGAGCCGATGACCCATCCCGCCGTCCACCCGCAGACGCCGCGCGTCGCCGTGGCGAGCGCCTGCACGCTGGGCGAAGGCGCCCTGTGGGACCATCGCACCGGCACCCTGTTCTTCGTCGACATCAAGGGCCGGGCGGTGTGGTGCTGGCACCCGGAGAGCGGGCGCGAGACCAGGACCGAGGTTCCCGAGCCCGTCGGCTTCGTGGCGCTCACCCCGGACCCCGACATCGTGATCGCCGGGTTCAAGTCCGGCCTCGTGCGCCTCCATCTCTTCGGCGGCGAGATCCAGCCGCTGGCGCAACCGGAGCCCGACAAGCCCGGCAACCGCATCAACGACGGCCATGCCGGACCGGACGGCAGCCTCTTCTTCGGCACCATGGACGATGCGGGCGAGAGCCCCACGGGCGCGTTCTGGCGCTGGGACGGCGAGCGCCTCGCCGCGTTCCGGGACGGCATCGTGGTCACGAATGGACCCGCGACCAGCCCGGACGGCCGGACCCTCTACGCCACCGACACCCGCGCCGGGATCGTCCACGCGCATGCCCTCGAGAACGGCGTGCCGGGCGCATCCCGCCCCCTGATCCGCTTCCAGGAGGGCTGGGGCCATCCGGACGGCATGGCGGTCGATGCGGAGGGCCATCTCTGGGTCTGCCATTGGGGCGGCTCGCGGATCTCGCGCTTTTCACCCGACGGGGCCCTGGAGCGCGTGGTGCCGGTGCCGACCGCGCAGGTCACCAAATGCGCTTTCGGAGGGCCGGACCTCACGACGCTCTTCATCACCACGGCCGCGATCGGGCGCGATCCCGCGATCGACCCGATGGCGGGCCACGTCTTCACGGTCGAGGCCGGCGTGCGCGGGCTTCCGGCCAACATCGTCGGCGCATGAGCGCCGAACCGTGCGGGCCTCCCGCCGACGTCGGTGCGATGCCGCCTGGACTGCGCGGGACCAGGGCCACCATCGTCGGCGCGTGACCGCCCGGCGCGAAGGAGGATCGATGCAGGTTTTCGGAGAGGTCGACGGGACGCCCGTCCACGAGATCGCGATCCGCAGCCGGGCGGGGGCCGAGGCCCGGATCCTCACCTGGGGCGCCGTGATCCGCGACCTCGTTGTGCCGGCGCGGGAAGGCTCGCAGCGCGTGGTGCTCGGGCTGGAGCGGATCGAGGATTACGTGGCGCATTCGCCCTATTTCGGCGCGATCGTGGGGCGCTACGCCAACCGCATCGGCGAGGCGCGCTTCACGCTCGACGGCGAGACCCACCGGCTCGACGTCAACTGGGGCGGGCGCCACCAGCTCCACGGCGGCTCCCGCGGCTTCGGCTCGCGGATCTGGAGCCTCGTGGATCACACGCCTTCGAGCGCCACCCTCGCGCTCGTCTCCGCGGACGGCGACATGGGCTATCCCGGGCGGCTCGCGGCACTGTGCACCTATGCCTTCCGGGAGCCCGCGACGCTGACGGTGACGCTCGAAGCCACCTGCGACCGGCCGAGCCCCGTCAACCTCACCACGCACGGCTACTTCAACCTCGACGGCAGCCCCACGATCGCGGAGCACGAGCTCACGATCGAGGGCGATTTCATCACCCCGACGACGCCCGACCTCATTCCGACGGGCGAGATCCGCGCGGTCGCGGGAACCCCATACGACTTCCGCAAGCTCCGTCCGATCGGCCCCGCGACCGAAGGCGCGGCCTACGACACAAACTTCGTCCTGCTCGGCGGCGCCCGTCCCGGCGGCCTCGCGCACGCCGCGACGCTGCTGTCGCGCCGCAGCGGCGTCGTGCTGGACTTATGGACCACGGAGCCTGGGCTGCAGTTCTACGACGGCCATCTCCTCGACATGAAGGTGCCGGGCCTCGGGGGCGCTGCCTACCGGGCGCGCGGGGGCCTGTGCCTCGAGCCGCAGCGCTTCCCCGACGGGCCGAACCGGGCGCATTTCCCGCCCTGCATCCTGGCGCCCGGGCAGGTGTCGCGGCAGGCGAGCGAACTGCGCTTTTCGACCGCGGACGGCCTGTAGACCGGTCGCGCCGGGCGCACCGGCCGCGGCGCCGGGACGCAGGCCGTTGCGGCCACGCTCGCCCGAACACACCTTCGTGAAAATTTCGTCAACCGAAGCAACCAACGCGGTCGGCTCCCGTTGTCTTTGCAGGCGTCCGCCGCGGCCAAGTTCAGAGCCGCGCAAAGGGGAGGTCGCCATGCCCGTTCTCGATGCCAAGGCGCTCAAAGCCGACCCCGAGGGTCTGGCCTTCCTGCGCGATGTGCTGCGTCCCGCGGGCACCGGCGCCGAGAAGCCGGCGCCTCCGCTCGCGACCCTGTCCCGCCCGCGCCGCAAGGCCGCTCAGACCGGCGCCTCCGCCCTGCCGTCCGGGACGCCGAACCTTCCATAGCCTCTTACCATCGGGAGCGGCGCCGGATTGATCCGCGCCGCCCGATCTTGCCTGGCGGCTCCGCCCATCGCCGATCTCAGGCCGCCGCCGGAACCAGCCCACGCTTGACGAGGAGCGCCTCCGGGGTCGGCAACCGGCCCCGGAAGGCCCGGTAGGCGTCCCCCGGGTCGCGCAGGTTGCCGGCGGAATAGATGAACTCTTTCAGCTTCCGCGCGGTCTCGGGATCGAATACGTCGCCGGTCTCCTCGAAGGCGTTGAAGGCGTCCGCGTCCAGGACCTCCGACCAGAGATAGCTGTAATAGCCGCTGGAATAGCCGTCGCCCGAGAACACGTGCGTGAAATGGGGCGTGCGGTGGCGCATGATGATCTCGCGCGGCATGCCGATGCGCGCGAGCGACGCGCGCTCGAACGCCGCCGGGTCGAGCCTGTCCGCGTCCCTCAGCCGGTGGAGGTCGATGTCCACGAAGGCGGAGGCGAGATATTCCACCGTCGCGAAGCCCTGGTTGAAGTTGCGCGCCGCGATGAGGCGCTCCAGCAGGGCCTCCGGGATCGGCTCGCCGGTCTCGTGGTGGGTGGCGTACCGGCGCAAGATCTGAGGTTGCGCGAGCCAGTGCTCGTAGAGCTGCGAGGGCAGCTCGACGAAGTCGGTCGAGACCGCGGTGCCGGCGAGCAGCGGATAGGTCACGTTCGACAGGAGCCCGTGCAGCGCATGGCCGAACTCGTGGAAGAGCGTGCGCGCGTCGTCGAAGCTGAGCAGCGACGGCTGGCCCTTGGCGAAGTTCATCACGTTGACGATGATCGGGCGGACATCGCCCGTGAGGCGCTCCTGGCTGCGGAAGGAGCTCATCCAGGCGCCGCTGCGCTTGGACGAACGGGCGAAGTAGTCGCCGATGAAGATGCCGACGAGTTCGCCCTTCGGCCCGGTGACCTGCCAGATCCGGATGTCGGGGTGGTAGCGCGGCGCGTCCTCGACCGCGGTGAAGCTCAGGCCGAAGAGCCGGTGCGCGGTCTCGAACGCCGCGTCGATGATACGCTCCAACTGGAAGTACGGCTTGATCACCGCCTCGTCGAGGTCGTGGCGGGCCTTTCGCACCTGCTCGGCATAGAAGCGCCAGTCCCACGGCTCGATCGCGATATTGTCGCCCTGGCCCTGCGCCATCGCCTGGAGGTCGTCGCGCTCCTGCAGCGCGCGGGCCTTGGCGGGCGCCCAGACCTCTTCCAGAAGGCCGACGACGGCGTCCGGGGTCTTCGCCATGGTGTCGGCGAGCTTGAAGTCCGAGAAGGTCGCGTAGCCGAGGAGCCGCGCCCGCTCGGCGCGCAACGCCACCATCTCGGCGATGATCCCCTTGTTGTCGGTGGCGCCGCCTGTGTCGCCCCGCGCGGCCCAGGCCTTGAAGGCTTGCTCCCTGAGATCCCGGCGCTTCGAGAAGGTCAGGAACGGCTCGATCGAGGAGCGCGACAGGGTGATGACGTGCTTGCCCTCGAGGCCGCGTTCCCGCGCGGTCTCGGCAGCCGCCTCGCGCAGGAAGCCCGGCAGGCCCGCGAGGTCCGCCTCGCCGTCGAGGACGAGGGTGTAGGCCTTCTCGTCCGCGAGCACGTTCTGCGAGAACTGGGTGCCGAGCGTCGCGAGCCGCTCGGTGACCGCGGCGAGCCGCGCCTTGGCCTCGTCGTCGAGCTGCGCGCCGGCGCGCACGAAGATCGTGTGGTAGCGCTCCAGCACGCGGATCTGCTCGGGCGTGAGACCGAGCTCGGCCCGGCGCCGCATCAGCGCGTCGACGCGGCGGAACAGGGCCGCGTTCATGAAGATCGCGTTGCGGTGCTGCGCCATCCGGGGCGCCATCTCGCGCTCGACCGCCTGCAGGGCCTCGTTGGTGTGCGAGCCCGCGAGGTTGTAGAACACCGCGCTCACCTTCTTGAGCCTGGCGCCGCTCGTCTCCAGGGCCGCGACCGTGTTGTCGAAGGTGGGCTCCGCCGCCTCGGCCGCGACGGCATCCACCGCGGCGCGCTGCTCGGCGAGCGCCGCGTCGAAGGCCGGGCGGTAGTGCTCCGGCTGCACCGCCGCGAAGGGCGGGATCCCGAACGGGGTGGTCCAGTCCTGGAGCAGGGGGTTCGGGGCCGGCGCGGGCGATGCGGTCATGGGCTCACGATGCCTTCGTGCAAGAATGGTCGGGCGGACCATACCGGCCCGCGGCGGGATCGGGAAAGGGGCCGGGGCTACTCGGCGGCCTGGAGATGCGCCCGCGACGCGCCCTTGAGATGGCGCTCCAGGAACGCGATCACCCGCGCGGTCGCGTCGCGCTCGGCGGCGCCGCGGAAGCCGTGGCCCTCGCCCGGATAGACCTTGACCTCGTGCGGCACGCCCTGCCGGCGCAGCAGCGCCTCGATCCCTTGCGCGTTGAGCGCCGGCACGACCGGATCGGCGGCGCCGTGGAGCACGAGGGTCGGGGGCAGCGTGGCGGCGGCCGAGACCGCGCCCTGCGGCAGGGGCCCGAAATAGCTCACGAGCGCGCGCACGCGCCGCTCGCCGCCCGAGATCGCTAGCCCCAAGGCCGCACCGAGCGAGATCCCGACGATGCCGATGCGCTCGGGGTCGACCTCGGGCCGCGCCGCCACGAAAGCCAGCGCATCCCGCGCCGTCTCCATCCAGGCCTCGAAGTTGCGGAACAGGGTCGCGAAGGAGGCGCGGGTCTCGCCCGTGCGGTCGAGGTAATGGACGAGGTAGACCCGGTAGCCCGCATCCGCCAGGCCGCGCGCGCCGCTGCGGTACCGGCCGTTGGAGGAGAGGCCGTCGGCGCCGTGGAGCATTAGCACCGCGGGACGGCGCCCGGCCGAACCTTCGGGCTCGAACACCTCGACCGCGATCGTCCGGCCGCCGCTGGTGAAACTCTGTCGCTGGATCATGGCATCCCGTGGTCGTGCCGAAGCGCTCAGGCCGGCGGCAGCCGAGGCTGCGCCGGCGACGAGCATGCGCCGCGTCAAAGGCATGAATTGTCCGAGGAAGGGAGGTGGGGCGTCGGGCCCGTGCATGAACCCGATATGGGGATCGCACGTCCGGTCCGCGAGGGTCGCGGGCGCGTCCGCCTCACGAAAAAGGACGCGCCGCACCGGACGCGCCCTCGAAGAATCGGCTGCGCGAAGCGGCTATTCGGCCGCCTGCAGATAGCGGTCCTCGCGTTGCGCCCGCTGCACGTCGCGCAGGGTCTCGGCGAGGTAGGAGAGACGCTTGATCGTCCGCTCCAGATCCATGACCGCGACCTCGCTCAAGGCGTAGGCGTTGCGGCCGCGGAAGAGGCGGTTGATCTCGGTCTCGAGTTCGGCGGAGCCGTCGCGCACGCGCCGGACGAGGGTGTTGGCGATGAGGTCGGCGTTGCTGTCGACGACGCAGAAGCCGACATCGCTGGGGCGCTCAAGAGGCATTCGTGACAACTCCCGTCCGTTCTTCTGTCGTTGTGTCCAGGACCGGCCCGTTCTCGTCCCCGAACAGGTCGAGGGCGACGTGCAGGCGGTGCTTCATGACCGGGCCGATCCCCGGCAGCGTCTCGAGCCAGGCCACCGGGTCCGGGGCTTGGCGGTAGCCGCGGTGGAAGCGCAGGCGCTCCCGCCAGACCGCGTCGATCGCCTCCGCCCGCGAGGGGTTGCGGAAGCCCATCCGCGCCGTGCCGCCCTGGAGAAGCGCCGCCATGCACCGCTCATAGGTGCGGCGCGCCTGGTGGGCGGGAACGCCGATGCTGCAGATCGTGAAGATCACGGCCCGGGCGAAGGCATCCGCCGCGTCGCTCCGGGCATCGTCCTCCTGATATGGGGACGAGGGGGCTGTTTTTGAAGGCCGGGGCGGCCGCTCCCGCCCCCCGTGAGACGTGACCTGGGGCATCGATCACTCTCCGGCGGCGCGGTGGCGCAGCCAGCGCAGCAGGGAGCGGCCGGCCTCGGCGACGCGGCTCGGGCGCCAGGGATGGGCCGTGGCGGCGCGGGCCTCGTCGGGCCGCCCGCGGGACGCGGACGGGGGCACCGCCGCGACCCCGGACCGCGGCGGTGCCGGCGCGTGAAGCAGCGCCTGCTCGCCCTGGATTCGGCCGGCGTCGTGGAACGAGAGCGCGAGCCCCGCATCGGCTTCGAGCCCGTAGGCCCGCACCGCCTGCATGAAGGCCTCCGCGAACTGCGCCGGCGCGCACCAGAGCTTCTCGGCCATGTGGATCGGCCAGGTCCACAGCCCGTCGGAGCGGCGGTGGCCGAGCTCGTCGCGCGGGATGAAATAGCCCGTGCCGCGGTGCTCCAGGCCGTCCCGCGTCACGGTCCAGTCGTCGTTGGCGAACAGGAAGAGGGTCTCCGCAGTCACGGCCTGAATCATCGCTTCGTCCGATTGCATCCCTGGCGGCGCCCTGGCGGCGTCCTGCGCTCCGGTCGTGGTCCCCGCGGCGCCTTGCCGGCGCCTGCTTTCATCGTGTTGAACGCCCGGCCGGCGGGTCTCTCCCGTTGGCGTCGGCGTCGCAGTTGACGCCGCCGCCCGCCGCACCGATCTGGAGAGCCTCCGGCAGCGCCTGCCCCAATCCCGCCGCTTCCATGCGTCAGACGCAGGCGTGGTCGGAACGAAGCAGGAACACAATAGAGATCCCTTTAGGAACGTCAACTTATCTTAGGGCTTTACGGCTACGCTTGAGCGCCGAGCCCTATCGTGCGACGCATAAGACGGTTTTCGAGGCGGCAGAGGGGGCAGCATGGCCAGGAGGGAGCGGGGCGAGGCCGATACGTTGAGGCAGCTCGAGGAGCTGCGTCCGGCCTACGAGCGCCTGCGCACGGAGGCGATCCGCGCCGAGGGCGACATCGAGCGCCTCACGGCCGAGCTCGACGCCGCGCGGGCGGCGGCGCGTGCCGCGCTCGGCACCGACGACGAGGCCGAGATCGCCCGGCTGATCGCCGCCGCCAAGGCCGAGAACGCGGCCCGGGTCGAGGCCTTCGCGGCGCTGGTGCGCGGGATCGAAGGCGAGCTCGCCCGGCTCGAGAGCGAGGGCTGATGCGCGCGTCTCCGGCTCCTGACGGCCCCGGACCGGCGGTCCATTCCGGCCCGTTCCGGCTCCATGCGGGCCACCTTTCCGCGCTCGCCGCGCCCCTCTCCGGGCTCGACCGCTCCGCCGCCCGCCTCGCGCGGCTGGAGGGCCGGCGCGAGGCGCATCTCGCCCGCCGGGCCGAGCTCGCGCGCGACGTCGGGCTCGCCAAGGCGCGGCTCGCCCGCCGCGGCGAGGTCGAGGCCCTGCTGGAGCGGCTCCAGGCCGAGGCCAGCCGCCGCAATGTGGCGAGCTTCGAGACCCTGCTGACCGCCCTCGTCCAGGAGGTGCTGCCGGGCGAGAAGCCCGTGGTGCTGGAGCTCGCGACCGAGCGCGGCGCGCCTGCCCTCGACATCGGCGTGCGCCGCGCCGACGGGACGCGGGAGGACGTGCTCGAGGACAACGGCGGCGCGCTCACCAACGTGATCGGCATGGCGCTCCGCCTCATCGCGGTCGTGAAGGCGGGCGTCGGCCGCTTCCTCGCCCTCGACGAGGCCGATTGCTGGATCGCGCCCGACCGGGTCCCGGCCTTCTACCGGGTGCTCGAGGATGGGGCGGCCCGCCTCGGGGTGCAGTGCCTCGCGATCTCGCACCACGACATGGACGGCTTCGATGCGCGCATCCGCGTCAGCCGCATCGCCGGGCACCCGGAAACGGGAGTCTCCGTGGTCTGCCCGCGGGCCGAGCCCTGGGACGAGGCGCAGCCCGGCTTCCGCTTCATCCGGCTCGTCGACGTGCAGGGCTATGCCGATGCGACCCTGTTCCTGAGTCCCGGGATCAACGCGCTCACCGGCCCGAACAACCGCGGCAAGTCGACCTTCATCCGGGCGTTGCGCGCCGTGTTCTACGCCGAGGCCCGCGACAGCCTCGTGCGGGCGGGCGCGGCGTCCGCGACCGTCGAGCTCGGCGTCGCGCACGGGCGCACCTTGCGCTTCACGCGCCAGCCCCGGCGCAGCCCCGTCAATCTCTGGTCCCTGCACGAGGCGGACGGCCGCGTCGTCGAGGAGAACGGCACCCGCCACGAGACCGGCGGGCGCGCGGCGCCCGACTGGGTCGCGGCGCTGTTCGGCATCGTCAAGGTCGAGGATCTCGACGTCCACGTGGCGCACCAGAAATTCCCGGTCTTCCTCCTCGGCGAGCCGCCCTCGCGCCGCTCGGCGGTGCTCTCGATCGGCCAGGAGGCCGGCTACATCCGCGACATGCTCGCGATCCACAAGGAGCGCTGCACCGCCGACCTCGCCCTGGTGCGCCAGGGGGAGCGCGAGCTCGCCGGGCTCGCGGAATCGCTCAAGCGGTTCGACGATCTGCCCGCGCTGGCCGAACGGCTCGCGGGCGCGCGGGGAGAGGGGAAAGTGCTGGAGAGCGAGGTCGAGGGGCTCGGCGCGCTCGACGCCGTGCAGGCCCGCCTCGCCGCGGCCCGCACCCGGCTCGATCGCCTCGGCGCCCGCGCCCGTGCCCTCCAGGCCCTGCCGCCGCCCGACCGTCCCGCGGCCCTGAGCCTCGACCTCGCGGGCGCCGCGGAGCGCGAGCGCATCGGGGCGGCGGTCGGCATCCTCGCGGGAGCGCTGCGGCGCGCCAGACGGCGCCGGGCGGCGCTGGCCGCGCTTCCCCCCGCCCTGCCGGCGCTCGCCGCGACCACGGATCTCGAGGGCGCGGCGGAGCGTCTCCAGCGCCTGCAGGCGGATCTCGCCAGGGCGCGCGGGCGGGCGGAGCTCGCCGCCGCCGCCATGGCGGAGGTCCAGGCCAAGCTCGCCGCGCTCGTGCGCGACACCGGCGGCCTGTGCCCGGCCTGCGGCCACGCGGTCGATCCCGCCGACCTGCTCGGACCCCACAGCCACGCGCAGGTGGCGGCGTGAGCCCCGGGCCTCACAGCCACGCCCAGGAGGGCAGCATGAGCGCCGGGATCCGCACGGTCGTGCAGGGGGCCGCATGATCCTCGCGGGCGAGCGCCTCCACAATGAGCCCGTCGCCTGCAACGGGCTCCTGATCATCGGCGATCCGCATGTGAGCTCGCGCCGGCCGGGCCGGCGCAAGGACGCGGACTGGCCGGCGCCGATCCTCGCCAAGCTCGAAGCCTGCGCGGCGATCGCCAATGCGCGCGGCCTCGCGCCGGTGCTGCTCGGCGACCTGTTCGAGCGCGCGGTCGAGCCCGACGAGGCCCTGAAGGCCCGCCTCGTGCGGGTGCTGAAGAGCTTCCGCATCCGGCCGCTCACCAACGTGGGCAACCACGACATCGCCCACACCACGCTGTCCGACGGCGACAGCCTGGCGGTGCTGGGTCTGTCGGACGTGATCGACGTGGTGGCGGCGCCCGGCATCGTCGGCGAATACCGCATCGGCGCGCACAGGCTCGGGATCGGCATGACGCCGTTCGGGGCCGAGATCCCGCGCGACGTGCGCGGCGGCCTCGCCGGGATCGACCGGCTCGCCTGGTTCACCCACCACGACATCGCCTTCGAGGGCGCCTATCCCGGCGCGGTGCCGCCCTTCCCGGTCGAGGGCGCGGACCTCGTCGTCAACGGCCACGTCCACAAGACCAAGGCGCCGATCCGCGCCGGCGCCACGCTCTGGGCCAATCCCGGCAACATCAACCGGCAATCGGTCGACCTCCAGGACCACCGGCCCGCAGCCTGGATCCTGGGCGAGGACGGCGTTCTCGTGCCCGAGTATCTGCCCCATGCGGCGGACGTGTTCGACCTCACCGGCCGCCTCGTCGCAGCCGCGAGCGACCGCGCCATGCGCGCCCAGGTCGAGAGCGCCTTCGTGTCCCTGCTCCAGGCCGAGAGCGGCACCGACCTGACCCGGAGCGACGACGGCGCGATGGTCCGCGAGGAGATCCTCGCCGCGTTTCAGCGCGAGGACACGCCGGACCCGGTGCGCGCGCTCGTGCTGTCGCTGCTCGACGCGGCGGTGGAGCGACGGGGGCGGTAGAGCGCCGGTTCGGGCGGAGCGCGCAGGGGAAGGGATCCGGAGCCCACCGTGTCATCCCCGGCCGGAAGCGGCTTTAGCCGCTGCAGGGGAGACCCGCGGTGTCATCCCCGGCCGGAGCGCGTCAGCGCGCAGGGGAAGGGGATCCAGCACGATGAAACTGCCGCGAAGCGGCGCCTCGTGGTCTCGGGAAAGCGGAGCTGCTTCGCAGCGAGTCGTTGCGCTGGATCCCCTTCCCCTGCGCACTTCGTGCTCCGGCCGGGGATGACACCGGGGGCGGCCCGCCGCCGATCCCCTCTCCCCGCCTGCGGGGAGAGGGCTGGGGTGAGGGGCCGGTCGGTGGAGCGCGACGGATCCGCTTCTCACCCTGCCATGCGCGCGGGCACACGGAGCGATCTGTTCTGAGGCTTGGAGGGTGGCCCCGTACCCCCCTCTCCATCCCTCCCCCACAAGGGGGGAGAGGGCAGATGGCGCTCGTCCCGAACAGCGCTGCCGGGCCGTCAAGCAACAGCGACGACGCGAACCCCTCGCCCTTGTAGGGGAGGGGCAGGGAGGGGGGGTACGCGCTCCGCAAGGAGAGCTCGCGCGGCGATCCCTTCCACAAAACAAGCGGACAGCCCCTCCCCCGGCTCCGCTTCGCGGAGCCGCCCCTCACAGCCCGGCCTGCTCCCGGCAATGCCGCGCCACCTCCGCATGGGTCGCGAACCACACGCCCGGAAGCGACTGCGCCAGGCGGACGATCTCGTCCAGGATCCAGATCCGGGAGCGCTGGCCGATGATGTGCGGGTGCATGGTGAGGACGAAGAGGCCGCCCTCCCGGTGGGCCACCTCGAGCTCGCGCCGGAAGATGTCGAACACGGTCTCGGGGGCCGTGTAGGGGCGAAGCCCGCTCATGCGGTCCATGTTGAAGTAGATCGCGTCGTCGCGGATCCACTCCACCGGCACCTCGACGACCCCCGTGGGCTCGCCGTGCTCGAGCAGCTCGTAGGGCTCGGTGTCGGCCATGAGGGAGGAATCGTAGAGGAGCCCCATCTCGCGGATGATCGCGAGCGTCGCCGGGCTGAAGTCCCAGGAGGCGGTGCGCATGCCGACGGGCTCGACCCCCGAGAGCTCCGCCAGCACGTCCCGGGCCCGGAAGGCGAGGTCGCGCTCGGCCTCGTAGGGAAGCGTCGAGTTGAACTCGTGGATCCAGCTATGGATGCCGAGCTCGTGCCCGCCCGCGATCACCGCCCTGGGCTCGTCCGGGTTGATGAGGGCCGAGACCGCCGGCATGAAGAAGGTGGCGGGCACCCCGTACCGCTCCAGCAGGGCGAGGATCCGCGGCGAGCCGACCCGGCCGCCGTACTGGCCCTGGCTCAGCTTGCCGAAGGACTTGCCCCCGAAGCGCAGCTCCGAGGTCTCGTGGTCGGAATCGAAGGAGAGCGCGACCGCGCATCGGGCGCCGTCCTTCCAGCGCTCGGGCTTGAGCGAGCGCCCGGCCCGCACATGCGCGACCGCCCGGCGCCAGCGCGCCTCCTCCCATTGCCACGGCTCCTGCGGCGCTCCCTCGGGCTCTGTCGAACGCATCCCGCTCCCTCGTGCTCCCCGACTCGGACGGCCTCATGATGCGCGAAGCGCAGGCCGTCCCGCCAGGGCCGGGGTCGAGGAAAGCCGGGCCGTCCCGCCTGGGGCGGGCATGGGTTGAGGCCAAGACCGCCCCGCCGGCGCCCGGAGGCCTGGAAATTACGCTGGCGTCGGGCCGCGAGTTGGAGCATGTGCTCCCCTCAACGCGCAGGAGGAGGCGTCCCGCCCCTGGCCGCGCCGGTCCCGCGGTCTAATTGGATGACGGGGCCGCGCTGTCCGGCCGCGGCGGCCGCCGAGGAGGCTCGAGGCATGCACTGGATCGACCGGCTGTTCAAACTCTTCGAGGTCTTCATCGTGGCCTGCCTCGCCGCCATGGTCGCCATGGTGTTCGGCAACGCGGCGCTGCGGAAGCTCTCCGATTACGGCCTCGTGCTCTTCGGCGGCGGCATCGACGTCTCGGAGGAATTGTCGCGCATCCTCTTCGTCTGGCTCACCTTCGTGGGCGCCGTGGTGGCGGCGCGGGAGAACGCGCACCTGGGCGTCGACACCCTGGTGGCCCGCTTCGGGACCCGCGGGCGCACGATCTCGATGGTGCTCTCCGACCTCCTCGTGGTGCTCTGCTGCGCCGTGTTCTTCTGGGGCTCCTGGCGCCAGGCGCCGCTCCACGTGGGCAACACCGCCCCGATCACCGGCATGTCGATGATCTGGGTCTACGGCTTCGGCTTCTTCGCCAGCATCGGCATGGGGGCGCTCGCGATCGCCCGGATCGTCCGCACGCTCACGGGCCGGCTCGATCCGGTCGAGCTGCGCCAGTTCGCCGGCGATTACGAGCAGGACCTGCTCCATTCGCCCAAGGGCCACCTCGAATGACGGCCGGCCTCCCCTCCGTCCTCGCCGCCGGCCGCCTCGCATGACAGCCGACCGTCCCTCCCTCCCCTCCTCCGGCCCTCTCGCATGACCGTCGCGATCTTCCTCTTCTCGCTCATCGGGGCCATGGCGATCGGCATGCCGGTCGCCTTCGCCCTCGTGGTCTGCGGCCTGGCGCTCATGCTCCACATGGGCATCTTCGACAGCCAGATCGTGTCCCTGAAGCTCATCGAGGGCGCGGACAACTTCCAGCTCCTCGCCGTGCCGTTCTTCCTGCTCGCCGGCGAGCTCATGAACGCGGGCGGCCTGTCGAAGCGCATCGTCAACTTCGCGGTGTCCTTCGTCGGGCACATCCGCGGCGGGCTCGGCTACGTGGCGATCTTCGCCTCCATCATCATGGCGGCCCTGTCGGGCTCGGCCGCCGCCGACACGGCCGCGATCGCCTCGATCCTGATCCCGATGATGCGCGACGCCGGCTACAACGTGCCGCGCTCGGCCGGCCTCATCGCGTCGGGCGGCATCATCGCGCCCGTGATCCCGCCCTCCATCGGCTTCATCGTCTTCGGCGTCGCCGCCAACGTCTCGATCACCCAGCTCTTCCTCGCCGGCGTGTTCCCGGGCCTGCTCATGGGCCTGTCGCTGATCATCGCCTGGGCGATCGTGGTGCGGCGCGACAAGGTCAAGACCATCGCGCGCCAGCCCTGGTCGGCCCGCATCAAGGCCTTCCTCGACGGCTTCTTCGCCCTCCTGATGCCGGCGATCATCTTGGGGTGCATCAAGTTCGGCTGGGCGACCCCGACCGAGGCCGCGGTCTTCGCCGCGGTCTACGCGCTCCTCGTCGGCATGTTCATCTACCGCGAGCTCAAGGTCTCGCAGCTCTACGAGGTCTTCCTGGTCGCGGCCAAGACCACCGCGGTCGTGATGTTCCTGGTCGCGGCGGCGCTGATCTCGGCCTGGCTCATCACCCAGGCCAACATCCCGGCCGAGATGGGGGCGCTGCTCGAGGGGCTGAAGGACAACCCCACGATCCTGCTCCTCGTGATGATGGCCCTCGTGATCGTGGTCGGCACGGCGCTCGACTTCACCCCGACCGTGCTGATCCTCACGCCCATCCTGATGCCGCTGGTCAAGCAGGCCGGCATCCACGAGGTCTATTTCGGCGTGCTGTTCATCATGAACAACGCCATCGGCCTGATCACGCCGCCCGTCGGCGTGGTCCTCAACGTGGTGTCGGGCGTCGCCAAGGTGTCCATGGGCGCGGTGATCCGGGGCGTGACGCCGTTCCTGATCGCGCAGACCATCGTGCTGTTCCTGCTCGTGCTCTTCCCGCAATGGGTGATCGCGCCCCTGAACTGGCTGCGCGACCGCATCGGCTTCGTGGAGATGCTGCAGGCGATGTTCTGGTTCTGAGATGCGGCGGGAGAGGTACCGGTTCCGATCCGGGTCCGATCTCGCCCGTTCGTGAGGCGCCGCTCCCGGCGCCTGCGGTTGATGCCCCCGCCCTGAGGGCGTAAGGCATCCCCAACCCGGGCTCCCGGGTCTTCGACGGTCAAGCCTGCCGGGCGACGCGCAGCCGGCCAGCAGGTCTCTCGACAAGCGCTGCGACGGTTCCTTTGGAGGAAGTCATGACATCCAAGCTGAAATTCGCCCTTGCCGCCGGCATCGCGGCAGCGGCGCTCACCGGCCCGGCCTCGGCCCAGTTCCAGGAGCGCACCATCCGCGTCTCCAACGGCATCAACGCCGACCATCCCGTGGGCAACGGCCTCGCCAAGATGAACGCCTGCGTGGGCGAGAAGTCCGGCGGCAAGATGAAGCTCCAGGGCTTCTGGGGCAACGCGCTCGGCGGCGACCTCCAGGCGACCCAGTCCCTGCGCTCCGGCACCCTCGAGATGGTGATCACCTCGACCTCGCCCCTCGTCGGCATCCTGCCGGACCTCGGCGTGTTCGACCTGCCCTTCCTGTTCGCCAACGCCAAGGAGGCCGACGCCGTCCTCGACGGTTCCTTCGGCAAGTACATCGCGGACAAGCTCCCCGCGGTCGGCCTCGTCAACCTCGCCTACTGGGAGAACGGGTTCCGCAACCTCACCAACTCGCGCAAGCCCATCGCCAAGGCCGAGGACTTCTCGGGCGTGAAGCTGCGGGTGATGCAGAACAACATCTTCCTCGACACCTTCAAGACCATGGGGGCGAACGCGGTCCCGATGGCCTTCGGCGAGGTCTTCACCGCGCTCGAGACCAAGGCGATCGACGGCCAGGAAAACCCGTTCGTGACCATCGACACCTCGAAGTTCTACGAGGTCCAGAAATACCTCACGGTCACGAACCACGCCTACACGCCCTTCCTGGTGCTCTATTCGAAGCAGCTCTTCGACAAGCTCAGCCCCGAGGAGCAGAAGGCGCTTGCCGATTGCGCGGTCGTGGGCCGCGACGAGCAGCGCAAGGTCGGCCGCGAACTCTCCGACAAGTCGCTCGCCAAGATCAAGCAGTCCGGCATGCAGGTCACCGAGCTGACGCCCGACGTGCAGGCCCGCCTGCGCGAGATGGTGAAGCCGGTCTACGAGCGCCACGGCGAGACGATCGGCAAGGAGACCGTGGCGAAGGTCCAGGAAGAGCTCGCCAAGATCCGCAAGTAGGAACTGGACTACTACCCTCCCCCTTGCGGGGAGGGTGGACGCCGTCAGGCGGCCGGGTGGGGGTTGGTGCAGGAGGCACCCGAGCGCCTCATTCTGCACCGACCCCCACCCCCAGCCCCTCCCCGCAAGGGGGAGGGGAGACGAGTGTCCCATGAAGATCACCGCCCTCGAGACGATCCGCACCGAGGAACTGCCCAACATCCTCTGGGTCCAGCTCCACACCGACGAGGGCCTCGTGGGGCTGGGCGAGACCTTCTTCGGCGCCCGGACCGTCGAGGCCTATCTCCACGAATACGTCGCGCCGCGCCTCCTCGGCCAGGACCCCTCCCGCATCGACGCCCTCGCGCGCGACCTCGTGGGCTATCTCGGCTTCCGCTCCACCGGCGCCGAGACCCGGGGCAACTCGGCGGTCGACATCGCGCTCTGGGACCTCCTCGGCCAGGCCCTGAACCGGCCGATCGTCGATCTCCTGGGCGGGCGCACGCGGGAGCGCATCCGCACCTACAACACCTGCGCGGGGACGCATTACGTCCGCAAGGCCAATGCGCAGCGGGTCGACAACTGGGGCCTCGCGACCGACCCGGCGGCGCGCTACGACGACCTCAACGCCTTCCTGACCCGCGCCGACGAGCTCGCCGCCGACCTCCTCGAGGAGGGCATCACGGCGATGAAGATCTGGCCGTTCGACCCGGCGGCCGAGAAGACCAACGGAGCCTACATCTCTGCCGGCGATCTCAAGACCGCGCTCGAGCCCTTCGAGAAGATCAGGAAGGAGGTCGGCGACCGCATGGACATCATGGTGGAGTTCCACTCCCTGTGGCAGCTCCTGCCCGCCCAGCAGATCGCCAAGGCGCTCGCCCCTTACGGCACCTTCTGGCACGAGGACCCGATCCGGATGGATTCGCTGTCGAGCCTCAAGCGCTACGCCGAGGTCTCGCCCGCGCCGATCTGCGCCTCCGAGACGCTCGCCTCGCGCTGGGCCTTCCGCGACCTCCTCGAGACCGGGGTCGCGGGCGTCGTGATGCTCGACCTCTCCTGGTGCGGCGGCCTCTCGGAGGCGCGCAAGATCGCCGCCATGGCGGAGGCCTGGCACCTGCCCGTCGCCCCCCACGACTGCACCGGCCCGGTGGTGCTGATCGCCTCGACGCACCTCTCGCTCAACGCCCCCAACGCGCTGGTGCAGGAGAGCGTGCGCGCCTTCTACCGCACCTGGTACCGCGACCTCGTCACGGCGCTGCCGGAGGTCAAGGACGGCTTCATCACCGTGCCGGAGGGCCCGGGCCTCGGGGCCCGGCTGAGCCCGGACCTCGACCAGCAATTCACGGTCGCCCGCCGGGTGTCCGATATGGCGGCGTAAGGGGACGGCCCTCCCGTCCGGACCTCGTCCGCTCCGATCGTGCCACGGGAGCATGCCGCCGTTGTGCTCGCGAGGCCTTGCGAGCACGCGCACCGCATCGCCATGTGCCCGGTATCGCGATTCGAACGTGCCGCCCGTCGCGCGGCCGGTGCCGTCGCCGTCCCGTGGCGCCGCCCGCGTTTCACCCGAAAGGAATCCCCGATGCGCGCAGCCCTGACCGTGCTTCTCTGCCTCGCCGCGACCGCGGCCGGGGCGCAGGCGCGCCCGTCCACGCCGGCCCTGCCGTGCGCCCGCGCGGCCGGCCTCGTGCAGAGCCAGGGCGCGATCGTGCTCGGCACGGGCGGAGCGACCTACGACCGCTTCGTCAACGGGTCGAACCATTGCGTGCTCGGCGAATTCCCCGAACCGGCCTTCGTGCCGAGCGCCGACAATCCGCAATGCTTCGTGGGATACCGCTGCCGCAACCGCGGCTCGCTGCGGTAGCGCATGATCCCGAAACGATGCGGACCTTTCGGGATCATGCGCACGACAACGACTCGAGGGGCGTGATCGCTTCGATCCGAAGCGATCTGCTCCAGGCGCACCGGCCGCGGATCCCCGCGGGAGACCGGCGGAACCCCGAGCGATGCCGTTAACCTGAATCCGCGAAAGAGACCGCCGCGCCGGCCCGGACGCCTCCTGATCGGGGCCGCCCGCTGCTAGCCTGACCCCTCGATCGATGCGGGGCCTGGCGTGCCCCGCCCGAGGATGGAGGCGCGGTCGTGGGCACGAGGACTTTTGCGGCGGGCTGCCGCGCGGCCGCGGCCGCCGGCCTGCTGCTCGCGGGCCTCGCCGGGGAGGCGCAGGCCCAGACGGCCGGCTCCCGGCGCGGCGACCTGGCGGTCGAGGAGGGCTCGGGACGCCGGATCGAGATCTACGACGTCCCTTCGGTGCGCCCGGCGCGCATCCGGAGCGGCACGACGGGCCGGTCGAACCGCATGGCCTCGCGGCCGTGGTGGGACATCTACGACGATCCGGTGGCGCTGCGGCGCGACCAGCGGGCCGCCTGGTTCCTCAACGTGCCGATCCAGGGCCCCTCCGGCTACGGCGCCTGGGGCCGCCTCGAAGGAGGCCGCTCCGAGGGCAGCCGTGCGCGCGGCGCCTACGCGTCCGGGGCGGCGCGCACCATCCGCCAGTACCCGCGCCCCTACGAGACGCAGCGGTCCTGGTCCCTGCGCGGCAACTAGAAGCGTTTTCGCGTGAGGTGGATCCGGCTCACGCCAGGAAACGCGACCCGGCACAAGCAAGAGCGGATTCGACGCAAGGCGAAACGGCTCCAGGCGTCGGGAGCGGCGCGGCGGCGCCCGCAGCTCCGAAAGCCGCCCGGACCGGATCCGCCCTGCAAGAGTTCTCTCGAATGGGCGAGCCACGATGAACGAAGACGTCGACTTCTCCCGCTTCCTGACGGTCGGAATCGTCCTGCTCCTGATGGCCTTCGGGGGCTGGGGCGCCTTTGCCTACAGCCTCGGCTCGGCGCAACTGCGCGACCGCGCCCTCCAGCGCGAGCTCAACACCGTCGCGACCGAGCGGCGGACGCTCGCGAGCGAGCTCGACCGGCTGCGGGTGATCTCCGACCGGGACCGGCAGGCGCTCGAGCAGGCGAACCGGGCCCTGGCCCAGGCCCAGCAGCACGCCGCCTCCCTGGCCGACCCGGTCAAGGGCCGCGACGGCCTCGCGCTCCCGGCGCCGCCGCGGATCGGGCCGGTGCCCGCGCAGCCGACGCGACAGGCCTCCGGCGCCGCCGCCCGACAATAGCGCCCGCGGTCCCGGCGTTCCCGCGGGCGGGCTGCCGGGCCGACGCCGCAGCCCCCGGCGCAGCGTCCGGACCCGTCGGGCGCGGCGTCGACGACGTCTCCTTTCCTTCACCTCTCCTTGACCTCTCCCTCCGCTTCCGGCCCGGCCAGGTTGGAGCCGGCCGCCGATTTCGGCGGAGAACGGCAACCGAGGTTAACCAATGGTCAGCAACCCCGGCCTAGACTGCCGGGCTCCGGGGGCGTCGAGGAGCGGGTGTGGACGGGGGCACGGATCGCTGGCGGCTGTACCGGCTCGCCCTGCGCGAGGCCGGTCGGGCCTGGCGCGGCGCCGTCTGGCGCCGCCTCGCGGGCTGGCGCCTCGGCACCCCGGTCCCGACCCGGCTCCTGTTCGCGCCCCAGGACCTGCGCACCGCCGACCCCACGGTCGCGGGCGACATCTATGCGGGCTTCTTCGTCTTCGCGGGGCGCTCGGTCGCGACCGGGGGGCGCTCCCCCTTCGACGTCGCGCCGCCGACCCGTGCCTGGGGCGAGGCGCTCTACGGCTTCGGCTGGCTGAGGCACCTGCGCGCCGCCGGCACCGCGCTCGCCCGCGCCAACGCCCGCTCCCTCGTGGACGATTTCCTCGCCCGCGGCCGCGGCGACGGTTCGCCCGCGCAGGACACCCATGTGCTGGCCCGGCGCCTCGTCGCCTTCGTGAGCCAGTCGCCGCTGATCCTGGAGGGGGCCGACCACGAGTTCTACCAGCGCTTCCTGCGCGCGCTCGGCCGCGGGGTGCGCGACCTCGAGCGCGACCTGCGCGCCGGGATCCCGCCGCACCGGCGCCTCGCGGCCGCGATCGCGCTCTGCTACGTCGGCCTGTGCAGCGAGGGCCTGGAGGGATCCTTACGCCGCGCCACCCGCCTCCTGGTGCGCGAGCTCGACCGGCAGATCCTGCCCGACGGCGGCCATGTGAGCCGCAATCCCCGGATCCTGATCGAGCTCCTGTTCGACCTCCTGCCCCTGCGCCAGATCTTCGCGAGCCGCGGCACCGAGGTCCCGGAGGCGCTCCTGCACGCCATCGACCGCATGCTCCCCATGGTGCGCCTCTTCCGCCACGGCGACGGGACGCTCTCGCACGTCAACGGCATGGGCGTGACGGCGCCCGACCACCTCGCCACGCTCCTGATCTACGACGACCTGCGCAGCCAGCCGATCCACCACGCGCCGCATTCGGGCTACGAGCGCGTGGAGGCGGGCGGCACCCTCCTGATCGCGGATGTGGGCGGCGTGCCCCCGCGGCCGCTCTCGGCGGAGACGGCGGCGGGCTGCCTCGCCTTCGAGCTCTCGAGCGGCGCGCAGCGGATCGTGGTGAATTGCGGCCTGCCCCGCAATCCGGGCGAGGACCTCGTCGAGGCCGCACGCCGGACCGCCGCCCATTCCACCGCCTCGATCGGGGAGGTCTCCTCCGCGCGGATCCTCTCGGCCCGGGGCTCGTGGCTGCAGCGGCGCGTCGCCGCCTGGCTCCTGCGCCGCACCGGCCCGGTGGTGCTGTCGGGGCCGGAAGCCGTCGCGGCCGAGCGGAGCGAGCGCGACGGCGTCCAGGCCGTGACCGCGCGCCACGACGGCTACCGGCGCGCCTTCGGGGTGGTGCACGAGCGGCGCTGGCGCCTCGCCCCGGACGGCGCGCGGCTCGAAGGCGAGGACCTCTTCCAGGGCGATCGCGTGCCCGCCCGCGCGGAAGCGGCGATCCGCTTCCACCTCGCGCCGGGGATCCGGACGGCTCTCGCCGAGGACGGGCGCACCGTGACGCTCGCGCTGCCGAACCGGGAGACCTGGCGCTTCGAGACGGATGCGGAAGCGCGGCTCGAGGAGAGCATGTTCTTCGCCGCCCCCGACGGCGCCCGGCGCACGGAGCAGATCGTGGTCGCCCTGCCCCTCGGCGAGATCCGCGAGGCGCGCTGGCGTTTCGTGCGCCTGGCGGAGCCGGACCCGGCCTGACGGGGGCTCTTCCCGCCGCGTCCGAAGCGGCCTTGCCTCGAGCGGAATCGCGCGGTTTCGCCGCCCCTTCATTCATGCTATCGCGCCGCCTCCCCGATCCCGCCCGAGGATCCTCGATCCCGCCCAAGGAGCCGCGCTCATGCCGAGCGATCCCCGCCGCGTCACCCGCGCGCTCATCTCCGTGTCGGACAAGACCGGCCTCGTCGATTTCGCTCGGCAGCTGAGCCGGCGCGGCATCGAGATCGTCTCTACCGGTGGGACGCAGCGGGCGCTGGCCGAGGCCGGGGTGCCGGTCCGCGACGTGAGCGACCTCACGGGCTTTCCCGAGATGATGGACGGGCGGCTGAAGACCCTGCACCCGAAGGTGCATGGCGGGCTGCTGGGCATCCGCTCCAACCCGGAGCACCAGGCCGCCATGCTGGCGCACGGGATCGGCGTCATCGACCTCCTCGTCGTGAACCTGTATCCCTTCGAGGCGACGGTCGCGGCGGGCAGACCTTACGACGACTGCATCGAGAACATCGACATCGGCGGACCCGCCATGATCCGCGCCGCGGCCAAGAACCACGGCGACGTCGCGGTCGTGGTCGAGGCCGAGGATTACGCCGCCGTGCTCGCCGACCTCGACGCCTATCACGGCGCCACGACGCTCACCCTTCGCCGCCGCCTCGCCCAGAAGGCCTTCGCGCGCACCGCATCTTACGACGCCGCGATCTCGACCTGGTTCGCGGCCGAGCTCGGCAACCCGATGCCGGATTTCCGCGCCGTCGGCGGCCGGCTCGCGGAGGTGATGCGCTACGGCGAGAACCCGCACCAGGCCGCGGGCTTCTACCGCACCGCGGAGGCGAGGCCCGGCGTCGCGACCGCGCGCCAGGTGCAGGGCAAGCAGCTCTCCTACAACAACATCAACGACACCGACGCCGCGTTCGAATGCGTCGGCGAGTTCGACCCCGCGCGCTCGGCCGCGGTGGCGATCATCAAGCACGCCAATCCCTGCGGCGTCGCGGAAGGCGCGAGCCTGCTCGAGGCCTACGAGAAGGCGCTCGCCTGCGATCCCGTCTCGGCCTTCGGGGGCATCGTGGCGCTGAACCGCCCCCTCGACGCGGACGCGGCGCGCAAGATCGTCGAGATCTTCACCGAGGTCATCATCGCGCCGGACGCCTCCGCGGAGGCGATCGCGATCGTGGGCGCCAAGCGGAACCTGCGCCTGCTGCTGGCCGGCGGCCTGCCCGACCCGCGCCAGCCCGGACTCGCGATCCGCACGGTCGCGGGCGGCTTCCTGGCGCAAGCGCGCGACAGCGCGGTGGTGGACGCCATGGCGCTCAAGGTGGTGACGCGGCGCGCGCCCACGGACGCGGAGCTCGCGGACCTGCGCTTCGCCTTCCGGGTCGCCAAGCACGTGAAGTCGAACGCCATCGTCTACGCGAAGGGCGGCGCCACGGTCGGGATCGGAGCCGGGCAGATGTCCCGGGTCGATTCCTCGCGCATCGCCGCCTGGAAGGCCGCGGAAGCCGCGAAGGCCGCCGGCTTGCCCGGGAGCCTCGCGAAGGGTTCGGTGGTGGCCTCCGACGCCTTCTTCCCCTTCGCGGACGGGTTGCTGGCCGCCGCCGAGGCCGGCGCCACCGCGGTGATCCAGCCCGGCGGCTCCGTGCGCGACGACGAGGTCGTCCGCGCCGCCGACGAGGCCGGCCTCGCCATGGTGTTCACGGGCCACCGGCACTTCCGGCACTGAGGCGCCGGGACACCCTCTCCCGCGGTGAGGGCTGATTCCGCCCGCCCCGCTCCCTACATGAAGGTCCTCACCCGGAGGACCTCATGATCATCACGACCACGCCCAATGTCGAAGGCCGCCGCATCGTCGCCTATCACGGCGTCGTGTCGGGCGAGGCGATCCTCGGCGCCAATGTCTTCCGCGATTTCTTCGCCTCGATCCGCGACGTGATCGGCGGGCGCTCGGGCGCCTACGAGAAGGTGATGCGCGACGCGCGCGACACCGCGCTCCAGGACATGGCCGACGAGGCCAAGCGGCTCGGCGCCAACGCGATCGTGGGCGTCGACCTCGATTACGGCGCCATGGGCAAGGACGAGGGCATGATGATGGTGAGCGCCAGCGGGACCGCCGTGACGCTGGCCTGACCCGCCGCCATGGCGAGCGCGAGCGCGAGCGGCACCGCGGCGACGGCGGCCTGTGCCGGGACTGGACGGAACGCTGGCGGCACCGCGATGACGCCGGGCTGACGCGGCCGGCTTAAACCCGCCGCACCCCGGCGAGCAGCGCGGCGCCGGCGAGCAGGAAGCCGATCAGCACCGCGGGCGCCGCCGCTTGCGTGCCCGACAGCGCCGTCGCGACCGCGACGAGGAGCGGCGCCAGGAACGAGGTCACGCGCCCCGAGAGCGCGAGCAGCCCGAAGTAGCGCCCCGCCTCGCCCGCCGGCACGAGGCGGGCGAGGAGGCTGCGCGAGGAGGCCTGGAGCGGCCCCGCGACCGCGCCGATCACCAGGCCCAAGGCCACGAAGAGCTTTTCCGGCGCGCTGCCGTAGAGCCCGTCGTCGGGCGCCGGCGGCGCGGTCGGGATCGCGAACAGCACGTGCGCGCGCCCGAGCGAGAGCACGCCGACGCAGACCAGGATCAGGAGCAGGATCGCGCCCATGACGACGGGCCGGGCGCCGATGCGGTCGTCGAGGCGGCCGCCGATCACCGCGCCCGCCGTGCCCGTGATCGTCAGCAGGATGCCGAACACCCCGAGCTCCGTCGGACCCCAGCCGAACACCCCCGCGCCGTAGATGCCCCCGAAGGCGAAGAGCGCCACGAGCGCGTCCTGATAGATCATGTTGGCGAGGAGGAACCGCAGCACCCCCTCGTGCCGGCGCGCGTCGGTGAGCGTCGCCCGCACCCGCGCGAGCCCGGCGCGGACCGCCTCGCTCAACGTCAGGCCCGAGCGCGGCACGTCCGGGGTGAAGAGGAAGAGCGGGATCACGAACACCATGAACCACAGGGCCGAGAACGGCCCGGCGGCGCGGTCGCCCTCGCGCGAAGCGGGGTCGAGGCCGAAGAGCGGCTCCAACCCGAAATAGGTGCGCCCCGTCTCCGGGATCGCGGCGAGGAGGCCGAGCACGATCACGAGCGAGACGAGCCCGCCCGCATAGCCCATGGCCCAGCCCGCGCCCGACAGGCGCCCGAGGCGCTCCGGCGGCACGAGGCGGGGCATCATGGCGTTGTTGGCGACCGCCGCGAGCTCCGCCGCGACCGTGGCGAACGCGAAGGCCGTGAGCGCGAGCGGGACCGCAGCCGGCGCGCCCGGCGCCGCCCACCACAACGCCGAGGTCGCGGCGACGAGCACGAGACCGGCGCCCGCGATCCACGGCTTCTTGGGCCCGCCCGCATCCGCGACCGCGCCGAGCACGGGCGAGAGGATCGCGAGCGCGAAGCCGGCCGCCGCGGTGGCGTAGCCCCACAGGCTCTGGCCGGTCACCGCATCGGGCGCCAGCGCGGCCGCGAAATAGGGCGCGAACACGAAGGTGGTCACGAGGGTGAAGAAGGGCTGGCAGGCCCAGTCGAACAGGAGCCAGCCGAGGATCGCGCGGCGGGGGGCGGGGGGAGAGGCAGGGGACATGCGGGATCTCGATTCCGGTCCCGCGGCCGGGACCCGGGGCGCCCGACATAAAGCATCAACGCGCGGGCGAGGCGAGCCCGGTCCGGCGCGAAGCTTGGCGGTTGACATCCTGCCCCGGCGCCCCCTATAGGCGCGCCGTTGCCGCTCCGGTCGTGGAGCGTCCTGGAGCTTCGATGTCGCGAGAGACCGAGACCCGGTAAGGCCCGCCGCTATCCGGCGGGCGGCGGCCCTTTCGGACCGCGGGCGCGCGTGCGCCCCTCTCCCCTGCACATCCCATAAGCTTCAAGGGTTTTCCCGTGAACGTGTCCCGCAACGGACAGCGCGTGCTGCACGCGCTGGCTCAGGGCGGCCTCATCCGCCATCACCGCAACGAAACCGGCCGCGTCGTCGAGGTGGAATGCCTCACCCGCGAGGGCTGGCACCTGACGCTCTGCACCCTCGACCTGTTCCAGGCCTTGCGCCGCCGCGGCCTCGTGGCCTCGGCGAACGGGGGCCCCTACCGCATCACGCGGCTCGGGCTCGACGTGGTGAGGAGCCGGCCCGACAACCGCTGATCCGGTCCGTCCGGAAGACAGTGTCGAACCGGCCCGACAACCGCTGATCCGGCCCTTTAAGCATGGGGAGGCCGCCTTTAGGCGGCCTCCCTGCTCTCCAGCCGCTTGGCCACGAGCGCGCGCAAGGCACGCAGGTCCTTCACGAACTGCCGGATGCCCTCGGCGAGCTTCTCGGTCGCCATCGCGTCCTCGTTGAGGGCGAAGCGGAACGCCTTCTCGTCGAGGCGCATCCGGGCCGGCGCCTCGCCGGCCGTCTCGGGCGAGAGCCTGCGGGGCAGATCGCCGTCGGCTTTCGCGAGTTCGTCGAGGAGGGCCGGCGAGATCGTGAGCCGGTCGCAGCCGGCCAGGGCCTCGATCTCCCCTGCGTTGCGGAACGAGGCGCCCATCACCACGGTGCCGATGCCGTGGGCCTTGTAGTAGCCGTAGATCCCGCGCACCGATTGCACGCCCGGATCGGTCTCGCCCGTGTAGGGCCCGCCGCCCGCCTTCACGTGCCAGTCGAGGATGCGGCCGACGAAGGGCGAGATCAGGAACACGCCCGCATCCGCGCAGGCCGCGGCCTGGGCGAGCGAGAACAGGAGCGTGAGGTTGCAGTCGATGCCCTCGCGCTGGAGCACCTCCGCGGCGCGGATGCCCTCCCAGGTCGAGGCGATCTTGATCAGGACCCGCTCGCGCCCGATGCCGAGCGCTTCGTAGGCCTTGATGATGTCCCGCGCCCGGGCGACCGTCGCGGCCGTGTCGAAGGAGAGGTCGGCGTCGACCTCCGTCGAGACCCGGCCCGGCACGATGCGGGCAAGCTCGGCCCCGAAGGCGACCGAGAGCCGGTCGCAGGCGGCGGCCACCACGGCTTCGCGCGTGCCGCCCTGGCGCCCGGCCCAGGCCAGCGTCTCGCCGACGAGGTCGCCGAAGGCCGGGCTCTCGACCGCCTTGAGGATCAGGGTCGGGTTGGTGGTGCAGTCTTCGGGCTTCAGGCGCCGCACCGCGTCGAGATCGCCGGTATCGGCCACCACCACGGTCATGGCGCGCAATTGGTCGAGCTTGGAGGGCATCGGGCGTCCTTTCGTTTCGACTGGCATAGGGCGGACGGCGCCCGAGGTGAAGACCGCCGGCGCGGGATGGGCTTCGGGCGGAGCTCATCCTTCCTTGCCGACAGGGGCTGGGATGGAAGCTCTTCGCTTCGGGAGGCACCGCGTCTCCCTCCCCCCGCTTGCGGCGGGAGGGATTAAGGGTGGGGGGGCGGTGCCGCTGCCCGCATGTTGGGTGAAGGGCAGATCCGGCAAGGCAGAGGACGTCCCCGGCACCCCCCACCCCTACCCCTCCCCGCCGCAAGCGGGGGGAGGGACGTAGGCCTCACGGCATGAACAGGCCGCGCGCCGCCCGGACCTCCCGGACCAGGAAATCCATCGTGGCGCGGATGCGGGCCACGTCCTTGAGGTCCGCGTGCACGATGAGCCAGAACGAGCGCACGATCGCGACCTCCTCGGCCAGCACCGGCACGAGAAGCGGCTCCAGCACGGCGAGGAAATGCGGCAGCACGCAGATGCCGGCGCCGCTGAGCGTCGCCTGCGTCTGCGCGACCAGGTTCGAGCTCTGCAGGCGCGGGCGCAGGCCCTTGGAGACCTCGTCGAGATAGTCGAGCTCCGGCATGAAGATGAGGTCGTCGATGTAGCCGATCATCTCGTGCGCATGGAGGTCGTCCCGCGTGGCGATGCAGGGGTGGCGGTCGAGATAGGTCTCGGCGGCGTAGAGCCCGAGCCGGTAGTCGGTGAGCTTGCGCGCGACGATCCTGCCCTCCTTCGGGGGCGCGAGCGAGATCGCCACGTCCGCCTCGCGCTTCGAGAGCGAGAGCAGGCGCGGCATGGCGACGAGCTGGATCTCGAGGTCCGGGTACTGCGCCGCGAGGCCCCCGATCCGGGGCGCCAGGAACAGGGTGCCGAAGCCGTCCGGCGTCCCGACCCGCACGGTGCCGGAGAGCGCGAGGTCCGCGCCGCCGATCTCGCTCGACACCGCGAGCGCCTGGGTCTCCATGGTCTCGGCCTTGGCGAGCAGCCGCTCGCCGTGCTCGGTGAGGGCATAGCCCTGCGGCCGGCGCTCGAACAGCTTCGCCTTCAGCGCCCCTTCCAGCGCCGTGACGCGGCGCGACACGGTGGCGTGGTCGGCCCCGAGCCGGCGCGCCGCCACCGTGAGGCGCCCCGCGCGGGCCACCGCCAGGAAGAAGCGCAGGTCGTCCCAGTCGAACCGGCTCATGGCCGGGCGCGCCCGGGAGGCGCCGGGCGGGCGGGAGAGGAAGGCGGATCGTCCCAGTCGAACCGGCTCATGAGCGTTTCCGGGGACCTCGGCTGTGTTGGCATCCGCGCACGGCACGGCTTCGCTTTCCCCTATAGCGGTGCGGATTCGGCAATGATAGACGAAGGCCCATGCGAGGCCGCGTCAGGCGGCCCGAACCGGATTCTCACGCGGACACCAGGAAGGAAGCGCCATGCGCCAGATCGGTCACTTCATCGGCGGCAAGGAAGTCGCCGGCACGTCGGGACGCTTCGCGGACGTGTTCCAGCCCATGGACGGAACCGTCATCGGCCGCGTGGCGCTCGCCACCAAGGCCGAGATGCGCCAGGCGGTCGAGAACGCGAAAGCCGCGCAGCCCGCCTGGGCCGCCACCAACCCGCAGCGCCGGGCGCGCATCATGATGAAGTTCCTGGAGCTCATCGCCCGCGACATGGACGCGCTCGCGGAGCTCCTGGCCCGCGAGCACGGCAAGACGATCCCCGACGCCAAGGGCGACATTCAGCGCGGGGTCGAGGTGGCGGAGTTCGCCTGCGGGATCCCGCATCTCCTGAAGGGCGAATACACGGAAGGCGCCGGCCCCGGCATCGACGTCTATTCCATGCGCCAGCCCCTCGGGGTCGTGGCCGGCATCACGCCGTTCAACTTCCCGGCCATGATCCCGATGTGGAAGTTCGCGCCCGCGATCGCCTGCGGCAACGCCTTCATCCTCAAGCCCTCCGAGCGCGATCCCGGCGTGCCGATGCGCCTCGCCGAGCTCATGCTGGAGGCGGGTCTCCCGGCCGGCATCCTCAACGTGGTCAACGGCGACAAGGAAGCGGTCGACGCGATCCTCGACGATCCGGACATCCGCGCGGTCGGCTTCGTGGGCTCGTCCTCGATCGCCGAGTACGTCTACTCGCGGGCCGCCGCCACGGGAAAGCGCGCGCAGTGCTTCGGCGGCGCCAAGAACCACATGATCATCATGCCCGACGCCGACATGGACCAGGCCGTCGATGCGCTGATCGGCGCCGGCTACGGCTCGGCGGGCGAGCGCTGCATGGCGGTCTCGGTCGCGGTCCCCGTGGGCAAGGGCACCGCGGACACGCTGATGTCGAAGCTGATCCCGCGCGTCGAGAGCCTGAAGGTGGGTCCCTCCACGGATCCGAGCGCCGATTACGGCCCGCTCGTCACCAAGCAGCACCTGGAGCGCGTTCGCTCCTATGTCGATCTGGGCGTCCAGGAAGGCGCCAAGCTCGTGGTCGACGGGCGCGACTTCCGCATGCAGGGCTACGAGAACGGCTTCTACATGGGCGGCTGCCTCTTCGACGAGGTCCGGTCCGACATGCGCATCTACAAGGAGGAGATCTTCGGCCCCGTCCTCTCGGTGGTGCGCGCGAAGGACTACGACGAGGCGCTGCGCCTCCCCAACGAGCACGAATACGGCAACGGCGTCGCGATCTTCACCCGCGACGGCGACGCGGCCCGCGACTTCGCCGCCAAGGTCAATGTCGGCATGGTCGGCGTCAACGTGCCGATCCCGGTTCCGATCGCCTACTACACCTTCGGGGGCTGGAAGCGCTCCGGCTTCGGCGACCTGAACCAGCACGGCCCGGACGCGATCCGCTTCTACACCAAGACCAAGACCGTGACCTCGCGCTGGCCCTCGGGCGTGAAGGAAGGCGCGGAGTTCGTGATCCCCACGATGCAGTAGGACTGGCGATCGGCCCGCCTCCATGATATCACTTATGATATCATGGAGGTTTCAATGGGCGATCTCCTCATCCGGGATGTGGACGACGGGCTGATCCGGACCCTGAAGTGCAAGGCCGAGGTGAACGGCACGTCCCTGCAGCACGAGGCCAAGAATGCCTTGAGGAAAGGCGCTCCGCTCACGGGCCAGGAGCGGGGCCGCATCCTCGACGAACTGCGGGACGAACTCGGCGGCTTCCCGAAGGTCGCGACCTCCGGGGCCGATCTGGTTCGCGGCATGCGCGAGGAGGAGGGCTGATCCTCCGTGTCGATGCCCGATCGGGATCGGCGTCGCCGGGGCCGTGATAGGTGCAAGGAGGAGCGGTGATCGTCGATACCAGCGTTCTCTACGACAGCCTCGTCGATGCCCGTTTCAGCGGAGAGGCGCGGGACCTGATCCGGTCGGATGTTCCGATGCGGGCACCCGACCTGCTCCTCGTGGAGATCGGCGGCGCGATCACGCGGGCCGTCCGGCGGGGCGACCTGACGACCGAGACGGCGCAAAGGCTGCATGAACGCGCCCAGCGCCTGGCTCCGGATGTCGACCGCAGCGAGTCCTTCATCGAACGCGCCTTTGCGCTGTCCCTCGAGTTGCAGCATCCGATCTCGGATTGCGTCTTCCTGGCCCAGGCCGAGATGCAGGCCGACGTCCTCGTGACGGGGGACGAGCATTTTCTGCGCAAGCTCGCGGGCACGGCCCATGCGGACCGCGCGATTCACGTGAAAGACTGGCGCCCATGACTCAGTTCACGTTGAACGACGACCAGGCCGCCATCCGCGACATGGCGCTCGCCTTCGCGGCCGAGAACCTTGCGCCCCGCGCGGTCGAGTGGGACGAGGCCAAGCACTTCCCCGTCGACGTGATGCGGGAGGGCGCCGCCCTCGGCATGGGCGGGATCTACGTCGCCGAAGACGTCGGCGGGTCGGGGCTCGCGCGGCTCGACGCGGCGCTGATCTTCGAGGCGCTCGCCACGGGCTGCCCCACGGTCGCGGCCTACATGTCGATCCACAACATGGCGGCCTGGATGATCGACGCCTACGGCTCCGACGAGCAGCGCCGGCGCTTCCTCCCCAAACTCTGCACCATGGAGAGCCTTGCGAGCTATTGCCTCACCGAGCCCGGCGCCGGCTCGGACGCGGCGGCGCTCAAGACCCGCGCGGTGCGCGACGGCGACGCTTACGTGGTCAACGGCGTCAAGCAGTTCATCTCCGGCGCCGGCGTGTCGGACGTCTACGTCACCATGGTGCGCACAGCCGAGGGCGGCGCGTCGGGCATCTCGACGCTCGTGATCGAGAAGGACACGCCCGGCCTCTCCTTCGGGGCGAACGAAAAGAAGATGGGCTGGAACGCGCAGCCCACCCGCCAGGTGATCCTTGAAGATGCCCGCGTCCCGGTCGCGAACCGCCTCGGCGAGGAGGGCATCGGCTTCAAGATCGCCATGAGCGGCCTCGACGGCGGGCGCCTCAACATCGGGGCCTGCTCGATCGGCGGGGCGCAGGCCGCGCTCGACAAGTCCCTCGCCTACGCGGCCGACCGCCGGGCCTTCGGCCAGCGCCTCGCCGATTTCCAGGCGCTGCAGTTCAAGCTCGCCGACATGGCGACAGAACTCGAATGTGCGCGCACCTTCCTGTGGCGCGCGGCCGCCGCCCTCGACGCCAAGGCGCTGGACGCGACGCGGCTTTGCGCCATGGCGAAGCGCATCGCCACCGACACCGGCTTTACGGTCGCCAACGAGGCGCTGCAGATCCACGGCGGCTACGGGTATCTGGCCGATTACGGCATCGAGAAGATCGTGCGGGACCTGCGCGTGCACCAGATCCTCGAGGGCACCAACGAGATCATGCGCCTGATCGTGGCGCGCGGCCTCGTCGGGCGCGGCAACGCGTGAGGGCCGCGAGCATGTCCGCTCCTGCGAGCCGGATGGGAAACGTGCCGTGACCTGGCGCGCCCGCGACGTCCCATGCCTGCCTGTACCGGCAAGGAGGAGCCGGTGACCTGGCGCGCCCGCAACGTCCCGTGCCGGCCTGTACCGGCGAGGACGAGCCGGTGATCTGGCGCGCGCTCGGCGTCGGCTTCGGGATCGCGGCCGCGATCCTCGTGCTGTTCTATGCCGCCGGGCCGTACTTCTTCCTGGAGGGACGGCGCCCGTTCCAGATCAATTTCGCGGCCGGCGGCGTGCTCGGCCTTCTCCTCGGCCTCGGCGTCCGCCGCCTCTCCCGCGCCCGCGCCATCGAGGCCCCGAAGGCGATGGCGCTCGCGGCGGTTCCCGGGCTCCTCGCGATGGCGGCCATCGGCTCGCACTTCGCGGTGTTCTTTCCGGCGCTCAACCCCGCCCTCGACAAGGTGTTCGGCTCGCTGATGCTCTGGTTCTACGGCTTCGCGCTCGTCGGCGCGCTCTGGACGGGGCGCGAGCGGTGAGCCGGTCCCGGAGAGCGGATGGCAGGGGCGCGCCGCGGACGGGACGCGAGCGGTGAGCCCGCGCTCGAAGGCCCGGGGCCTGCCCCTCCATGAGCCCAGCACCTGGTTCGTGCTGGCGCTGTCGGCGCTCTTCGTCGGCCTGGGCGGCCTCTTCGTCCTCGCACCGCGCCTCGGCGCCGCCCTGTTCGGCCTGCCGGCCCCGGAGGGCGCGAGCCTCGGCTACCTGCCGGCGATCGGCCTGCGCGATCTCGCCTTCGGCCTCTACCTCTTCGCGCTGGCGCGCCTCGCCACCGCCCGCGCGGTCGCCACCGTGCTCGCGATCACGACCCTGATCCCGGCCGGCGACGTCGCGATCGTCGCCCTGGAGCGCGGATTGTCGTCGCCGGGCCACCTGCTGCTGCACGCCGCGAGCGGCGCCACGATGGCGGCGGGCGCGGCCTGGCTCTTCCATCGGTCGCATCAAGGGGACACCTCACCATGACCCCCATCGCCTTCACCGGCCATCGCCCGAGGAGCCTGCGCCCATGACCCACATCGCCCGCGTTGCCTGCCGGAGGAGCCTGCACCCATGACCCACATCGCCTTCATCGGCCTCGGCAACATGGGCGGCCCCATGGCCGCCAACCTCGTCAAAGCCGAGCACCGCGTCACCGGCTTCGACCTCGTGCCCGCCTCCCTCGACCAGGCGCGCTCCGACGGCGTGACCATCGCGGGGTCCGGCCGCGAGGCGGTCGCCGAGGCCGAGGTGATCGTCACCATGCTGCCGGCGGGCCGGCACGTGCTCTCGGTCTGGGCCGACATCCTGCCCGCATGCCGCCCCGGCGCCCTCGTGATCGATTCCTCGACCATCGACGTGGAGAGCGCCCGCAAGGCGCATGGGATGGCGGCGGAGCGGGGCCTCCTCTCCCTCGACGCGCCGGTCTCCGGCGGCGTCGGCGGCGCCAAGGCCGCGACCCTCACCTTCATGGCAGGGGGCAGCGCGGACGCCTTCGCGCGGGCCGAGCCGCTCCTGGCGCGGATGGGCAAGCGCGTCGTCCATTGCGGCGAGGCGGGCGCCGGCCAGGCCGCCAAGATCTGCAACAACATGATCCTCGGCATCTCGATGATCGGCGTCGCGGAAGCCTTCGTGCTCGCCGAGAAGCTCGGGCTCTCGCACCAGGCCCTGTTCGACGTCGCCTCGACCTCCTCGGGCCAGTGCTGGTCGCTCACCACCTATTGCCCGGTCCCGGGCCCGGTGCCGGCGAGCCCCGCCAACAACGGCTACAAGCCCGGCTTCGCCGCGGCGCTGATGCTCAAGGACCTGAAGCTCGCCCAGGAGGCCGCGCTGGCGTCCGGCGCCGCGACGCCGCTCGGCGCCGAGGCCGCGCAGCTCTACGCCCTGTTCAACGGCGCCGGCCATGCGGACGACGACTTTTCGGGCATCATCAACTTCGTGCGCGGGGCGAGCGGAAAGGCGTGAGGGATCCGGGGCCGCTCATGGGAACGCGCGCATGAGGCCCCGGCCGCTCAGTCGAAAAGCCGCGTGAAGCGCCGGTCGATCCGGTCCACGCCGCGGTCGCCGCTCAGTCGAAAAGCCGCATGAAGCCGCGGTCGATCCGGTCCTTGAGCCACCAGGCCGCGCGGCCCTCGTAGGCGAGCCGGTCGCCGCGCCCCGCGATGGCGCGGCCGTCGGCGGTCGAGAGGATCACGAGGTGGCGCGCCTGCGGCACGAAGGGCTCGGGCGCCTCGCCGCGCAGGGACAGGCGCAAGTTACGCGCGAGCGGCTTCCCCTGCCGCACCGCGTAGACCCCGGCCTTCGGGCGCGGATGGGCCAGCACCGTCGCGCAGTCGCCGGCCGCGAACACGCCCGTCTCGCCCTCGACCTCGAGCGTCGGGCGCAGGGCCAGGAAGCCGCGGGCGTCGGTCGCGAAGCCCGATCCCCGGAAGGCCGCCGGGGGCGCTCCTTGCGTCGAGACCAGCACGGCGTCGGCGGCGATGCGGCGCCCGTCCGCGAGGGTCACGCCCGCGGGATCGACCGACGCGGCCGCGCCCCGGTGCAGGCCGATCCCGTGCCGCTCCAGCGCGCGGAGGGCGGCGCGGCGCATGCCGGGATTGAGCTCGGGCGGGGCGGCGGCGCTCACGAGGTGGAAGGCGAAGCGGCTCGGGTCGAGCCCCCGCCCGGCCGCCTCGCGCCGCAGCGTCGCCGCGACCGCGAAGACGAGGCACAGGCCCGCCGCGCCGCCGCCGATCACCGCGAAGCCGCGCGGGCCGCCGGGGCCGAGCGCCCTCGCCTTGAGCCCGTCCCATTTCTCCAGGAAATCGCCGATCGGCTTCACGCCCAGCGCATGCTCGGCCGCGCCCGCGATCCCCGACAGATCCGGCGCGATCCCGATGTCGATCGAGAGGACGTCGAAAGACACGGCCGCGCCGCCGGCGAGGCGCACCTGCCGTCCCGCCCGGTCGAAGCCGACCGCCTCGCCGTGGACGAGGCGGATGCCGCCGCTTTCCGCGAGGCGCGCGAGGTCGATATGCATCGCCTCGCGCGGGTAGAACCCCGCCACGTGCCCGGGCAGCATGCCGGAATAGGGCGTCGCGACGTCTCTCGTCACGAGCGTGACGGCGACGTCCGGTTCCGGCCGGCGCACGAGGTCGCGCAGCACGAGCGCGTGCGCATGCCCGCCGCCGACCAGGACCAGGCGCTTGCGGGCCGGATTCGCGCTCATCTGCAGCCTGGGGTGGCAAGCGCGGGCGGGTTTTGGTGCGGCATCGTCTCGACGGGCCCGAATCGCGGCGGAAGGTGTTGCAGCGGGCCTACAGCTTTCGCAAACGCCCTCGCTTAGGGTCCGGGACGCCCTTTTTCCTATCACCGCGGATTCGGCCCCGTCCATGGCGCGCCCCTCCCACGTCCCGGCGGATCCGGCGGCCGACGCCGCGATGCTGCTGCGCCGCCTCGGCTTCGCGATCCTGATGATCGTGCTGCCCGTCGCGGCCCTGTTCGCCCGCCGCGCCCTCGTGGTGCTGGCGCCGGTCGGGATCGCGCTCCTCGTCATCGCGGCCGCCCTCGACGGCACCGTGCGGCCGGTGCGGCGGAGCGGCGCGCGCCTGGCCCTGTCGGCCGGCGGGATCGCGGGCGGCGTCCTGATCCTGTGGTGCGCGCTCTCGCTCATCTGGACGCCCTTCAAGGCCGAGGCCGCGGAGCGCCTCGTCAACATCGTGGGCACGCTCGCCATGGCGGTCGCGGGCACCCTCGCCCTGCCCGACCGGATGCGCTCCGCGAATCTCTACCTCCTGCCGATCGGCATCGGCGCCGCCGCGCTCGCGGCGGGCTGGCTGGGTTTCGGCCTTCTGCAGGGCGGCCTGCCCGACGAGGCCGCGGCCCAGACCTTCGAGCGCGGGCTCGTGGTCGCGGTGCTGCTCGTCTGGCCGGCGCTCGCCTGGCTGCGGTCCCGCGAGCGCGATCTCCAGGCGCTGCTGCTGGCGCTCGCGGTCGCGGTCGCGGTGGTGCTGGCGCCGTTCCCGATGCCGCTCGCCGGCCTCATCGTCGGGGCGGTCGTGTTCGCGCTCACCTCGGCGCAGCCGCGCCTCGGCGTGCGGACCTGCGCGATCCTGATGGCGGGGCTCGTGGCGCTCGCGCCGCTCCTGCCCTTCCTGGTCGGGCCGGCCGCCGCGCTCCTCCTGGGGGCCAACGATCCGATCGTCGGGATCCTGGAGGTCTGGCGCGGCGTGGTGCTCGAGGAGCCGGCGCGGCTCGTCACCGGCCACGGCTTCGAGACCGCCTTGCGCGGGCGCAGCGTCGGGCTCCTGCCCGAGAACGCCCCCCGCACCCTGCTGTTCGAGGTCTGGTACGACCTCGGCCTCGTCGGCGCGCTCGCGGGCGCGGCGGCGCTCTCCCTCGCGGTCACGGCGGCGGGCCGCGATCATCCCCCGCTGGTGCCCGGCGTCATGGCGTCCTTCGCCTCGGCCTTCGCGCTCGCGTGCCTCGGCATCGGCACGGCGCAGATGTGGTGGTTCACGGCGCTCGTCGTCACCGTCCTGATCTTCGCGGCGGCGGAGCGGGGCCAGTTCCGCACCACGCGCCCGAAGGCCATGGTCCTGCGCGGGCGCACGCGGGCGGGCGCGCCCGGTCGCTGAGGTTCGAGCCCCTTCGGGCCGCCGGAAGCGTGATGCGCCGCCCGTGCCCGCTCCGTCAGGCCGCCGCGGGAATCGTGATGCGCCGCTCGTGCACCGCGTGGCAGGCGACGCCTTCCGCGAGCGGGGGCACCTCCGCGCGGCAGCGCTCGTTGGCGAAGGGGCAGCGCGGGTTGAAGGTGCAGCCGGTGGGCGGGTTGATGGGGTTCGGGATCTCGCCCTTCACGGGGATGCGCTGGCGCCCCGTCATGCCCACGTCCGGCACCGCGTCGAGGAGCATGCGGGTGTAGGGGTGCTTGGGCTGGGCGAAGAGCTCGCGCCCGCCGGAGATCTCGACGATGCGGCCGAGATACATCACGCCGATCCGGGTCGCCATGTGGCGCACCACGGCGAGGTTGTGGCTGATGAAGAGGTAGGTGAGCCCGAAGCGGTCCTGCAGGTCGCGCATGAGGTTCAGGATCTGGGCCTGGACCGACACGTCGAGAGCCGAGGTCGGCTCGTCGCAGACGATGAACTCGGCGTTCGAGGCGAGCGCGCGGGCGATGGCGATGCGCTGGCGCTGGCCGCCCGAGAACTCGTGCGGGTATTTCTTGCCGTCGTCCGGATGCAGGCCGACGAGCGTCAGGAGTTCGCCGACGCGCGCGCGGATGTCGGCCTCGCCCTGGATGAGGTCGAAGGCGCGGATCGGCTCGGCGACGATCCGGTCCACGCCCCAGCGCGGGTTGAGGCTGGCATAGGGGTCCTGGAAGATCATCTGGATGCGCCGGCGCAGGCGCTGCCGCTCGGCCGAGAAGGCGGCGTTCGTCATCGAGACGCCGTCGATCGTGACCTCGCCCGCGCTCGGCGACAGGAGCCCCACCACCATGCGGGCGACCGTGGACTTGCCCGAGCCCGACTCGCCGACGAGCGCGAAGGTCTCGCCCTTGGCGATGTCGAAGGAGACCCCGTCGACGGCCTTGAGGTACTGCTTCTCGCCGCCTTCGAGCACCCGGTTGAGCCAGGGCTTGGAGACGTCGAAGGACCGGCGCAGGTCCTTCACCTGGACGAAGGGCGCCTGAACGAGAGGGGCTTGGGCCGGGGCGGCGGTCCCGGTCGGGGTGGGGGCAGTGGGGGAAGAGCTCATGAGGGGATTCCGGCCTCGAGCGGCGCGTGGGTGTGGATCTTGTGCGCGGCCGCCGTCGGATCGTTGGCGTCGTAGAGATGGCAGGCGACCCGGTGCTCCGAGCGCTGGATCGGCTCCGGGCGGTCGCGGGTGCAGCGCTCCCAGGCGTGCGGGCAGCGCGGGTGGAACGGGCAGCCCGGCGGAATCGCGGACAGGCGCGGCATCGAGCCCGGGATCTGGACGAGGCGGGCATCCGCGTCCTGCACGAGCGAGGGGATCGCTCCCATGAGGCCCCTGGCGTAGGGGTGGAGCGGGTTCATGACCACGTCGCGCACCGGGCCGATCTCGGCGATGCGGCCGGAATACATCACCGCGACCCGGTCGGCGGTCTCGGCGATCACGCCCATGTCGTGGGTGACCAGCATGATCGCGGTGCCGCGCTCGCGCCCGAGGCGCTTGAGGAGCGCGATGATCTGGGCCTGCACCGAGACGTCGAGCGCCGTCGTGGGCTCGTCCGCGATGATGAGCTCGGGCTCGGCGCACAGCGCGAGCGCGATCACGACGCGCTGGCGCATGCCGCCGGAGAACTCGTGCGGATAGCCGTCGATGCGCCGGTCGGGCGCCGGGATCCCGACCTCGGCCAGGAGGTCGATGGCGCGCTTGCGGGCCGCGGCGCCCGAGAGGTTGGTGTGGGTCTGGATCGTCTCGACGAGCTGCTCGCCGACCCGGTAGAGCGGGTTGAGGCTCGTCAGCGGGTCCTGGAAGATCATGCCGATGCGCTTGCCGCGCACCCGCCGCAGCTCCTCCGGGGGGAGGTTGTCGATGCGGGTGCCCGACAGCCGGATCTCGCCGCCGGCGATGCGGCCCGGCGGGTCGATCAGGCCGATCACGGCCGAGCCCGTCACGGACTTGCCGGCGCCGGACTCGCCCACGACGCCGAGTACCTCGCCCTTGGCGATGTCGAAGGAGATCCCGTCGATCGCTTTCAGGACGCCGCGGCGGGTGACGAACTCGACCCTCAGGTCGCGGACGGAGAGGACGGGTGGGGTCATCGGACTACCGCTGGAGGCAACACCGCCGCGATCGGCCGGGCGGAGGGAATGGATCGGGTCGTCGCAGCCTCGGGTGCGCCGCGGGACGCGGCCACCCGGGACGGAGCAGGCCGGGTCATCGGATCGGAGATCATCCGGGACGGAGCAGGTCGGGTCATCGGATCGGAGGCCATCTTATCGGAGCCTTGGATTCAGCACGTCCCGGAGCCAGTCGCCGAGGAGGTTGATCGAGAGCGCCAGCAGGATCAGCGCCAGCGCCGGCGAGAGCAGGATCCACAATTCGCCCGAGAAGAGGAACTGCTGGCCGATGCGGATGAGGGTGCCGAGCGAGGGCTGGGTCGGGGGCATGCCGACGCCGAGGAACGAGAGCGTCGCCTCCTCGATGATCGCGAGCGCGAGGTTGATGGTCGCGATCACGAGCACCGGCCCGGTGACGTTCGGGAGCACGTGCTTGACCATCACCACGAAGGGCTTCAGCCCGATGAGGCGCGCGGCGTCCACGTAGACCTTGCGCTTCTCCACCATGGTGGTGGCGCGCACCGTCCGGGCGTATTGCGCCCAGTTCGAGATCCCGATCGCCACGATGAGGACGATGAGCGTCGCGTCCTCCTGCTGCGACGGGGGAATGATGCCGCGGGCGACTCCGAAGACGAGGAGCGCCACCAGGATCGCCGGGAAGGAGAGCTGGATGTCGGCCACCCGCATGATCAGCGCCTCGACGCGGCCGCCGAGATAGCCCGCCACGAGGCCCAAGGTGACGCCGACCGCCAGCGAGAACACCACCGAGGCGAAGCCGACCAGGAGCGAGATGCGCGATCCATAGAGGATCGCCGAGAACATGTCGCGCCCCTGCGGGTCGGTGCCGAGGAGGAAGACCTTGCCGGTGATCTCGTTGGGGACCATGGGCGGCGAGAAGCCGTCCGAGAGGTCGAGCTGGGCCGGGTCGAAGGGATTCTGCGGCGCCAGCGCGGGCGCGAAGACCGCCGCGAGGATGAGTATCGTCGCGACGAGCGCCGAGGCGATCGCGACCGGGGAGTGGCGGAAGCTCCACAGGAAGTCGGAATCCCAGGCACGGGCGAGGAAGCCCGGCACCCGGGGCGGTGCGGGCGCCGGCGCGACGGGAGCCGGCGCCGCGGTCTTGACGTTGAGGCCTTCGGCCATGGTCAGCGCGCTCCTTTCACGCGCCCGTCCGTGCGGACGAAGCTCGTCAATGGGCTCTCCATCGATGGGTGCCCTTGGCGGCGCATGGATGGGCTGTCCACCAATGAGCTCTCCATCAATGGGCCCCCCTGGCGCCGCCGGTGCGCAGGCGCGGGTCGAGGGCGAGATAGGCGAAGTCGGTCGCGAGGTTCACGACCACGAAGACGAAGGCCACGAAGACGAGGTAGGCCGCCATCACGGGCACGTCGGCGAACTGGACCGCGGTGACGAAGAGCGCGCCGAGCCCCGGCCACTGGAACACCGTCTCGGTCACGATCGCGAAGGCGACCACCGAGCCGAGCTGCAGGCCCGCGATGGTCACGACCGGGATCATGGTGTTGCGCAAGGCATGGCGGAACTCGATCACCCGGTTCGGGATCCCCCGCGCGCGGGCGAAGCGGACGAAGTCCGAGCGCATGACCTCCAGCATCTCGGAGCGCACGAGGCGCATGATCAGCGTGAGCTGGAAGAAGCCGAGCGTCAGCACCGGCATGACCAGCGACTTGAGCCCGCTCGCGGTGAGGAGCCCGGTGGACCACCAGCCGATCCGCACGGTCTCGCCCCGCCCGAAGGAGGGCAGCCAGCGCAGCTCCACCGCGAAGAGGTAGATCAGCCCGATGCCGATCAGGAAGGTCGGCAGCGAGACGCCCACGAGCGAGAGGGTCATGACCGCGTTGGCGAGGAATCCGTGCCGCCGGATCGCCGCGTAGACGCCCAGGCCCACCCCCGCCAGGGTGGCGAAGAGCGCGGAGATGACGGCGAGCTCGACGGTGGCGGGCAGGCGCTCGGCGATGAGGCTGGAGACCGGCCGGGCCTGGCGGTAGGAGACGCCGAAATCGCCCTGCGCGGCGTTGCCGAGGAAGCGCAGGAACTGGATCGGGAACGGCTGGTCGAGGCCGAGGCGCTGCGTGAGTTCGGCGCGGTCCTGGAGGGTCGCCTCCTGCCCCACCATGTTGGCGACCGGGTCGCCGACGAAGCGGAACATCGAGAACGCGATGAAGGCCACGGCGACGAGAACGACCGCTCCTTGAACCAGACTGCGGAGGAGATAAGCGAGCATTCGGGGCCCAAAAAAGAAAAAGGAGCGCGCGGCCGACCGCGCGCTCCTGCAGGAGCCGACAGATTACATGCCCTTGAAGGCGACGTACTTCAGCTTGACCTGGTTTTCGGCGTCGACGGGGATCTCGACGTTGTTCTTGGTTGCATAGGCCAGCATCTGGTGATGCACCGCGATGTAGGGCAGATCGTCCTGCACCTGCTTCCAAATCTCCGCGATCGTGGCGTTGCGCTTGGCCGTGTCGACCTCGGCGGCCAGGCTCTCGATCTTCTTGTCGAGCTCCGGGGTGCCGTAGCCGGTGGCGTTGTTGGCGCCGAACTTGCCCGTGCGCGAGTGGTGGAGATAGGTGAACACGTACTCGGAATCGAAGGTCGGGACGCCCCAGCCGTAGAGGTAGAAGTCGGTCTCCGCCGGCTCCTTGGTGATCAGCGGGAAGTGGATCGTCTTGGATTGCGAGACGAGGTTCACCTTGATGCCGATCTGGCCCAGCATGCCGACCACCGCCTGGCAGATGCCCTCGTCGTTGACGTAGCGGTCGTTCGGGCAGTGCATGGTGATCTGGAAGCCGTTGTCGTAGCCGGCTTCCTTCAGGAGCGCCCTGGCCCGGTTCGCGTCCGGGGCCGGGGCCTTGTCGAGCTCGGGGGTCCAGCCGTTCACGAAGGGCGGCATGATCACGCCGGTCGGCACCGACTGGCCGCGCATCACGACGCGCTGGATCGCGGCGCGGTTGACCGCCATGTTCATGGCCTGGCGGACCTTCTTGTCCGCGAGGGGGTTCTTGCCCTCGACGTTGTCGGTCTTGAGGTCCTTGGCGCCGACGTTGAGGCCGAAGAAGATCGTGCGGTTCTCAGGGCCCTCGGTGACGCGCAGGTTCGGGGTGTTCTTCAGGCGCTCGATGTCCTGGACGGGCACGTCCTGGACGAAGTCGACCTCGCCCGAGAGCAGGGCCGCGACGCGGGTCGCGTCGGACTTGATCGGGGTGTAGATGATCTCGCTGATCTCGAGGGGAACCTCCGTTCCCTTGCCCCAGTAGCCGTCGTTGCGCTTCATGACGGTCTTCACGTCGGGCTCGCGCGAGACGAGCTGGAAGGCGCCGGTGCCGTTGGCGTTGCGGACCGCGAAGTTCTCTTCCTTGTTCTTGAAGTCCTGGGTCTTGGTGGCGTTGTTGGCCTCCGCCCATTCCTTGTCCATGATGAAGGTGTTGGTCAGGTTGTTGACCAGGAGCGGGTTCGGCCCCTTCGTCTTCACGTGGACGGTGGAATCGTCGACCTTGGTGACGCTCTCGACCGAGGTCAGCAGGCCCTTCATCTCGGAGGTGGGCTGCATCGCCCGGTTGAGCGAGAAGACCACGTCGTCGGCGTTGAACGGCGCGCCGTTGTGGAACTTCACGTTCTGGCGCAGCTTGAACTCCCAGACGGTCGGGTCGTTCGGCAGCGTCCGCCAGGAGGTCGCGAGGCCCGGGACGAGGTCGCCCTTCTGGTTGCGCATCGCGAGCGGCTCGTAGATGTGGTGCGCCAGCGTATGGGTCGCGCCCTCGTTCTGCGAATGCGGGTCGAGGGTGAGCGAGTCGCCGACGCGGGCCCAGCGCAGGGTGCGGGCCTCGGCGCTGACGGCCGTCAATGCGGTGGCGGCCAGAAGCGCGGCCGCAAGGGCAATGCGGGTGGCAGACATGAATGGAGATCTCCTCTGAAGATGCGGCCTGTTGAGCCGGCCGTCATCTGAAGGGCCGGATCATAGACCGGATTTTCGCCTTGTCACCGCCGTTCCGGGGCCACCGGGCCCAAAAGTCGCGCTCCGGACCGGGAAAATGCCTCACGAATGCGTAATTCTTGCCCTGCCGGGGCGGGGCCCAAGCTCCGGGAGGGTCTGGGCCGGGGCGTCGCGGAGGCCGCCTTCTCAGCGCAGACGCGGGTTGAGGGCCGTCCCGGGAAGGTCCCCCTCAACGCAGGCGCGGGTTGAGGGCGTCGCGGAGCCAGTCGCCGAGGAGGTTGATGGCGAGCACGAGGGTCGCGAGCGCCACGCCCGGGAAGGCCACCATCCACCATTCGCCCGAGAACAGGTAGTTGTTGCCGATCCGGATCAGGGTGCCGAGCGAGGGCATGGTCTCGGGCATGCCGGAGCCGAGGAACGACAGGGTCGCCTCGGTGATGATCGCGAGCGCGAGGTTGATGGTCGCGATCACGAGCACGGGCCCGAGCACGTTGGGGAGCACGTGGCGGGCCATGATGACGGGGGGGCTGAGGCCGATCAGGCGCGCGGCCGCGATGTAGTCCTTGTTCTTCTCGACCATCACGGAGCCCCGCACGGTGCGGGCGTACTGGACCCAGAAGCTCAGGCCGATCGAGAACACGAGCACGCTCAGCATGGTCTGGGCCGAGAGCTGGCCGCCGAGCGCCGATTTCACGACCCCGTCGACGAGGAGCGCGATCAGGATCGCCGGGAAGGTGAGCTGCACGTCGGCGACCCGCATGATCACCGTGTCGATCGCGCCGCCGACATAACCGGCCACGAGCCCCAGCGTGATCCCGAGCGCGGCCGAGAAGGCGACGCCGAGGAAGCCCACGAGGAGCGAGATCCTGAGGCCGTAGAGGATGGCGGACAGGATGTCCCGCCCCTGCTCGTCGGAGCCGAGGAGGAAGGGCATCTGGCCTTCCGCCTCCCAGACCGGCGGCAGCCGGCTGTTGAGGAGGTCGAGCTGGGCCGGGTCGAAGGGATCCTGCGGCGAGAGCACGCCGGCCAGGATCGCGGCCGCGAAGAACAGGAATGTCAGGAAGGCCGCGACCATGGTGGTCTTGGAGCGCTTGAAGCTCGCCCACACGTCGCTGTCGAGGACGCGGCCCGCGAGCGAGAGCCGCGCGGCCGGCGGGGAGCCGGCGCCCGGCGCCAGCGCGGCGGCGGCGGCGACCGCCGCGGGGGCGATGCCGGGAGCGGAGGGGTCGGAGGGAGCGGCGTGCACGCCTTCGGTCATGGACGGGTTCCGGGGGCGGAGGAGCCGGGGCGCGCGCCTTCGGTCATGGACGCAGGCCCGGGGGCGGAGGGAGCGGCGTGCATGCCTTCGGTCATGGGGCGGTCCCTACGCCGGCTGCCGGATCGACGAGCGCAGGCGCGGGTCGACCACCGTGTAGAGGATGTCGACCACGAGGTTGATGGTCACGAAGATCAGCGCCACCAGCATGAGGTAGGCCGCCATGATCGGGATGTCGACGTTCTGGACCGCCTGCACGAACAGGAGGCCCATGCCGGGCCACTGGAACACCGTCTCGGTGATGATCGCGAAGGCGATCACCGAGCCGAACTGCAGCCCCGCGATGGTGATCACGGGCACCAGGGTGTTCTTGAGCGCATGGCCGAAATGGATCGAGCGGGTCTTCAGCCCGCGCGCCCTCGCGAAGCGGATGTAGTCGGTGCGCAGGACCTCCAGCATCTCGGCCCGCACGAGGCGCATGATCAGGGTCATCTGGAACAGGCCGAGCGTGATCGAGGGCATGATCAGGGCCTTGAGCCCCGAGACGGTGAGGAGCCCCGTGGACCACCACCAGCCGAGCCGCACGGTGTCGCCGCGGCCGTAGGACGGCAGCCAGCCGAGGATTACCGCGAAGAGGTAGATCATCAGGATGCCGATGAGAAACGTCGGCAGCGACACCCCGATGAGGGAGACGGCCTGGAACACCTTGGCGAGGGCGCTGTCGCGGCGAAGCGCCGAGTAGACCCCCATCAGGATCCCGGCGCCGAGCGCGAAGATCGTGGCGCAGATCGCGAGCTCGAGCGTCGCGGGCATGCGTTCGGCGAGCAGCGCCGAGACCGGCTGCCGGAACTGGTAGGAGACGCCGAAATCGCCCTGGACCGCGCGGTAGAGGTAGCGGCCGAACTGGATCGGGACCGGATCGTCGAGGCCGAGCGAGCGGCGCACCTGCTCGCGCTCGGCCGCCGGCGTGTCGATCGACACGATCTGGTTCACGGGGTCGCCCGCGAAGCGGAACATCCCGAACGAGATCACCCCGACCGCGAACAGGACCGCGACCGCCTGCAGGGCGCGACGAAGGATGAAGGCGAGCATTCAACGTGCTTTCTGCCCTCCCCCTGAGCCGGGGAGGGTGGACCGCGAAGCGGGCCGGGTGGGGGTTGGTGCAGGAGGGACCTGAGCGGTGCCGCCTGCACCAACCCCCACCCCTGACCCCTCCCCGCAGGGGGGAGGGGAAGCGGGCTGGCGGGAGCCTACTCCTTGCGGGCCCAGTAGAGCAGCACCGAGTTGTCGGCGCGCTGGGTCAGCTTCACCTTGTTGGACACGCCCCAGGCCAGCGCCTGCTGGTGCAGCGGGATGTAGCCGTACTCGTTGAAGGTGATCCGGAACGCGTCCTTCATGAGCTGGTCGCGCTTGGCCTTGTCGTTCTCGACGAGGGCCTTGTCGGTGAGCGCGTCGTGCTCCTTGTTGCAGTAGCCGCCGAGGTTCGACTCGCCCCGCGAGGATTGCGGGTTGTCGCGGCAGCCCTCGATGTCGTGCAGCACGTTGTGGGCGTCGAAGGTGCCGGGCGTCCAGCCGAGCAGGTAGAACGAGGTCTGGTAGTTGCCGGCCTTGAGGACCTTGGCGAAGTACTGGGCCTTCGGCTGGGCCATCAGGTTCACCTTGACGCCGATGCGGGCCAGCATCGAGACCACGGCCTGGCAGATCGCCTCGTCGTTGACGTAGCGGTCGTTCGGGCAGTCCATCCCGACCTCGAACCCGTTCGGGTAGCCGGCCTCGGTGAGGAGCTTCTTGGCCGCGTCGGCGTCGAACTTCGGACGCGTGAACTCCTGCTCGAAGCTCACGAGCTCGGGGGCGATCATCAGGGCCGACGGGGTCGAGAGGCCGCGCATGACGCGGGTCTTGATCGTCTCGATGTCGATCGCCTGGTAGAAGGCCTGGCGGACCTTGACGTCCTTGAAGGGGTTCTTGCCCTTCACGTTCGAGAACAGGAGCTCGTCGCGGGTCTGGTCGAAGCCGAGGAAGATCGTGCGCAGCTCGGGGCCGGTCTGCACCTTGGCGTTCGGGCTCGCGTTGACGCGCTGGATGTCCTGCAGCGGAACCGGCTCGATCACGTCGACTTCGCCCGAGAGCAGCGCGGCGACGCGGGTGGCGTCGGAGCCGATCGGCGTGAAGACGATCTCGGTCAGGTTATGCTCGGCCTTGTCCCACCACTTGTCGTTCGGCTTGAACACCGTCTTGACGCCGGGCTGGTGGCTTTCGATCCGGAAGGGGCCGGTGCCGTTGGCGTTGAGCGCCGAATAGCTTGGGGTGGTGGCCGAAGCCGGGGTCGGGGCCGCGGTGTTGTTGGCCTCCGCCCACTCCTTGTCCATGATGTACCAGGTGTCCCACTGGGCATTCAGGATCGGGTTGGGGGACTTCAGCTTCACGTCGACGGTGTGGTCGTCGACCTTCACGAACTCGGAATTGGTCGGCACGCGGGTCTGGAAGTTCGAGCCCTGCGCGCGCACGCGGGTCGCCGAGAACACCACGTCGTCGGCGGTGAAGTCGTTGCCGTTGTGGAACTTGACGCCCTTGCGCAGGAACAGGCGCCAGGTCAGGCCGTCCGGGCTGATCTCCCAGCGCTCGGCGAGGCCGGGCTGGATCGCGAGGTCCTTGCCGCGCTTCGTCAGGCCCTCGTAGACGTGGCCGAGATGGGCGTTGGTGGTGGTCTCGTTGAGGGTGTAGGGGTCGAGCGACTTGAGGTCGCCCTGATTGGCGTAGCGCAGGGTGTTGGCCATCGCCGTCGAGGCGAGGAGCGACGCGGCCGCGGCGCTGAGGAGGGTGGCTCGGATCGTCATCGGTGGCAGTTCTCCGCTGGATGCTCCCGCCAGGGCCGCGGGAGCCTTCTTGGTTCTTGCGGGGCCCGCCGCCACGGCGGACCCGTCCCCTTGAGGGCGTCACGTTAGACGGGGACGGGGCGCAAGGTCCAGTCCCGGGGCCGGCGGCGCGTCGTCCCGGCGCTGGACTTTAGGCGAAACCGACCGCCGGGCGGCGGATTCCGCCGGACAGCAGGTTCGACCGAGGGCCCGGGGCGAAACCTCGCGCACGGGTCCGTGACCGCCCGCCTCGCGCGCTGAGATCGGAAACGACCCGGCGCGGGAGGCGCCCGCCCGCCTCACGCGCACAGGTCGGCGATGACCCGGCGCAGGAGGCGCTCGCCGGCCTCCAGCTCGGCGATCTCGATGTATTCGTCGGGCTGGTGCGCCTGGGCGATGTCGCCCGGGCCGCACACCACCGCCGACCAGCCGGCGCCCTGGAAGATCCCGGCCTCGGTCCCGTAGGACACCACGTGGGTGCCGTTGTCGCCGGTGAGCCGGCGCGCCAGGCGCTCGGCCTCGCCCTCCCCGGCCGCCTGGTCCTCCGGGCGCAGGCCCGGAATCTCGGACAGGACCTCGATCGCGATGCCGCTCTCCGGCGCGATCGCGCGCATGCGCGGCTCGAGGACGTCGCGGGCGAAAGTCCGGTAGCGCTCCAGGTAGTCGAGCGGGCTCTCGGTCGGGATCGCGCGGATGTCGCTGGAGAACCAGGCCGAGGTCGCCACCACGTTGGCGGCGGCCCCGCCCTGGACCATGCCGCAATGGAGCGTGGTGTAGGGCGGCTCGAAGGTGTTGCCGGGATCCGCCCGCAGGCGGTTCTCCTCCATGCGGTCCTCGTGCCAGGTGATGAGGCGGGCGGCCTGCATCACGGCGCTCACCCCCTGGTCGATGCGGCTCGAATGCACCGCGCGCCCCGTGACCTCGGTGCGAAGCTGCACGGAGGCCTTGTGGCCCGTCACCACCGCGTGCCGGGTCGGCTCGCCCACGATCACGGCCGCGGGCCGGGGCAGGGTCGCGGCCATCTCGCGCACCATGAAGGGCGCGCCGCGGCAGGCGAGCTCTTCGTCGTAGGAGAGCGCGATGTGGATCGGGCGCTTGAGGGGCGCCCGCACCATCTCGGGGACGAGGGCGAGGACCAGCGCGTCGAAGCCCTTCATGTCGCAGGCGCCGCGGCCGTAGAGGCGCCCGTCGCGCTCGGTCAGGGTCCAGGGATCGGTGCTCCAGGCCTGGCCTTCGACCGGCACCACGTCGGTGTGGCCGGAGAGCACGACCCCGCCCTCCGTCATCGGGCCGATGGTGGCGTAGAGATTGGCCTTGTCGCCCTCGGGGCTCGGCACGAGCCGGCTCTCGACCCCGTGGCTCGAGAGCCAGTCGCGGCAGAAGCCGATGATGTCGAGGTTGCTCTCCGTCGAGACGCTTCTGAAGGCGACGAGGCGGGCGAGCATCTCGCGCGGGGATAGGGACATGCAGGGGAACTCCGGACCTTGAGCCCACTAAGGATCCCGGCGGGATGGCGTCAAGCTCCGTGCATACATGATCGCGTCCGGTCCGTCGCGCCGTTTCCCAGGTCCCGGGCCGGGGTCGCGTCGGTCCCGGCGCGGTCTTGCCAAGGCCAGGGGGCGGGTCAATAAGGTCCCGCCGGCTCCCCGGGGGCCGCCCCGATCGTGCCCGCGAGAAAGCCCCACGGCCCGCCATGACCCCCTTCGACGTGACCCTCGACGACATCGAAGCCGCCCGCCGGCGCATCGAGGGCCGCGTGCGGCGCACGCCCGCCTATGCCAGCGCGCCCGTCTCGGATCAGCTCGGCCGGGGCGCGGTCGTGAAGCTCGAGGCGCTCCAGGTGGCCGGGTCGTTCAAGGTCCGGGGCGTGTTCAACAAGGTGCTGCAGCTCTCCGAGGCCGAGCGGGCGCGCGGCCTCGTGACGACGTCCGGCGGCAACCACGCCATCGCGGTCGCGACGGTGGCGGGCGCGGTCGGCCTCGACGCCCTCGTGCTGATGCCCAAGGTGACGCCGCGCTTCAACGTCGAGCTCACCACGTCCCTCGGCGCCCGGGTCGAGCTCTGCGAGGACGCCGCCGAGGCCTTCGCCAAGGCGAAGCTCTACGAGGAGCAGGGCCGGCTGTTCGTGCACCCTTATGACGATCCCGCGATCATCGCGGGCCACGGGACGCTCGGGCTCGAGCTCCTCGACGACGCCCCGGACCTCACCGACGTCTTCGTCTCGATCGGCGGCGGCGGCTTCATGGCGGGCGTCGCCGCCGCCCTGAAATCGCGCCGGCCCGGCATCCGGATCTACGGGGTCGAGACCACCGGCGCCCCGACCATGACCGAGGCCCTGCGGGCGGGCGAGCCCGTCACGATCCGCCCGACCTCGATCGCGCGCACCCTCGGCGCCCCCTTCGCGACCCGGCGCACGCTCGCGGCGGCGAAGAGCTTCCTCGAGGAGGTGGTGCTGGTCGAGGACGCGCCGGTCGTCGCCGACCTCGCCTGGCTGCTCCAGGCCGAGAAGGTGCTGTGCGAGCCGGCCGCCGCCTGCGTGCTCACCGCGGCCCGGACATTGGCCCCGAGGCTGCCCGGGGACGCCCGGATCGGGCTCGTGCTCTGCGGCTCGAACGTGTCGCTCCATGACGTGGACGCATGGCGGCGGGACTTCGCCGCGCCCGTGCCTTGACCCGGCCCCGCGCGGTCTGTTTCGTTCGCGGCCCGCTCCGCCCCGGCGGATTCGCATCCCGCATCACCAACGAGGGTTCACCGCTTCATGCCGATCATCAACCGCGTCGCGGACCTGTCCGACGAGATCGCCACCTGGCGCCGTGACTTCCACGAGTACCCGGAGCTCCTCTTCGACGTGCACCGCACCGCCGGCATCGTGGCCGAGAAGCTGAAGGAGTTCGGCTGCGACGAGGTCGTGACCGGCCTCGGCCGCACCGGCGTGGTCGGCGTCATCCGCGGGCGCTCGAACGGGTCCGGCCGGGTCATCGGGCTTCGCGCCGACATGGACGCGCTGCCGATCGACGAGGCCACGGACGTGCCGCACAAGTCCAAGGTGCCGGGCAAGATGCATGCCTGCGGCCATGACGGCCACACCGCCATGCTGCTGGGCGCCGCCAAGTACCTCGCCGAGACCCGCAACTTCGACGGCACCGCCGTGATGATCTTCCAGCCCGCGGAAGAGGGCGGCGGCGGCGGCGACGCCATGGTGCGGGACGGGCTCATGGAGCGCTTCGGCATCCAGGAGGTCTACGGCATGCACAACATGCCCGGGATCCCCGTCGGCCAGTTCGCGATCCGGCCCGGCCCCATGATGGCGGCCGCGGACCGGTTCACCATCACGATCGAGGGCAAGGGCGGCCACGCGGCCCGGCCCCACGAGTGCATCGACCCGGTCCTGACGGCCGCCCACGTGATCACCGCCCTGCAGTCGATCGTCTCGCGCAACGCCGACCCGCTCGATTCCGCGGTGATCTCGGTCTGCACCGTCAAGGCGGGCGAGGCCTACAACGTGATCCCGCAGACCGCGATGCTGCTCGGCACCGTGCGCACCCTGACGCCGGAAATGCGCGACCTGTGCGAGACCCGCATCCGCGCCGTGGTCGAGAACGTCTGCGCGGCCTTCGGGGCGAAGGCCCGGGTCGAGTACAGCCGCGGCTATCCCGTGACCGTGAACGACCCCGACCGGACCGCCTTCATGGTGCAGGCGGCCGAGGCGGTCGGCACCAAGGTCGACACCACCGTGCCGCCGCTCATGGGCGCGGAGGATTTCTCCTACATGCTGGAGAGCCGCCCGGGCGCCTACATCTTCATCGGCAACGGCGACACGGCGGGCGTCCACCACCCGGCCTACGACTTCAACGACGAGGCCGCGCCGTTCGGGGCCTCGCTCTGGGCGAAGATCGTCGAGAGCGGCATGCCGGCGCGGTGAGACGCGACCGGGGCCGCTGCGCCGCGGCCCGCATGTCGATCCGGCCGATCGGCACCTGATCGGTTGAAAAAAGGCCCGTCCCGGGATGCCGGGGCGGGCCTTCCTACGTCGCGGTCGCGACCGGCGCCCCGAGCGGATCCGCGGGCACGGGGGCTGGGACCGCGGGCGCCTGTCCGCCGGCGAAGCGCGCGAGGGCGTCGATGCGCTCCGGGATCGTCGGATGGCTCGAGAGCAGGTCGGCGAAGCCCGAGCGCGGGTTGTCGAGGCACATCTCCATCACCGAGGACGGCACCCCGTCGATCTCGCCCTTGCCCTCGATCTTGCGCAGGGCCGAGATCAGGGCGTCCGGGTTCTTGGTGAGTTCGACCGCGCCCGCATCGGCCAGGAACTCGCGCGAGCGCATGAGCGCGAAGCGTAAGATCAGCGACAGGGCCCAGGCGACCGCGATCACGAGGAGCGCGACGATCACGGCGCCCGCCGCCCCGCCGCCCTTGCGCTTCGAGGACGACGACCCGCCCGACGAGCCGCCGGACCCCAGGCGCCAGCGCCCGCCGTCGAGGCCGCGGAAGACGAGCTCGCCCGTCATGGTCACGATGCCGGCGATCACGCCCGCGACCACCATGAGGCGGACGTCCTCGTTGCGGATGTGGGTGAGCTCGTGCGCGAGCACCGCCTCGACCTCGCGGTCGTCGAGCCGGTCGAGGAGGCCGCGCGTCACCGTGATGGTGTATTGCCGCTGGTTGAGGCCGCTCGCGAAGGCGTTCGGGGCGTCGGTCTCGATGATCTTGAGCCGCGGCACCGTGAGGCCGCGGGCGATGCACAGGCTCTCGAGCAGGTGGTAGAGCCGCGGGTCGTCCCGGCGCTCGATCCCGCGCGCACCGGTCACGAGGTCGATCAGGAGCCCGTGCGCCCGGTAGGCGAGCGCCACCCAGGCCGCCGCCGCGAGGCTGACCCAGGGCAGGAGGCGCAGGAGATCGCCCCAGGCGAGGACGAGCGTCTCGGGCAGCGTGTCGCCGGCCCCGCCCGACAGGCCGAGGCCGAGGCCCCGTTCGAGGAGCGCGAGCGCGAAGGTCAGGAGGTAGACGAGGAGGAAGAGGCCCGCGAGCAGCAGCACCGAGCGGCGCCGGTTGCTCTGGATGTGGGTGGTGAGGCCGAAGGCCTGGAACATGGGCGCCTCCCGGCTCGGGGCGGACCGATTTGGGCCGGAATGGACCGGTTTGGACCGGCCGGTCCGCGTCTAGAATCTCACCTGCGGGGCGACCGCGAGGCGCCCGCGCTCGCCCTCGCCGAGGTCGAAGAACTCGCGCGGCGCGAAGCCCATCGGGCGCGAGAACAGGACCGCCGGGAAGGACTCGATCGCGGCGTTGTACTCCGAGACCGCGTTGTTGAAGAAGCGCCGCGCCGCCGCGAGCTTGTCCTCGACCTCGCCCAAGTCCGTCTGGAGCTGGCGGAAATTGGCGTCCGCTTTCAGCTCGGGATAGGCCTCGCCGAGAGCGAGAAGCCGCCCCAGGCTGCCGTTGAGGGCCGCTTCCGCGGTCGCCTGCCGGGCAGGCCCGCTCGCCGCCACCGCCTCGTTGCGGGCGCGCACCACCGCGTCGAGGGTGTCGCGCTCGTGGGCGGCGTAGCCCTTGACGGTCTCGACCAGGTTCGGGACGAGGTCATGGCGCTGCTTCAGCTGCACGTCCACGTCCGCATAGGCCTGCTGGGCCCGCGCCCGCAGCCGGACGAGGCCGTTGTAGGTCATGACCGCGAACAGAACGACCGCCGCGGCGATCGCATAGCCGACCCAGTCCATCGCGGGCCCCCTTTTGTTGTTGCGGCACAGATTTTCTCACGCGGGTCGGGAGCCCGCAAGGCAGGCGCCCCGCGGCCGGTGCGCCGGCGCACTCAACAACCGGAGAAACGCTCCGGCGCGAACGGCGCCACCGGGATCGGCGGCGTGCGCTGGTCGGCGACGTCGGCGACGATCCGCCCGGTGATCGGGCCGGTGGAGAGGCCGATATGGCCGTGGCCGAAGGCGAAGATCAGGTTCGGGTGGCGCGAGGCCCGGCCGATCACCGGCAGCCCGTCCGGGGTCGAGGGCCGCGAGCCGCACCAGGGAGCGGGCTCGACCGGCGCGCCGAGGGGCAGGGTCGCTTGCGCCTCCGGGAGCACGCGGGCGAGCTGGCGCGGGTTCGGCGGATCGTCGATGCCGGCGATCTCGATGCCGGAGAGAAGCCGCACGGTGTCGCCCTGCGGCGCGAGCACGAAAGCGCCGCCGGTGTCGTGCACGGGGCGGGTGAGGTTGTCGGCCACCCGGTAATGGCGATGGTAGCCGCGCTCGGCCGCGAGCGGGAGGCGGTAGCCGAGCCGGCGCGCCAACTCCGCCGACCGGGCACCCGCCGCGAGCACCGCCTGGCGCACCGCGATCGTGCCGCCGTCCCAGGCGACCCGCACGGAATCCGGGCCGGGCTCCAGCGCGGTGCAGCGGGACGCGATCCAGCGCCCGCCGTGCCCGAGGAACGCCGTGCGGTAGCGCTCCACGAGAGTGCCCGGGCCCGTGACGGCGCCGGATTCGGGGAAGAGCAGGCCCCTCGCAAAGCGCCGTGCGAGGGCGGGCTCGGCGGCCGCGACCTCGGCCTCGTCCAGGATCTCGGTGCGCACCCGGTGATGGGCGAGGATCTCGCGCTCGAGCGCGCTCCCCGCGAAGGCCGTCTCGCTGCGATAGAGCTTCAGGTAGCCCCGCCGGGCGATGAGGTCGCCCGCGCCGGCGACGCGAGCGAGTTCGAGATGCGCGTCGTAGGAGGCGGCCGTGAGGGGATCGAGCGCCGCGGCGGCGCGGCGCCAGGCGGCTTCGTTGGCGCCCTGCAGGAAGAGCCGCAGCCACGGCAGGGCCCGGGGCAGGGCGCGGTAGCGGACCTGCAGGCCCGGATCGGCGTTGCGGGCGTAGCGCCAGAGGTTCGGCCACAGGCCGGGCCCCGCCACGGGCAGGATCGAGCCGCGGCTGATCACGCCCGCATTGCCGAAGGAGGCGCGGCCCCTCCCGTCGTCGGGGTCGAGGAGCACGACGCTCCGGCCGCGCCGCGCGAGATGCAGGGCGCAGGACAGGCCCACGATCCCGCCGCCGACCACCGCGATGTCGGCGTCAGGCTGCATCATGTCCTCCACGGCATGAACGCCCGCACGCGCTCGAGAACCGGCCAGCGCTCCCGGGCGTGGCGCCAGCGCGCGTCGAGGTCCCAGCGCCGCCGCGCCTCCTCGAAGGCGCCTTCGAAAGGCCGGAAGACGAAGCGCACCCGGTGGCGCCCGGCCGGCACCGGCACCGCGCGGACGATGGCGTTGGCGCGCAGGAGCGGCGCCGGGAGGCCATCGACCTCCGCCCGCCACCAGGAATGGTAGGGGTCGTTCAGGACGAGCCAGCCCGCCTGCGGGGCCTCCACGTCGACCAGAACTTCGGTGTTGCGGTAGGACGCGACCGTCGCGGCGGGAGCGGCCGGCGCGGTCGCGGGCGGCGCAGGAGGCGGAGCCGGAGCCCGGGCCGGCGCGGCTCCCGCGGCGGGTGCGGCCCCGGCCTGCGGTGCGCCAGGCCGCGGCGCGGGCCCGGCGGGCGCCGGCTGGGATGCGGCCGCAGGGGCCGGCGGGACGGGCTGCGGCGCCGGGGCTGCGGGCGCCGGCGGCGCCGTCACGGCGCCCCGCGGGAGCAGCACGGTGCGGGCGAGGTCCACGTTCGGCCAGCGTCCGGTCTTCAGGAGCGCGTCGAAATCGGCCTCCTGCGCGGCGCCCGCGAAATGCGCGCGGGGCCGGGCGCGGGGGTTCTCGTAGACGTATCCGTCCTGGGTGCGCGCCACGAAGGTGAGGTCGCCCGGACGCAAGGTGCGGTCGATCTGCTCGATCGGAACGCCCGTGGCGATCAGGCGCAGGCCGAGGAGGTCGGCGAGCGGGGAGCGGTAGGAGGGGAAGAGCGGCGCGAAGCTCCGCTGCTCCGGCAGGGCGGCATGGTCGCCCGCCCCCGTGGCCTCCGCATAGGGGCCGAGCCGCAGGGGGTTGTAGCCGAGCGTGTTGTGGAGCCGGTGCACCAGGCCGGCATTGGGCCAGTGGAAGCCGAGCGCCGCGAGCTCGACCCGGTCGAGGGGATTGGGCGCGAGCCAGGTCTGGAGCGTGGTCAGGGTGTCGTTGCGGCTGCCCGGGCGCAGCACGTCGAAGGTGTCGGGCGGCAGGGCGGTGGATTCGTTCGGGCCGTTGTTCCAGGCGAGGTCGCCGGCGACCAAGAGCCCGGCGAGGAGGAGGGACGCGGGCGCGGAGCGGCGCACGAGCGCGGGCAGCGCGGAGAGGAGCGCGAAGGCCGCGCCCCAGCAGAGCGAGGCCTGGACGAGGGGCGTGGTCGCGGTGTGGAGCGTGCCCTTGGCGAAGGCGAGGGCGATGCCGATGGCCGCGAGGCACAGGAAGAAGGCCGCTTCCGCGAGGCCGGGCAGGGGCCGGTCCGGGTCGACCGCGCCGGTGAAGACCCGGTGCGCCGCATAGCCCGCCAGGATGGCGCCGAGCGCACCGACCAGGAAGGCGGCGTCGGCCGGACGGCGGAAGAGATCGACGCCCGGAACCGCCAGGAACATCGGCTCGAAGGCGGGCGCGTAGCGGCCGAGCGCGTAGAGCAGCATCAGGACGAACCCGACCACGAACACGCGCACCTCGCGCGCGCCGAAGAGGCCGCGCACCGCACCCGCGACGATGAGCGCGAGCGGCAGCGCCCCGATGTAGAGCACCCCCATGTTGCGCGCCAGCGCGAGGTCGACGGGCCCCCAGAGGGGGCTCGGCGGACCCCAGTAATCGGAGAACGGTCCATCGGCGCCGAACAGGTTCGGGATCGCCGCAGTCAGCAGCAGCGCCGGATGGAGCGAGCCCTTCACGGCGCCCCAGTAATCGATCGCCGGGCGGTTGGAGGATTCGGCCAGCAGCCAGGTGAGGAGAACCGGCACCGTGACGACGAGCGCCCCTCCGAGCGCTCCTGCGAGGAGCGGCCCAACCGAGCCCGCGAGCCGGCGCCAGAACGGCCGCGCGAGGAGATGGTCGAGGACGGCGAGCACCAGGAGGAGCAGGCCGAGAAGGGCGACCTGGTCGCGCCCGAGCGCCAGGATCCCGGCCGCGAGACCGGCGAGGAAGCCGTAAGCCGGGGAGCGCCGCTCGAGCGCCCGCAGGAGGAGCCAGAGCGCGAGCGGCCACACCGACAGGCTCATGATCTGCCCGACATGCTGCACCCGCCAGGCCGCCGCAGCCCCGAACGCGAAGGCGAGCGCGGCGACGAGCGCCCCGGCGGGATGCCAGAGACGGTCGCGGAAGAGCAGCATCACGAAGAGGCCGCCCAGGCCGAGCGAGCCCAGCACCACCGCGTCGAAGGCCTCGAAGCCCGGGTCCGGATCGAACCAGGCGAGCGCGAGGAAGGGCGGCGAGAAGATCAGCGATTGCGGGTCCGCGATCTGGGGCGAGCCCGAGAACACGTAAGGGGCCCAGAACGGCGACTCGTCCCGGCGCAGGGACTGGGCCAGGAACTGGAGCTGCGGGTAGAAATGCGCCTTGGCGTCCCAGGGGATGGTGACCGCGCCCGAGAGCCATGGCCACGAGAGCCCGAACCACGCCGCCGCGTAGAGCGCGACGGCGCCGAGCCAGAGCAGGGCGGGGGCGGGCACCGCCGCTGCCGGAAAGCGGGGTTAGTCCTGGTGCGGCGCGCGCGCCGCCATGCCGTCGAGGTCGATGTAATGCCCGGCCCGGTCGCGCTTCGAGGCGAGGTAGCGCACGTTCTCGGCGGTCGGGCGCCCGAGCACCCGCTGGTCGGAGACCACGTCGAGGCCCGCCTTCTCGAGCGCGGCGATCTTGACCGGGTTGTTGGTCATGAGCCGGACGCGGGAGACGCCGAGCTGGCGCAGCATCGCGGCCGCGAAGTCGAAGCGGCGCTGGTCGAGGTCGAAGCCCAGCTCCTCGTCGGCGTCGTAGGTGTCATAGCCTTGAGCCTGCAGCTTGTAGGCCCGGATCTTGTTGGCGATGCCGTTCCCGCGGCCCTCCTGGTCGAGATAGAGGAGGATGCCGCCCTCGCCCGCGGCCATGGCCTGCACGGTGTCGCGGAGCTGGTCGCCGCAATCGCATTTGAGCGAGCCGAACAGGTCGCCGGTCAAGCAGGCGGAGTGCAGGCGCACCGACACGGGCTTGGCAAGGTCGGGCTCGCCCACGATGACGGCGACCTGGTCGCGCAGGCCCTCGCCGCCGCGGAACACCACGAACTCGGTCTCGGGCGCGCCCTCCAGCGGCACCGGCGCCCGGCTCACCAGCGCGATGTCGCGGGCCTTGGCGGCGCGGTAGCCCCGCACGGCCTCCGCGGGCACGCGCAGGACGCCCGGATCGATCTCGACGCCCTCGCTCACGGGCACCACGACGACGGCGGGGAGCACGAGGGCGAGCCGGGCGAGTTCGAGGGCGTCCTCGTCGAGGCTCGCGACCGGCCCGACCGGAGCGTCCACGCGGGCGTCGAGCTTGAGGGCGAGCGTCTCGATGCGGGCGGGTTCGAGCACGGGAAGGGTGATGGTGCCGGGCTGCGTGCGGTCGAGCCCGAGGCGGCGCAGGCGCGCGGCGGGGAGCACGAGGTGGGCCTGGCCCGCGGCCGCCGCTTCGAGGCAGCGGCTGGGGAGCGCGTCGAAGCCCTCGACCCCGAGCACGAGGGCGCTCGCGTCCGGACCCTCGATTAGAACTGGGCGGGCGCTGCGGAATTCGGCGATCGCACGCTCGACCCGCAAGGGATCGAGATCGCCCGACAGGCTCAACACGAGACGCATCATGGCTTGCACTCACCCCCGTGGCCGACCGGATCCGGCCGACTGTTCCCGCCCGTTCGCGCGGCTCTCCAGCCGCGCCCCGACGGAATCGCTCCCCGTCCGTTCAGCGTGGCTCTCCAGCCGTCACAGTGACGGTTTCATTCTGGCTCTTCGATGAACGGCGCCTTCTTAGCATCCTCTCGGCCCGGCGCCAAAGGCCCGGGAGAGCAAAAGCGGCCGGATTCGCCCGTCGAAACACCTTACGGGCCGGAAACTTGGGCGGATCATCCGGTTCCGGCCCGTCTGGGCCGTCGGGCCTGACATGAGGATGACGGCCGGGAAGGGCAAGAGGCCGAGCCTCGCGACGGGTGCAAGCCTGCCCGGCGCGGGCCGGCCCGCAACCCACGGGGGAGTCGGGGCGGCCTCCCGCGGACCGAGTGTCCGCCGGAGCGGCATTCCGGCTTGCGCGGAGCGGACGCCGCTCGCAGGATGCCGGGCCGAGGCGGGGGCCGTCCGGGCCGCGGCAGGGTTCCGGAACGGGGCCGGCGCCAGGAGGAGGCCATGCGGGGGCATTCATGAGCACGCATCCGACACCTGACGGCTATTCGCCCGCCCAGAAGGCCCTGCACTGGGCCACGGCGCTCCTCATCCTGACCCTCGTTCCGGTCGGGCTCACCATGACCCGGCTCGGGGAGCACCCGGTCGCCGGCACCCTCTACGAGCTCCACAAGTCGTTCGGGCTCATCGTCTTCGGGCTGGCGCTCGGCCGGGTGGCCCTGCGCCTCGTCCGCGGTGCGCCGCCCCTCGTGCCGGGGCTGCCGCTCCTGCAGCGCGCCGCCGCGCACGGCTCCCACATCGCCCTCTACATCTTGATCGTGCTCGTGCCGGTTCTGGGCTGGGCCGGCACCTCGGCCTGCTGCGCGCCCGTCAACCTGTTCTGGACCGTGCCGCTCACGCTGCCCGTGGGCGGCGGGATGGAGGGCGCGAAGCCGATCCTCGCGCTCCACGAGGCCATGGCGCTCACGCTCGCCGGGATCGTCGCGGTCCATGTCGCGGCCGCCCTCTACCACCACCTGATCCGACGCGACGACACCCTGCGCCGGATGCTGCCGCTCGGGCGCCGGCGGGCTGCGGTCGGATCGGTGAAACGCCCGGCCTGAACCGCATCGGCGGGCCGTCAGACCCGTGAGACGTCCGGCCCGAACGGCTTCGGCGGGCCGCAATCGGATCGGTGCCCCGCCCGGATCGTGCCGTTTCAGCCCGGAAGGGCGAGCAGGTCGGTGTGGCCGATCGTGCAGGCGGCGGCGGCGAGCCGGGCCTTCAGCCAGTCCTCGATCACGGCCTCCGGCACCTGCCCGGTCTCGCGCACCGCCGCGGCCGCCCCTTTCGCGAGCTCCCGCAGAAGGGAGCCGTCGCCGAGGCGCCAGGGGCTGTCGCCGGTTCGGACCCGGTAGCCGCGGGCCTCGAAAGCCGCTCGCAGCGCCGCCGTGGCGCCCGGCCCCGCGGAGGGGCCGAAGCCCTTGTCGCCGGCCTGATGGGCATGGAAGGCCGCGAGCATCGCGGCATCGGCCGGGTGCGGCGGCTCCCAGCGCTCGGCGCCGTCGTAGGTGAGCGCGGTGTAGAACAGGGCCCGCCGCTCCGCGACCGCCGCGGCGAAGGACGCGATCCAGGCCTCGGAGACGAGGTCGAACAGGGCCGCGGCGGTCACGAGGTCGGGGCTCGCGCCGAGCGCCGCCGCGGGATCGCGGGCGAGATCGGCCTGCCCGAAGCTCACCCGGATCGTCCTGTCGCCGGCCCGCAGGACGAGGTCGGCGCCGTCCGCCGCGGCGGCGTCGGCCCAATCCGAGAGGCGCGCGCGGGCGGCGGCCAGGAGCGCCGGGTCGTGATCGACGAGGTGCCAGTGCTGGGCGGGGCCGAGATGCGGCGCCAGCGCGCGCAGGTTCGAGCCCGTGCCGCAGCCGAGGTCGGTGACCCGCACCGTGCGGCCGGGAAGGTGCCCCGCGAGCGCCGCCACGAGCGCCGGGTCGCGGGCGTGGTGATCGGCCGGCTCGCGCAAGGCGAGCCAGTCGGCGCTGAAGCCGGTCATCGCAGCATCCCCGTGGGGTTCGGTCCGCGGCTCATCGGGCGGCCTCCCGCAGGGTCCGGGCGATGCGCGCCGCGGTGTCGGACCAGGTCGGCAGGCGCTGGCCGGCCGCCCAGGCGCCCTCCGCGAGGCGCCGGCGCAAGGCAGGGTCGCCGACGACCCGCCGCAGCGCCGCCGCGAGGCGGCCCACGTCGCCGGGCGGGACCTTCAGGGCGGCGTCCGCGCTCACGGTGTCGTCGGCGGCCCCGCCCGTGGAGGCCACGAGGGGAAGGCCGCGCGCCATGGCCTCGGCGAGCACCATGCCGTAGCCCTCGAAGAGGGAGGCCGAGACGAACACGTCGGCCCGGTCGTAGAGCTCCTCCAGGGCCGCGTCGTCGACCTCGCCGGCGAGCCGGATCCGCCCGGCGACGCCGCTCTCCGCGATCGCCCGCCCGAGCGCCGCGACGGCCGCCGGATCGCGGTCGGTCGCGCCCGCGATCGTCAGGCGCCAGTCGGGATCGGCGAGCCCGGCGAGCGCCCGCACCAGGACCTCGAAGCCCTTGCGCGGCGACACCGCGCCGACCGCGAGCAGCTGCACCGGCGACCCCGTGCCGCGGGAGCGGGGCGCGGGATCGGTGCCGGGCTCCGCGACCGCGATGCGCTCCGTCGGCACCCCGTACTCGGCGGCGAGCAGCCGGGCGGTGAGCGGGCTCGCGGCCACGACCCGGTGGGCCAGGGCGAGAGCGCGGGCCTCGGAGGCGTGAAGCGCCGCGCGCCGCTCCGGCGGAAGGCCGGTCTCATGCGCGAGCGGGTGGTGGACGAGGGCGACGATGCGCCGGCCGAATCCCGCGACGAGGTCCTCGGGCATCGCCCCGAACGCGAGGCCGTCGACGAGGAGCACCGCGTCGGGCGCCGTGTCGGCGACGAGGCGGGCGGTCGCGGCGAAGTCCTCCGCGGAGGGGTCGGGATAGCCGCCCGGCAGCGCGAGGTGGCGCATCGCGATGCCGTGCTCGGGCATCAGATCGAGCACGCGGCGGGCATAGGCGTAGCCGCCGGTCGGCGCCGCGAGGTCTCCGGGGATCGCGAAGATCACTTCAGCCACGCGAAAGACCTCCCGCGATGCGCCGGTCGGACGGGGCACGGCTCAGACCGTGGCTTCGAACCAGGCGCGGGCGACGTCGGATTCGTGCAAGGTCACCCGGATGCGGCTCACGCCCTCGGAGCCCGGCCCGAGCCCGCCCGCCCGCGCCGCCGCCGCCATGGCGTCGAAGACGTGCTTCGACAGGAACTCGGTGGTGGTGTTCTGCCCCGAGAATTGCGGCAGCGCGTCGAGGTTCCGGTATTGCAGGGGCGCGAGCGTCGCCTTCAGGGCGTCGTGGGCGCGGCCGATATCGACCACCACGGCGTCGGGGGTGAGCGTTTCGCGGAAGAAGGCGACGTCGACCACGAAAGTGGCCCCGTGCAGCGCTTGCGCGGGCCCGAACAGCTCGCCCTTGAAGCTGTGGGCGATCATGATGCGCTCGCGCACTTCGACGGCGTACATGGGTGTCTCCTTCACGGGTGGCGGATGGCGGCCGCCACGGAACTCGTAGAGCCTGACGAACGGCCGGCTGCGGCCGCCGCGGATTTCATGGGGTGCAACGGACCGCGGTTTGCGGCTGCCGCGGGTGTCATGGGGCGTAACGGACCGCGGTGGCAAGCCCCGGCGCGCCCTCCGCGAAGAGGCGCGGCAGGGCGGCGGGCAGGTCCGCAAAGGCGACCTCGCCGGTCACGAGCGCGTCGAGGCGCTCGTCGGCGAGGAGCTCCAGCGCCTTGGCCATGCGGCGGCCGTAATCCCAGCGCGGGCGGCGGGAGGGCGCGACCTGCCCGACCTGCGACGCGATCAGCCTCAGGCGCTTGGCGTGGAAATCCAGCCCGAGCGGCGCCGGCACCATGCGGTCGCCGTACCAGCTCATCTCGACCACGGTGGCCTCGGCTCCTGCGCAGGCGAGCGCGCAGGCGAGGCCCGAAGGGGTCGCGCTGGCATGGATCACCACGTCGGCCTCGCCCGGCGCGTCGAGGGGCTTGGTGAAGGCGGCCCCGAAGCTCTCCGCCACGGGGCGGCGGGCGAAATCGATGTCGACGATCGTGACCTCCGCGCCCGGGATCCGGGCCGCGATGTAGCCCGCGAGCAGGCCGACCACGCCTGCGCCGACCACGAGAATGCGGTCGCCCGGTCCCGCGCCGGAATCCCAGAGGGCGTTCAGCGCCGTCTCCATGTTGGCGGCGAGCACCGCGCGGCGGGCCGGCACGCCTTCGGGCACCGGGTGCAGCATCGGAAGTGGCGCCGTGAAGCGCTCCTGGTGGGGATGGAGCGCGAAGATCGCGCGGCCCTGGAGCGGACCGTCCTCGGCGATTCCGACCGCGCAATAGCCGTACTTGACGGGGTACGGGAAGTCGCCCTCCTGCATCGGCGCGCGCATGCGCTCGCTCTCCCCGAAGGAGACGCGGCCCTCGAAGACGAGGCGCTCGGTGCCGCGGCTCACCCCGCTCCAGAGCGTGCGCACCCGCGCCTCGCCGGGGCCGGGGGGTGGGAGGACAACGGGCCGCAGCTCCGCTCGACCTCGGCTCACGTACCAGAGGGCGCGTGCGGTGTCGGCCGGATCGCCCGAAGCAGCGCTTTGGGCCTTCCCGTTCATTGCGCTTTCAGAGATCCTGCGCTTCATCACGCTGCCGCCTGCGAGACCTTTCGAGATCCGCCCGATGACCGAGCCCGCCCCTTTGACGCCTGCCGATGCGCCGGGCCCGCTTGCGGGCGCGCTCGCCGGTTCGACGTTTTCGTCCCTTACGACGCCGGCGGGGCTCCAGTCCATGGCGGCGCTGCGCAGGCGCCGTGCCTTCGTGATCGCGGTCAACCTCGTGACCTACGGCGCGCTCGCGCTCTGGATGGGCGCGATCCTCGGCGCCGGCGGCTGGACCCTCGTCGATGGCCTTCTCTTTGCGGGTTTCCTGATTGCGACGCCCTGGACCGTGCTGGGGTTCTGGAACGCGGCCCTGGGCCTCTGGCTCCTGCACGGGCGGCGGGACGGGATGGCCGCGGTGGCGCCCTACGCCTCCGGGCGCGACGAGCCGATCCGCGCCCGCACCGCGATCCTGATGACGCTGCGCAACGAGGACCCGGCGCGGGCCTTCCGGCGCCTCCGGGTCGTCAAGGACAGCCTCGACGCCACCGGATATGGCGAGCGCTTCCGCTACTTCGTCCTGAGCGACACCTCGCTTCCCGAAATCGCCGCGGCCGAGGAGGCCATGGCCGCGGCCTGGCGGAGCGAAGTCCCGGATCCCGAGGCGATCGTCTACCGCCGGCGCGCGCGCAACACCGGCTTCAAGGCCGGCAACGTGCGCGACTTCTGCGAGGGGCCCGGGCGCGACTTCGACTTCATGCTGCCGCTGGACGCCGACAGCCTGATGGCGGGCGAGGCGATCCTGCGGCTCGTGCGGGTCATGCAGGCGGCGCCGAAGCTCGGCATCCTGCAGAGCCTGGTGGTCGGCGCGCCGTCCGGCAGCGCCTTCGCGCGCGTCTTCCAGTTCGGCATGCGCCACGGCATGCGGCCCTACACCATGGGCTCCGCCTGGTGGACCGCGGAATGCGGACCCTTCTGGGGCCACAACGCGCTCGTGCGCATCGCGCCCTTCACGGAGCATTGCCACCTGCCCCTGCTGCCGGGCAAGCCGCCGCTCGGCGGCCACGTGCTCTCGCACGACCAGGTCGAGGCCGCGCTGATGCGCAAGGCCGGCTACGAGGTCCGGGTGCTGCCCCAGGAGGGCGGATCCTGGGAGGAGAATCCGCCGACGATCTTCGAGTTCTCCGCCAGAGACCTGCGCTGGTGCCAGGGCAACATGCAGTATCTCAAGCTCGTGAACCTGCCCGGCCTCCGGCCCATGAGCCGGTTCCAGCTCGCCTGGGCGATCCTGATGTTCATCGGCGTGCCCGCCATGACCGGCATGATTGCGCTCTCCCCCCTCAAGGCGCTGGAGGCCGACGCGGTCCCGGCCGGGGCCGCGATCGGCCTCTACCTCACCTTCCTGGCCATGTACCTCTCCCCGAAGCTCGCCGGCTTCGTCGACGTGGCGCTCACGCCCGGCGGCCTCGAGCGCTACGGCGGGGCTTCGCGCTTCTTCGCGGGCGCGGCGATCGAGGTGGCGTTCTCGTTCCTGCTCGGCGCCGTCACCACGTTCCGCCTGACCCTGTTCATGATCGGCCTTCTCTTCGGCCGCTCGGTCGTGTGGAACGGGCAGGCCCGCGACGCGCACGGGGTCGCCTGGACGACGGCGCTCAGAGGCCTGTGGCCCGTGACCTTGTTCGGGATCGCGGTCTGCGGCGCGCTCGCCCTCCTCGCCCCGCAGGCGCTGCTCTGGAGCCTGCCGCTGACGGCGGGCTACCTCGTTGCCGTGCCCTTCGCGGTCGCCTCCGCCTCGCCGGCCTTCGGGCGCTGGCTCACGGCGCGGAGGATCTGCGCGATCCCGGAGGAGCACGAGGTGCCGGCCGAAATTGCGGCGGTGAGGGCCGGCGCGTGAGCCTGCATGGCCGAGACCACGATGCCCGAACGCGTGCGCCATGAGGGCCGAAGCGTGAGCCTCCCCCCCACGGCCGCGGCGGTCTCGCGCTCGCTGCGCATTTATCATGGCCCGCAGGCCCCGAAGGCCGCCATGGATGCGCTCTACCGGCGCTTCGTGAAGGCCGGCGACCTCGTCTTCGACATCGGCGCCCATGTGGGCGACCGGATCTCCTCCTTCCGCCGCCTCGGCGCCCGGGTGGTGGCGCTCGAGCCCCAGCCTGGACCCTTGCGGGCGCTGCGCCTCATCCACGGCCGCGACCCGCACGTGACGCTGATCCCCGCCGCCGCGGGCGAGCGGGCGGGCGAGATCACCTTCCACGTCAACAGCGCCAACCCCACCGTCTCGACCGCCTCGGACGAGTTCCTCGCGGCGGCGGACGGCGCCGGCGGCTGGGAGGGGCAGGTCTGGGACCGGGCCATCACGGTGCCCTGCCTCACCCTCGACGGCCTCGTCGCGACCTATGGCGCTCCCGCCTTCGCGAAGATCGACGTGGAGGGCTTCGAGGACCGGGTGCTCGCGGGCCTCTCCCGGCCGCTGCCGGCGCTCTCCTTCGAGTTCACCACCATCGCGCGGGAGAGCGCCGCGCGCTGCCTCGACTGCCTCGGGCGCCTCGGCCCCTACCGCTTCGACGTGGCGCTCGGGGAGACGCAGGCGCTCGTCTTCGGCGAGCCCACGGACGCGGACGCGATGGCGGCCTATCTCGACGGCCTGCCGCACGCGGCCAATTCGGGCGACGTCTACGCGATCCTCCAGAGATAAGGCTTTCGCGCCATGCGCTTCCTTCTCGCCTCCTGCCTCGCGCTGGCCCTCGGTGCCGCCCAGGCTGCCAGCCTCGACGGGATCGCGGTCGAGGTCGCGAACGGGAGCGAGCCGGTCCTCTGCGCCGAGAAGGACAACGTCTCGCTCACCTTCACCTCGCCGCGCGTGACGCGCTTCCACGTGGAGGCCGCGCACCCGGTCTATATCGGCGGCGTGCGCGAGGACCGCTACGCGCCGGACTGGACGGCGTGCGAGGACATCTCCGCCGCGACCTCCGAGATCCGCCCGCCCCGCAAGGTCACCTTCTACGAGGACGTGGAGCTCTGGCTCACGGGCTACACGTTCGCGAATTTCTGGCGCGACAAGGACGTGCCGATCCGGGTCGGCGACCGGGTCGAGCGGGGGCTCCACATCGTGCAGCTCTGGGTGCGCCGCAACGAGCGCGCCGAGGAGGTGCTGGTGCTCTATCCCGCCGACGGCTACTGGCGCATCCGCCCGCTGCCCCCGGCGCATCTCGCCTGGAGCGCCTACGGCTCCTCGCTCCTCATCGGCCCGGTCGAGAACCAAGGCCGGCCCGTGGTGAACATCAAGGAGGTGAGCTTCGACCCGGCCGCGAAAGCCTTCCGGATCGTCTTCGACCAGGGGGGCGAGGCCGTGGTGACGCTCTCCGGTCTCGACCGCGACCGCCTTGCCCTCGACGTCGCCTTCGACAAGCCCGTCGAGGGCAAGCCCTTCGCGGGCCTGCGCTCCATGTACGTCACCGAGTTCAACGCCGACGTGGCCCGCATCGCGGCGCGGGAAGAGGGGGCGAAGAGCTGGCGCGAGGAGCCCATCATGGCCTTCCGGGGCGCCAAGGCCACCGACGTGTGGACCGGCCGCCTCGTGCCCTCGCGCCACAACACCAGCGCGCCCGACATCGTCTTCAACCGCTTCCGCCCCGCGCCGTAGCTCCGGGGAGCCCCCAGACCCTCGATCGCTTCCGCCCTGCGCCGTAGCTCCGGGACGCCTCAGCGCCTTCAGCCGCTCCGGGGCGCCGCCTGCGCGCCCCGGAACCGGGCCCGCACGGCTTTCGCCAGCCTCCCGTCGATGAGCGCGAGCCCGCCTCCGATCAGCGCCATGCCGGCGAAGTGCTTCGGCTCCAGGCGCTCGCTCAGGAAAGCGGCGCCGAGGAGGATCGAGGTCACGGGGATCAGGAAGGTCACCAGGATCACGTTGGTGGCGCCGGCGGTGGCGAGGATGCGGAAATAGAGGATGTAGGCGAAGGCCGTGGAGACGAGGGCGAGGGCGAGCACGGCGAGCACCGTCGCGGTGCCGGGCATGCCGACCTCCCAGGGCCGCTCGAGGACGAGCGCCAGCGGCACCAGGATCGCGGTCGAGGCCGTGACCTGGCCCGTGGCGGTCGCGACGGGGGCGATCCCCATGGTCTTGAAGCGCCGGCCGTAGACGCCCGCGAAGGCATAGGAGACCGTGCCGGCGATGACGGCGAGCTGCGCCGCCACGTGGAGCCCGAGCTGACCGAGCGCATCGGTGCCGATCATCACGGCGACGCCGGCGAGCCCCACCACGACGCCGGCCATCCGTCCGCCGGTGAGGCGCTCGTCCTTCGTCAGCACATGCGCGACCAGCACGGTGAAGAGCGGGGTCGCGGCGTTGAGGATCGAGGCGAGCCCGCTCGCGATGTGGCCTTGGCCCCAGACCATGAGGCCGAACGGGATCACGTTGTTGAGGATCCCCATCCCGAAGAAGGCCCGCCAGACGGCGGCGTCCCGCGGCAGGCGCACGCCGAAGAGCCTCAGGGCCGCGTTGATGGCGAGCGCCGCGAGCCCGACGCGCAGGGCCGCGATGGTGAGCGGCGGCAGGTCGCGCACGGCGACGCCGACGAAGAAGAACGAGCCGCCCCACACCATCGAGAGGAGGATCAGCATCGCCCATTCGCGTCGGCCCATGGCGGCCTTGACCTCACCGTTCACCGCTTCCGCCCTCCTGAAGCGCGGCCCGAAGTGCCGTCGACCTGCCCCGCCACCGACCCGTTCCTCCCCTTCACGTCCCGCAAGGGTGACAGCGGAGCGCGCCAGGGGCCACCCGATTCCTGCGAAAGGATTGGTTCACGCAAAGACCCGACGCCGGGGCGGGATTTACCCCTCCTTCACGGCCGGAGCCGTTTCCTCGGGCGCGTGAACACGGGGCGCCGGCAAGAGCGCCGCGGCAGGGACCGGGCGGAGCCACATCATGGACGCGGATACGGGTTTCGGCTTTCACGCCGTGGAGAGCGGGCTCGACCGGATGCACCGCTGGGCCGTGCTCCTGGCGCTCGCCTCGCCCCTCGCCGGGCTCGCGATCCTGGCCGCGAGCGTGCTGAATCCGGGCTGACGCCGGCCCCGGCCCCCCCAAAGGCGTCCGGCCCAAGTGCAGCGGCCTCGGGCCTCCTCCGGCGGCGTCCGAGCCTAGTTCAGCGGCCAGACCAGCATGACGAGCGGGATGCCGACCACCACGACCAGGACCGAGAGCGGCAGGCCGAGGCGCCAGTAATCGCCGAAGCGGTAGCCGCCCGGCCCCATCACGAGCGTGTTGCACTGGTGGCCGATCGGCGTGAGGAAGTCGCAGGCCGCGCCGATCGCCACCGCCATCAGGAAGGCATCCGGGCGGTAGCCGAGCTGGGTCGCGAGGCTCGCGGCGATCGGCGCCATCACGAGCACGGTGGCGGCGTTGTTGAGGAAGGGCGTCACCGCCATGGCGGCCACCATGATGAGGACGAGCGCCCCGGTGGCGGGCAGCGCGTTGGCCACGACCGAGAGCCAGCCCGCGATGATCTCGGTGCCGCCGGTGGTCCGGATCGCCTCCGAGACCGGGATCAGCGCGCCCAGCATGACGAGGAGCGGCCACTCGATGGTCTCGTAGGCCTCGCGCAAGGTGAGCGAGCCGAAGAGGATCAGCAGCACCGCGGCGCCGAAGAAGGCGATCGCGATCGGCAGGATGTCGAAGGCGACGAGCCCCATGGCGCCGCCCAGCACCGCGATCGGGATCAGGCTGCGCCGGGACACGCCGAGGCGGATGTCGCGCTCGGCGAGCGGCAGGCCGCCGAGGTCCTTGAGGGTCTCGGGCATGTGGGTCAGGTTGCCCTGGAGCACCACCACGTCGCCGGCGCGCAGGGTGATGGTGCGCAGCCGCTCGGTGAAGCGCTGGCCGCGCCGGCTCACGGCCAGCAGGTTGACGCCGTAGCGCTGGTAGAGCGACAGGCGCTCGGCCGACTGGTCGATCAGCACCGAGCGCGGCCCGACGACGGCCTCCACGACCCCGATCTCGTCGGTGGCCTCGTCGGTCGCGATCGAGCGGTCCTCGCGGGTGAGCTTGAGTCCCGCGCGCGCCACCACGCGCTCGAGCGCCGCCGGCTCGCCTTCGAGCATCACGGTGTCGTTCTCGCGGATCACCGCGTCGGGCAGGGGCTTGGCGCTGCGGTCGTTGGCGCGGATGATCGAGGCGACCTTGACCTCGTCCTCGCCGAGCTTGTGGATGTCGGCGACGGTCTGGCCGACGAGGTCGGACTCGGGCGGCACCGCGGCCTCGGTGACGTAGTCCTTGATGTCGACGGCCTCGTCGAGGGAGGCGGTCGCCCGCCGCCCGCTCGGGATGAGCCGGTAGCCGAAGGCAAGGAAGACGACGCCCGCGGCCGCGATTCCGAGCCCGACGGGCGTGAAGTCGAACATCCCGAAGGGCTGGCCCGTCATCTCGGCCCGCACGCGGGACACGATGATGTTGGGCGAGGTGCCGACGAGCGTGACGAGCCCGCCGATGAGGGAGCCGAAGGCCATCGGCATCAGCAGGCTCGAGGGCGAGGTGTTGGTCCGGCGCGCGATCTGGAACGCCACCGGGATCATCATGGCGAGCGCGCCGATGTTCTTCACGAAGGCGGAGAGGATCGTGACGGCGCCGACGAGCACGATCACCTGCATCTGGGCCGTCTGCAGGTAGGGCGCGAAGCGGTTGAGCGCCGCCTCCATGACGCCGGACTTCGACACCGCGGCGCTGACGAGGAGCGCGCTGCCCACGATGATGACGATGTCGTCGCTGAAGCCCGCGAAGGCCTCCTTGGCGGGCACGATCCCGGTGAGCACCGCGGCGAGCAGCGCCATCGCGGCCACGAGGTCGTACCGGAACCGGCCCCACACGAAGAGGGCCATCATCCCGGCCACGATGGCGAAGGCGAGCGCTTGCTGGAGGGTCATGGAGATCCGCAAGAGCCGCGGGACTGCGGCGCAGACCGATAACGCGCTCGGGGCAGGGTTGATCCAGGAGCCGCAGGGCCCCGGCCCCATCCGGGGACGGCGTCAGGCCGCCCGCTTGCCCTCGGCCTGGCCGTAGAAGGTGCCGCCCGACTCCGCGAAGTCGAGGAGGAGCGCCGGCGGGGCGAAGCGCGCCCCGTGCCGGGCCTCCAGGCGCCGGCACAGCTCCACGAAGCGGGCCGGGCCCATGAGGTCGATGTAGCTCAGGGCTCCCCCCGTGAAGGGCGCGAAGCCGAAGCCAAGGATCGAGCCGACGTCGGCCTCGCGGGGATCGGTGACGACCCCCTCCTCGACCGTGCGCGCGGCCTCGAGCGCCTGGGTGACGAGGAGACGCTGCTTCAGCTCCTCGAAATCGATCAGCTCGGCTTCGAGGTGCACGGGCTGCAGGTCCTTGAGGCCCCGCCACAGGCGCTTCGGCCCACTCTCGGGGTAGTCGTAGAAGCCCTTCCGGTTCTTGCGGCCGAGCCGCCCCTCGCGCTCGACCATGCGCTCCAGGAGTTCCGCCTGCCGCGGATCGACGGCCGCGTCCCCGGCCTGCGCCCGCGTCGCCTTGACGATCCGGAGCGCGAGGTCGAGGGCGACCTCGTCGTTGAGCGAGAGCGGGCCCACCGGCATGCCGGCCTGCCGGCCCGCATTCTCGATCATGGCCGCCGGCACGCCCTCCACGAGCATGAGGTGGCCCTCCAGGATGTAGGCGCCGACGCAGCGGTTGGCGAAGAACCCGCGTGCGTCGTTGACGACGATCGGGGTCTTGCGGATCGCACGCACGTAGTCGAGGGCGACCGCGAGCGCCCTGTCGCCGGTCTCCTTCCCCTTGATGATCTCGACCAGCATCATCTTCTCGACCGGCGAGAAGAAATGGATGCCGATGAAGCGGCCGGCATCCCGCGACGCCCCCGCGAGGCCGGTGATCGGCAGGGTCGAGGTGTTGGTGGCCACGATGCAATCGGGCCCGACCGCAGCCTCCACCCTGGCGATCACCTCGGCTTTCACCTTCGGGTCCTCGAACACCGCCTCGATCACGAGGTCGCAACTGCGGAGATCGGCGTAGTCCGCGCTCGCCCGGATGCGGGCGAGGAGCGCGTCGCGGTCGGCAGTCTTGGCGCGGCCCTTCATGATCTGGTCGGACATGAGCTTGTGGGAATAGGCCTTGCCCTTCTCGGCCGCCTCCACGTCACGATCGACCAGCACCACGTCGAGGCCGGCATTAGCGCTCACGTACGCGATGCCGGCGCCCATGAAGCCCGCGCCCACGACGCCGATCGTCTTCAGGGTGGTCGGCTCCACGCCCTTCGGCCGGCGCGCGCCCTTGTTGAGCTCGCCCATGGAGAGGAAGAGCGTGCGGATCATCGCCGCCGCCTCCTTGGAGCGCAGGATCTTGGCGAACCAGCGCGACTCCACCTTCAGGGCAAGGTCCATGGGGAGCTGGAGCCCCTGATAGACCGCCTCCAGGATAGCATAGCCGGCCGGGTAGTTGCCGTGCGTCTCGCGCCGGTAGATCGCGTTCGCGGCCGGCCAGACCTGCATGCCTTGCGCGGAATAGACCTTGTTGGAGGGCAGCTTGAAGCCCTTCTCGTCCCAGGGCGCGACGCCTTTTCCTCCAGCTTTGATCCAGTCCCTGGCGGCTTGGACGAGGCGATCCTGCGGCGCGACCTGGTGGACGAGGCCCATGTTGCGGGCCATGAGGGCGCGGATCTGCTCGCCCTTGAACAGCATCTGGAGCGCGTCGCCGGTCGGCATCAGGCGCGCCACGCGCTGGGTGCCGCCGGCGCCGGGGAAGAGCCCGACCTTGATCTCGGGGAGCCCGACCCGCGTCGCATCCGCGTCCGACAGCACCCGGTGATGGCAGGCGAGCGCGAGCTCGAAGGCGCCCCCGAGGCACACCCCGTGCACGGCCGCCGCGAACGGCTTGCCGCAGGTCTCGAGCCGCCGGTAGAGGAGCGACAGCTTGCGCGATTCCTCGAAGAAGAAGCGCATCGCCTCCTCCTCGCCGCGCTCCTTCGCGAGCCGCGCATGCTCCGCGCCGAGCCCCTGGAGCATGGTGAGGTCCGCGCCCCCCGAGAAGCTCTCCTTGCCGGAGGCGATCACGCAGCCCTTCACGGCCTCGTCGGCCGCGACCGTCTCGACGATGCGGGAGAGTTCGTCCATGACCTCCGGCGTGATCACGTTCATGGAGCGGCCCGGCATGTCCCAGGTCGCGAGCGCGATGCCGTCGCCGTCGATCTCGAAGCGGAAATTCGTGAGGTCCATGGCGGTCGGCTCCTTCGGCGTCCGGTCTGCGCTCGTCGTGATGGTCGTCCCGTCAGCTCGCTTGCCGCAGAGGCTCGGGCCGCAGCCGCGTGCAAATGTCGTCCGTGGTGACGATCTCGGCGAACTCGCCCGCGAGATTCGCGAGCGTCATGCGGTGGACCTCCTCGGCGGCGTGCCGGTCGCCGTCCGGGCCGGTGCGGTCGAAGGTCCAGGCGGCGTCGCGCACGAGCTTGGCGTCGAAGCCGAGATTGCCGGCCATGCGCGTCGTGGTCTCGACGCAATGGTTCGTGGTGGCGCCGCAGATCACGAGCGCCGTGATGCCGGCGGCGCGCAGCCGGCTCTCCAGATCCGTGCCGATGAAGGACGCGTTGACGTGCTTCACGATCACGGGCTCGCCCGGGATCTCGCGCGCCTCGTCCTTGACGGCGTAGCCGGGCCGCTCGGGCCGGAACACGGAATCGGCCTCGCGCGAGGCGTGGCGGATGTGGATCACGGGGGCGCCGACGGCCCTGAAATGCGCCAGGAGGTCGGCGATGCGGCGGATCGCGTCCGGGTTGTTGCGCCGGTGGCCGGCCGCCTCGATCTCGTCGAAACCCCGCTGAACGTCGATGACGACGAGCGCGGTGGTGGCAGGATTCAAAGCGTCCATCTCACACCCGCTCGATGATCGTCGCGGTGCCCATCCCGGCCGCGACGCACAAGGTGACGAGCGCCGTCTGCCGGCCGGTCCGCTCCAGTTCGTCGAGCACGGTGCCGAGCACCATGGCGCCGGTGGCCCCGAGCGGGTGCCCCATCGCGATGGCGCCGCCGTTGACGTTGACCCGCGCGGGGTCGAGGTCGAGCGCCTGCATGTAGCGCAGGACCACGGCCGAGAAGGCCTCGTTGATCTCGAACAGGTCGATGTCGGCCTTCGTCATCCCGGCTTTGCGGAGCGCCAGTTCCGACACGTCGATGGGGCCGGTGAGCATGAGGGCGAGGTCCGAGCCCATGGAGGCGAAGGAGCGGATGCGCGCGCGGGGCCTCGCCCCGAGCTTGGCGCCGCCCTCCGCCGAGCCGACCAGCACCGCGGCGGCGCCGTCGACGATCCCGGACGAGTTGCCGGCATGATGCACGTGGTCGATCGCCTCCACGTCCGGATGGGCGGCGATCGCCACCGCGTCGAAGCCGCCCATTTCGCCCATCTGGACGAAGGCGGCCTTGAGTTGGCCCAGCGACTGCATGTCGGTCTGGGGCCGCATGTGCTCGTCCCGGTCGAGCAGCGTGAGGCCGTTGACGTCCCGCACGGGGACGACCGACTTCGCGAAGCGCCCCTCCTCCCAGGCGCGGGCGGCGCGGCGCTGAGACTCGACCGCGTAGGCGTCGACGTCGTCGCGGGTGAAGCCGTATTTCGTGGCGATCAGGTCGGCCGAGATGCCCTGCGGCAGGAAGTAGTTCGGGATTGCGATGCCGGGATCCACCGGCCAGGCGCCGCCGGACGCTCCCATGCCGACGCGGCTCATGGATTCGACGCCGCCCCCGATGGCGACGTCCTTCATGCCGGTCATCACCTGGGCGGCCGCGAGGTTCACGGCGTCGAGCCCGGAGGCGCAGAAGCGGTTGATCTGCACGCCAGGCGTATCCTTGCCGAAGCCCGCTTTGAGCACCGCCGCGCGCGCGATGTCGCCGCCGGCCTCGCCCACCGGATCGACGCAGCCCAGCACCACGTCCTCGACGTGGACGGGATCGAGGCCGGTGCGGCGGCGCAGCGCGTCGAGGGCCGTGACCGCGAGGTCGACGGTCGGGACCTCGTGCAGGGATCCGTCGGGCTTGCCGCGCCCGCGGGGGGTGCGCACGGCGTCGTAGATGAAGGCCTCGGGCATGGGAGATCCTCGACCCTCCCCCCTCTGCGGGGGAGGGTGGCGAACGAAGTGAGCCGGGAGAGGGGCCGTGCTCGCGAGGACCGCCCCTCTCCCGACCCTCGCTGACGCGAGGGCCACCCTCCCCCGCAGAGGGGGGAGGGTTTGCGGTGTCTTAGAACGCTTCCGCGGGCATCGCCATCACGGTGTCGGCGCCCGCCGAGATGCGTGCCACCAGGGCGCCGGTCTCGGGCAGCATCCGCTCCATGAAGAAGCGGCCGGTGAGGAGCTTGGCGTCCATGCGGGTCTCGTCGCCGTCCGCCTTCTTCGCGGACGCGGCGCGCGCGATCCGCGCCCACATGTAGCCCATGGCGACGAGGCCGAAGAGGTGCATGTAGTCATGCGCGCCGGCGCCCGCGTTGTCGGGCTTCGTCATCGCGTTCTGCATGAACCACATGGTGGCCTGCTGGAGGTGGCCGAGCGCGCCCTGGAGCGGCGCCACGAAGGGCGCCAAGTTTTCGTCGGCGCCGTGCTCCTGGCAGAAGGCGCCGACCTCGCTGAAGAAGGCCATGACGGCCCTGCCGCCGTCGCGGGGAAGCTTGCGGCCGACAAGGTCCATGGCCTGGATGCCGTTGGCGCCCTCGTAGATCATCGCGATGCGGGCGTCGCGCACGAACTGCGACATGCCCCATTCCTCGATGTAGCCGTGCCCCCCGAAGGTCTGCTGCGCCTTCACGGCGTTCTCGAAGCCGAGGTCGGTGAGCACGCCTTTGAGCACCGGGGTCATGAGGCCCATATGGTCGTCCGCCTGCCGGCGCTCGCCCTCGTCCTGCGAGCGGTGCGCCACGTCGGATTTCAGCGCGGTCCAGAGCACGAGGGCGCGGGCGGCCTCGTTGAAGGCCTTGATCGAGAGAAGGTTCCGGCGCACGTCCGGATGCACGATGATCGGGTCCGCGGGCTTCTCGGGCGCCTTCGCGCCGGTGAGCGCGCGGCCCTGGAGGCGGTCCTTGGCATAAGTCGCCGCGTTCTGGTAGGCGACCTCCGACTGCGACAGGCCCTGGATCGCGACGCCGAGGCGCGCCTCGTTCATCATCACGAACATGGCGGCGAGCCCCCGGTTGGCCTCGCCGACGAGCCAGCCGGTCGCGCCGTCGTAGTTCATCACGCAGGTCGCGTTGCCGTGGATGCCCATCTTGTGCTCGAGCGAGCCGCAGGCGACGCCGTTGCGCCCGGCGAGCGAGCCGTCCGGGTTCACGAGCACCTTGGGGACCACGAAGAGCGAGATCCCCTTGGTGCCCTCCGGCGCGCCCTCGATGCGGGCGAGGACGAGGTGGACGATGTTCTCGGTAAGGTCCTGCTCGCCGGCCGAGATGAAGATCTTGGTGCCGGTGATCGCGTAGGACCCGTCGGGGTTCGGCACCGCCTTCGCCTTGATGAGCCCGAGATCCGTGCCGCAATGGGGCTCGGTGAGGTTCATGGTGCCGGACCAGCGGCCCTCCACCATCGGGGGCACGTAGAGGCTCTTCTGCTCCTCGCTGCCATGCACCAGGAGCGCCGCCACGGCCCCGAGCGTCAGGCCCGGATACATCGAGAACGCCATGTTGGCCGAGGACGCGAACTCGTTCATCACCGCCTGGAGGGTGTAGGGCAGCCCCTGGCCGCCATATTCGGGCGGAACCGAGAGCCCCATCCAGCCGCCCTCCGCATAAGCCCGGTAGGCGTCCCTGAAACCTGTAGGTGTAGTCACGGAGCCGTCGGGGCTGCGCCGGCAGCCCTCCCGGTCGCCGGTCTGGTTGAGGGGCTGGAGCACCTCCTCGCAAACCTTGGCGCCCTCCTCGAGGATCGCCTCGATGAGGTCGGGCGTGGCGTCGGCGAAGCCCGGCAGGTTGTTGTAGCGCTCGATCTGGAACACGTCGGTGAGGAGGAACATCACGTCCTCCACGGGAGCCTTGTAGGCGGGCATCGCGGCTTGTCCCTTAGGCTTCGGATGAGCGGCCGGCCGGTCGCGGATATGGAGGCCCGGACGGGCCTCCGGAGAGATGGTTTAGATATAAACCGTCACCTCCCGCAGGGGAAGGGGAAGCAGGGCCGGATCGCGGGCTGCGCACACGAAAACGGCCGCTCCCGGAGGAACGGCCGTCCAAATCTTGCGGGACCTCAGGGATCCCGGTCAGGCGCGGGCGTCTCAGGCGGCGACGAGCGACGCGCGGTGGGCCTTCAGCTCGGCGAGCGCCTGCTCGATCTCGACCTTCTGCTGCTCGAGATGAGCGATCTGGTCGTCGACCTGGGCGAGGGAGAGCTTCAGGTTGGCGGCCGGCATCTCGGAGCCGCGCTCCTCGGCCACCATGGCGCGGATCTCGGTGAGGGTGAAGCCGAGCTGCTTGCCCTTCAGGATCACGGCGAGGCGCGAGCGGTCGCGGGCGTCATAGATGCGGGCGGTGCCCTCGCGGCGCGGCGAGAGGAGGCCGCGGTCCTCGTAGAACCGGAGCGTCCGCAGCGTCACGCCGAATTCGCGGGCGAGATCGCCGATCGTATAAGTCTTCGGACGGTCGGTCCGGCGGCCTGCCGCTGTGTCTTCGGGGGAATAAGCCTGCTCAGTCGTGCTGTTGTTCATCGTGCCCACCACTCGATTGAGGCGCCCGAACTGCGCCGAGCTGCCGTTGCCTGCCGCCGGTACAGGTTGCATCCTGGAAACCGGCACCGCGCCGGTCGATCCGATTCTCACCATAACACAATTGTGACGCTAGGGGAGGCCGATCGACGACGTTGTGACTTCCTAGCCCCAATCTCGCCCTTTTTGCGGCGGCGGGGGGCGCTTCATCCGAAGGTTGAACAAGCTTGGCCGTACCGCGCGGGGCCTTCGGAGGGGATTAAGCGGGCATTTACCTTAACGGTTCATGGTTCTCGGACGCCCGGAGCGGGCGGACCGCGAATCGTCGAGGGCCGAGGCTCGCCTGCCGGTGCGACCGGGCGCGGGCCCCGCCCGGTCCGTCCACACCCCTGCGCGAGCGTGGCGATGACACGAGCTTCGAGACCCGGTCCGTTCACCCTCCCGCCTGCTGCGCGAGCCCCGCGATGACACGACCCTATACGACGGGCTCCGGCGACCCCTTCGACTTCCGCGATCCGTTCCGCGAATCGCCCCGCCGCCCGCGGCCGGACGGCGCGTTCCGGACTCCAGACCCTGCCGGTGCGCGCGCCGAGGCCCGGCGGTCCGGCGGCGGGCGGCCGGACCCCGCCTCGGCCTGGGATCCGGAGGAGCCGGCCCGCCCCCCGCGGAGCACGGGGCCCGGAAAGGCGCGCCTCGTCGACGACGTGGCCGGCATCCTCGCCGGCCTGCGCGACCGGCTCGATGCGCGCGACGGCGGCATGCCGGTCCAGGATCAGGCGCGCCGCGCCCCCCGCGCGGCGCGGCCGCGGGCGTTCGACGGCGATGGGATGCGCGACGGCCCCGGCTCCGGCCCGGCCGAGCCGCCGGGCCTCGGAACCCTGCGTGAAGAGATCCGCGACCTGCGGCGCGGCATGGGCGCGCTCGCGACCCGGTCCGAGATCCTCGACATGGAGCGCCAGATCCGCGGCCTGGCCGCCGAGGTCGTCGAGACCCGCAGCCCCGGCGCGATCACGGCGCTCGCCGAGCGGCTCGAGGCCGTGCAGGCCGAGATCGGCCGCCTCGCGGGCGAGATCCCCGAGAACCTGCACCAGCGCATCGGTTCGGCGATCGAGCTCCTCAACTGGAAGATCGACTCCGCCCGCGGCGTGGAGGGCGCGGATCTGCGCGTCCTCAACACCGAGGTCGCCGGCCTGCGCCGGGGGCTCGCCGAACTCGCCGAACCGCGGCGGCTCGACGAACTCGCCCACGAGGTCGCGTCTCTCCGTGCGCTCGTCGCGGACCTGCGCCTGCGCTTCGAGCGCGACGGCCTCGCCGGCCTGCGGGAGGACCTGTCCTCGACCCGAGGCGAGATCGTCGCGCAAGGGGACGACCTCGCGGCGCTGCGCACCACCTTCGAGGGCATGCGCCGGGCGCTCGTGGGCGAGGGCGGCGCGGCCGCCTCGCTCCCCGTGCTGCGCCACGAGATCGGCCAGCGCCTCGATGCCCTGCTGCGCCGGCCCGCGCCCGAGAGCCTGAGCCCGATCGCGCACCGTCTCGCCGCGATCGAGGACGGCCTCGCCCGGCTGCGGGCGCAGCCTGCCCCCGACCTCGCCGCGATGGCGGCGAGCTTCGAGCAGGTCGCGACCCTGCGCGGCCGCGAGGCCGACCGCCTCGCCGGACGCTTCGACGAGGTCGACGGGATGCTGCGCCAGATCCGCGAGCGCACCGAGCCGGGCGCCGCCGTCGCGTCCGCCCTCGATGCGTCGCAGGCCTCGCTGGCCGCGCTCGACCGCAAGGTCGAAGCGGTCGCGGCCAAGTTCGATCTCGACAGCCTCTCGGCCCTGCGGGATCAGATCACGGCCGCCCGCGGCCCGTCCGGGGACGCCGGCGCGGACCCGGCGCTGCTCGAGCGGCTGCAGGCGCTCGACGCGCGCCTGCGGGACCTCGCCGCCCGCGAGCCCGAGCGCCTCGAGCCCCTGCGGGAGCAGCTTGCCGCCATCGCGAGCCGGCTCGACCGCCTGTCCTTCGCGCGCCCGGCCGGGTCCAGCCCGGAGGCCGGCGCGCCGGTGTCCCTGCCCGACGACCTCGCCGGGCGCCTGGCGCGGATCGAGGACCTGCTCGCCGCCCAGCGTCCGGTCGCCGAGGGACTCGTCGCCGGCGTCGAGCGGCTCGGCCGCCTGGAGGAGAGCCTGCAGGGCCGCACGCCCGCCTTCGACCAGATCGCCCAGAGCCTGCAGGGCCGGGCGCCTGCCCTCGACCAGATCGCCCAGACCCTGGAGCGCCTCGACGACGGCCTGCGCCATGTCGCCCAGGTCTCCGACACCGCTTCGGTCGAGATCCTGCTGCGCGACCTCGGCGGCCGGCTCGACGAGATCCACGCCTCGCGGGAGCAGGTCGAGCGCCTCGAGGCGCAAATCGCCGGGCTCGCGGCGGCGCTCGAGCGCAGCGGCCGCGCCGATCCCGCGATCGAACTGCTGCACCAGACCATCGGCGAGGCCGTCGCCGAGATGCGCTCCCTGCGCGAGGACGCCCCAAGGCCCGACGGCTCCCGCGCCCTGCCCGAACTCGACGCCATCGCCCGCGACCTGCGGGACCTCAAGGCCGAGCGCGAGGGGCGCTGGAGCCCGTCCGATCTCGAAGCGATCGCCCGCGACCTCCAGGACCTCCGGGCCGAGGGCGCCGCCCGCGAGGACCGCACCCACGAGGCTCTGGCGGCGATCCAGGCGGCGCTCGGCAGTCTCGCCCAGCGGGCGGGCGGGCGCGACGGGCCGGCGCGGCCGGACCCCGCCAACGACGCGGACCGCCCGCCGCCCGCCGACATCGTGCCCGACGCCGCGTCCCGGATCCCGACCGCAGCGGGCGCCGAGCCCTCCTGGACGGGGCGGTTCCGCGCGGCCCTGCAACGCCGCCGCGGCGCCGAACCCGCAGCGGCGCCGGCCCCGATGCCGGTCCCGCCCCCTCCCGTCATGGCGGGCCCGCGCGACCTCGACGAGACGCTTCCCCCCGAATCGCTCCTCCCCGAGGCGCCCGCCCTGGTCGAGGCCGCCGCGGCCTCTCCGGAGCCCGGCCTCCCGAAGGCCACCCTGCCGGAGTTCCGGCCGATCGTGATCGGCGCCTCGAGCCCGGAGGCGCCGGCGCGCATCCGCTCCAGCTTCATCGCCGCGCTGCGCCGCAACCAGGCCGCCGGCGAGGGGAGCGCGCCGGACGGCGCCCCGCCCAAGGCGCCGGGGCGCCGGCTCCAGAGCGTGCTGCTCGTCGGCGCGGCCGCGGCGGCGCTCGCGGCCGGAGCCTGGTCGTTCGGGGGTCCCGCCCGCATCGGCGATGCGGTCGCGGCCGTCGCGGGCCGGGTCGATTCCTGGCGGTCGCCGGCCGCGCCCGTGCGGCCCAAGACGGTCGCGCAGGCCGGGACGTCGAAGCCGGCCCCCGAGCGCGCGAAGCACCCGGAGCCGATCGGCACGCCGGCGGCGACCGGTACGCCCGCGTCCGGGACGGCTCCCACGGGCACGCCGTCCGCCGGCGCGTCTCTTACGGCCGCCAGGGATCCCAGCGCCGAAGCCGCGCGGGCGCCGGAGGCATCCGCGAGCCCGGTCGAGACCGGCTCCCTGCCGGCGTCAGCCGCGCGCAACGCCGACGACCTGCCGGCCGGGATCCCGGCCCGGCTGAAGCCGGCGGTGCTCGCCGGCAACCCGGCGGCGCTCTACGAGCTCGCCTCGCTCCTGGTCCAGGGCCGGGAGATGCCCAAGGACCCGGCGCTCGGGGCGAGGATCCTCGAGCGCGCCGCCCAGGCCGGACTCGTCCCGGCGCTGTTCAGCCTCGGCCAGCTCTACGAGACCGGCGTCGGCGTCGCACAGGACCTCGCCCAGGCGCAGGTCTGGTACCGGCGCGCGGCCGAGCGCGGCAACACCAACGCGATGCAGAACCTCGGCGTCCTGATCGCGGCCGGCAGCGACGGCAAGACGGATTATCCCGCCGCGATCCCGTGGTTCCGCCAGGCCGCCGATCTCGGCGTCCGCGACAGCCAGTTCAACCTCGCCGTGATCCTGGCTTGGGGCATGGGCACGCCGCGCAACCCGGTCGAGGCCTACAAGTGGTTCGCGCTCGCCGCGAGGGCGGGCGATCAGGAGGCGGCCGCCAAGCGGGACGAGATCGCCCGCGAGCTCTCGCCCGCCGACCTCGCGGCCGCCAAGGCGCTTGCCGAGAACTGGCGCGCCCGGACGACGGACCGCGCCGCCAACACCGTCCCGCCGCTGCCGCAGGGCATGTCGGACATCCCAGCGCCGAAGCCCCTCAGCGGCAGGGTGTGACGCGAGGCGTGTCGGATATGCCGGCGCGCAAGCCTTCCAGGGGGAGGATGTGACACGGGGCGCGGCCGTCCCGTCTCCCGTCGTTCGACCGGCAGGCGCCGCGCGGCTCTAACGCCTCGCCCTGCCGGGGACCGGGCCCTATCTCGGTTTGACGTTCAGACCCGGCCGAGCGGGGAGGCGCGCCGCGCCCCTCCGAGGGACGGCCGTTGCGACGGGACTCGCGAGCCCCGCCGCGAAGACCCGACGGACGGCGGGACTCGCGGGCCCCGTCGCGACGACCCGATCGACGGCGGGGCGCCTGCGCGTCCGGCCCGAAACCCTGTGGCAACCAATCCGAGGCCATAACGGCCGTCGGGGGGAACGGCGTGCAACTCTATCTCCCGATCGCCGAGATGCCGGTCAGCGTCCTCCTCATCCTGGGGATGGGGGCGGCGGTCGGCTTCATCTCGGGGCTGTTCGGCATCGGCGGCGGGTTCCTCATGACCCCGCTCCTGATCTTCCTCGGCATCCCGCCCGCGGTCGCGGTCGCGACCCAGACCGCGCAGATCGTCGCCTCCTCGACCACGAGCGCCATGGGGGCCTTGCGCCGCAACGCGCTCGACCTCAAGCTCGGCAGCGTCCTGGTGGCCGGCGGCCTCGTGGGCTCGGGCCTCGGCGTCTGGTTCTTCGCCGCCGCGCGCAGGGCGGGCCAGCTCGATCTCGTGATCGTGGTCTCCTACGTGACCCTGTTCACGGTGGTGGGCTCGCTGATGCTCAAGGAGAGCATCCGCGAGTTCTGGTCCTCGCGCCGGGGCAGCCCGCGTCCGCGCCGCCGGGGCGGGGATCACGCTCCTTATCTCGGCTGGCCGCTGCGGATGCGCTTTCCCCGTTCCAAGCTCTACGCCAGCGCGATTCCGATCCTCGGGCTCTCCCTGTTCGTCGGCTTCGCGGGCGCGCTTCTGGGCATCGGCGGCGGCTTCATCATGGTGCCGGCGCTGCTCTATCTCTTCCGCGTCCCGACCGCCGTCGTGATTGGGACCTCGCAGTTCCAGATCCTCTGCACCACCCTCGTGGCGCTCGTCCTGCACGCGGTCGCCAACCAGGCCGTCGACGTGGTGCTCGCGATCCTGCTCATCCTGGGCGGCGTGTTCGGGGCGCAGTTCGGGGCGCGGGCCGGCCGCAACCTGCGCGCCGAGCTCTTCCGCTTCCTCCTGGCGCTGCTGCTGCTCGCGGTCGGCGTGCGCTTCGCGGTCGAACTCGTGGTGCGCCCCACCGAGCCGTTCTCGATCTCGATCCAGGAGACGCGGGTATGAGGGCCCCGGCTCCCGACCGCCGCCGCGGCCCGGACGGGTTCCCGATCCGGGAGACGCGGGCATGAGGAGCGCCGGCCGTCTCCGCGCCCTCGTCACCGGGCTCCTCGTCATGGGAGGCGTCCCCGCGGTCGCCGAGACCATGGTGACCTCGCTCTCGAGCCACCGGCTCGCGATCACATCGAACTACACCGGCGCCGCGATCGCGGTCTTCGGCGTGATCGAGCGCGACGCCCAGAGCATCTCCCGCGCCAGCCCCTACGACATCGTGGTCACCGTGCGGGGTCCGCGCCAGACCCTCGTGGTGCGCGAGAAGGAGCCAGCCGGCTTCGTGTGGATCAACCAGGAGCAGCAGCTCTTCCCCGACGCACCCGCCTATCTCGGGGTGTTCGCGACCCGTCCCCTCGACGAGATCACCGGCGAGGCGCTGCAGCGGCGCCAGCGCGTGGGGCTCACCGCCATCGTCAACGCGCCCGACTTCACGACGGAGCGCGGCGCCGCCGACGATGCGTTCCGGGACGCGCTGCTGCGCCTGAAGCTGCGCGAGAACCTCTACGTCCAGGAGGACCGCGCGGTCACGTTCCTCACGGCCTCGCTCTTCCGCCTGAGCGTGCCGCTGCCCGCGACCGCCCCGCCCGGCAACTACGACGTGGACGTGCGGCTCTTCGCCGACACCGTCGTCCTGTCCCAGACCCAGACGAGCTTCGAGCTCGTGAAGACCGGCTTCGAGCAGCAGGTCGGCGAGGTGGCCCGGGACTGGTCGGCCCTCTACGGCCTCGCCACCGCGGGCGTCGCGCTCCTGTTCGGCTGGATCGCCAGCGTGATCTTCCGCAGGGACTAGGTTCTACGGATGCGGCTCAGGGACAGGCCGCGCTTCACCTCTAGTCTCTGTCTGCTTGTGATGGAACCGGGAGGGGCGGGCTGTCGGCTCCGCGACTCCGTCCGGATGCGATCCTGAAACAGCCCGACGGACTCTAGTTTCCGCCGACACCCTCAATCCCGGCACAGCATCGCGCGGCCGATCGCGAAGATGCGCTCGGTGCCGATCAGGTGCGCCGTGAAGCCCGTGGGGAAGAGCGGCTTGAAGGCGGCGTCGCAGGCGTTGAGGCCGCCCGCATAGGCCCCGAAGGCCGGCATCACGCAGCGCTCCCCGTCCGTGAGGAAGCAGCGCCGCCGCACCGAGCGCCCGCGCATCACGACCTTGCCGACTGGGTGGAGATGGCCCGCTACCTCCGCGACCTCGCCGGGCTGCGGCTCGTGGCGCAGGGTGAGGTTTTTCAGCCGCATCTCGGCCGCGACCTCGCCGCCGAGGGTCTCGGGCAGCACCCGGTCGTGGTTGCCCGTCACCCAGATCCAGGTCCGGCCGGCCTGCACCGCGCCCAAGGCTGCGCGCTCCTCGTCGCCCAACCGCTCCGGACCGCCCACATCGTGGAAGCTGTCGCCGAGCGCGATCACCGTGCGGGGCTGGAAGCGCTCCGCCACCGCGTCGAGCGACGCCAGAGTCTCCCGGGTGTCATAGGGGGGCAGGAACATTCCGCGGCGCGCGAACGACGAGCCCTTCTCGAAATGCAGGTCGGCGACGAGGAGCGCGCCCTCGTCGGGGAGATAGAGCGCCCCCGAGAGGTCGAGCACCGCCGCGAGGCCCGCGAGGGCGATCTCGGCTGTTTCTTGTTTGTTCTTCAAGGCACCGATCTTCGGCAGGGCCGTCACGTGGGGTTTCCTTGCGGTCCGGAAGCGGGAGGCGGGCGGCTCAGGCCAGGGCCTCCTCGAAGAGCGCCGCCTCGGCCTCCGCGAGGATGTCGTCGGCGCCTTCGCCGTAGACCCGCTCGCGCCCGATCTCGAGCATGACCGACACGCTCAAGGGCGACACCCGCTCGAGCGGCTTGTGGATGATTCGCCCGCGGATGCGCTTCAACATCACGCCGAGCCGGCGCACGTCGAGGAGTCCCGTTGCCGCATCGGCCCGGGCGGCGCGGAGCAGCACGTGGTCGGGCTCGTGCTTGCGCAGGACGTCGTAGACGAGATCGGTCGAGACCGTGACCTGGCGCCGCGTCTTCTCCTGGCCGGGGAAGCGCCGCTCGATCAGCCCGGCGATCACCGCGCAGGTCCGGAAGGTGCGCTTCATGAGCGCCGATTCGGCGAGCCAGTCCTCGAGGTCGTCGCCGAGCATGTCCTCGTCGAACAGCGCCTCGATGAAGCCGGGCTCGCGGCCGGCGCGGGCCGCGACGTCGCCCATGCCCCAGACCGCGAGGCCGTAATCGTTGGCCACGAAGCCGAGGGGCTTGAGCCGCGCCCGCTCCAGGCGGCGGGTGAGGAGCATGCCCAGCGTCTGGTGCGCCAGCCGGCCCTCGAAGGGAAAGCAGGTCATGTAATGGCGCCCGCCCCTCGGGAAGGTCTCGACCAGGAGGTCGCGCGGGCCCGGCACGATGGACTTGCGCCGCTGCCACAGGAGCCAGTCGGTGACCTGGGGCGGCAGGCGGTCCCACTCGAAGGGGTCGGCGAGGATGCGCCGGACCCGCTCGGCGAGAAAGGTCGAGAGCGGAAACTTGCCGCCCGCATAGGCCGGGATCTTGGGGTCGGTGCCGGCCTTGGCGCGCGTCACCAGCGCCTCGTTCTCGTGCATGCCCTCGAAGCGCAGCACCTCGCCGGCGAACAGGAAGGTGTCGCCGACCGTGAGCGTCTCGGCGAAGTACTCCTCGACCTCGCCGAGGATACGCCCGCCGCGCGGCAGCACGCTGCCGGGCTTGCCCCGGACGGCGCGGGCGAGGCGCACCTTGATCATGGTGGCCTCCACGATCGTGCCGACGTTGAGGCGGTATTGCTGCGCGACGCGCCCGTCACGCACCCGCCAGAGCCCGTCGGCGCCGCGCACGATCTTGGCGAAGCGCTCGTAGGCGCGAAGCGCGTAACCGCCCGTGGCCACGAAGGCGACCGCCGCCTCGAAATCCTCGTAACTCAGGTCGCGGTAGGGCGCGGCGGCGCGCACCTCCTCGTAGAGCTCCTCCACCCGGAACGGCTCCGCGCAGGCCATGCCGAGGACGTGCTGGCACAGCACGTCCAGCGCCCCGACCCGGGCGTCCGGGGTGTCCTGCGCGGCCTCCTCGATGGCGTCGAGCGCGGCCTGGCATTCGAGGATCTCGAAGCGGTTCGCCGGCACGAGATAGGCCTTGGAGGGCTCGTCCATGCGGTGGTTCGAGCGCCCGATCCTCTGCATGATGCGGGACGCGCCCTTCGGGGCCCCGACATTGACCACGAGGTCGACGTCGCCCCAGTCGATGCCGAGATCGAGGGTCGCGGTGCAGACGACCGCGCGGAGCGACCCCGCCACCATGGCGGCCTCGACCCGCCGGCGCTGGTTGACGTCGAGGGAGCCGTGGTGGAGCGCGATCGCGAGCCCGTCCTCGTTGAGGTTCCACAGCGACTGGAAGACGTATTCGGCCTGGAGCCGGGTGTTGACGAAGACCAGCGTGGTGCGGTGCTTGCGGATGAGCTCGTAGATCGCCGGCATCGCGAGCGCCGCCGTGTGGCCCGCCAGCGGCAGACGCGCGTCGGGCGCCAGCATCCGGATCTCCGGCGCCGCCCCGCCTTCGACCACCACGAGATCGGCAAGGCCCCCTCTCCCCGCAGCCTCGCCTCCTCTCCCCACAAGCGGGGAGAGGGCCGGGGTGAGGGGCCGGTCGGTGGAGCTCAACGTATTCAGGCTCCTACCCTCCCCCTTGCGGGGAGGGTGGACGGCGTCAGCCGGCCGGGTGGGGGTTGGTGCAGGAGGCACCACCCGGGTCGATCCTGCACCAACCCCCACCCCCGGCCCCTCCCCGCAAGGGGGAGGGGAACCCTCCGGGAAACTCTCGGTCTCACCGACCGGCCCCTCACCCCAGCCCTCTCCCCGCGAGCGGGGAGAGAGAGCCCCGAGGCAGGGAGAGGCGGCCTGCTGCGGCACCAGGTAGCGCTGCAGCTCCTCCGGCTCGCGCACGGTCGCGGAGAGCCCAACCGTGGCGAGGTCGGGCGCGAGAGCGTAGAGGCGGGCGAGGCCTAAGGACAGGAGGTCGCCGCGCTTCGAGGTGACGAGGGAATGGAGCTCGTCCAGCACCACGCGGCGCAGCCCCGCGAACAGCTCGCGCGCTTCCCGATGGGCGAGCAGCAGGGCGAGCTGCTCCGGCGTGGTGAGCAGGATGTCGGGCGGGCGCTCGATCTGGCGCGCGCGCTTGTGGGCCGGGGTGTCGCCGGTGCGGGTCTCGACCCGGATCGGCAGTTTCATCTCGGCGACGGGCGCTTCGAGATTGCGCGCGATGTCGACCGCGAGCGCCTTCAGGGGGGAGATGTAGAGGGTGTGGATCCGACCCTTCCCGTCCTTCGGCCGTGGCTCGGCGAGGTCGACCAGCGTCGGCAGGAAGCCCGCGAGCGTCTTGCCGGCCCCGGTCGGCGCCACGAGCAGCACCGAGCGGCCGGCCTGCGCCTTGGCGAGGAGATCGAGCTGATGCGCGCGCGGCATCCATCCGCGGCCGGCAAACCAGCGGCGGAAGGGCTCGGGCAGGAGGGACGGATCGGACACCGGAGGAGTCTAGGGTCCGGTGCGACCGTCGTCACGGCCCTGCGGCCCTCGGAGGCTGCGACCCGCGCGGTCCTGCGCCTGCCAAGGCGGGGATGACACCGGCGGAGCCCTCGTGGTAGGGGGCTGTCCGACGAGAACCACCGACGAAGGCAGCCGGGGGCACGGGCGAACCGCCCGCAGACGCCGCCTCGCTCGGTCAACGGATTCCAGGAGAGCGACGGACGATGTCCTCCACCTTCGACCGGGTCGCCGGCATCATCGCCGAGACCGCGGACATTCCCCGCGAGCAGATCACGCCCGAGAGCCACGCGATCGACGATCTCGGCATCGACAGCCTCGCCTTCCTCGACATCGCCTTCGCGATCGACAAGGCGTTCGGGATCAAGCTGCCGCTGGAGCAGTGGACCCAGGAGGTCAACGACGGCAAGGCGCCGGCGGAGGAGTACTTCGTGATCCGGAACCTCGTGGCCCAGATCGAGGCGCTCGTGGCCGCCAAGAAGGCCTGAGACCGCATCGGATGCGCATCGGGACCGTCGCGACGATCGGCCTGCGGGGCCGCTGGCAAATGCGCGGGAAGGCGGCCTGAGATGCGCCTCGAGACCTTCGAGATGATCGACCGGGTGGTGGCCTTCGACCGCGAGGCCCGGCGCATCTCGGCGCTCGCGACCGTGCCGCAGGCGAGCCCCGTCTTCGAGGGCCATTTCCCGGGCCATCCCCTGATGCCCGGCGTGCTCCTGACCGAGACCATGGCCCAGGCCTCCGGCTATCTCGTGCTCGGGCTGACCCGCTTCTCGCACATGCCGTTCCTGATGGCGGTCGACCGGGCGCGCTTCCGCACCTTCGTGGGCCCGGGGGCGGAGCTCGCGATCACGGCGAGCCTCGAGCACGAGGGCTCGGGCTACGCGGTCACGAAGGCGAGCATCGCGGTCGCGGGCAAGCCGATCTGCGACGCGGAGCTGCGCTTCCGCACCATGCCGTTCCCGGACGGCCTCGACGCTCCCATGCGGGCACGGGCGCGCCAGATCGGGCTCCCCGCGGAGACCGCGTGATGACCCTGAGTTCCTTCCGCCGGACGCGTCTTTGCGATGATCGTGCGCCGGGCGTCACCCGCGGCGGGGTTCCCTGATGCGGCGCGAGGTCGTGGTGACCGGGATCGGGCTCGTCTCCTGCGCGGGCGAGGGCGTCGAGGCGCACCTCGTAGCGCTCGCGGACGGCCGCCCGGCGCGGGTCGACGCCGAGACCTTCGCGCCGTTCCCGGTCCATCCGGCGGCGGCGCTCGACTACGACCGCCAGATCCCGAAGAAATCCGACCAGCGTCAGATGGAGGCCTGGCAGCGCCTCGGCACCTATGCGGCCGGGCTGGCGCTTGACGCCGCCGGCACCAAGGCCGACGCGGCCCTCAAGAGCCGCATGCACCTCATCGTGGCGGCGGGCGGCGGCGAGCGCGACTACGCCGCCGACGGCGCGATCCTGACGGGGCTGCGGGGCGCCGAGGATCCGGGCGTCTTTCTCAACGAGCGCCTGATGGGCGACCTGCGCCCCACGCTCTTCCTCGCCCAGCTCTCGAACCTGCTCGCCGGCAACATCGCGATCGTGCACGGCGTCACCGGCGCCTCGCGCACCTTCATGGGCGAGGAGCAGGCGGGCGTCGACGCCCTTCGCATCGCGCAGGCCCGGATCGCCTCGGGCCAGAACGACATGTTCCTCGTCGGCGGCGCCTACAACGCCGAACGGCCCGATGTGCTCCTCGTCTACGAGATGGGGGGCTATCTCTGGAAGGACGCCGTCCGGCCCGTCCGGGAGCGGCCGGCCCGCGGGGGCGGGTTCGTCCTCGGCAGCGGCGCCTGCTTCCTGGTGCTGGAAGCCCGCGAGCACGCCGAGGCCCGCGGCGCGGCGCCGCTCGCGGCGCTGGCGGGCGTGGCATCGGGCCGCTCGCGCCGCGGGCCCGGCGACGTGACGCGGAGTCTCGCGGGCCTCGCGGCCGAACTCGGCGCCCGCCCGGATGCGGTCGTCTCGGGGATGACGGGGGTCGCCGGGATCACCGAGGACGAGGAGGAGGCCCTGCGCGGCCTCGCCCCCGGCGCCCGCCTCCACGCGACGGGCGACCTCGTCGGCCACGCCATGGAGGCGCAGGCGCCCATCGGCGCGGCGCTCGCGGCGGCCCTGATCGCGCGGGGCGAGGCCGGAGAGGCCCTCGTGACCTCGGTCGGCCACCGGCGCGGCGAGGGCGCCGTGCGCCTCGTCAAGGCCGGATAGGGGTTCGAGATCGATGAGCACGACCGCCGCCTCCTCCCTGCGCGACCGCCGCGGCCGCCCTCTCGTCGCCGTCACCGGCATGGGCGTCCTGACCTCGGCGGGGATCGGGCGCGAGGACACCTGGGCGGCGCTCGGCACCGGGCGCTCGGGCATCCGCCGCATCACGCGCTTTCCGACCGAAGGCCTGCGCACCCGGATCGCCGGCACCGTCGACGGCGTCGCCGTGGAGCCCCTCGTGGCGCCGCGGCTCTCCGAGCGCTTCGCCGAACTCGCCGCTGAGGAGGCGATCGCGCAGGCGGGCATCGGCGCGGCGGGCGATTTCCCCGGCGCGCTCTTCATCGCGGTGCCGCCCGTCGAGATGGAATGGCCGCAGCGCCGGGCGCTCGCGGAGGCTGCGCCTGCGGGCGGGACGGTGACTTACGCCGACCTCCTCAAGGCCGCCGGCACCGGGCGCTTCCGCGACTGGCACGACCTCTTCCTGTTCGGCACCGTGGCGGACCGGATCGCCGACCGTTTCGGCACGCGGGGCTCGCCGATCTCGCTCTCGACCGCCTGCTCCTCGGGCGCGACCGCGATCCAGCTCGGCGTCGAGGCGATCCGGCGCGGCGAGGCGGAGGCCGCGCTCTGCATCGGCACCGACGGCTCCGTGAACCCGGAATCCCTGATCCGCTTCTCGCTGCTCTCGGCGCTCTCGACCCAGAACGACCCGCCGCAAGCCGCGTCGAAGCCGTTCTCGAAGAACCGCGACGGCTTCGTGATGGGCGAGGGCGCCGCCGCCCTCGTGCTCGAAAACGCGGAGAGCGCCCGTGCGCGGGGCGCGACGATCCTCGGCTACGTGCTCGGCTGCGGCGAACGCGGCGACGGCTTCCACCGCACCCGCTCGAGCCCGGACGGCGCGCCGATCATCGCCGCGATCCGCGACGCGCTCGACGATGCGGGCCTCGCGCCCGATGCCATCGACGCCGTGAACGCCCACGGCACCGGCACGCCCGAGAACGACAAGATGGAGGCGATGGGCTGCATCGCGGTGTTCGGCGAGCGCATGGCCCGCGTCCCGATCTCCTCCAACAAGTCGATGATCGGCCACACGCTCACGGCGGCCGGCGCCGTCGAGGCGGTGGTGTCGCTGATGACGATCGCGAACGGCCGCATCCCGCCGACGATCAACTACGCGGTTCCCGACCCGGCGATCCCCCTCGACGTGGTCCCCAACGTGGCGCGCGACGTCCCGGCGACCCGGATCCTCTCCAATTCCTTCGGCTTCGGCGGCCAGAACACCTGCCTGGTGCTGGCCGCGGAGCCGGCCTGAGGCCACCCGCGGCGCGGCCGGTTCGATGCGGCCTTCCATCGTTCGGCCCGCGGCAGGGCGCAGGATGTCGCGGCCCCGGCGGCCTTGCGGCTCCTCTGTCCTCCCACCGGCAGCGGGACGCAGGATGTCGCAGGCCCGGTGGCCTTCCTGAACCGCGAACCGGCGGCGTATACCGGGCAGGCCGCCCCGAAGCCCGTCGTCTGGCCGACCCGGAACCCCTCCCGTGAAGCGCCCGCTCCTTCTCGCCCTCCTTGTCTTCGCCGCCACCCCGGCCGCCGCCCGGCAGGAGCTCTACCGGGTCGTCGGCATCGCGCCCGGCGACCAGCTCAACATCCGCGAGCGGCCGGACGCCGAGGCCGACATCGTCGGCGCGATCCCGCCCAACACCCGCCGCCTCCAGGGCTTCGGCTGCACCGACGACACGCCGTCACGCCAGGCCTGGTGCCGGGTGCGGTACCGGGGCGTCGTTGGCTGGGTGCGCGAGACCTTCATCCGCTACGACTGACCCCGCCGACCGGCCCCAGCGCCCCGGGCGCCTCTCACGCCCTCCGGCACCGCCGACCGGGCGGCCCGATCGGACGCCTGCACCAAGGACCCCCATGCGCGCCCTCCAGCTCTTCGGCGACCGCGACCTGCGCCTGACCGCGATCGACCCGCCGCCGCCGCCGGGCCCGGGCGAGGTGCAGGTGCGCGTGCGGGCGATCGGGCTCAACTATCTCGATGTCTGGGGCTTCCGCGGCATGGCCTTCGCCAAGCGCAAGCTGCCCCAGGTCATGGGCGTCGAGGCCGCGGGCGAGGTCTCGGGCGTCGGCGAGGGCGTGTCGCGGTTCCGGGCCGGCGATCCGGTCACGCTCTACGGCGCCGAGACCTGCGGCCATTGCCGCGCCTGCCGCGAGGGCCGCGACAATCTCTGCGAGAACGTCGCCGGCATCATGGGCTTCCACCTCGACGGCTTCGCGCGCGAGTTCGTGAACCGGCCGGAGCGTCTCGTCGTCCCCGTGCCCGCGGGCCTCAGTCACGAACAGGCGGCCTGCGCGCCGATCGGCTTCGGCACCGTGCAGCACATGCTGTTCGACAACGCACGCCTGGAGCCCGGCGAAGCGGTGCTCGTCCATGCGGGCGGGTCGGGGATCGGCACCGCGGCGATCAAGATGGCGAAGGCGATCGGCTGCACGGTCTTCACCACCGTGGGCGACGACGAGAAGGCCGGGAAGGCCCGCGCGCTCGGGGCCGACCACGTGATCAACTACCGCACCGAGCGCTTCGAGGGCGAGGTCCGGCGGCTCACGAAGCGGAAAGGCGTCGACGTGGTGTTCGAGCATGTGGGCGCCGAGACCTGGAACGGCTCGCTGCTCTGCCTCAAGCGCGGCGGCCGCCTCGTGACCTGCGGCTCCACGAGCGGCGTCTCGACCACCATGAACCTGATGCAGCTCTTCCAGCAGCAATACCGGATCTTCGGCTCCTTCGGCTGCCGCCTGGAGAACATCGGTCAGTCGCTCGCCAAGATGGCGGCGGGCCTCACGCCCGTGATCGACTCGGTCCACCCCCTCGAAGCCTTCACGGAGGGCCTCGCCAGGCTCGAGGCGCGCCGGGTGTTCGGCAAGGTGATCGTGACGCTGTAGCGCTCCCTCTCGCCGTTGCCCACTCCCTCTCCCCGTTCACGGGGAGAGGGCTGGGGTGAGGGGCCGGTCAGAGAGGCGAGCGGGCTCCACCCCACGGCTGTCATGGCCGGGCTCGACCCGGCCATCCCGATGCGAAGCCCGCGGTGTGTGTTGCTGCGGGGAGCGTGCGCCTTTCCGGTCGAGGTGGCCGGGTCGAGCCCGGCCATGACACGCGTGAGGTGGAGACCGCTCGCTACGCTGCGTGACCGTGACGTTGGCGAGGTGGATGCGCCGTGCTCATCCGACCGGCCCCTCCCCCAGCCCTCTCGCCGCAGGCGGGGAGAGGGAGCGAGGCTGCGGAAGAGGGAGCGATGGGCTGAGAGGCTGTTGAGCAATTATGTTTCGGGTGCTGCGGTGAGGCGACGAAGCAGGATGCGGCTCATGCTGGCGTAGAGCAGCATCTCGCCTGTCTCAGGAAGGCGTTCGTAGTCCTTGGACAGGCGCCGATTGCGTCCAAACCAGCCGAGTGTCCTCTCGACCACCCACCGCCGCGGGAGCACATGAAATCCTGAGGGGATCTGCGGAGGCTCCTGGCCTGGTCTAACCCAGAACCCGCGATTGCCCGTCCACCAGTGCTTCGTGATCGCAAGCTTCCATCCCAGGTGCTCTGCCAGCCAGTCCTTCAGGCCACGATAGGCACTGTCACCCCACATCAGCTGAATGGCAGGAAACAGGTGATGTAGGCCGCATAGGAGGAACTCGGCACCCCGTCGGTCATGAACGTCAGCTTCATGGACGTACGCCTTCAGGAGCGTGCCTTGTGTGTCGACCAGGACGTGGCGCTTGCGGCCACTGATCTTTTTGCCCCCATCATAGCCGCGAGGCCCTCCCATCTCAGTCGTTTTGGCCGACTGGCTGTCGATGATAGCCGCACTCGGCTGGCGCGTACGGCCGATGCGCTGACGATGGCGCTCGCGCAGCGCCGTGTTGATGCGTTCCCACGTGCCGTCGCGGCGCCAGCGGGCATAGTGGTAGAAGACGGCATCCGGTGGGGGATACTCGTGTGGGAGGAAGCGCCACTGCGCTCCTGTGCGCAGGAGATAGAAGACCGCATCGACGATCCTGCGCAGGCTGTAGGTTTGCTTGCGCCCAGCAGGATGGGTGCGGGTGAGAAGCGGCTCGAGCAGCGCCCACTCCTCGTCTGTCAGATCGCTGGCATAGGGGTTCTCGGTCATGGCTAGACCTCACCTTAGCCGCCCTACGGCGGCGCAGCGCCCCCAGCTAAAAGCTACTCTATATCAACAACATAGGCCCCGAAACATAATTGCTCAACAGCCTCTGAGATGGCGCAGCGCGTGTGCCCCCGCGCCCTTCTCGGGCCGGGGCTGCTGCGGGGCACTCCGGGTCTCTGCTCCTTGTGAGGCAGAGCGGGAGGCGCTGGGCCTGCCCCGGACAGGGGCCGGCAGGAGAAGGGGTAACCCTGCCCGGGAGCAGGACCCCGCGACCTCCCGCTCGAGCAGCGGCTCACGGGGCGCTCCGGCGGG
>DATAGO010000057.1:0-10629 GCA_036263675.1 Microvirga sp. | reverse complement strand
GCGACACTACGATTCTGGTCGCCAGCGACGTCGCGGCGCGGGGCCTCGACATCCCGGCGGTGAGCCACGTCTTCAACTACGACACGCCCCATCACGCCGAGGACTACGTCCACCGCATCGGCCGCACCGGCCGCGCCGGCCGCGCGGGGGCCGCCTTCACCCTGGTGGCGCCGGGCGACGAGAAGTCCCTGGCCGCCATCGAGAAGCTGATCGTTCAGCCGATCGAATGGGAAGGCGGGACGCTGTCGGACCGGCCGGAGTCCGATGCGCCGACGTCCTCGCGCCGGCGGGTGTCGGGCGGTCGCGGCGGCAGCCGGAGCGAAGGGCGCGGCGGTCGCGACCGCGGCGGCTCGCGCTCCGACCGTTCGGACGCCCCCCGCGCCGAGCGGGAGGCGAGGCCGCCCCGCTCGGAGGAGCCGAGGCGGGACCGCGAGCCCCGCGCCGAGCGGCCGCCGGAGCCGAGACGGGATCACGAGCCGAGGCCGGAGCGCGAGCCGAGGCCGGAGCGCGAGCCACGTGCGGACCGGCCGTCGGAGCCGAGGCCGCAACGCGATTCGCGCCCGCCCCGCTCCGAGAATCGGAGCGACGAGGTTGCGCCGCCGCGGCCGCAAGCCGACCCGCGGGAGCAGCACAGGCCGCAGCCCCGCAGCGGCGACAGGAACCCGCGGCACTACCGCGACCGGGACGACGGCCCGAGCGTGATCGGGTTCGGGAACGACATTCCCGCCTTCCTGCTGCGGCCGACGGGCTTCGCGAAGCGCGCCAAGGCGGAACCCGCCGAGGCGCCGGAGACCGAGGCCGAGGGAGCCGAGGACTAGAGTCCGTCAGGCTGTTTCAGGATCGCATCCGGACGCAGTCGCGGAGCCGACAGCCCCCCTGATCCCGTCACGAGCAGACAGATTCTAGGCGCTCCGTCGGCGCCCGGCCTTCGCGGTCTTGGCGCGCTCCGCCCGCTCGGCGGCTTCGAGCGCAAGCCGCCCCCAGCGGGCGGCCTCGGCCGGATCGTCGGCCGCTTCGCTCGGCATCAGCCAGTAGCTCATGGTGGTGACCCGGCCGTTCCTGTCCCGGTAGGAGAAGGCGCGCGAGCCCGCGGCCTCGAACCGGGCGATCGTCTCCGCATCGGCCTTCAGATAGATCTCGCCGCCGACCTCGAGGGCGAAGATCCGCTCGTGCCGATAGATCCCCTGCCCCCCGAACATGCGCCGTGTCCGCACGGGGCCGAGGCCTTGGAAGAGATCCTGGATGGATTGCGGGTCCATGGGTCGATTCCGCTCAAGCCTGTCGCCGCAGACACCCGCCGTGTCATCCCCGGCCGGAGCGCGTCAGCGCGGAGGGGAAGGGGATCCAGCACGATGAAGCTGCCGCGAAGCGGCTCCTTGTGTGGACTCCATAAGGCGCTGCTTCGCAGCAAGTTGCTGCGCTGGATCCCCTTCCCCTCCGGCGGCAGGCCGCCTCCGGCCGGGGATGACACGGCGGGGGTCCCACAGTGCGAGGCTCTCCCGGGATGACGGCCCGCGCCCGCCCGCCGCTACTCCGCCGCCTGCACGGCCTCGGGATTGGCGGGCGTGATCGCGACCGACTCGCCGCAACCGCAGGCGGAGGTCTGGTTCGGGTTGTTGAACACGAAGCCCGAGGAGAGCTTCGTGGTCTGGAAATCCATCTGGGTGCCGAGCAGGAAGAGCACCGCCTTGGGATCGACCAGGACGGTGACGCCCTTGTCCTCGACGACCTCGTCGAGGGGGGCGATGCTCTCGGCATAGTCCATGGTGTAGGACATGCCGGCGCAGCCGCCGTTCTTCACGCCGACGCGGACGCCGACGATCGGCCGGTCGGACCGCGCGATGATGCTCTTGACGCGCTCGGCAGCCGCGTCCGTCAAGGTCATGACCTTGAATTTGGGAAGTGCCATGGTTCTCTCCGGCGGCCGGGTTCAAGGCCCGGGCAGAACGAGTGTACAATCCCCTATGTAATCATGCGGCGAGCGTCCGTCGAGTTCCGGAAACGGCCGCGCTCGGGAGGGTCCATGAGCTTTGCCATCGAGGCGGTCGGCCAGATCGCCCTGACGATCCGCGACGCGGACCGGTCGCAGGCCTTCTACGGCGACGTGCTCGGCCTCGGCCTGCTCGACCGCTACGGTCCGCTGGTGTTCTTCGACGCCGGCAACCTGCGCCTGATGCTGGGCGAGGGTCCGGAGGTGAGCCCGGGCAATTCCTGCGTCTATTTCCGGGTGCCCGACATTGAGGCCGCCCATGCGGCCCTCGCCGCGAAGGGCGTCGCGTTCCAGGACGGGCCGAAGCTCATCGCCCGGATGCCCGATCACGAGCTCTGGATGGCCTTCTTCCAGGACCCGGACGGGCACCAGCTCGCGCTGATGACGGAGAAGCGCTGAGGGCTCCCAGCCGATCCTTCAGGGGGCGGGGACCCCTCACCCCGGCCTACCACATGTCGAGCGCGACCCGGGCCTCGTCCGACATCCGGCTCTGGTCCCACGGCGGGTCGAACACCATGGTGACGGTCACGTTCTGGACGCCCGGGACGCTCGCGACCGCGTTCTCGACCCAGCCCGGCATCTCGCCGGCGACCGGACAGCCCGGGGCCGTGAGGGTCATGTCGATCGCCACGTTCCGGTTGTCGTCGATCTCGACCCGGTAGATCAGGCCGAGCTCGTAGATGTCGGACGGGATCTCGGGATCGTAGACGGTCTTGAGCGCCGCGACGATCGCGTCCGTGAGGCGGTCGAGTTCCTCCGGCGGGATCGCGGCGCTCGGCGCGACCAGGGGCGAGTTCGGCGCGCTTTCGGGCTGAGTCACGGTGGTCATGGCTTGAAAATCCTTACCCGAACAGGCCTTCCGCCTTCTGCAAGGCGTCCGCCAGCTTATCGACTTCCTCGAAGGTGTTGTAGAGCCCGAAGGACGCACGGCAGGTCGAGGTCGCGCCGAAGCGGTCGAGGAGCGGCATCGCGCAATGGGTCCCGGCCCGCACGGCCACGCCCTGGCGGTCGATCACGGTGGCGACGTCGTGGGCGTGCGCCCCCTTCATCTCGAAGGCGATGATCGCGCCCTTGCCCCGCGCCTGCCCGATGATCCGGATCGAGTTCATGGCGCGCAGGCGCTGGTGGGCGTAGTCCGACAGGGCCGCCTCGTGGGCCTGGATGTTCGAGCGGCCGACCTCGCGCATGAAGTCCACGGCGGCGCCGAGCCCGATGGCCTCGATGATCGGCGGCGTGCCGGCCTCGAAGCGGTGCGGCGGCTCGTTGTAGGTGATGCCCTCGCACAGCACCTGGCGGATCATCTCGCCGCCGCCCTGGTAGGGCGGCATGCGCTCGAGCCACGCGCGCTTGCCGTAGAGAACGCCGATGCCGGTCGGCCCGTACACCTTGTGGCCAGTGAAGACGTAGAAATCCGCATCGAGGTCGCGCACGTCCACGTCGAGGTGGACCGCGCCTTGCGCCCCGTCGATCAGCACCGGCACCCCGTGGGCATGGGCGATGCGCACGATGTCCTTGGCCGGCGTCACCGTGCCGAGCACGTTCGACATGTGGGTGATCGCCACCATCTTGGTGCGCGGGGAAAAGAGCTTCTCGAACTCTTCGACGAGGAAATTGCCCTCGTCGTCCACCGGCGCCCACTTGATGACGGCGCCCTTGCGCTCGCGCAGGAAGTGCCAGGGCACGATGTTGGAGTGGTGCTCCATGATCGAGAGGATGATCTCGTCCCCCTCTCCGATCGGCAGGCCGCGCCCGAGGCTGTCGGCGACGAGGTTGTAGGCTTCCGTGGCCGATTTCGTGAAGATGATCTCGTCGACGGATTCGGCGTTGAGGAAGGCCCGCACGCTCTCGCGCGCGCCCTCGAACCCGTCCGTCGCGGCGTTGGCCATGTAATGCAGGCCGCGATGGACGTTGGCGTAGCCGGTCTCCATGCAGCGCACCATGGCGTCGATGACGGCGCGGGGCTTCTGCGCGGAGGCCGCGTTGTCGAGATAGACGAGCGGCTTGCCGTAGACCGTCTGCGCGAGGATCGGGAACTGCGCCCGGATCGCCTCGACGTCGTAGGGGGCCGTGAAAGGTGCGTTCATGTTGTTCCCCGGAATCCCTCTCCCCGCCTGCGGGGAGAGGTCGAGTCGCGAAGTGACCGGGTGAGGGGCTGGTCGAGATCGAGCTTTTCCGACCGGCCCCTCACCCCAGCCCTCTCCCCGCCTGCGGGGAGAGGGAGTGGCTCAGCCCCTCGCCTTCAGCCAGGCCTCGACCTGCCCGATCAGCACCTCGCGGACGCCCTCGTGCGCGACCGTCTCGATCGCCTCGCCGAGGAACGCCTGGACGAGCAGGCGCTCGGCTTCCGATTTCGGCAGGCCGCGGGCCATGAGGTAGAACAGGAGGTCCTCGTCGAGCTGGCCGCTGGTGGCGCCGTGGGCGCATTGCACGTCGTCGGCGAAGATCTCGAGCTCGGGCTTGTTGTTCATGGTGCCGCCGTCGCTGAGCTGCAGCGAGGCCGACATCATGCGCCCGTCGGTCTTCTGGGCCTGCGGCTCGACGATGATCTTGCCCTGGAACACGCCCGTGGCCTCGCCATCGATCACGGCCTTGAACAGCTCGCGGCTGGTGCAGTGCAGGCCGGAATGGGTCGCGACCAGGGTGTTGTCGGCGTGCTGCTTCGCGTTGATCATCGTGGCGCCGTTGATGTTCGCCAGCGTGTTGTCGCCCGCGAACGTCACGAAGACCTGATGGCGCGAGGTGCCGCCGCCCACGACCGCGCCGAGCGAGTCGAACCGGACCGCCTCGCCGAGCCTTGCCGTCAGGGTCGAGAGCACGAGCGCGTCGCGCCCGGCCGCGTTGAGCCGCACGTGCGCGACCTTGGCGTGGTCGGCGACCGCGAATTCGAGCACGTCGTTGAGCTGCGCGGCCGCGCCGTCCGGCCCCTCCTGGCTCTCCAGCACCGTGACGGAGGCGCCCTCCTCCACGACCACGAGGGTCCGGGTCGCGGTCGCGACCGTGCCGGTGGTGACGAAGCGCAGGTGGATCGGGCGCTCGATCGCGGCGCCGGCCGCCACGCGGATCAGCACGCCGTCCGTGAGGAAGGCGGTGTTGAGCCGGTAGACCGGGTTCTCCATGGCGAGCGGCACCGGCGTCAGGTGGCCGAGGAGCGCGTGGCCGGAGACATGCGCCTCCGCTGTCGTCGTGATCTCGATGCCGTCCGGCAGGCCGTCGAGATCGGAGGCCTCGGGCACCACGTGGCCGTTGACGATCACGATCCGGATCGCCTCGACGTGGTCCAGCGCGCCCGGCACGGCCAGCGCACCCCGGACCTCGTCGGCGGTGGGACGCCCGGCGAACGGCGCGGCCTCGCGCATGGCGGCGCGCAGGTCGGTGTACTTGTAGGCCTCGACGCGGCGATGCGGCAGGCCGACTTCGATGAAATCGGCGAAGGCCTTCTCGCGCGACGAGCGGTCGCCCGGGAGCTTGCCCTTGGCGGCCTCGAAGGCCTGGACCAGGGCCGTTTCGGCCGGAGTCCGCATGAGGGTGACGGCGCCCATCCGCTTACTCCGCCGCCGTCAGCTCGCGGTAATCCGCGTAGCCGTTGGCCTCGAGCTCGAGCGCCAGCTCCTTGCCGCCCGACTTCACGATCCGGCCGCTCGCCATCACGTGCACGGTGTCGGGCACGATGTGGTTGAGGAGTCGCTGGTAGTGGGTGATGACCAGGAAGGCGCGGTCCTGCTTGCGGAGCGCATTCACGCCCTCCGACACGATGCGCAGGGCATCGATGTCGAGGCCGGAATCGGTCTCGTCGAGGATGCAGAAGGCGGGCTCCAGCAGCGCCATCTGGAGGATCTCCATGCGCTTCTTCTCGCCGCCCGAGAAGCCGACGTTGAGCGCGCGCTTGAGCATGTCCTTCGGCATTTCGAGCTGCTGCGCCGCCACGTTCACCCGCTTGATGAAGTCCGGCGTCGTCAGCTCGGTCTCGCCGCGGGCCTTCCGCTGCGCGTTCAGCGCCGCCTTGAGGAACGTCATGGTGGCGACGCCGGGGATCTCCAGCGGGTACTGGAAGGCGAGGAAGATTCCGGCGGCGGCGCGCTGGTCGGGCTCCATCTCGAGCACGTTCCGCCCGTCGAGCAGGATCTCGCCGTCGAGGACCTCGTAATCCTCCTTGCCGGCGATCACGTAGGAGAGCGTCGACTTGCCGGACCCGTTCGGGCCCATGATGGCCGCGACCTCGCCGTTGTTCACGGTGAGGTCGAGCCCGTTGAGAATGCGCTTGTCCTCGATTTGGACGACGAGGTTCTTGATTTCGAGCATCGTAAAGTTCCTTCAGCCTCATCCTGAGGAGCGCGCCTCGGCGCGCGTCTCGAAGGATGATCGAGCGAGACGCCCCTCGTCCTTCGAGACGCCGCCGCGGGGCGGCTCCTCGGGATGAGGGGCTGCGTTGCGATTAACCGACCGAGCCCTCGAGCGAGATCGCGATGAGCTTCTGGGCCTCGACCGCGAACTCCATCGGCAGCTTCTGGAGCACGTCCTTGACGAAGCCGTTCACGATCAGGGCCGTCGCCTCCTCCTCGGAGAGGCCGCGCTGCTGGCAGTAGAAGAGCTGGTCCTCGGAGATCTTGGAGGTGGTGGCCTCGTGCTCGAACACGGCCGACGCGTTCTTGGACTCGATGTAGGGGACCGTATGGGCCCCGCACTCGTTGCCGATGAGGAGCGAGTCGCAGTTCGTGAAGTTGCGGGCGCCGGACGCCTTGCGGTGCGCCGAGACCAGGCCGCGGTAGGTGTTCTGCGATTTGCCCGCCGAGATGCCCTTCGAGATGATCCGGCTCGTGGTGTTCTTGCCGAGGTGGATCATCTTGGTGCCGGAATCGACCTGCTGCATGCCGTTCGACACCGCGATCGAGTAGAACTCGCCGCGCGAGCCGTCCCCGCGCAGGATGCAGGACGGGTACTTCCAGGTGATCGCGGAGCCGGTCTCGACCTGGGTCCAGGTGATGACCGCGTTCTTGCCCCGGCAATCGCCGCGCTTGGTCACGAAGTTGTAGATGCCGCCCCGGCCCTCCGCGTCGCCCGGATACCAGTTCTGCACCGTGGAATACTTGATCTCGGCGTCGTCCAGCGCCACGAGCTCGACCACGGCCGCGTGGAGCTGGTTCTCGTCGCGCTTCGGGGCCGTGCAGCCCTCCAGATACGAGACGTAGGAGCCCTTGTCGGCGATGATCAGCGTGCGCTCGAACTGGCCGGTGTTCTTCTCGTTGATCCGGAAATAGGTCGACAGCTCCATCGGGCAGCGCACGCCCGGCGGGATGTAGACGAACGATCCGTCCGTGAACACGGCCGAGTTCAGGGTCGCGAAGTAGTTGTCGGTCACCGGCACGACCGTCGCGAGATATTTCCGCACCAGGTCCGGGTGCTCGCGAATGGCCTCCGAGATCGGCATGAAGATCACGCCGGCCTTGGAGAGTTCCTCCTTGAAGGTCGTGACCACCGACACGCTGTCGAAGACCGCATCGACCGCAACCCGGTTCGTGGGCTCGACGCCAGCCAGGATTTCCTGCTCGCGCAGCGGGATGCCGAGCTTCTTGTAGGTCTCGAGGATCGCGGGATCGACCTCGTCGAGGGACTTCGGCGCCTGGTTCTGCTTCGGCGCCGCGTAATAGTAGATGTCGTTGTAGTCGACCTTGTCGTAGGACACGCGCGCCCAGTTCGGCTCCGTCATGGTGAGCCAGCGCTTGTAGGCGTCGAGGCGCCACTGGAGCATCCACTCGGGCTCGCCCTTCTTGGCCGAGATGAAGCGGATCACGTCCTCGGAGAGGCCCTTGGGAGCCTTCTCCATCTCGACCACGGTCTCGAAGCCGTACTTGTACTGATCGACGTCGATCGACCGGACCTGTTCGATCGTCTCCTGCACTGCAGGCATTAGGCTCTCTCCTCACCGCTCACGGGTTCAAGGCCCGCGGGTTGACGGACGGCGAACGTGAACCACGGCCCGTCAGGCCGCGTTCGCCCGCCGTCTATATAGGGATGCCAGCACGGATTCGCACGCCTTCGCGAAGCGAAAGACGTCCTCTTCCGTGGAGTTCCACCCCAGACTTACGCGAATAGCGCCCTCAGCGAGCGCCGGCTCCACTCCCATGGCCTGGAGGACATGGGATCTTTTCACCTTGCCGGACGAGCAGGCGGACCCCGAGGACAGGGCCACGCCCGCCAGATCGAAGGCGATCAGCGCCGTCTCGGCTCTCAAGCCCGGCACCGCAAAGGCGAAGGTGTTGGGCAGGCGCGGCGCGCCGGCCCCGAACACGACCGCGTCCGGCGCGATCCGGCGCAACGCGGCCTCGGCCGCGTCCCTGAGCGCCGCGATCCGGGCGCCCTCCTCCGCGAGACGGAGCCCGACGGCCGCCGCGGCGGCCCCGAAGCCGGCGATCGCGGCCACGTTCTCGGTCCCGGCCCGGTAGCCCCGCTCCTGCCCGCCGCCGCGGACGAGGCGGTCGGCGATCTCCAGGCGCTCGGAGGCGAGCACGATCGCGCCGACTCCCTTCGGCCCGCCGAGCTTGTGGGCCGACAGCGTCAGGGCGTCGACGCCGAGCGCCGCCATGTCGAGGGGCACCCGGCCGGCGGCCTGGACGGCGTCGGTGTGGGCGAGCCCGCCCCGGGCGCGCGCCAGCGCGGCGGCCGCCGCGACCGGTTGCAGGATTCCGGTCTCGTTGTTGGCGGCCTGGACCGATACGAGGGCGCGGCCCTCCGTCCGCTCCAGGCGCGCTGCGAGCCAGGCGAGATCGACGGTGCCGTCGGCTCCCACCGGGATCCGCTCGAGCGCCGCGGGCGGGTAGCGATGCCCGTCGAGGATGCAGGGGTGCTCGGCCGCGCCGGCCAGGAGGAGGTCGCCCCCCGCCTCGCCCGCCCGCCGGAAGGCCGGGGACAGCACCGTATTGGCGGCCTCGGTCCCGCCGCTCGTGAAGATCACCTGCTTGGCCGCGGCGCCGACGAGCGCCGCCACCCGCTCCCGCGCGGCCTCGATCACCGCCCGCGCGGCCCGGCCCTCCGCATGGACCGACGAGGCGTTCCCGGGCAGGGCGAGCGCGCGCGCCATCGCCTCCGCGGCCTCCGGCCGGAGCGGCGAGGTGGCGTTGTGGTCGAGGTAGCTGCGCTCGCCGGCCGGCATGGGACCCGTGCTTGCTCCGTGGGATCAGGCTTCGCCTGATGAAATCCTTGCAATCGCCCGGGGTTGCCGTGCTAAAGCACCGCAACCACATCAGGCCGGTTCAGCCGCCTGCCGGGCCGTCGCACGGGCACGAAGCCCGCTGCCGACAGCCCTTGAGCCACCGTTTTTAGAATAATTCTAAAGCGGATTTAGGGAATGCCGGGGCCTTGAGTCAAGGCCGCGCTCCGGGTCCGGCGGATGCCGCCCGGCCCTCCCGCCACCCAAGAGGTCCGCAGCGAATGCCCGAGGTCATCTTTCCTGGTCCCGCCGGCCGCATCGAGGGGCGGTATCAGCCCGCGAAGCAAAAAGGGGCCCCGATCGCCATCATCCTGCACCCCCACCCGCAGTTCGGGGGCACGATGAACAACCAGATCGTCTACAACCTGTTCTACAACTTCGTGAACCGGGGCTTCTCGGTCCTGCGCTTCAACTTCCGCGGCGTCGGCCGCAGCCAGGGCTCGTTCGACCACGGCCAGGGCGAGCTCTCGGACGCCGCAGCCGCGCTCGACTGGGCGCAGTCCGTCAATGCGGACGCCCGCGCCTGCTGGATCGCCGGCGTGTCCTTCGGGGCCTGGATCGGCATGCAGCTTCTCATGCGCCGGCCCGAGATCGAGGGCTTCATCTCGATCGCCGCCATGGCGAACCGCTACGACTTCTCGTTCCTCGCCCCCTGCCCGTCCTCGGGCCTGTTCGTCCACGGCTCTGAGGACCGGGTCGCGCCCGTCCGGGACGTGGTCAGCGTGATCGAGAAGGTGAAGACCCAGAAGGGCGTCAAGATCGAGCACGCGGTGGTGGACGGCGCCAACCACTTCTTCGACGGCAAGGTCGACGAGCTGATGCTGAGCGTCGACGAGTACCTGACCAAGCGCCTCGGCAAGGCCGAAGAGGCGGCGTAGCCCGCCCGCGCTCGCTCCTCGCCGCATCGAACTGCCTGTCCCCTTCTCCCCGCCTTCTTCCCCCTCTCCCCGCGAGCGTGGAGAGGGTCGGGGTGAGGGGCCGGTCGGATGAGCACGATCTCTCCATCGTCATGGCCGGGCTCGACCCGGCCATCCCGGCGCGAAGCCCGCACTGCTCATTGCTCCTGGAGGACCAGCGCGCCTTTCCGGTTGAGGTGGCCGGGACGAGCCCGGCCATGACACGCGTGAGGCGGAGACCGCTCGCCCTGCCAAGCAAGCCATGACATCCGGCGCGGTGGAGCCATCGCGCTTCTCCGACCGGCCCCTCACCCCAGCCCTCTCCCCGTAAACGGGGAGAGGGCGTGCAGCGGCGGGAGGAGCGACTCGCTCCCCCTTTCAAGCTTGACAATGTTCCCGTTCTGTTCTATGTCTCCTGCACCTGTCCCGGTGAGGCGCGCTCGCGAGGCGTCGTGGCGCGGGACGGGGAGCAAGGCTCAGGGCCAGCGGGAGACGCATCCCGCCGCGCCCAGGGCGGTCCGCCCGTTCGCCTCTGACTG
>DATAGO010000056.1:0-48090 GCA_036263675.1 Microvirga sp. | reverse complement strand
GATGGCCTTCGTGAGCTCGAAGGCGAGCGTGCTGCCGCTCTTGCGCATCCCGTAGCTGACATAGATCAGCGGCCCCTCCGCCTGTGCCACGCGCGTCCTCCTCATCAGCGGCCCCGGGCCTGTGCCACCCAAGGCCTCCTCACCTGATCCCGTCGCCGACGCAGATCGGCGGCCGCTGAGCCTGTGTCACCCGCGACCTCCTCCCCTGCCGGCCGGCGCCGCCCGGCCTTCGACGCGCCGGACCATAGCCCATGCGCCGCTCCCGTCCAGCCTCCCCCGGTGCCCGCCGGCCGCGGAGTGCGCCGCTCCCGCCCAGCCGCCCGCGGTGCGCCGTGGAGGCCGAGGGGGCCGAGGGGGCCTCAGGGCCGCGGCATCCCGCCCGGCATGCCGCCATGCATCCCGTGATGGGGGTGCATCCCGTGATGACGGTCTCGCGCGCCGCGCCGCCCGGGGCGGCGTCCCTCGCGCTCGCGCATCAGGATCGGCAGGATCCGCCGCTGGTCCTCCGTGAGGGAGGCCCAGAACGGCCGCATCGCGGCCGCGAGCGCCTGGAAGGCCTCGGCCCGCTTCTCGACCTGGTCGGCCCGCCGCCCGGCGCGCTCGGCGCGCTGCTCCAGGCGCTGCATCAGGTCCGGCGGCTCGGCCTGCCCCGCGGCGCGGCGCTCGAGGCGCTGGCGCCGCTCCTCCAGGCGGGCGAGGCGCTCCTCGATCCCGGCCGCCCGGGCGCGGATCGCCTGCTCGACCGGCGGCCAGAGGCGCTGCTGCTCGGCGGTGAGCTTGAGACCGGCCTGGATCGCGGCGATGCGGGCGTCGGCGAGCGCCTCCCGGTCGGCCGGGGTCAGCCGGCGCCGCACGGGGGCGGCCGGCGCGCTCGCGGCCGCGGCCGGGGCGGCGCCGCTCTGGGGTGCGGCGGCCGACGGGGGCGGAGCCGGGGGCGGCGTCTGCGCCAGGGCGACGGCGCCCGCCAGCGCCAGGCCCGCGGCCATGCCGAGAATCGCGACAACTCTCATGGTTCGTCTCCTCGAAGCGTCTCGCGGGGATCGCGCCCCGCCGGCAGGACGGAGGCTGCGGGATCTTTTTGCCATAATCGCGGCCGTGGCGCACGGCCCCGCCGGTGGTCCCGCATTCCCCTGAAACGACGAAGCCCCGCTCGGGCGAGCGGGGCTTCGTCTTGCGGGCACCCGCCGGGCGGATGCGGGTCCGGGATGCGGAGCTTTAGAGGCTGCTCGGGATTACCGTGACGGTGCGGGCCAGGGTCGTCGGGAGCTCAGAGGCTGCTCGGGATCGCCGTGACGGTGCGTCCCAGGGGCGTCGGGAGCTCAGAGGCTGCTCAGGATCACCATGACGGTGCAGGCCAGGGTCGTGGAGGTCACGAAGCCCACGAAGGCGACCTTGAGCGAAGGCACGGGCTGGGCGGCATCGGCAGCCGCGTTCGGGGTGTCGATCGTGTGGTTCATCGGGAAATCCTTCGGGTCCGGGCGAGGCGATCGGAGGCGATCTGCTGAAGTTACCCGTTCAACCGCCATGCGGAGCCGCAGTTCCGGACCTGCATGACGGAAATTTTTTCATACTGAACGGGAACTTACGCAGAATCCTTCACGGGCTTCGCGCAATGTCCGCACGGGAACTACATCGCGCCCGCGGGGTTGAAGCCTATTCCCACGGCAGGACGCGGCAGCCTGCAGGCTCTCCGCAGGCTCCCCATCGGGGCGGCCGACGATCCGCAGGCTCTCCGCAGGCTCCCCATCGGGGCGGCCGACGATCCGCAGGGTCGGCGCGGACGTTCGCGCCGCGACGGAAATGCCGGAACGCCCGGGCGGTCCGGCCGGGACACGACATTCGGAAAGGCCGCGATGGAGAATCCGGGGCTCACCCTGCTCGGCACGGCGGCCGGGCTGTGCACCACCTTCAGCTTCGTGCCGCAGGTCGTGAAGGCCTGGCGCGAGGGCGACACGCAGGCGATCTCGCTGCGCATGTACTGGGTCTCGCTCACGGCCTTCGTGCTCTGGATGGTGCACGGGCTGATGGTCGAGAGCCTGCCCATCGTGGTGTTCAACGCCTTCAACCTAGGGCTCGGCGGCCTCGTGCTCTGGCTGGCCCTGAAGGGGCGCCGGGGCGGCGGAGCGGTTCCGCGGAGGCGCCGCGCCGATGGGACCGACCTCCCCGATTGCGGGCAGCCTTGAGCCCCATGGACCTGTCGCTCGCCACCCTGATCGGCTTCGTGGCCGGAACCCTCGCGAGCGGCGCTTACGTGCCGCAGATCTGGAAATGCTGGCGCAGCGGCGAGGCGGCGGCGGTCTCGAAGCGCATGTTCACCTTACGCGCCATCGGCCTCGTGCTGTGGTTCGTCTACGGGTTCGGCGTCGGCAGCCTGCCCGTCCTGGTCTTCAGCGCCCTCAGCCTCGGGCTGAGCCTCACGATCCTGATCCTCAAGGCCCGCTACACCCGACGGATGCGGCGCGCCGCGGCCTGAGGGCTCGAGCGGCCGGGCAAGGCCTCGCCCGATGCCGCCGAAAGCGGCCCCGCTCCACACGGCCGCACGGGATCGGGCGCACGGCAGGCGGCCTGGCTCCACATCGCCGCACGGGATCGGGTGCATGGCCGGAGGCGGCTCAGCTCCACACCGCCGAGAGGCCGCCGATCAGAATCACGCCGATCGCCACGATGATGCCGACGAACGGCGCCGGAAAGCCGTCGCGCTTCCAATGGGCCGCGCCCGCCTTGTGGCTGCCGCGCCAGCGCTGGACGACCTCGGCCTGGCGGGCGAGCGCGATCCGGAAGGCGCTCGGCGGGCGGCCCGCGGCCTCGTCGTCGGTGCCGAGCTGGGACAGCCCGGGATCGTAGACCTCGACCTTGTCGCCGGTACGACCCGAATTGATGTCGGCCTTGAGCATCGCGGTCGTGGGATTGCCGGAATCCGGCGGCGCGTCGATGGGCTTGATCGTATGGGTCGGGGGGATGTCGCGGTCGGACAAGGCTCGCTCCTGCGGAATCGGGCCGCGGGGGCGCCGCCCGATGCAGGAAAACCCGAGGGGCGGAATGCGGTTCCGGCCAGGTGCCTGTCATCTGTGCGGCGTCAGGCCGGCTCCTCGCTGCACGCCGCGGGGCCGGTCCGGGCCTCCACGCGCGGCGTCAGGCCGGCTCCTCGCTGCGGGCGACCAGACGGGCCTGGATCACCACCACGAGGAGCAGGAAAGCGCCGCGGATCACCGACTGCCAATAGGCCGAGAGCGAGATCCAGCCCAAGCCGTTCTCGAAGTTCAGGATGTTGAAGATGAGGCCGAGCAGCAGCACCCCCGCGAGCGTCGCCCCGACCGAGCCGACGCCGCCGGTGAGCAGCGTGCCGCCCACCACCACGGAGGCGATGGCGAAGAGTTCCCAGCCGACGCCCTCGATGGGCTGGCCGGCGCCGAACTGCGCCGCCAGGATCACGCCGGCGAGGCCGGCGAGGCCGCCGCTGAGCACGTAGACGGACGCCTTCACCCGGTCGGCGGGCAGGCCCATCATGCGGGTGGCGTCCTCGTTGCCGCCGAGCGCCAGCACGGTGCGGCCCCAGGCCGTGAGGTTGAGCGCGACCGAGCCGATCACGAAGGCGATGCCGGCGATCCAGGCGGGAATCGGGAAACCGAGAAAGTCGCCCTGGCCGAGCTCGATGAACGCGCCCTCGTAGGAGACCGAGACCGACTGGTTTCCCGCCAGCAGGAGCGCGCAGCCGCTCGCCGCCAGCATGGTCGCGAGCGTCGCGATGAAGGGCAGGATCTGGAGCCGCGTGATCACGAGGGCATTCACGGCCCCGACGAGGAGGCCCGCGGCGACGCCCCCGACGAGGCCCGGCACGAGGCCGTAAGGGGAGAGCAGGGCCGAGACCACGCTGCCGAGGGCCGCCACGGAGCCGACCGAGAGGTCGATGCCGCCCGTCATGATCACGTAGGCCATGCCGAGCGAGACCAGCGCGAACATGGCGTTGTAGCGCAGCACCGAGAGCACGTTGAAGGCGCCGAGGAAGTTCTCGTAGCGCAGCCAGCCGAACAGGATCAGGGCGGCGAGCGCCAGGAGCACGCCGTGGCGGCTGATGGAGCGGATGGCCTGGGGGGCGAGATTGCGCACCATCGACCTCTCAGCTCCGGCTCTGCCGTCGCGGCCGGGATCCCGGCCGTGTGCGCTGAGGATGATGCCGGCGGACGTTCATGGCGGCCCTCTCAGCTCCGGCTCTGCCGCTGCAGCCACACGGCCAGCACGATGATGGCGGCCTTCACGACGAGCGCGGCGGCGTCCGGGACGCCGTTGGCGAGGAGCGTGTAGCGCACGAGCTGGATGATGAGGGCGCCGATGAGCGTCCCCACCACCGTGGCGCGCCCGCCGGTAAGGAGCGTGCCCCCGACCGCCACCGCCGCGATGGCGTCGAGTTCCATGCCGAGACCGACGAGGTTGGCGTCGGCCGCGGAGTTGCGCGCGATCACGATGAGCCCGGCGACCCCGGAGAGAAGGCCGCTGATGAGGTAGACCCGCCGCGTCACGGACGCGACCGGCACGCCCGCGAGCCGCGCGGCGCGCTCGTTGCCGCCGATCGCCAGGATCTGGCGCCCGAACACCGTGCGTCGCAGCATCCAGGCCGCCGCCGCCACGATCACGACCATGAGCACGGCCTGGAACGGGATGCCGAAGACGCGGCCCAGACCGATGAACTGGAACTCCGGCAGCTTGAAGACCTGGAGGTTGCCGTTGGTGGTCACCTGGGCGATGCCGCGCCCGGCGATGAACAGCACGAGCGTCGCGATGATGGGCTGGATGCGGAAGCGCGTGACGAGCCAGCCGTTGAACCAGCCGAAGGCGCCCGCGGCGAGCACCGGGATCACGAAGGCGAGCGCCACCCCGAGATAGGGGTGCGGCAGGGGCACGATCTTGCCGAGGAAGATCAGCGGCGCGAGCGCGCCCGCGATCGCCATGAGCGAACCGACCGAGAGATCGATGCCTCCCGTCGCGATCACGAGCGTCATCCCGACCCCGACGATCACGATGGCGCAGACCTGGGTGAGGTTGACGTTGAGCGTCTGCCAGGTCGCGAAATTCGGCGTGAAGGCGAGGTTGAACAGGATCAGCAGCGCGAGCGCCAGGAGGGCGCCCCAGCGGCTCAGGAACGCCTTCCCGTCGAAGCCGAGGCTGCGGCCGGAAGAGGGAGCGGGAAGCGCGGCATCAGCCATGGTGCGCCTCCCCGCGGGCCGGCTCGGAACAGGTTCTCCCACCCGCACCCCTCATCCTGAGGAGCGACGAAGCCGCGTCGCGAAGGAGGGCTCCAGGTATCCGGCGGGTCCTGGAGGCCTCCTTCGCGACGGTCTGCTGCGCAGATCTCCTCAGGATGAGGCTCAGGGTGGGAGGAGCAGCCTGGCCGCGTCTCGAAGGAGGGTTCCGGTTCGCCCCCTCAGGGCGCGCCCGGAGCGCGTGCGCCTTGACCAGCGCCTCCCCGCGGACCGGCTCGGAACAGGTTCTCCCACCCGCGCCCCTCATCCTGAGGAGCGGCGAAGCCGCGTCTCGAAGGAGGGCTCCAGGTATCCGGCGGGTCCTGGAGGATCCTTCGAGACGCACCCTCCGGGTGCTCCTCAGGATGAGGGAGTGGATGGGAGCGACGGTTTCGGTCCAGGTCGCCCGCACGGGACGCGCCCGACGCTCGTCCGCCTTGACCGGCACCGTGCAACCCGGCGCGGGTCGCGCGACGGCGTGCGATGCCTCAGCCATGGGCGGCTTCCTCGGGATGCCCGTGGTGGCCGTGCGCCATCGCGGCCATGATGGCGGGTTCGGTCACGGCCGCGCCCGCGAGCTCGGCGGCGGTCTCGCCGTCGCGGAGCACGAAGACGCGGGAGGCGGCCTCGATGATCTCCTCCAGCTCCGACGAGATCATCAGGACGCCGAGCCCCTGTCCGGCGAGCTCGCGCACGAGGCTCAGGATCTCCGCCTTGGCGCCGACGTCGATGCCCCGCGTGGGCTCGTCGAGGATGAGGAGGCGCGGGTTCATGCAGAGCCAGCGGGCGAGGAGCACCTTCTGCTGGTTGCCGCCCGACAATTCGCGGATGCGCTGCTCCGGCCCGGCGCATTTGATCCCGAGGCGCCCGATGAACCGGTCGACGATCTCGCGCGATTTCGCCTCGTCCACGATGCCGTTGCGGGCCAGATGCGGCATGAGCGCGAGCGTGAGGTTCTCGCGCACCGAGAGATCCGGCACGATGCCCTCCGCCTTCCGGTCCTCGGACAGGAAGCCCATGCCGGCGCGGATCGCCTCCCGGGGCTCCCGCGGCGCAGCCGCGGCGCCGGCGAGGCGGATCGTGCCCCCCTCCGCCCGGTCGGCGCCGAAGATCACGCGCGCGGTCTCCGTGCGGCCCGAGCCGAGGAGGCCGGCGAGCCCCACGATCTCGCCGGGACGGACGTCGAGGCTGACGTCGCGCACGCGGCGCCCAGCCGCAAGGTGCTCGACCGCGAGGAGCGCGCCCTGCGCATCGTGCCTTGCGACCGCGTCCGTGCCGCGCCGGTCCGGGGTCTCGAGCCGGCGGCCCAGCATGGTGGTGACGAGCTCGAGCCGGGAGATGTCCCCCATGGGCGACACCCGCACGGTGCGCCCGTCGCGCATGATCGTGACGGCGTCGCAGACCGCATAGAGTTCGTCGAGCTTGTGGCTCACGAAGATCACCGACACCCCTGCCGCCTTGAGCTGTCGGATCACGTCGAAGAGAATCGCGACCTCCTGCTCGTCGAGGGAGGAGGTCGGCTCATCCATGATGACGAGCTTCGCACTGAAGCCGATCGCCCGGGCGATCGCCACCATCTGCTGCACGGCGGTGGAATAGCCCATCACGGGCCGGCGCACGTCCACATGCACATTGAAGCGGGCGAGCAGCGCCCGCGCCTCCTCGTGCATGGCGCGCCAGTCGAGGAGGCCGAAGCGCCGGGTCTCGCGGCCCAAGCAGATGTTCTCGGTCGCCGAGCGGTAGGGGACGAGGTTGATCTCCTGGTAGATCGTGCTGATGCCGGCGCCTTGCGCCTCCGCGGGTTTCGCGAAGGAGACCGGCTTCCCGTCGAACAGGATCTCGCCCGCATCGCGGGTGTAGTAGCCGGTCAGGATCTTGATCAGCGTCGACTTCCCGGCCCCGTTCTGGCCGATCAGCGCATGCACCTCCCCGCGCCCGACCTCAAGCGAAGCGCCCGCGAGCGCCGCCACGCCCGCGAAGCGCTTGTCGATGCCGCGCATGGTGAGAAGAGGTGGGGTCATAATCCGGGACAGGAGGGGAGTAGGGCACAACTCCCTCTCCCCGTGAACGGGGAGAGGGTTGGGGTGAGGGGCCGGTCGGTGAAGCGAGCGGTGTCCGGCGCCCTTCTCCCTCCCCTCAGGGGAGGGCGACGCGGCGAAGCCGCGCGGGGTGGGGTGCTGCGCGAAGCGCATCCGGCACCACCAGTCCTGGAGCTCGCCTGCGGCGAACACCCCACCCGTCGCCCTGCGGGCGCCACCCTCCCCTGAGGGGAGGGAGATCATCGGCCACATCGCGCTCCACCGACCGGCCCCTCACCCCCGCCCTCTCCCCGTAACCGGGGAGAGGGCGAAGGAGGCGGGGAGAGGGAGAGAAGGTCCGCTCAGTACGCGTCGCCGATGAGCTGGGCCGCGTTCGACTTGTCGAAGAAGCGGTCGTCGTTCACCACCCAGGCCGGAATCTGGTCGCCCTTGGCGTAGGCGGCCAGCGTCTGGAACGCCTTCGGGCCGAACTTCGGATTGCACTCCACGGTGGCGAGCATCTTGCCGTCGATGATGGCCTGGAGCGCGTCCTTGGTGCCGTCGATCGAGACGATGATGACGTCCTTGCCGGGCTTCTTGCCGGCGGCTTCCAGCGCCGCGATGGCGCCGATCGCCATCTCGTCGTTGTGGGCGTAGATCGCGGTCGCGTCGGGATGGGCCTGGAGCAGGGTCTCGGCGACCTGGCGGCCCTTGTCGCGGGCGAAGTCGCCCGACTGCGACGCCACGATCTTCATGCCGGAATGGGCCTTGATGTAATCCTCGAAGCCCTTGCGGCGGTCGTTCGCCGGCGAGGAGCCCGTGGTGCCCTCGAGCTGGATGATCTTGGCGTTGCCGTTCATGGCCTTCGTGAGGGCCTCGGCGGCGCGCTTGCCTTCCTCCACGAAGTCGGAGCCGATGAAGGTGACGTAGTCGCGGCCCGCCTTGGCGAGGGCTTGGTCGACGTTGCGGTCGAGCAGGATCACCGGGATGCCGGCGCGCTTGGCCGCCATCACGGCCGGGATCAGGGGCTTCTCCTCGCGCGGCGCCAGGAAGATCGCGTCGACCCCCTGCGCGATCATGGAGTTCACGTCGGCGACCTGCTTGGCGGCCGAGCCGGCGGCGTCCGTGTAGACGAGCTGGTGGCCGAGCTTGGCGGCCTCGGCCTTCATGCTCTCGGTCTGGGCGATGCGCCAGGGGTTGTTGGATTCGGTCTGCGCGAAGCCGACCTTGTACTTGTCCTTCGCCTTGAGCTTCGGGAGCTCCTGGGCCGACACCGCACCCACTCCAAGCGCCCCGGCGGCCACGCTCGCGGCCAGGGTCAGAAACGTCCTTCTCAGCATGCGATCCTCCGTTGGATTTGGGTGCTGCTCCGTCACCTCAAGGTTCGATTGAGCTCCCGACCGCGGTGTTAGTCAACCGCGCCCGCCGCGCCCCGTGTGCCCCAGGGGTAGCGGCGGGACGTCATGGGCCGGGCGCGCGCCCGAATCAGCCGCGGCCCGGCGCAGCCGCGAAGGGCGTCGCGAAGCGCGACCGATCCCCCAGCGCCTCCTCGATGCGCAGCATCTCGTTCCACTTCGCCATGCGCTCCGAGCGGGTGAAGGAGCCGACCTTGAACTGGCCCGCGTCCCAGCCGACCGCGAGATGCGCGATGGTGACGTCCTCGGTCTCGCCCGAGCGCGCCGAGACGATCGTGCGGAAGCCGCACGCCTTGCCGGCCTCGAGGGCCGCCTTGGTCTCGGTCACGGTGCCGGCCTGGTTCGGCTTGATGAGGACCGCGTTGCAGGCGCCGGAAGCGGCCGCCGCCTCGACGCGGGCCGCTTTGGTGACGAGGAAATCGTCGCCGATGACCTGGAGGCGGGAGCCGTAAGCGTCCGTGAAACGCCGGAAGCCCTGCTCGTCGTCCTCGGCGAGCGGGTCCTCGATCGAGACGATCGGGTAGGTGTCGATCCAGCGGCCCAGCAGCTCGATCAGGCCGTCGCTGTCGAGTTCGCGATCCTCGAGCGCGAGGCGGTAGCGCCCGCCCGAGCCGAAGGTCGAGGCCGCGATGTCGAGCGAGATCGCGGCGTCCTCGCCCGGCGTGAGGCCCGCCGCCTCGATGGCGCGCACGAGGAGTTCGAGCCCCTCCTCGTTCGAGCCGAAGGCCGGCCAGTAGCCGCCCTCGTCGGCGACGCCCTGGATCGCGCCGCGCGCGGCGAGGAGCCGGCCGGCGGCGCGGTAGACCTCCGCGGTGCGGTCGAGCGCCTCCGCGAAGGAGCCGGCGCTCGGGCACACCACCATGAAGTCCTGGATGTCGACGCGCCGCGCCGCATGGGCCCCGCCGCCGAAGATCTGGATCTCGGGAACCGGGATGCTGACCGGGCGATCGCCGGCGCAGAGCCGCCAGAGCGGCACGCCCCCTGCGGCGGCGGCCGCATGGAGCACCGCCATCGAGGTCGCGATCACCGCGTTGCCGCCGAGACGCGCCTTGTTCTCCGTGCCGTCGAGCTCGATCAGCGCCCGGTCGATGCCGGCCTGGTCGCGGGCGTCGCGGCCGAGGAGCATCGGCGCGATCTCGCGCGCGACGCCTCCGAGCGCCCGGCGCACGTCCAGGCCGCCGAAGGCTGCGCCGCCGTCGCGCAGGTCCACGGCCTCGCCGGTGCCCGTGGAGGCGCCGGCCGGGGCGATCGCCCGGCCCCGCGCGCCGCCGTCGAGCGCGACCTCGACCTCCACGGTCGGCCGCCCGCGGGAATCCCACACGCGCCGCCCGCGCACCTCCACGATCTCGGCTGTCATCGATGTTCCTTGCGTGAGAAAGGTTTCAGAGCCCCAGCGTCCGCGCCCAGGCCGCCCGGACGGCGTCGAGCCGCGCGGGCGGCTCGGCGATCAGCGGCAGCGCGGTGGCGCGCACCCGCTCCCGGTCCTCGTCGCGGGTGACGTACTCGACCGGCGACTTGCCGTCGACGCGGGCGAGAAAAAGACCCGGCAGGAGCCGCGCGGCGCGGGCCTCGACCTCCTCCCGCTTCTCCCAGGCCACGCCCGCGAGGTAGGCGTCCGCGAGCCGCCCGAAGGCGTCGAGGAAGCGCGCGCGGGCGGCGGGGTTCCAGAGGCATTTCAGCAGGAGGTGGTTGAGGCAGAAGGCGAGGTCGAAGGCCGGGTCGCCGTACCAGGCGCATTCCGCGTCGAGGAAGACCGGGCCCCGGGGCCCGCAGAGGATGTTCTTCGGGCTCACGTCCCCGTGCACCAGGGCGCGCTTGGTCGCGAGCGTCTCGCGGGAGAGCGCCGTCAGGCGCTCGGCGACCGCGGGGTGCCGGCGGGCGGTCGCTTCGAGATAGGGCTCGAGCCGGATCGGGTGAAAGATGTGGTCGGTGGCAAAGCGCGCCGCGACGCCCGCGTCGCCCGCGGTCGCGGCATGGATCCGGGCGATGCGGGCGCCGACTTCGGCCGCGAAGGCGGGGTCGACCCGGCCCTCGCGCAGCTCCGCCTTCCAGACCGGGTACGCGGCCGGATCGAGATAGGTCATGGCGAAGAGGCCGTGGGCGGCGTCCTCGCCGAGGATCTCGGGCACCGCGTCCGGCACGATCGCCCCGGCTGTCCGCAGCCAGGCGAGCTCGTAGCCGTTGCGCTCGACCGGCGCCCGCCAGTCGGCCGCCACTTTCAGCTTGGCGAGCGCCCGCTTGACCGCGAAGACCCGGGCGCCCTGCTCGACCCGCGCGATGTCGGAGGAGACCCCGCCCGTGAGCGGCTCGACCCGCACCGGGCCGTCGCCCACGAGCCCGAGGCGCCGCAGCACCGGCACCAGGTCCTCGGCCTGCATCCCGTCCAAAGTCCGTCTCCCGCGAGGGCGGCAGCATGCTCCCGGCGGGCGGCCCGGCACAAGGCCCGAATCCCCCATCGGCCCCAAGGGGCAGGAGCAGCGCCGCCGCCCCCCGGCGTCATGGGCGCCCCTTCGGTCCAGGAACAGCGCCGCCGCATCCCCGTTGTCATGCGTCCGACCGACCGGGCGCGCGACCCGGATTGCAAATCCGCGCGCCCGTCCCAGCTAAGGTGACGCGGCCGCTTTAGGGCGCCGGAGCGAGGAGGCCTCATGTCCGACATCGTCGTGAAGACCCCGATGCAGTATCTCGACCAGGCCACAAACGCCCTGCGCGAGATCGGGATCATCCCCCCGAAGGCCGAGGAGGCGCCCATCAACGGCCTGCTCCAGCGCATCTCGGACCTCGACCAGGACCGGATCGCGATCATCGCCCGCACGCTCGGCCAGACGAGCGTGTTCAACGAGGTGGTGCGCGAGCAGATCCAGGCGGTCGAGATCGGCGAGCGCTACCGCCAGATCACGGAGGCCTTCAACTCGATCCGCGACGATTCCAAGGCCATGGTCGACCAGCTCGACGACGCCCGCATCGACCTGTGGGAGCGGGTCAACAACATGTGGATGAAGGTCTCGCGCGGCGACGTCGCCGACCGCTTCGACCAGATCCGCGACACCTATCTCGACGTGACCCGCTCGACCAAGGACCAGATCGACCGCGAGACGGTCATCCTCGACGCCTACCGCGACTTCCGCGGCGCCCTCAAGCAGGCCGAGGTCATGGCGCTGGAAGTGCTGCGCTTCGCGGAAGGCAAGCTCGAGGCCGCCCGGGCCGAGCTCAAGAAGGCCTCCGACCTGGTCGGGACCTTCCAGGGCACGGAGCCGGCCGAGCGGGCGCGGCTCGAACTGATCCGCGACGAGCACCTGCGCCGGACCCAGGACGAGGAGAAGCGCTACCAGATCGCCAAGGACCTCTCCGACAACCTCACCATCAGCTACAACACCTCCGAGGTCATCATGGCCCGGCTGATGCAGACCACGAACGCCAAGGAGCGGGTCTACGCCCAGGCCGTGAGCTTCTTCTCGACCAACGAATCGGTCCTGACCGCGCTGAAGGCCTCGTTCACGGGCATGTTCGGCCTGCACGAATCGACCCAGACCCTGAACGCCATGAAGGAGGGGGTGTCGAAGAGCCTGGAGGTGCTGGCCGAGATCGGCGACCAGGTCGGCGAGGCCGCGGTGCGCGCGGGCTACGGCCCGACGATCCGGGCCGACGCGGTCAAGCGGCTCGTCGATTCCGTGATCACCTTCCAGGAGCGCTCGCTCGAGATCGTGACCGAGATGCGCCAGCTCTCGACCAAGAACTCGGCCGAGATCCGCGACGCGGTCGAGGAGGGCAAGCGCCGCATCGCCCGCCTCGTGGCGGAAGGCCAGGCGCTGCCGGCTCCGGCCAAGACCTGATGCGCCCCGGACCTCAGGCTCCGCTCCCGATGAAAGCGCCGAGAGATGGCTGAATCCGCGGCGCCGGCCGCTCCTGCGCCGGCAACGCCCCCGCGCCCGTCGCAGAACCTCGACGAGCTCATGCTCGCCATGGATGTCGTCGACACCCTGCGCCACCAGGAAACCCTGGTGACGCGGGAGCTCGACGAGAGCCGGCGCGAGGCCGAGCTCATGGAGCGCCTGCGCCAGATCTACCGCGGCCAGGGCATCGCGGTGCCGGATCGCGTCTTGCAGGAGGGCGTGCAGGCGCTGAAAGAGAGCCGCTTCGTCTACACCCCGCCCGCGCCCGGCCTGTCGCGCACGCTCGCGATGCTCTGGGTGAACCGCGGTCGGGTCGGGAAGGCGTTCCTCGGCCTCCTGGCCGCGCTCGGAATCGGCGCCGGCGCCTATTACGCGACCGTCGTGCTGCCGGAGCGCCAGCGCGCCGAGGAGGCGCGGGTCGCGGCGGAGCGGCAGGAAATCGAACTCACCCAGCGCCTGCCGCAGGCGCTCACGGCCGGCCACGCGGAAGTCCTGCGCGAGGCTCAGGTGCCGGACGCCCGCGAGCGCGCCGACCGGATCCTCGCGGACGGGCGCGCCGCGCTCCAGCGCCGGGATGCGAATGCGGCGCGCGCGGCGCTGGACGATCTCGAAGGTTTGCGCGCGGAGCTGCGCCGGGAATATACCTTGCGCGTCGTCTCGCGGCCCGACGTGCCCACGGGCGTGTGGCGCATCCCGCCGAACGGGCGGGGCCGCAACTATTATCTGATCGTCGAGCCCGTCACCCCCGACGGGCGGGTGCTGACCCTGCCGGTGACGAGCGAGGAGGACCGGCGCACCGCCGAGGCCGCGCGCTGGGGGGTGCGGGTGTCCGAGGACGTGTTCAACGCGGTCCGGCGCGACAAGGAGGACGACGGCATCGTGCAGCAGAACCGCCTCGGCGAGAAGCGGCGCGGGCATCTCTCCGTCGATTACACGGTGCCGGTGCTCGGCGGACAGATCCTGAGATGGTGACGATGGCCCCCACTCGCGACCTGCCGCGACGTCCGGCGCGTGGGGGCGGCATGATCCCGGGATGCGACGCCCTCGCCCGGATCCCTCCAATCCAGGAGAAGACGATCTTGGGACGCGACGCCCTCGCCCGGATCCCTCCAATCCAGGAGACGACATGATCTCGGGACGCGACGCCCTCGCCCAGATCGAGCATGCGGTCGCCCAGGCGCGCCGGGACGAGAACGGCCTCGACGCGGCCCTGCGCCAGGCCTCCGAGCAGGCCGTGCGCCTGCGGGCGGAGCGCATGGAGGCGTTCCGCGAGCTCGCCCGCCTCAAGCTCGACGCGCTGCCGGCCCAACGCGCCGAGGAGCTCGACGGGGTCGAGCGCCGGGCGCTGGCGCTGCTCGCCGACCGGCGCCAGGCGCTCGAACAGCTCACCCAGCGCCGCCAGGCCGCGGAAGCCGCCGTGCAGCAGGCGGAAGCCCTGCGCCACGAGCGCGCCGCGGCGCTCGAGCGCGCCCTCGACGCGTTCCAGGACCGCCGGACCGAGGTCGAGGCCAAGACCCGGGTCGATCCCGCCTGGGCGGCACAGCGCGCCCGGGTCGACGAGGTCGCGCGCACGGCCGAGCAGGCCGAGAAGAAGGCCCTGCAGGCGGAAACCGACCGGGTCGAGAAGGGCCGGCCCTACGAGGCCGATCCGCTGTTCATGTACTTGTGGCGCCGGCGCTTCGGCTCGGGCGAGTACCGCGCCTCGAACTTTGTCCGCTACTTCGACCGCAAGGTCGCCCGGCTCGTGGGCTACGACAAGGCGCGGGCGAACTACACCATGCTGAACGAGATCCCGCTGCGCCTGCGCGAGCACGCGGATCGCGTGAAGGGCGAGATCCAGGCCGAGCGCGAGCGCCTTGGCGCGATCGAGCGCGAAGCCCTGCGCGGGGCCGGGATCGAGCCGCTCGAGACGGCTGCGCGCGCGGCGAAGGCGGCGCTCGACGAGGCGGAAGGCCGGCTCGCCGAGGCGCAACGCGAGCTCGCGGAATTCGACCGGGCCTATGACGCCACGGCGCTTTCGGGCGACATGCCCTTCCGCGAAGCGATCGAGATGCTGGCCCACGCGGACGCCCAGCAGGACCTCCAGGCCCTCTACCGCGAGGCCGTCGCGACCCCGACGCCGCGGGACGAGGCCATCGTGAAGCGCATCGAGGCGCTGGAAATCGGGATCGGCCGGGCCGAGGGGGAGATGGGGCAGATCCGGCGCCAGTTGCAGGAGGTGGTGCAGCGCCGCGCCGTGATCGAGCAGCAGCGCGACCAGTTCCGGCAGCGCGGCTACGACAGCCCCTATGGCGGCTTCGGCAACGAGGCGGTGCTCTCCAACGTGCTCGGCGGGATCCTGGGCGGCGTCATCCAGGGCGCGGTGCTGGGGCAGGTGCTGAACCAGGGGTACCACCGGCGGCCGGGCCCGTGGGATTCGGATTTCGGCGGCGGCGGCGCCTTCCCGTTTCCCGTTCCCCAGGACAGCGGGGGCGGGGGCTTCTTCCCGCAGGACGGAGGCGGCGGCTGGATCGGCGGCGGCGGCGGGTTCGAGACCGGCGGGGGCTTCGGGGGCGGCGGCGGCGAGTTCCGTACGGGCGGAAGCTTCTGACCGCGACGCAGATGCAGGACGCAGCGGGTTCCGCACGGGCGGACGCTTCCGATCCTGCACCGGACAGGGTCGGGCCGCGAGGTCCCTGCGGGCGACCGCTCCCGCGCCCCGCGCGTCAGGACGACCAGTTCTCCTTGAAGTCGCCGTAGAGGGTGAGCCCGCCGTCGGCATAGATCGTCTGGCCCGTGATGTAGGCGGCGTCCTCCGAGGCCAGGAAGGCGAAGACGGCGGCGATCTCCTCAGGCATCGCGGCGCGCCGCATGGGGATGTGGCGCTCCACGTCCGCCTTCGCCTTCGGGTCGTTGCGCCAGGCGTCGTTCATGGAGGTCAGCACCGCGCCCGGTCCGACCGCGTTCACGCGGATGCCCCTGTCAGCGAATTCGAGCGCGAGCGTGCGGGTGAGGTTGCCCATGCCGCCCTTGCTCATGGAATAGGCGAGATAGCCCGGCTTCGGGATCCTCTCGTGCACGCTCGAGGTATTGAGGATCACCCCGCCGCCGGGCCGGGACAGGAAATGGCGGATCGCGGCCTGGGAGCCGTAGGCCGCACCAAGGAGGTTCACGGCGAGAATCTTTTCGATGGTGTCCGGGTCCGCGCTCTCGCTCGGAGCCTCGACCTGGAAGCCCGCGTTGTTGACGAGGATGTCGAGCCGCCCGAAGGCGGCGATCGCTTCCGCGACCATGCGCTCGACGTCGGCGCGCACGCCCACATCGGCCTCGATCATGAGATGCCCCCGGTTCGGGTCGCCGCCGGCCGCGCGCACCGCGTCGAGGGAGCGGTCGCACTCCCCGTGATCGCCGCGATGGGCGATCGCCACCGTCGCGCCCTCCCGGGCGAAGCGCTCCGCGACCGCGCGGCCGATGCCGCGGGAGCCGCCGGTCACGAGGGCGAAACGGCCTGAGAGGCGGGCTTGGGTCATCGCGCCATCTCCCGAATCGCGGTTGTGACGAAGCGGCCGTCGAGGCGACCTTGCATCATCGAGCCGTCTCCCGAATCGCGGTTGTGACGGAACGGCCTGAAAGCCGGGCTTGGGTCATCGAGGCATCTCCCAACCGGGGGGCTTCATCGAAGCGGGCGGGCGCGGAACGCGTCAACGTCGGCGCGGGTGGGAAGGTCCGCGCCGCGGCGGGTGCAGGTCACGGCGGCGGCCAAGGTCGCGGCGTCGAGAGCGGCGGCAACCTCCCCCTCGCCGAGTCGCGCCAGGCGCTCGACGGAGAGCATCCCGCTTTGAGAAAAATGCGCGAGGAGCGCGGCGTGGAAGGTGTCGCCCGCGCCCACCGTGTCGACGACCGCGACGGCGAGCCCGGCCCGGAAGAGCTGACGCTGACCGAAATACGCCGTCGCGCCCGCGGCACCCGCCGTCACCACCACGAGGGCGGGGCCCTGCGCGAGCCAGCCCCGCGCCACCTCGGCGGGATCGGCGCCGCCGTAGAGGAGTTCGATGTCCTCCGTGCTCGCCTTGACGATCGTGGCGGCGGCGACGAGCGCCTCGAAGCGGGGCCTGAAGGCCGCGACGTCGCCGAGGACGCGGGGGCGGATGTTGGGATCGAGCGACACGACCCGGCGTCCCCGCTCGCGCCGCAGGAGGGCCTCGATCGCGGAGGCGACCGGCTCGACCCCGAGGGCATAGGAGCCGGCCGCGATGGCCTGCACGTCCGCGGGGAGGTCCGGGAGGTCGGCGGGGGCGAGCGCCCGGTCGGCGCCCTCGGCGTGGAAGGTGTAGTGCGGCTGCCCGTCCGCCGCGGTCGCGACGACGCTGAGCGTGGTGCTCTCGGGGACGCGCCGGATGAAGCGGGTGTCGACGCGGGATTCCTCCAGGCGCCGGAGCAGGAAGTCGCCGAAGGCGTCGCGCGACAGGGTCGAGAGGAACAGCGACGGGGTGCCGAGCCGGGCGAGCCCGAGCGCGAGATTGAAGGGCGAGCCGCCCGCCACGGCCTCGGTCGCGATGCCGTCGGGCTCGGGCCGGCCGACGAAGAGATCGATCAGCGCCTCGCCGCAGACCACGATCATGCCGAATCTCCCGACAGCCCCAGAGCGGACACGGGTCTACGCGCGCGATGCGGCGGAGCCAACCGCGATCCCGCGGGAACGGCCCAGGCGCGTCCGAATCGACGCATGCGAAGCGGAGCCGGCCGCAATCCTGCGGCAGCCGCCCGTCACGACGCCGTGGCGTGGGCTGCGATCCGGGGAAACTCGGGCTTGAGGGCGAGATAGAGGCGGCGGAAGGCGTCGAGCCGGCCCGCATAGGCTCCGGCGAGATCCGCGTCGGGCTCCGTGACGTCGAGGACCGGCGGCAGGGTGCAGACCGCCTCGACCGGTTCGCCTGTATGGCTGAGCCGCGCCAGCCGCGCCGCGCCGAAGGCGGGGCCCTTGTCGGCGCCGCGATAGAGGACGAGCGGGATCCCGAGCACGCTTGCGAGGATGCGCACGAGGAGCCGGCTTCGCGCCCCGCCGCCGATCACGCCGGCCTCTCCGATGCGGGTGCCGGATCGCTCCAGGCTGCGCTTCGCGTCCGCGAAGCTGAAGGCGATGCCTTCGAGCGCGGCCTGCATGAGATCGGTGCGGGACGTCCCCGGCGTCAGGCCGACGATTGCGCCGCGCGCATGCGGGTCGTTGTGGGGCGTGCGCTCGCCGGTGAGGTAGGGGAGCATCAGGAGACCGGAGGGACCGCGGAAGGCCGCTTCGGTTTCGGCGAGGAGGCTCGCGATCGGCTGGCCCAGGAGGTCGGCCGCGAAGGCCATGACGCTTGCCCCGTTCAGCATCGCGGCCATCTGGAACCAGCGCCCCGGCACCGCGTGCGCGAAGGCGTGGACGAACGTTTCGGGCGCGGGGCGGTACTGCGCGGTGGTGACGAAGAGCTGGCCCGAGGTGCCGAGCGACAGGAAGGCGGCGCCGTCCCGGAGCGCGCCCAGGCCGACCCCGCCCGCCGCCGCGTCGCCCGCCCCGCCCGCGACCACGATGCCGGGTGCAAGGCCCCAGGCCCGGGCGATGTCGGGCCGCAGGGTGCCGGCCGGCTGCGAGCCCTCGACGAGGCGCGGCATGTGGCGCCGCTCCAGGCCCGTGGCGTGAAGCGCCGCGTCCGACCAGTCCCGCGCGGCCTCGTCGAGCCACCAGGTCCCGGCGGCGTCCGACATCTCGGTGACGCGCTCGCCCGTGAGGCGCAAGGCGACGTAATCCTTCGGGAGCAGCACCGTGCGGAGGCCCTTGAAGGTCGCGGGCTCGTGGTCCTTGAGCCAGGCGAGCTTCGGGGCCGTGAAGCCCGGCATGGCGATGACGCCGGTGATCCGGGCCAGATCCGGGTGGTCCCGGTTCAGGGCCTCGGCCTCGGCGTGCGACCGGCCGTCGTTCCACAGGATCGCAGGGCGTAAACAGCGGTCGTCCGCGCCGAGGAGCACGGCTCCGTGCATCTGGCCCGACAGGCCGATGGCCCGCACGGCGCGGAAGGCTTGCGGCGCATCGCTGCGGATCCGAGCGACCGCGCCTTCGACCGCCTGCCACCAGGCCTCCGGGTCCTGCTCGGACCAGAGCGGGTGCGGGCGCTGCACGTCGAGGGGCGCCGCGGCCTCGGCGAGGACGGCCTGCGCCTCGTCGACGAGCACGGCCTTGATCGCGGAGGTGCCGACGTCGATGCCGAGATAGGTCACGCGGTCTCCCCGAAGTGGCGACATCGCGAGGGTGCGCCGGATCACCTCGACACTTCAAGGCTTCGGGTCGCTGAAGCCCCTCCGCCGTCGACCGGGAGCACCTGTCCCGTGATCATCGTCGACGTTCACGCCCGCCGGTCATCCACCGACAGCACCTGCCTCATGATCGTCGTCGACGTTCACGCCCGCCCGCCGTCGACCGACAGGATCTGCCCCGTGATCCAGCCTGAGCGCTCGGCCGCGAAGAAGCGCACCGCCCAGGCGATGTCCTCCGGCGTGCCGAGGCGGCGGGTGAACACGCCCTCGACGAGGCGGCGCTGGCCCTCCGGGCCGTACGATTCCCATTGCCGCTCGGTCGCGGGGTTCGAGCGCACGAAGCCCGGCGCGACCGAGTTCACGGTCACCCCGTGCGGCCCGAGCTCGTGCGCGAGCTGCTTGGTCAGGCCCACCAGCGCGTGCTTGGCGGCCGCATAGGCCTGGATCCCGGTGAGGCTCGGCCGAAGCCCCGCCCCGGACGAGATCGTGACGATGCGCCCATGGCCCTGCCGCTTCATCGCGGGCGCCACGTGCTTCGCCAGCAGGAAGGCGCCGGTGGCGTTGACCGCGAAGATGGCGTGCCAGTCGGATTCCGGCACGGTCTCGATCGGGCGCCCGACCTGGCCGCGCACGCCGCCGGCGCAATGGACGAGCACGTCGATGCGCCCGTGGGCCGAGAGGATCGCAGCGATGCAGGCCTCCACCGCCGCCTCGTCGCTGACGTCGAGGGCGTGCGGCGTCACGCCGTCCTGATCGCGCAAGCCTTCCAGCGCCACCGCGTCGATGTCGAGCGCCCAGACCCGGGCGCCCGCGAAGTCCCGCACGATGGCGCGGCCGATGCCCTGGGCGGCGCCGGTGACGACCACGACCTGGCCTGCGAATTCGTCGGTCATTTCAGCATCCCGTCGAGGGTTGGACCAGTCGGGCGGACGGCTCGCTGCCCGTCATGTCAGCATCTCGTCCAACGTGGACCAGTCGAGCGGCCGGCGTCCGTCCTCGATGTCGTGGATCAGGCCGACCATGCGCGTGAGCGCCGGCGTCGGGATGCCGAGCCCGGCGCCGATCTCGGCGATAATGCCGATCTGCGCGTCCACCTCCGTGCGGCGCTTGCGCACCGCCAGGTCGCGCCAGATGCCGGAATGGCTCTTGGCCGAACCGCGGTTGAACGCCACCATGGCGTCGATGGAACCCTTGAGCGCCGCCGCGTCGGCGCCGGGCGCGAAGGCGGCCGGGTCGAAGCCGTTGAAGCCTTGGGGCTTCACGCCGCGTGCCGCCGCGACGCGCATGACCTCCTCGCCGAGCTGGCGGTAGACCGGCCGGTGCCGTTCGGAGGCCAGCGCGTCGGCGATGGATTCGTTGGTGAGCGCCGTCGCGAACAGCAGCGCGCCGTAGCCGAGCTTGCCCCAGAGATAGGACCAGATGTCCCGGGTCAGCACCGCATCGGGCTCGAACGCCTTCAGGAGCCCGTGCATCGCCATGACGCGCGGGGTGATGGCGCCGTCGAGCTCGCCCACCACGACCGCGGCGCGGTTGCCGCGCAGGATCCGGCCGGGCGCGAGATAGTCGGCGCCGAAATTCACGAAGCAGCCCATCACCCGGCGCTCGCCCGCGAGCCGGCCGATCGCGATCTCGTTCAGCCCGTTCTGGGCCGAGAGCACGTAGCCGTTCTCGGCCAGATGCGGCAGGAGCCCCCGCGTCGCGTCCTCGGTGTGGTGCGCCTTCACGGCGAGCACGATGCGCTCATAGGTGCCCTGCACCCGGTCCGGCGTCACCGCGCGCACGGCCTGGCGGAACTCCTCCACGGGGCCCTCGATGGCGAGCCCGTCCCGGTTCATGGCCTCCACGTGGTCGGCGGCCTGGTCGACGAGGAGCACGTCGTGGCCGGCCCGCGCCCAATAGGCCCCGAGCGTGCCGCCGATCGCGCCCGCGCCCCAGATCAGGATCGGTCCGTCCGTGACGCCGCCGGCGCCGGATTGTGATGTCACCGCGGCCATGGTCCCTCCAGGCGTAGCCGTCCCCTCGGCATCGTGGCGCTCATCGCGGCCACGGTCCCTCCAGGAGCGAGCGGGTTTCCTCGACGCCGGTGCGCCAGAGGTCGAGCATGACGTCGTCGGGCTTCTGGTAGTCGCCCCCGAACGCGCCGTCGCCGAGGATCTCGCGCACGCCCGCCGGAGGCGAGGCGCGCATGAGCTCGCGGTCGAAGGAGCCCTTCGGCTCAGGCGGCAGCGCGATGCTCGCGAGCCGCGTCCAGGGGAAGTTCTCCATCCAGTTGGCGTGCGAGCCGCTCGGATCGATCGCCTGCACCTTGGCCCACGCCCGCGGCGCGTTCCACCAGCTGTGGAACTTCACCGAGAGGTCGGGGCAATCGATCATCATGTCGGCGGCGAGCGCCGCCACGGGCTGGTTGCCGCCGTGCCCGTTGACGATGAGGACGCGCCGGAAGCCGGAGCGGTACACCGAGGCGATCACGTCGCGCGCCACCGCGAGCAGGGTCTCGACCTTGAGCGTGATCGTGCCGGGATAGTTCGCGAAATAGGGCGCGATCCCGTAGGGCATCACGGGGAAGACCGGCACGCCCAGCGGCTCGGCCGCCTCGACCGCGACCCGCTCGGCCAGGATCAGGTCGACCCCGAGCGAGAGGTAGCCGTGCTGCTCCGTGGAGCCGATCGGGACGATGCAGCGGTCGTCGGCCTTGAGATAGGCCTCGACCTGCATCCAGTTCATCTCGGTGATGCGCATGGGTTTCTCATGGGTGTCGCGGGTTTGGGGAACGATGGGCCGCCTCGGAGTCATCCCCGGCCGGAAGCCGCGAAGCGGCTGGAGGGGAAGGGCACAGCGTCATCCCCGGCCGGAGCGCGTGAGCGCGCAGGGGAAGGGGATCCAGCACAATGAAGCTGCCGCGAAGCGGCGCCTTGTGGTGCTGACATAAGGTGCTGCTTCGCAGCAAGTTACTATGCTGGATCCCCTTCCCCTGCGCCCTGCCGGGCTCCGGCCGGGGATGACATCGGAGCGCCTCACGCATCGAGCACATCGTCGCCGAAGATCGCGGCGCTGACGCGGCCGCCGCGGGCAATGCCGCGGTACATGCCGGGCGTGTTGAAGGGGAGCACTGCGTTGCCCTCCGCGTCGACCGCGATGAAGCCGCCGGTGCCCCCGATGGCACCGAGTTCGGCCAGCGTGCGCGTCGCGGCGGCGTCGAGGGGCAGGTCCGCAAGCTCCATCAGGCAGGAGAGACGGTGGGCGAGCGCCATCTTGATGAAGCTCTCGCCGTGGCCCGTGCCCGAGACCGCCACGCGTTCGTCCGCGTAGTTGCCCGCGCCGATGATCGGGCTGTCGCCGACCCGGCCCGGCATCTTGTCGGCATACCCCCCCGTCGAGGTCGCGGCGGCGAGCCGCCCCGATGCGTCGAGCGCGACCGCCCCGACAGTGCCGTGGCGGTCGCGCTCGGTCGTCTCGGCCTTGCCGCGCTTGGACGCCTGCACGCGCTCCAGCGCCTCGAGGCGCTCGGGCGTGAAGAAGTACCATTGCGCCGCCATCGGCAGGCCCTGCTGGCGCGCGAACAGCTCCGCGCCGGCGCCCGTCAGCATCACGTGGGGGGTGCGCTCCATGACGGCGCGCGCGACCTGGACCGGGTTGCGCAGGCGCCCGACCCCGGAGACCGCGCCCGCGTCCCGCGTCGCGCCGTCCATGATCGAGGCGTCGTGCTCGATCGTGCCCTCGCTGGTGAGCGCCGCGCCGCGGCCGGCGTTGAAATAGGGGCTGTCCTCCATGGAGCGCACCGCCGCCTCGACGGCGTCGAGCGAGGAGCCGCCGCGCTCCAGCACCCGGTAGCCGGAGCGCAGGGACGAGCGCAGGGCCTCGCGGATCGCGGCCTCGCGCTCCGGGCTCGCCTCGCCCTTCGCGATGGCGCCGGCGCCGCCGTGGATGAGCAGGATGGGTTCGCGTGCTGCCATGGGGTTTCGGGGCCTCGCTGTCGGGGATCAGGTGCCGGGGAGCAGGATGGGTTCGCTTGCTGCCATGTCGTGGAAGGCCTCGCTCGATGTCGGTGTCCGGTGCGGATCCCGCCCGCGTCGCGGATCAGGACGCCCTGCGCCGCGGCACGGGCGCCGGTTCCGCGGCAGGCGGCAGGTCGTCCAGGGCCCGCGCCTCGAAGGTGCCGAGCACGACCCGGGCGAGGAGCACGGAGAGCGTCTCGCGCTCCTGCGCCGAGAGCACCCGCAGCATCTCGTCCTGGAGGCCGACGAAGCGCGGCAGGGTCTCGTCGAACAGGCGCCGCCCCGCGGCCGTGAGGTGCACGAGGTAGCTGCGCCGGTCGTTCGGATGCAGCGTGCGGCGCACGAGACCTTTGCGCTCGAGAGCATTGATGGCGCGGCTGAGCGAGTTCTTCGGGAAGCCGTAGGAGACGCTGATGTCGCGCGCCGTGACGCCGTCGCGCAGGCCCAGCGAATACACCACCACGTATTCCGGCCGCGGCAGGCCGTATTCCCGCTCGACCCAGCCGTAGAGCGGGATGTTGTAGCGCAAGGCGATGTAGTTGAACCGGAACGCGAACCAGCACGGATTGTCCCACAGGCGCGCCGCCGTCACCGGGTCGATGTCCGGACGCTCGAAGCTTTCGGGACGGCCGGGCACGGGAGGGCCGACGTCCGGGCGGTCGGAACCCTCGGGGCGGACGGGCACGGGACTTGCAAGGCGGGGGGCGGACGGCACGAGGGGGACCGGGCTCAACTAGTTCCATATGGAACTTGACAGCCCGGGGAGCCCTGGTCAACCTGCCCCGGACGGCCGTGAACTGACTTGACCGAGGACGAGCCCTCAGCGCTCGCCGATCGCGGAGCGGGCGGCCCGCCAGAGATCCGTTAAGGGGACCCTCCATGCAGCCCATGATCCAACGTTCGCTCCTCGCCTCCGCGACGGCGCTCGCGCTCCTCGGCGCCGCCGTGCCGGCGCTCGCCCAGACGCTCACCATCGGCACCCGCGCGGGGCCGGAATCGGTCGACCCGCACTACACGGCGTCCGGAACCCATGCGGAAGCCCTCAAGCACGTGTTCGACACCCTGGTGTGGTCGGGCGACAAGCTCCAGCTCGAGCCCCGCCTCGCCGAGAGCTGGAAGCCCCTCGACGCCACCACCTGGGAGTTCAAGCTCCGCAAGGGCGTGAAATTCCACGACGGCTCCGACTTCACGGCCGAGGACGTGAAGTTCTCGATCGAGCGCATCCCGATCGTCTCGGGCCCCAACCCGACCATGATCTACGTGCGCCGGGTCAAGGAGACCAAGGTCGTCGACCCGCACACGGTCCACATCGTGACCGACGGCCCCTCGCCGACGCTGCCCAACGACTTCATCCGCCTCTTCATCGTGTCGTCGAAGGCGGCCGCCGGCCTCACCAAGGACAACGCCAACGAGGCCTTCAACACCGGCAAGGCCGCGATCGGCACCGGACCCTACAAGTTCGTGTCCTGGACCCCGAAGGACGCCTTCGTGATCGAGCGTTTCGACGGCTACTGGGGCGACAAGCAGCCCTGGCAGCGCGTGGTGCGGAAGGAGATCCCGAACGACGCCGGGCGCGTGGCGCAGCTTCGCGCCGGCCAGGTCGACATGATCGTGCGCACGCCCGCCGCGGACGTGCCGACGCTGGAGCGCGACGGGGCCCTGAAGGTCGTGAAGGGCGACACCGTCTACGTGTTCTACGTCGAGTTCGACCAGCGCGATAAGCCGCCGCAGATCTCGTCCAAGGACGGCTCGCCCCTGCCCTCGAACCCGTTCAAGGACGGCCGCGTGCGCGAGGCTTTCGACCTCGCGATCGACCGCGAGGCGCTCGCCGAGATCGCCATGGAGGGATTGGGCAAGCCGCAGAGCCAGCTCGTGACGCCGAACATCTTCGGCTACAGCAAGAAGCTCGAGGTCACGAAGCCGAACGTGAACCGCGCCAAGGAACTCCTGGCCCAGGCTGGCTTCCCGAACGGCTTCAAGGTGACGTTCAGCTTCACCAACGACCGCCTGCCGGGCGACGGCGCGGTGGGCGCGGCGGTGAGCCAGATGCTGGCCCGCATCGGCGTCGACGTGCAGGCGAACGCGCAGCCCGGCGCCGTGCTGTTCCCGGCCCGCACGCGCGGCGACCTCTCCATGGTGATGTCGGGCTGGGGCACGCTCACGGGCGAGGCGAACTACACCCTCTCGTCGCTCGTGCACTCGAACAGCCCGCAGCTCAAGCTCGGCGCGTTCAACTGGCGCAACTACGTCAACCCCGAGATGGACAAGCTGCTCCAGGCCGCCGCGGTCGAGATGGACGAGGCCAAGCGCCGCTCCTACCTCGAGCAGGCCGGCGAGCTCACCGCCAAGGACCGGCCCCTGATCCCGCTCGCCGCGGTGTCGTCGGCCTGGACCCTGCGCAAGGACAAGGTCCAGATGCTGCGCACCCGCGTCGACGAGGACACGCTGGCGATGGACATCGCGCCGGCGAAGTAGGGGCTCGCTCATCCCTCCCTGCCAAGGGAGCATGCTCCGCAGGGGCGGGTGGGATGGACGCCCAGTGAGATTGGAGGCACCACGTCTCCCTCCCCCCGCTTGCGGCGGGGAGGGACTAAGGGTGGGGGGCGGTGCCGCGGCCCGTGTGCCGGGCTGGACACGCTCAGCACTTCCCCAGCACCCCCCACCCCTACCCCTCCCCGCCGCAAGCGGGGGGAGGGAAGTGGGTCTCCTGCCCTGCCGGCACCGCCCCCTGACGGGGTGGGGTGCGAACCGCACCCTGTGGCGATCCGCCCCGGATCGGACCGGCCCCAATTCTGATTGTTTCAGGAGCCCATGCTCGGTTTCATCATCCAGCGGATCCTGCAGGCGGCGCTCGTGATGCTCGCCATGTCGGCGCTCGTGTTCGTGGGCGTCTACGCGATCGGCAACCCGATCGACGTCATCATCTCGCCCGACGCCACCCAGGACATCCGCGCCCAGGCGATCGCCCGCTACGGCCTCGACCGGCCGCTGTGGGAGCAGTACTTCGTCTTCCTCGGCAATCTCCTGCGCGGCGACCTCGGCCGCTCGTTCCTGTTCGGGATGCCGGTCATCGACCTCATCCTCAGCCGGCTTCCCGCCACGCTCGAACTGACGCTGATCGCGGTGCTGGCCGCGACGCTGATCGGCGTGCCGCTCGGGATCTATGCCGGCTACCGGCCGGACAGCCCGGTCTCCAAGACCATCCTGGCGGTCTCGATCCTCGGCTTCTCGGTGCCGACCTTCTGGATCGGCCTCATCCTGATCCTCACCTTCGCGGTGCAGCTCGGCTGGCTGCCGGCGGGGAGCCGCGGCCCGACGCGCGAGCTCTTCGGCATCCAATGGAGCTTCCTGACGCTGGAGGGCTGGAAGCACCTCGCCCTGCCGGCCTTGAACCTCTCGCTGTTCAAGTTCGCGATGATGATCCGGCTCGCCCGCGCGGGCACCCGCGAGGTGATGCTCACCGACACGGTGAAGTTCGCGCGCGCGGCCGGGATCTCGGAGGCCACGATCCTGCGCCGGCACGTCCTGAAGCTGATCTCGATCCCGATCGTCACCGTGTTCGGGCTCGAATTCGGCTCGACGCTCGCCTTCGCGGTCGTGACCGAGACGATCTTCTCCTGGCCCGGCGTCGGCAAGCTCATCATCGACGCCATCAACTCCCTCGACCGGCCCGTGATGGTCGCCTATCTCGTGCTCGTCGCGGCGCTCTTCGTCACCATCAACGTGGTCGTGGACCTCGTCTACGCCCTCCTCGACCCGCGCTTGCGGCCGGGAGCGAAGGCATGAGCGACCGCCCCCTATCCCCCGCCTCACGAGAGCGGACAGGAGCACGCGCATGAGCAGCGCTCCGACTGACGCGCCCATCGTGCCCGTGGAGGTCGAGGACGAGAGCCGCGGCACCGCGCCGCCGGCCCCGGCGCCGGCGCCGGCGCCCGTCTCGCCCTGGCGCGCGGCCTGGGCCGAGTTTCGCGAGAACCGGATCGCGCTCGCGGCGCTCGGCGTCGTGGTCGCCATCGTGGCGGTCGCCGCGCTCGCGCCCTGGATCACGCCGCAGGACCCCTACGACATCGGCAACCTCACGCTTCGCGACGCGCGCCGCCCGCCGGGCTACGTGGGCTCGAACGGCTACACCCACTGGCTCGGCACCGATGCCAGCGGGCGCGACCTCCTCTCCGCGATCCTCTACGGCTTGCGCATCTCGATCCAGATGGGCCTGATGGCGGGCCTCACGGCGCTCGTGATCGGCACCACGCTCGGGATCGTGGCGGCCTATGCGGGCGGCAAGATCGAGACCGCGATCATGCGCGTCGTTGACCTGCAGCTCTCCTTCCCGGCGATCCTGCTCGCGCTCGTGCTCGTGGCGCTGTTGGGGCAAGGCAAGACGCAGCTCACGGCGGCGCTCGTCGCCGCGCAATACGCCTATTTCGCGCGCACGGCCTACGGCGCGGCCTCGGCCGAGCGGCGCAAGGACTATGTCGAGGCCGCGCTCGCGGTGCCGTTGAGCGGCGCCCGCCTCGTCTTCCGCCACATCCTGCCGAACGTGATGCCGCCGCTCATCGTCGTCGCGACGGTGCAGATCGCGAGCTCGATCTCGCTCGAGGCGACCCTGTCGTTCCTCGGGCTCGGCCTGCCCGTGACCGAGCCGTCGCTCGGCATGCTGATCGCCAACGGCTTCCAGTACATGATGTCGGGCCGCTACTGGATCTCGGTCTATCCCGGCGTCGCGCTGATCGTCCTGATCGTCGCCATCAACCTCGTCGGCGACCAGATCCGCGACCAGTTCAATCCGAGGCTGAAGCGATGAGCCGCTCCCCCGTGATCCGCGACCCCTCCGATCCGAGGCTGAAGCGATGAGCCTCCTCACGGTGATCCGCGACCCCTCCGGGCCGAGGCTGAAGCGATGACGCAGCCGGCCGCTCCGCTCCTCGAAGTCGAGGATCTCGCCACCCATTTCTTCACCCGCGCGGGCGTCGTGAAGGCGGTCGACGGGGTGTCGTTCGCGCTGCGCCGCGGCGAGGTGCTCGGGCTCGTCGGCGAGTCGGGCTCGGGCAAGTCGGTGACGGGCTACTCGATCCTCGGCCTGGTCGATCCGCCGGGCCGGATCGTGCGCGGCGCGATCCGCTTCGAGGGCCGCGATCTCACGAAGCTCTCCCCCGACCAGATGAAGGCGATCCGCGGCCGGCGGATCTCCATGGTGTTCCAGGACGCCACCGCGACGCTCAACCCGGTGCTCACCATCGGCGACCAGATGCTCCTCGCCGTGCAGGCGCACGAGCGCCTGTCGGGCCGCGCCGCGCGCGCGCTGATGATCGAGACGCTGGCCAAGGTCGGCATCCCGGACCCGCCCTCGCGGGTCAAGGCCTACCCGCACCAGCTTTCGGGGGGCATGCGCCAGCGGGTCGCGATCGCGATCGCGCTGCTGCACCGCCCGGCGCTCATCGTCGCGGACGAGCCCACCACGGCGCTGGACGTCTCGGTCCAGGCCCAGATCATCCACGAGATGCGGGAACTGGTCCGCCGCTCCGACACCGCGATGATCTGGATCACCCACGACCTCGCCACCGTGTCGAGCCTCGCCGACCACATCATGGTGATGTATGCCGGCAAGATGGTGGAGGCGGGCCCCACGCGGGCCATCCTGAAGAACCCGCGCCACCCCTACACCCGCGGCCTCCTCGATTCCGTTCCGAGCCGCAACCCGCGCGGAGTCGACCTGCCCCAGATCCCGGGCTCGACGCCCTCGCTGCTGCGGCTCGGCGCGGCCTGCGCCTTCGCGCCCCGCTGTGCCTTCGCCACCGAGGCCTGCCGCACCGCGCCCGAGACCGTCACGGACGAGGCCGGCGCGCTGCGCTGCCACAACCCGGCGGGGCTCGCGGCATGATGTCTCCGATGAAACGCGACGGCGCCGGATCCCACCTCCCTCCCCTCAGGGGAGGGCGACGCGGCGAAGCCGCGCGGGGTGGGGTGTTGCGCGAAGCGAATCCTGCAAGGCTGGAGCAAGAGCTCGCCTTCGGCGAACACCCCACCCGGCCGCCTGACGGCGTCCACCCTCCCCTGAGGGGAGGGGGGGCCGCGGCGCGTTCTGTCCGGCTGACGCTTCTCCTCGCCAAAGGGAGAGCGGGCGCGCCTGGGGCATTCATGGAACATGCGCCATGACCCCGCCGATCCTCGATCTCGTCGACGTCTCCAAGCGCTTCGACCCGAAGCTGACGCTCGGCGACCGCATCGCCGCGAAGCTCGGCGGCGACGTGGAGACGCGCAGCGTGCAGGCGGTGCGCGCGGTGACGCTCGGCATCGCCAAGGGCGAGACCCTCGGGCTCGTCGGCGAATCGGGCTGCGGGAAATCGACCCTGGGGAGGATCGCGGCCGGCATCATGCGCCCGACCGCCGGCACCGTGCGCCTCGACGGCCGGCCAATGATGTCGGAATCCGGCACCAAGCTCACGACCCGGGTCCAGACCGTGTTCCAGGACCCCTTCGCCTCGCTCAACCCGCGCATCAAGGTCGGCGACACCCTGATGGAGGGCCCGATCGCCCACGGCCTCGTCCCGCGGGCCAAGGCGAAGGCTTACGTCGCCGAATGGCTCGATCTCGTCGGCCTCGATCCGGCCTTCGCGGAGCGCTACCCGCACCAGTTCTCCGGCGGCCAGCGCCAGCGCATCGCCATCGCCCGCGCGCTCGCCATGCAGCCGGACGTGATCGTCTGCGACGAGCCGGTGGCCTCCCTCGACGTGTCGATCCAGGCCCAGATCATCAACCTGCTCCTGAAGCTCCGGCGCGAGCTCGGCCTGACCTACCTCTTCATCTCGCACGACCTCGGCGTGGTGCGGCACATCTCGGACCGGGTCGCGATCATGTATCTCGGCCGCATCGTCGAGATTGGCGAGACGGTGGCGCTCTACGAGCGCCCGCAACACCCCTACACCCAGGCGCTCCTGGCCTCCGTGCCGCGCCTCGTCACCGAGGAGGCGGACCTCGCCGAGTTCCGGCCGATCGCCGGCGAGATCCCCTCGCCGCTCGCGCCCCCGCCCGGCTGCCCCTTCCACACCCGGTGCCCGCATGCGGGCCCGCGCTGCCCGCGCGAGGTGCCGCCGCTGATCCCCGGCTCGGCCGAGCGCCCGACGGCGTGCCACCTCTACACCGGCGGCGTCGGCCTGGACGCGGCCGCCTGATATCTTCTGGAGGTTTGGATGAGCCTTGAAGCGCTGCGCCGCGAGATCGGCGCGGTCAACGACCTGCTCTGCGCGGCCTCGCTCCTCGTGTGGGATTCCCGCACCGTGATGCCCAGCGGCGGCGTCGAGGCGCGCGGCCACCAGATCGCGACCCTCATGGAGAGTGCGCGGGAGCGCCTGCTCGCGCCCGCGACCCTCCGGGCGCTCGATGCCGCCGAGACGGCGGTGCAGAGCGCGCCCGGGGACGACGCGGCCTGCCGCGAGGTCGCGGCGGTGCGGGACGCGGTGGCGTTCCACGGCCGCATCCCGGCGCAGCTCATCCGGGCGAAGGCGGAGCTGCGCCCGCGCGCCAACGCGGCCTGGATCGAGGCGCGCAAGTCGAACGATTTCACGATCTTCGCGCCGCATCTCGCCGCGACGATCGACCTCCAGCGCGCCTATGCCGACGCCATCGGCCATGCCGATCACCCCTACGACGCGCTTCTCTCCCTCTACGAGCCCGGCGAGACCACCGCGAGCGTCCGCGCCCTGTTCGACCGATTGCGCCCGGCCCTGCGCGACATCCGCATGGCCGCGGAGGCGAAGAGGGCGCCGCGCACCGACTTCATGCACCGGCCCTTTCCGGCGGAAGGCCAGCGCCGCTTCGGCGAGCGGATCGGGGAAAAATTCGGCTACGACTTCGCCCGCGGACGGCTCGACTTCACGGTCCACCCGTTCGAGATCTCGTTCACCCGCCACGACGTGCGCATCACCATGCGCCGGGCCGAGACCTTCGCGCCGCCGGCGATCTTCGGCGCCTTCCACGAGGTCGGCCACGGCCTCTACGAGCAGAACGTCGATCCGGCCTACACCCGCACCGCGCTCGCCACCGACCTCAAGCAGCTCTACGCGGTCGGGGGCACGAGCTTCGGGGCGCACGAATCGCAGTCGCGCCTGTGGGAGAACCATGTCGGCCGCTCCCGCGCCTTCTGGGACCTGCATTTCGCCGACCTGCGCGAGACCTTCGCGCCCTCCTTGGACGACGTGGACGCGGCCGCCTTCCACCGCGCCGTCACCGCGGTGCGCCCGGGCCTCGTCCGCACGGACGCGGACGAGCTCACCTACGATCTCCACATCATGCTGCGGGTCGAGATCGAGGCCGATCTCATCGCGGGCACGCTCAAGGTCGCCGACATCCCGGAGGCCTGGAACGCCGCCATGCGGCGCGACCTCGGCCTCGCCCCGCCCGGCGACGCCGATGGCTGCCTGCAGGACATCCACTGGTCGTCGGGCATGTTCGGCTCGTTCTGCACCTACACGATCGGCAACGTGATGGGCGCCCAGCTCTTCGAGACCGCCTTGGGCGACGAGGGGATCGCGACGGGGTTCGGCCGCGGCGACTACGCTCCGCTCCACGCCTGGCTGAAGACCCATGTCTGGCAGCACGGCCGCCGCTTCGGGCGCGACGGGATCCTGGCGCGGGCGACCGGGCGGGGGCTGGAGGTGGAGCCCTACATCCGCCACCTGACGCGGCGCTACGGGCAGAGGTGAGGGCCGCGTTTCCCTCCCGCTTTAGCGGGTGAGGGTGGCGAGCGGAGCGAGCCGGGAGAGGGGCCGCGCTTGCCAACCGCGATCGCTCCGCTGCCGCCCCCTTCTCCCTCCCTTCAGGGGAGGGTGCCCGAAGGGCGGGCGGGGTGTTGCGCGCAGCGCATCCGGCGATGCCGGGCCAAGAACTCGCCTGGCGGCGAACACCCCACCCCGCGCGGCTTCCGCCGCGTCGCCCTCCCCTGAAGGGAGGGAGAGGCTCCGTTCTGCGGCTGGGCGCTCGACGTCTGACAGCCCTTCTCCCGACCCGCTTCGCGAGGCCACCCCTCAGGTCAGAGCCCGAGGGCAGGCTCTCTCCCGCTAAAGGGGAGAGGGGATCCCGCTCGCCTCAGAACTCCGGATCGGCGAGCTTGCGCCGGCGCACGGCCGTCTCGGGCAGGATGGGACGGTCGATGTCGATCGTCACGAGGCCCTCGACCGCGAGCGCGAGCACGGCGGCGACGCCGTCGCGGGTGTTCTGGACTACGCCGGCGCATTCGATCAGCGGCGCGGTGCCGGTCTCGCTCAGGTGATGCAGGATGCGCACCCGGTCGCCGGCCGAGACCGGCGTGCGGCGGCATTCGTGCACGAGGCGGACCGTGGTGTAGCGCGGCTCGGCGCGGATCGAGGAGGTGGTCTCGACCACGAGCGGCCGCCCGTCCTCCGCGACCGCGCCGCCCACGAGCGCGGTGCGCAGGGGATGCCGGATCAGGTCGGAATCCGGGACCACGTCGACGAGCATGGCGACGCCGTCGCGCACGATCTCGAAATCCGGGAGATGCTCGACCGTCTCGTCCCCGACCGTGAAGGCGGCCGGCCCGTCCGGGGCCTGCAGGGCCTCGACCGCCGGGTCGATCTCGCAGATCGCCACGAAATCCGCGCGCAGGTCGTCGCGGGTCGGGGCGCCCGTCGGTCCCTTCCGGCGCCCGCGCCGCGCGGCCGCCCCCCGCGACGCTCCGCGGCGGGAGGGATGGTCGGAGAGCGCGTGCACGGACATCGCGGGGTTCCTGGCAGAGTTCCTGGTCGGGCGCAGACGGGCGGCCGAAACGGCAAAGCTCGCGCGAGATGACTCTTCCCTGAACAAATAGAGAACGCAAAGCATCTCGTCAAACGAAAGGCGGCTGGCCAGGGGCGTCTCCGGCGGTTAAGCTTGACCGATCCTTGGGGCCCCGGGAAAAGGTGTCGCAGGGGCCGGAAAACCGGCCCTCCGGGGCCACTTTTCTCTTGGTTTTGCTGGACTTTAACGCTCCCGATCCCTATCTAGAACAAACAAGGAACAGGTGTGCTGCCGCCCCTCCTGCGCGAGGGCCTTCAGACCGCCGCGACAGGATGGGACGAGCGAACATGAGCAGTGCCGACAAGCAGATTGCAGAGACCCTCGCCAAGTTCGGCGAGCCGATGGCCGGCAACATCTGGCGCGTCCAGGGCCAGGCCGTGATCTACCACAAGGCGCTGGAGCGCATCGCCGCCCAGGCCAAGATCGCCTACGACCCGCCGACCCTCGTGCGCGCCGAGCGCGACGAGGCCGTGATCCTGGTCACCGGCCGCATGGGCGACCGGGTCGAATGGTCGATCGGCGAGGCGCTGATCGGCGTGAACTACCGCGTCTCGGGCAAGCAGGCGGCCTATGTCTATGCCATGGCCGAGAAGCGCGCCAAGGACCGGGTGATCCTCAAGCTGATCGAGCTCCACGGCCTCGTCTACTCGGAGGAAGAGGCGGACGAGTTCAGGCAGGGCCGTCCGGCGGGCGGCGAGGCAGCCGCGCCGGAGCCGCGCGCGGACGTCCGCGTCGAAGCCCAGGTCGAAGCCGCGCCCGAGACCACCCGGGTCGAGCTCGTGGAGGCCGAGAGCGAGATCGAGGCCGCGCTCAAGAAGAAGATCGACAAGGCGAAGTCGATCAACGCGGTCACCGACCTCATGCTGCACGCCGACACGCAGAAGAGCCTCAACGCGCTCTCGCCCGCCTTGCGCGACGAGGTCCGCGACTACGCCAAGGCCAAGCTCATGGCGCTCGGCTGGCCCGGCAGGAAGGCCGCGTAGGCGGCCCCTCGCATCGCTGAACGGTTCCGCCGGCCGCGCCCTCGTGCGGCCGGCCTTTTCTTGGATATTTCCGGATGACGGACCACGCCTTCGGCGCCGCGGAGTCCTGCGATCCGCTGATGACGGACCACGCCCTCGACCTGCCGGACGAGGCTGCAGAGGCTTGAGATCACCCCGATGACGGACCACGCCTTCGGCCCGGCGGACGGCGCCGCGGATCCCGGGCCGTCCGGCCGGGACCCGCTGGAGGCCCGCGAGCTCGCCGTCGATTACGGCGACGCGCAGACCGACGGGACCGGCATACCGGCGGGCTTGGAGTCCGGCACGGTCGCGGGCGCGATCGAACGCGTCACCTACCACAATCCCGAGACCGGCTTCTGCGTCCTGCGCGTCCAGGCGCGCGGCCATCGCGGCCTCGTCACCGTGGTGGGGAACGCGCCCGCGGTGGCAGCCGGCGAGGCCGTGGAAGCCGCCGGCGCCTGGGTGAACGACCGCGCCTACGGCGTGCAGTTCCGCGCCGAGACCCTCGCGACCGCGGCGCCCACCAGCCTCGACGGGCTGGAGAAATATCTCGGCTCCGGGCTCGTGCACGGCATCGGCCCGGTCTTCGCCCGCAAGCTCGTCGACCTCTTCGGCGAGGAGCTCCTCACGGTGATCGAGCGCGAGCCCGAGCGCCTGCGCGGCGTCGAGGGCGTCGGGCCCTGGCGCGCGCGCCAGATCACCAGCGCGTTCGCGGAGCAGCGGGTCTTACGCGATATCGCGCTCTTCCTGCACCGCTACGGCGTCGACGGCGCGCGGGTGGTGCGCATCCACAAATGCTACGGGCCGCACGCGGTCGCGCTGATCCGCGACAACCCCTACCGCCTGGTGCGCGACATCCGCGGCTTCGGCTTCGAGGCCGCGGACCGGCTGGCCCTGGGGTTGGGCGTCGGACGCACCGCGCCGCTTCGCATCGAGGCCGGGATCACGGCCTCGCTCGTGGAGGCCATGAACGAGGGCCATTGCGGGCTTCCCCTCGACGTGGTGCGGAGCGACGCGGCGCGGCTCCTCGGCGTCGGCACCGATCTCGTCGACGCGGCGCTCGCCCGCGCGGACGAGGCCGGCGAGGTCGTGATCGACGAGGTCGAGGGGCGGCGCTGCCTCTTCCTCGCCGGGCTGCACGGGGCCGAGCGCGCTCTCGCCCGGCGCCTCGCCCGCATGGCGCTCGAACCCGTCGAGGCGGAGCCGGTCGGCACGGAGGCCGCCATCGACCGCGCCGAGGCCGCCATGGGCGTGACCCTGGCCGAGGGCCAGCGCGAGGCCCTGCGCCTCGCGCTGGCCACGAAGCTCATCGTGATCACGGGCGGGCCGGGCGTCGGCAAGACGACCCTCGTGCGCGGCATCCTCCACGCCCTGGCCGAGCGCGGCGCGACCGTCGCGCTCTGCGCCCCCACGGGCCGGGCGGCGAAGCGCCTCGCGGAGAGCACCGGCATGGAGGCGCGCACGATCCACCGCCTGCTCGAAGTCGACGGCTTCGACCAGAGCTTCCGACGCGGGCCGACGCGGCCGCTCGACTGCGACTGGCTCGTGGTCGACGAGACCTCGATGGTGGACCTGCGCCTCATGCACGCGCTCGTGCGGGCGCTGCCCGAGGGCGCCGGGCTCGTCCTCGTCGGCGACGTCGACCAGTTGCCCTCGATCGGCGCCGGCCAGGTGCTCGCCGACGTCATCGGCTCGGGCGCGGTGCCGGTGGTGCGGTTGACGGAGGTGTTCCGCCAGGCCGCCGCGAGCCGGATCGTGGCGAGCGCCCACCGGATCAACCGCGGCGAGGTGCCGGACCTCGAGCCGGTGGCGGATTCCGATTTCTACTTCGTCGAAGCCGACGACGCGGAGGAGGGCGTGCACAAGCTCGTCACGCTGGTGCGCGAGCGGATCCCGAAGCGCTTCGGGCTCGATCCCGTGCGCGACATCCAGGTGCTGGCGCCGATGAACCGCGGCGGATTGGGGGTGCGCTCGCTCAACCTCACCCTGCAGGCGGCCCTGAACCCGGCGCGGGAGACCCGGGTGCAGCGCTTCGGCTGGACCTATTCGCCGGGCGACCGGATCATGCAGGTGCAGAACGACTACGAGCGCGAGGTCTACAACGGCGACGTCGGGCAGGTGCTCAGGCTCGACCCGGAGGCCGAGACCCTGACGGCGCTCTTCGACGGGCGCGAGGTGAGTTACGGCTTCGGCGAGCTCGACGCGCTCGTGCTCGCCTACGCGACCACGATCCACAAGGCGCAAGGGTCCGAGTACCCGGCGGTCGTGGTCCCGCTCACCCTCGACCACGCGCCGATGCTGCGCCGCAACCTCCTCTACACCGGCGTCACCCGCGGCAGCCGCCTCGTGGTGCTGCTGGGCCAGCGCGCGGCCCTGCAGCGGGCCGTGCGCGAGGACGGCGGCGGCCGGCGCTGGTCGCGCCTGCGCGAGGCGCTCCAGGAGGCCGACGCGGCCCAGCGCGCCTGGGCGGCGCTGAAGCGGAAAGGGGCTTGAGGGGTGCGGACCGAAGCCGGAGGCCTCTCGGACCAGCACGGCGCCTCCGCTGGATCGGTCCGCACTCCGTGACCGTCCCGATACGGGGATCCGACCGTCGCCACGGCATGGGGGTGCGGGAGTTCCTACGACACCGTCGCGCAGGACAGCCGTGTGCCGACGCGCATAGAGGTGAAATGCGCGCCTTGTACGAAGGCGCGGTCCGTCACTCCCGCTGGCAAGGGCGCCGGAGCCTTAGGAGCTGACTTTGTTGCTGCTCACGAGGCGTTCGTTGCATCAGGATGCACCCCGAGAGGCGCCGTCTGTCCCGTTAGCGCCGAAGAGCTCGACTCCGCGAATGTCGTTGCTCTCCTGTCTATGAATGCCGGCACCGGAGGGACATTCCTCCCTTTCTCCGCCGCAAGTGACGGTCTCCCTCCTCTCCCGCTCACTCCGCCGGGCCTCGAAGGCGAGATGATACAGTTGCTCCGAAATGCGGTAGAAGCTTCCGTTGGGCTGAGACAGGAGATCGAAATGGAACATGTTGACCGTCGCACAGCGCTGATCGGCCTGGCCGTCACAGCCACAGCCGTCCCGATCGGGCAAGCCGTCGCTCAAAGCTCTGGTGCGCCCCGAGGGGACGAAATCGCTCCAGGCGTTCGTAGCGTGCGGTACCCGAAAACCGAGACGATGATACCGAACTACAAGACGATATCGATGCGGGACCTCATCTACCAGCCTGGCACCGGCACCAGCAGCTCGGCCATGGAAAACGACATGGTCTGCCATGTCTTGGAGGGCGAGTTGACGGTCGATACGGGACACGGAAGTCACCTATACAAAAAGGGCGATCTATGGGGCTGCGCCAAAGGCATGCCGGAACACAGCAAGAATAACGGAAGCGCCGTCGCCATCATGCGTGTCATCGATCTGCTTCCGTCGTAACGCATTCCGGATGGTGAGAGCCCGGCCCACTAGTGGATTTCAGGCCGGGCCGCTCTTCACCGCCCCTCTGAAACCCAAGGGCTACCTGAAGTGAAGATCAGAAAGAAAAAGGCACCTCATCATCGCGCTGATCGCCGTCCCCGTGATCATGGGACTCATCTTCTGGACTCAGTTCGACCCGAACCGCTTCATCCACTTCCTGATGCCTCGGTGAACCTCCTCATTGAGCACCTGGAGGCGAAGGGACATTCGATGATGAGACGGCATTGACGATGATCACCGTGTTCGGCAGAGCCTCATCGATCAATGTCCGGAAGGTTCTATGGCTCTGCGACGAGCTTGAACTCCCGATCGTCCGGGAGGAGTGGGGTTCTGGCTTCAGAGACACGCAGGAGCCGGAGTTCCTCGAGCTCAATCCAAACGCCTTGGTACCCGTCATTCGTGATGGCGCTCACGTCCTGTGGGAATCGAATGCGATCTGCCGCTATCTCGCTGCCCGAGAGCAGCGTGTGGATCTCCTGCCCGCGTCGCCGATAGAGCGGTCTCGCGTCGAGCAGTGGATGGATTGGCAGGCGACCGAGCTGAACGGCTCCTGGCGCTACGCGTTCATGGCGCTTGTCCGCAGGAGCGCGGCGCATGCCGACCCTGATTCAATCGCTGCCTCGGTGCACGCATGGAACCGAAATATGGACATCCTTGATGCGCAGCTGAGACGGACAGATGCGTTCGTTTGTGGCGGCACCTTCACGCTTGCCGACATAGTGCTGGGCCTTTCGGTCAATCGCTGGCTTTCGACACCGATAGCCCGCCCTCACCTTTCGGCCGTCGCGACCTATTTCGAGCGCCTGACGAAGCGGCCTGCCTTTCTCAAGCATGGCGCCAATGGGATACCATAGCCTCCGAACTGAAATAGGCATTGAGGCTACCGTCGCATGACCTTCCGGCAGACGCTCTTCATGATCCGTCGTCTTCACGGTCATGGGCTGCGCCTACGGCCCGGCGTCGAGTTCACGAGCGGCGGCGAGCCGGGGGTGAAGTTGCGCGGGAAGGCCGGATGAGGGGATGCCTGTTCGCGGCCGCCGGCGCTGTCATCGGAGCCGTAGCTGCCATGCTGGTCATGTTCCTGGCCGCCCTGTGGATCTTGACCCCGCCCGAAGCGGGAGGCTCGAACTACGCGGGACACGCCGCGGCCGGTGTCGTGGCGATGGGCATTGCCGGCCTGGCCGGAATCCCCGGTGCGGTGATCGGAGGAGCCCTCGGCGGGTGGATTTCGATCAGGCGCTCTCGGCGCGGCTGAGAGGGGCCGCCGGTGCTCCCCTCGAAGTCCGCTCCGGAACCACAGCTCGGTTCCGCGGATCTCAAACGAGCCTGCATCCGCCCCCACCAGCGAAAGGGTCTCGGTGCCGAGCTCGTCGTCGGTGACGGCGATGTCCGCCACCTTCTCGGGCGCCCCACCCTCGAGCGTCGGGCTCACCGGATCGAGCAGAGTGACGGCGCTCGGAGCTTTGTTCACGCGGGTGTCGATCGTGTAGTTCACAGAAGCTGCGGTGCCATCAGGTCCGCTGCCGGCGGCGTCCGACCAGCCGGTCCCGACCATGATGACGTTGGTGGCGTCTTCCAGATCGGCCGTAGGCGTGGAAATCGCGGTGTAAACCATCGGATCGGTCGTGGCGCTGAGCCCCGAGAGGGTGCCGCCCTCGGCCGTCAGGTCATTGACCGAGAAGCCTACCGGGGCCTCCGTAAAGGTGAACGTGACGAGCGAGGTTTCGCCGGCTTCCAGGGCCCTGTCGGAAAGTCCGACCGTGACATGCGGCGGTACGGTATCGACCGTCACGACGGTCTCATCGGAAACGGAGCTCGCGTTCTGGGCTGCATCGGCGGCAATAGCTGTGATGGCTTGGGTGCCGTTGCGGAGCCCGGCCGCAATCGTAAAGGACCAGTTGCCCGCGGCGTCTGCTTGCTCAGTGCCGAGGGTCTTGGCGTCTACGTACAAGGTTACTCGCGAGTGAGGTTCGGCCGTGCCTGTGACGGATGCGTCCTCTTCCTCAGAGGTGATCTCCTGAGCGGCCTTGGGAACCCCATCCCAGTTTGCCGCGCGGCGTTGCGAGACGAAATAATTCGCGCAACACTGAAGAAATGTGACCCCGTCACACAGACTCAGAAGCTTGCCAAAAGAGCTGCAACTGAAGAGGAAGCGCCGACATGAACCATCGCCTTACCGGGATCGCCGTCTTCGCCGCTCTCGCCGCCTCCGCTGCCGTTGTGACGCCTGCGCTCGCCCAGGCTCAGAAGCCCGCTGCCATCAACATGAAGGCGATCCCTGCCGCCGAGCGCAGTGCCATGGGGAAATGCGTCGACCGCGTCCTGGACCGCCTCAAGCAGGAAAGAGCCTCCTACAGGGCCGTAAAGCCGGCCATCGCTCAGGACTGCGACACGGAGCTGCGCGCCGTGCTCGCCGCCGCCATCAAGGTCGGCCAGGCCGGTCCCTGCACGACGGTCGACGGGTGCATCGAAATGGCCCGCGGCCGCGCTGGGGATCAGGCTACCGAGGAGTTCCAGCGGTCGGCCGCCCGCCGCTGATCCGAGAGGGTCCCGCTCTCCCCTGCACCCGGGCGTCCGGGAGGTCAGGAAGCGGAAGGCTCTCACTTCCCGTCAGATGCCAATCATTTCGGCTAAGGCATCCTCGGCTGTGATCACCTAAGCGGCCTTCGCATCATCCGCCTTCCGGAAGCCCTCGACACAGGCGGTCAACTGCCAAAACGACAGCGCATCGTTCGTCGCTATCCCTCCGGCCGCACCACGCCCTTCTTGAGGATGATGTTGCCGTAGAGCCGCCGCTCGCCGGTGGCGACGATCGCGTAGGCCGTTTGGGCGCGGTCGTAGAAGGCGAAGCGCTCGAGGGCGGCAAGCGCAAAGCGCGGGCCCTCGCGGCGGGCGAGGATGGCGCGGAACTCGCTGAAGATCGGCTGCTCGGCGTTCGCGTCGCCCACCACCTCCATGCGCCAGGCGGCCTCGGGCACGAAGTCGTCGAGGGGCATCACCGAGAGGATCGCGTCCGCGACCGCGGTGACGGTGAGCCCGTCGAGGCGCACGAGGCGCTGCGCCATGGAATCGGCCGGGAAGTTGGCGTCCACCACGACGATCTCGTCGCCGTGGCCCATGGAGCGCAGCACGTGCAGGAGGTCGGGGGACAGGATCGGGTCGAGGCCCTTGAGCATGGGAGCACCTGAAAGGAGAGCGCGGCCGGGCCGATCACGAGCCCGGCACGCCAACCTCTATCAGGTCCGGCGCGAGGCGGAAGGCGGCGCGAGAGAAGGCGCGACCTCCATCAGGTCCGAAAGGCGGGACCACGCCACATATGCGCCTCAGGCCGGCAGCGGCGCGCGCTCCACCGCTCCCGCGGGAGCGGCCGCCGGGGCGGGCTCGGCTCCGCTCTCCTTCGCGGCCGCCTCGAGGCAGGCGATCACGGCGGCGCGCAGGGACGACACCGTGTAGTCGGCGCCGAGCGACTTGCGCATGGAATCGTCGGAGAGGATCGCATCCTCGGCGGGCCACAGGCCGACCAGGATCGGGGTGCCGTTGGGAAGCCGCTGGCGCAGGCGCCGCAGCAGGTAGCGCAGGTGCGCCGGGCTGCCGCTGATCTCGAGATAGGAGATGCAGACCATCTCGACGCCGGCGACGTCCAGGCTCATGATCGCGGAGCGCGAGACGGCCTCGTGCGGGGCGACGCGCGAGGCGAGCCCGTGCTTGGCGAGGAGCTGCGCCAGCATGGTGGCGGCGGCCTCGTCGAGGGCGCCGCGGCCCGCGATGCAGAGCACCGCGCCCGGCGCCCGCCAGGGCTCGGGGATGGTGTCCGGCGGCGGCGCCACCGCGTCGATCGGCGGCTTCTTGGGCTTCTCCTTCTCGACCTCCCGCGGGGCGACCGGATCCTCCTCGGTCTTGGGCGCCGGCGGCTCCACGTCGTCGTGGCTGCCGAGGTCCTGCACCAGGGCCTGGATCGCCAGCCGCACGCGCTCGAGCTGCGGCCCGCTCAGCACGCCGCGCCCGGCATCGTTGGCGGCGAGCTGGAGCCCGGCGAGCACCACGTCGTCGTAATAGGACGAGAGCGAGCGCTCCTTCAGGAGCTGCTCGGCGTAATCGAGCGCCTCGTCGGGATCGCCCGCGAGCATGCGCTGGTAGAGGTTCTCGGCCGGGGTCAGGGCCGGCCGGTCGCCCAGCAGCACGTCGAGGAATTCGAGCCGCTCCACGTGGCGGCCGAGCACCACGAGGCAGAGCGTCAGCGGGGTCGCGATGAGGAGCCCGATCGGTCCCCAGAGCCAGGTCCAGAAGATCGCCGACATCACGACCGCGAAGGGCGAGAGCCCCGTGCTCTGGCCGTAGACCAGGGGCTCGATCACGTGGCCCATCATGGGCTCGGTGATGACGAACAGGGCGAGCGTGAGCAGCGCCATCGACCAGCCGGGGTCGACGGCCGCCGCGAGCATCACGGGCATCGCGCCGGCCAGGATCGCGCCGATATAGGGCACGAAGCGCATGAGCGCCGCGAAGATGCCCCAGAGCAGCGGGCTCGGCACCCCGATCGCCCACAGCCCGATGCTGATCATCACCCCGAACGAGGCGTTGAGCCCGAGCTGGATCAGGAAGTAGCGCGACAGGCGCCGCGCCGCGTCGTCCATGGCGACCGTGGTGCGGTGGAGGTCGCTCGACCCGAACAGGCGGATCATGCGGTCGCGCAGGTCCTCCCGCTGCAGCAGGATGAAGACCAGGACGACGAACACGATGCCGACGGTCGCGAGCGGCGCGACCACGGGGAGCAGGTAGTCGCGGGTGATCTGGAGCGGCGTCGGCTCGGGCTGGTGCACCTCGACGGGCAGCGGCTGCGGCTCCGGGGTGGTGTTGCCCGTCGCGGGCGTCGCGGTCGGCGGCGTCTCCTTGGCGGCCTCTTCGACCTGGCGGCTGAAGCTGCGCATCATCTCGGGGAGACGCCCGATGGTGCCGTCCTTCAGGGTCGCGACCTTGCTCCGGATGGTCTGCTCGTAGCGCGGCAGGTCGGTGGCGAGCTCCGCCACCTGCAGGCCGATCACCGTGCCGAGCGACAGGATGATTCCGAGCGCCACCAGCACGGCGACGATCACGGAGGGCACGCGCCCGAAGCGCCAGCGCCGCAACAGGTCCACCAGCGGCGCGATCACGAAGCCGAGCAGCACCGCGAGGAAGATCGGCACGAACACGTCGCGCCCGAGATAGAGCGCTCCGAGCACCACCGCGCTGACGGCGAGCGTCATGAGGCCCGACACGCTCGGGGTTCCGGCGGCGGGTACCTCGGCCTGCGGGGGCGGAGCGGGCAGCGGATTCGGCATGAAAAGGAACCTCGGGCGGGGGGCGGCGCGACCTTGGCGGCACGCCCGCCTCCTTCAACGTCCGATGGGCCAGGAATGATCCTTGGCGCCTCCGGTCCCGGATCCGGGTTGCGCAAGCCCGCTCTTTTTGCGCCTTATGGCGCGAACGCCCCTTGCCCGGACGCACGCATGATCCTCACCTTCGGCTCTCCCGATCCGGTGCCCTCAAAGGGGTGCGCATGATCCTCGCCTTCGGCTCTCCCGATCCGATGCCCTTGGAGGGGTGCGCATGATCCCTGTCTTCGGCTCTCCCGGTCCGACGCCTTTGGAGGGGTGCGCATGATCCTCGTCTTCGGATCCCTCAACATGGATCTCGTCTTCGCGGTCGAAACGCTGCCGCGGGCGGGCGAGACGATCCTGACGGAGGCCTATCGCACGGTGGCGGGCGGCAAGGGCGCGAACCAGGCGGTCGCGGCCGCCCGGGCCGCGGGTCGGCCGGGCACAGTCGCGATGGCGGGCTGCGTGGGCGAGGACGGATTCGGGGAGGTCCTGATCCAGGCGGTCGGCGGGGCAGGGGTCGACGTCGCGGCGGTCGCCCGCTCGCCCCGCCCCACGGGCTGCGCCAGCATTATGGTCGACCGGGACGGCCGCAACGTCATCACGGTGGCGAGCGGCGCCAATCTCGACGCCGCGCACGCGCTGGTCCCGGAGGACTGGCTCGATTCGGGCACCGTGGTGCTGCTCCAGAACGAGGTGCCCCCGGAGGAGAACCGGGCGCTCGCCCGCCGCGCCAGGGCGCGCGGCGCCCACGTGATCCTGAACGCCGCCCCGGCGCGGCCGCTCCCGGCGCCGGACTGGACGGGGCTTCTCGATCTCCTGATCGTCAACGAGAGCGAGCTCGAAGCGATCGGCGGCCCGGGCCCTGATGCGGCCGCCGCCCTGGCCCGGGCGCTCGGCACCCCGGTTCTTGCGACCCTCGGCGCCGAAGGAGCCGTCCTGACCCGGCCGGACGGCGGGGGCCTGCGCGTCGGGGTGCTGCCGGGGCTCGGCATCGTCGACACCACGGCGGCCGGCGACGGCTTCCTGGGCGCGCTCGCCGCGGCCCTGCACGAGGGCGCTGACATGGCCGCGGCCCTGCGCCGCGCCAGCGTCGCCGGGGGGCTGGCCTGCACCCGGCCCGGCGCGCAGCCGAGCCTCGCGGCCCGGGCCGAGATCGAGGCCCGGCTCGGCGATCTGGCGCCGGCCGAGCCGTTCTGGAGCACGATCGCTTCAGATTGAAGCGGTCGTGCCCGCTAAATCATTGCTGTTCCGCATGATCCTATCCGAAAAGTCTGCAACTTTTCGGGATCATGCTCCAGGACGGCGCCGCCCGGCGCGGGGCTTGAGCCGAAACGCAATCTCGGGGAGAAGTCCCCGACCTCGCCGCGAGCCGAGGCCGCAAGGGGCCTTTGCGAACGCCCCCTGCGCCGGCCCCGCCTCGCACCCTGCCGCCATGGAGCCCCTGATGGACGCCCTCTTCATCGGCCAAAGCTACATCGACGTGACCTTCCTGACCGACGAGATCCCGACCGGCGACGAGAAGTCGGTTGCCCGGGACTATTCGATCTCCTTCGGGGGCAACGCGGTCACGGCGGGCTTCGCCTGCGCCAAGCTCGGGGTGGTGCCGGACCTGCTGACCTCGGTCGCGGACGACTGGCTCGGGCGCATGTTCGTCGACATGGCGGCGAAATACGGCATCTCGGTCCACCACCGGAAGGTGCACGAATCCTCGCTCTCCTTCATCATGCCGCACGGGGGCAAGCGCGCCATCGTGCGCTGCCGCGACGACCATTACCTCCACCCGGTCCCGCCCCTGAACATCTCCGGTTGCCGCGGCCTGCACCTCGACGGGCACCAGCCCGACGCCGCGATCCACTATGCCAGGACCTTCCGCGAGGCCGGGATCCTGACCTCGCTCGACGGCGGGGGCCTGCGCTCCAACACCCACGACCTCCTCGCCTTCATCGACGTCGCCATCGTGGCCGAGCGCCTGTGCGAGCAGATGGAGCTCACGCCGGTCGAGATGCTGCATTATCTGAAGTCCCGCGGCTGCCGCATCGGCGGCGTCACCCTGGGCGAGCGCGGCATGGTCTGGTACGACGAGGCGGGAACGGAAGGGGTGCTGCCCTCCCTCGACGTGCCTTCCGACCTCATCGTCGACACCAACGGGGCCGGCGACATCTTCCACGGCGCCTACATGTACTCCGCCATGGCGCGGCCCGAGCTGCCCTGGCGCGAGCATTTCCTCTTCGCCCGCGCGGCCTCGGCCCATTCGATCCAGCACCTCGGCAACGAAGCCAGCATCCCCTCGGTCGCGGACGTGCTCGCGACGCAGCAGCGGTTCCCGGAAAAGGCGGCGCGCCCGCTCGAGGCGGTGGGCTGATGGGCGCTTCCACGCCAGGCCGGGCCGCCCGCCTGAAGGCGCTGATCTTCGACATGGACGGCACGCTCTCGGACACCGATCCGGTGCACATCCGCGCCTTCGTGGACTTCCTGGCGCCGTTCGGGATCACGGTCGACGAGGAGGTCTACCAGACCCGGATCACGGGCCGCACCAACGACCGGATCTTCGCCGACCTCCTGCCCGACCGCAGCGCGGAGGAGCGCCGGCGCCTGTCGGAGGAGAAGGAGGCGCTCTTCCGCCGCATGAGCCCCGACCTCGCCCCGCTCGCCGGGCTCCTCGACCTGCTCGACTGGGCCCGCGCCCGGGGGCTCCGCGTCGCGCTCGTGACCAACGGCCCGCGCGCCAACGTGGTCCACACCCTCGACGTGCTCGGGATCGCGGAGCGCTTCTCGGTCACGGTCGCGGGCGAGGACGTCGATCGGGGCAAGCCCGACCCCCTGCCCTACCGTACGGCGCTGGAGCGGTTGGGGCTGGAACCCGACGAGGCGGTCGCCTTCGAGGATTCGCCCGCCGGGCTCAAGGCCGCCAAGGCCGCGGGCCTCGTCACGGTCGGGGTGCTGACGGGCCAGACGGCGGAAGCCCTGACGGCGCTCGGCGCCGACCTCACGGTGCGGGACTTCACCGATCCGGGCTTGAGGCGGCTGTTGGAGGAGCGGGCGTAAGCGCCCTCTCCCCGCATCTGCACCCCCTCTCCCCGCTCGCGGGGAGAGGGAGCGAACGAGCCCTACGCCGCCTTGTCGTGGCGCTGGTAGTCCTTCACGTCGGAAAAGCGGATCGCCTTCCACCGGTCCTGCTCGTATTGCAGCGAGAACGCGGTGGTGGCCATGAACACGGGGGCGCCGTCGAGGTCGCTCGCCATGGAGGAGAGGTGCGCGTCGACGAAGCGGTCGAGTTCCGCCCGGTCGTCGGCGTCGATCCAGCGGCAGATCGAGAAGCGCGTGGTGTCGTAGTCGATCGGCAGGCCGTACTCGGCCTGGAGGCGCTCTTTCAGCACGTCGAGCTGGAGCGCGCCGACGACGCCTACCATCGCGGCCGAGCCGTCCTGGGGCACGAAGAGCTGCACCACGCCCTCTTCCGCCATCTGCTGCAGGGCTTCCCGGAGCTTCTTGGCCTTCATGGCGTCGGTGAGCTTGATCCGGCGCAGGATCTCGGGCGCGAAGCTCGGCACGCCGCGGAACAGGAGGTCCTCGCCCTCCGTGAGGGTGTCGCCGATGCGAAGCGTGCCGTGGTTCGGCAGGCCGACCACGTCGCCGGCCCAGGCCTCGTCGGCGATCGCCCGATCCTGAGCGAAGAAGAACTGCGGCGTGTTGAGCGGGATCGGCTTTCCGGTGCGCACGAGCTTCGCCTTCATGCCCCGGGTCAGCTTGCCGGAGCAGACCCGCATGAAGGCGATGCGGTCGCGGTGGTTCGGATCCATGTTGGCCTGGATCTTGAACACGAAGCCGGTCATGCGCGGCTCGCCGGCCTCGACCTGGCGCTTGTCGGCCTCCTGGCCGCGGGGCGGCGGGGCGAAGGCCGCCATGGAATCGATGAGGTCGCGGACCCCGAAATTGCGCAAGGCCGAGCCGAAGAACACCGGCGTCAGGTGCCCCTCGCGGAACGCCGCGAGGTCGAAGGGCTTGCAGGCCTCCCGCGCCAGCCCGACCTCGTCGCGCCAGGCGTCGAGCTCCTCGGCGGGCAGCAGCCTGGCGATCGCCTCGTCCCCGGGGCCCGACACCGGAATCGGCTCCTCCTCGGTGTCGATGCGGCGCACCCGGTCGTGCCGGAGGTCGTAGGTGCCGGCGAAGCTCCGTCCGCGCCCGATCGGCCAGGTCACGGGCGCGGTGTCGAGCGCCAGGGTCTTCTCGATCTCGTCGAGGAGGTCGAAGGGGTCGCGGCTCTCCCGGTCGAGCTTGTTCACGAAGGTCACGATCGGGATGTCGCGCATGCGGCAGACCTCGAAGAGCTTGCGCGTGCGCGCCTCGATGCCCTTCGCGGCGTCGATCACCATGATGGCGGAGTCGACGGCCGTGAGCGTGCGGTAGGTGTCCTCCGAGAAGTCCTCGTGGCCCGGCGTGTCGAGGAGGTTGAAGACGCAGTTCCCGTACTCGAAGGTCATGACCGAGGTCACGACCGAGATGCCGCGCTCCTTCTCGATGCCCATCCAGTCCGAGCGGGTCGAGACCCGGTTCTTCTTGGCCTTCACCTCGCCGGCGAGCTGGATCGCGCCGCCGAACAGCAGCAGCTTCTCGGTCAGCGTGGTCTTGCCCGCGTCCGGGTGCGAGATGATCGCGAAGGTGCGGCGGCGGCCCACGGGGACGGGAAGAGGGGCCGGAAGTTCGGTCATGGCTGCGCTTTGATGGTTTTCGGTCGGGCCGGCGGGCGGCCCGCCGCGACGATGGTCGAACCCGGTCAAGGCGCCGCAGGGCGGCCCCTTCCCGAACCCGGTTCCAGATCCCATATGGGGCTCATCGTCAACCAGCGAAAGGAGGTGGTCCAGTGTCTCATTATCACTGTCGTCACCTCGCCGTGGGCATCCGCTAAGTCTTAGGATTTGGCTCAAGGCTCTGCGGATACGCCCATGGCGGACCGCACGGCGAGATAATGGAGGGGCACGCCGGGACACCGGCGTGCCCCTCGGCTTTTCGGGACAGTGCCACGCCGCCGGGGGGCTTTCTCGCGCCGGGCTGCCGCGAGATCCGGCCCAGCCGGAAGCGAAGGTGTCTCCGGCCCTGGCGGTCCGTGGCGGCCGCTCGGATCCCGGATCGCTCCCCTTTCCCGACCAAGCCTGGCGGTCTGACACGCTTCAAGACTTCGACGCGAACAGGGCGGCGTCCCTCAGGGGCGTGGACGGCTCCTCCAAGGGGTCCCGGGAGGCAGGAGGTTCAGGATGCGCACCGTGAACCGGCCCAGGAGCGAAGCGGAGGGGAGCAGCGGCCTGGCACCGGCCGCGCGGTCCGGGATGAACTCTTCGTAGAAGTCGCGGAACGCCTCCAGGATGCGCTCGCCGTCCTCGGGGGGAAGCTCCTTGGCGCGGCCCGGCACCCCCTTGTTGTACTGCGTGAACCGCTCCTGCTTGGCGATCCGCTCCACCTCGTCGGGGTCGGCCTTCAGCCCCAGTTGCCGGCACAGGCGGCGCACCGTGCTGCGGGTGTCGAACGCCACGTCGTCGTAGAACAGCGGCAGGAAGCCGGGCAGGCGCACCCATTCCAGGAAGTTCGGCACCTGGTGGTGGATGTCGGCGATGGCGTCCTCCAGCGTCTCGATGTTGGCAAACGCCTGCTCGCC
>DATAGO010000055.1:0-21906 GCA_036263675.1 Microvirga sp. | reverse complement strand
GCCGGACAACGGCGGCAAGGACGTGTTCGTCCATGTCAGCGCCGTGGAGCGCTCCGGCATGCGCGGCCTCGCCGAAGGCCAGAAGATCTCCTACGAGCTCGAGACCGACCGCAAGAGCGGCAAGGAATCGGCCGGGAATCTCAAGGCCGTCTAAGGCCGATCAGGGGCGCGGGTGCGAATCCGCGTCCCATCCCGCCGGGAGGCACGGGCGCGGCGAAGGCCGGCGGACGCCGTTTCGCGGGCGCCCCGAAACGGTTCAGGTTCGGAGAGCGCGGTCCAATGGACAAAGCCAAGGGGGCCCCCGGCCCGGATGCGTTCAAGCGCGCTCCCCGCCGGAAGAAAGAGCCCGTGAAGAAGGTCGTCCTGTCGCCGGAGGCGAGGCGGCAATACGAGGAGCTCGCGCAGAAGCGCGACGAACTCCAGCGCTCCTACGAGGGGCACCTGCCGGGCGACAAGACCAAGTAGCCGATCGCCGCCGCAGCGCCGGCAGGGGCGGGTTCGCCCCCAAGCCGGCTTGTTCTGCGGACGCGGCCGAGCGCGACGGAGGCTTGCTCAGCCCTGCGCCGGCTCGTTCTGCGGGATGGAGACCTGTTCGGCCCCGCCCCGGATCGCCCTCCGGGCTGGAGACTTGCCCGGTCCTGGGCCGGTTCGCCGCAGGATCGAGGCCGGCTCAGCCCTGCGCCGGCTCGCCCGGCGGACGCGCCTGAGCGGGGCGGGGAGCCGCCATCCCGGGACGGCCCCGCTGCGGGCGCTCCGGACGCTTCGGCGCCGCGATCAGCCCCTCGCGGATGGCCTGCTTGCGAGCCGCCTTGCGGGCGCGGCGCACCGCTTCCGCCTTCTCCCGCGTCTTGCGCTCGGAGGGCTTCTCGTACTGCTTGCGCTGCTTCATCTCGCGGAAAACGCCCTCGCGCTGCATCTTCTTCTTCAGCACGCGAAGAGCCTGTTCGACATTGTTGTCGCGAACGAGAACCTGCAAAGGTTGTCCAATCTTAAGGTCTGCCGCGTCCCACGCCGCAGGAGGCGGCGGATCGCGCGGCGGGCGGCCGTGGTCGACGGCCGAGTCGCACATTCGCCGAGGAGGATAGGATTTCGGCGAAACGATGCCTCCGGGTCGCGGGTCCGCCGGGGGCGCAAGCCCGTTTCGGCGAAACGACGCGTCCGGCAAGCCGGCGGAGCGGCACAGCCCCTAGCACGCACGAGGCGGCCTGTCATCCGACGGACGGCCGCACGCCTCGTCCCGACCTGAAATCGACGGGAGGGGGCACATCTGCGCCGGGCGGCCGCCCGATCGGCGTCGGCCGGATCAGGCGGCGCGATCCGTCACCAGAGAGCGAGGAGGGCCTTGCCGGTGTCCGAGAGCGCATCGCCGTCGAACAGCACGCTCTGGGCGACCATCGCGATGGCGACGAGGACGATGCCGACGCCCAGATAGATTTCGCCGGGGAGGCCGGGATTGGGCTCGGCGGCGGCGGGCTCGGGCGCATCGGGCACTGGCAGTCCTCCGGCCGGACCGGCCTGCGGTCCGCATGACATCGGCGGCGCGAACGCGTGGATCGTCCCGCGGCCCTGCCGTCGCGATCGCCCCAAGGGCGCGACCCGAGGGCGGACCCTAGCATCGATCGCGGGACGATCCCGGATCGCCGGTGCCGCAGGGCCTGCCGCAGGGGAGGGCGGATCGGACCGAGGGATGGTCGATCAGTGCTGCCGGGAGCGAGAGGCCCCGCCCGCGCCGCGCGGTGTCAGGAAGGCCCTGCGGTCGGGCGCCGACGCCGTCGCGGCCAACCCGCGCGGGTCCTCCGCCCGCGGCGGGCGAGCCGGGTTCAGGCGACGCCGTGCGGCCGCGGCTCCGACCGTCCGGCATCCCCGGGGCGCGGCCCGGTCTCAGCGCTGGAGGGCCGCCAGGGTGATGCCGTCGGGACCGACCTCGTCGTCGGGCTCCACGTGCAGGAGGCCGGCCAAGCGGGCGCGGGCGCGGTTCACCCGGCTCTTCACGGTGCCGACCGCCACGCCCGTGATCGCGGCCGCGTCCTCATAGGAGAGGCCCTCGGCGGCGATGAGCAGCAGGGCCTCGCGCTGGTCCGCCGGCAGCCGTTGCAGGGCGGCCTGCATGTCCTGGAAATCCAGGTGCGCGTGCTGGTCGGGCCGGGTCGACAGGCCGCCCGCGTAGGTTCCGTCGGGATCCTCGATCTCCCGGACCCGCTTGCGGTGCACGCTGTAGAAGAGGTTGCGCAGGATCGTGAAGAGCCAGGCGTTCAGGTTGGTGCCGGCCTCGAAGCGCTCGCGGCTGGCCCAGGCGCGGGTGATGGTGTCCTGGACGAGGTCGTCGGCCGCATCCCAGTTGTGGGTCAGCGAAACCGCAAAGGCGCGCAGGCTCGGGACCGCGGCGAGGAGGTCGTCACGGAAGGTGTCACGGCTCATCCCGGCACCTCACTTCAGGCGCCGGATGAGATCGGCCAGATGGTCCGGGACCGGCTCCTCCAGGAGCTCGCCGTAGAGGCCCCGGAGCGCGAGCCCGATCCGGTCCTGCTCGGGCCGGCTGACCTTCGGCCTCCGGATGCCCCCGGAGCCCACCGGCAGGCGGACGATGTGTCCGTCGACCGCGGGCCTGTACCGCTCGGGATTGCCCCGCGCGAAGAGTTCGTCTCCCCTGTCCGGCACGCCCCGTCCCCCGCCTGGCCCAAAACGTCATAACGCAGGTTAAAGGCGTGGGTTGCAGACGTTCTGCACGGGACCGGCGACCGTGACGCGGCCGTCACACCGGATCCGGGGCTCCGCGGCCCGCCCCCGCGGCCGGAGAGGCCGCCTCGGCGGGGCTTTCCGGTGCTGCCCCACCTGCTCGGCCCCGCAGCCGGAGAGGGCCGCCCCGGCGGGGACTGCGGACGAGGTCGGGGATCTCAGGCATCCCCCTCCGGCGTCCAGTCGCAGGGGACCTCGCGTTCGACCTGGACCTCCGCGGGCAGGGCCGCGAGCATGCCGGGCTTCTGGGCCTCGACGTAGAGGCTCTGCGAGCGGTGCTCGTACAGGACCCTCCCGTCGGGCATGATCTGCATGATCCGCCAGATCCGGCCGGTGTTGGTGAGGTAGCACTTGCCGACCTCCAGAGCCGATACCGGGACCGCCATCGCCGCACCTCCTGCTTCCTGTCGCGATCATGCCTTGCTCGCGCCTCCGGCGCCCGTCGCCATCGGGCCCCAAGCGGGAGACCAGGCCGGCGACCTCATCGCCGGCCTGTGTCGCCATTGCGCCTGCGGGCGTCAATGAGACCGGAGCCGATCACGATCTCCGGCCCGTGTCGTCACCGTGCCTGCGGGCGTCGACGAGACCGTAGCCGATCAGGGCCGCGCAGGCGGCGCTGACCACGAAGCCGAGGCCGTAGAACAGCATCGCCCTCAGGAAGAGGTCGGGCACGCTCGGCCAGCGGATCCAGAGGGCGCGGCCGGCGGCTCCCGTGAAGACCGCCCCGCCGAGGAGCCCGCTGAGCACCTGCCAGGCGCACAGGAGCGCCACGGCGGTCAGCACCGCGAACGCGACGGCGGCCGGGCGCTGCCCGGGCGCGATCACCCCGGCGGCCCCCCCGCCGGACGCCCGGGCAGGCTTGCCGTCGCCGGCCCCTCGCCCGTCGGCCGGGTGCTCGGGCGGGCCCGCCATCGCCTATCGCCCGCCCGACTGCCAGGTGCTGAGGTAGACCGTCACGTCGACCCCGAGCGGCGCGAGGGCCTCGCGGACGCGCTGGAGGGCCGGCTCCGGATCCTCCGGCTCGCGGACCGTCACGCTGACGCAGGGCGCCGCGCCTTCGTTGAACTTGTCGAAGAGATCGGTCTCGAAGGAGGCGATCGCGCCCTCGCGCACGAGCCCGTTGAGAACGGCGATGATGTCACCTCGCTTGGTGGGCCGTCCTGCCATCGCCATCGCCTGCCCGGAAGCCCCTCTCGTTCCCTGTCGCGGAGGAGCCTAGCACACCCGGCCCGGGAGATTGACGGCAATCGCGGCCGAAGTCCGACAATCCTCGCCTGCCGTCGAACGCGGCTGGGTCATGGCCCGGGGGCCGGTCCCCGGTCCGCTCGGCACGGCCTGCGCCATGAAGGTCTCCCGGGTTGTGCTGCCGGGACCCGTCAGACGGTCGCATGTCCGGTGAGATGGATGCCTCAAGGAAACCGCCCCGTCATGGACGTCTCTGAGGTCGGCCTGTGACAGGGAGCCCCAAGGAAACCGCCCCGTCATGGCCATCGCTGGAATCGGCATCCGGTCGCCGTGCCGCTCACCCCGCAACGAGGCACCGAACGCTGCCTCGCAGGGGCTGTCCCGTCTTGAGATTCACCATGTAGCCCACGCCCCAGCGCCACTCTTCCTCGCCGTCCTTCTTGTGGAACGTGACCTCGACCGACGCGTGCCCCGCTCTCGCCTGCTCGAGAGAGCGGACCTGTAGGATCGGAACGTCGGATCCCGCGGATGCGAATTGCGCAAGGATGGAGCCCAGGAAGTCACCGATCGTCCGATCGGCCGCCGTAAGACCCACGCCCCGGCAGGATGGGATGTCGTTCAGTTTGAGAGGCGAGAGCCGGAACAGGGCCCGCATCGCTGGACCATCGTGATCTGCCGCGTGCGTTCCTGCAGCAAGACAAGCGACAAGCGCCGCCAGCACGATTGATCTCACTTCACGAACTTTCCTATGTCGCCATAGAACAGGCCGTTGAACGGCGGTGAATAGTGCTTCTTGAAATCCTCCGCGTCCTGCTTGACGACCTTATCTTTCGTGTTGGAGTAGTGATAAATCCAGCCGCCCTTGTAGACCCCGATGTGCTTGCGCGGGTGATTGACCATCGTCTTCTTTTTCAGGTCGACATTGTTGGCATTGGTGATGAAAATCAGGCATGGGTCGAGCGAGGCCGGACGGTCCGCCCATTTGCCGACGGCGTTGCAGGCCGCGAATATTTCATGCACGCGGATCGACGCGGCATCGTTCTTGCCGCCGGTCTGCTTGGCGCAGGTATAGCCGAGCGTGATGCCGAGAGCATGCGACACGAAATGCGCGCAATGGTTCAGAGTATCATCCGTCAGTTTGTTCTGGCACAGCGCGGATATATGGGCGCCTTCGTGACCGGGGACGGCGTCCCAATCCGGTTTCGTAATGGCCATGGTCATCCCCCAAGCTGCGCCAGTCCTATGGAGTTGATCGCAGTTTTCCGGGTGGCGCTTGCCAAGTCAACAATCATCGAGAACATCCGCCGGGCCAACAACCCGGGCCTGCCTCGGCGTGGGGCCTCGATCCAGGCCGGGCCGGCAACCGGCGCATCTGCTGCAGGTCTTGCCGGCGCGCTCTGCTCGACGACCGGGGGTTTCGTCGCCCGGGCGACGGAGCCGGCTCTCCTGCTGCAACGCGTCACGGGAGGATCGCGCCTCTCTGATCCGGGCGAAGGCCTGCTTGCCTCTCCACCGGCATCGATCGGGCACGCCTCGGGGTCACGGCCAGAAGTCAGGCCCGAGCCGCCGACCGGCTGCCTTCGCAGGCGCTTCGGGCGAGTGATGGCTCCCCGTTCGGCACGGGGCCCGTCGGGGTTGGGGAGCAAGAACGGTTCGCGTGCCGATCCCGTCGACCGATCGATCGCCAAGCCGGTCGGACGAATTCAGGGACCGTCTCGCCCGGAGCACCCCTCCGGCCGTGGAGGCAACGTCCCCTCTCCTGGGTTTCGGTGCCAGGGCGTTGATTTTATGAGGTGATCGGAGATTGGCTGGGGCGCCAGGATTCGAACCTGGGAATGGCGGTACCAAAAACCGCTGCCTTACCACTTGGCGACGCCCCAACGCGTCGGAGCGGCGGATATAAAGCCGCGGTCCGCGGCTGGCAATCGCCTCATTTCGCCGCGCGCCCGCGGCCGGGTCCGCCCGGCGCGGATCCCGTCCCGCGCAGGGACCGGGGCGGCCGAAGCTCCGGCCGGGGCACGGCACCGGCGGCAGGCCGGGAGCGTCCGGCCCCGCATCCGCCCGGGGCGGAGTTTCGTGCTTGCGGGACCGGAAACCCGTCGCTATAAGACCGCCTCCCGATGAGATCGGCTTCGGAGTGTAGCGCAGTCTGGTAGCGCACCACGTTCGGGACGTGGGGGTCGCAGGTTCAAATCCTGCCACTCCGACCATTCTTCTCAATGGTTTGGCCGATCAGCCTGGGCACTGGCCCAGACCGTCACCCGGGACCCCTGCGCCGGCCTGCCGTTCCCCGACCTGGGACCACCCGGATCCCGGGGGTGTCGTCGAACGGCGCGCCCGCGTGCTCCCGTCCTCCGGATCGCCCCTGCGCAATTTCGGTGCGGCGGCGTACGCAGCCGGCGCGGGCGGATCTCCCGGGCCTTGCGCGGCCTCCGGACGGTCCATCAATGTTGCTCCTGCGGCCAAGGTCGGTCCTGCGACTCGCTCCTCCGACCCGGCGCGCCGTCCCCTGCGGCGGGGGCGAGCTTCGGATCCAGGGGGCTGGGAGAACGGCCGATGTCATTCCAACTGCGCGACGTGGGCCTGGAGTGCTTCACGCTGGTGTATCGCGGCGAGGACGTCGGCTCGGTGTTCTCCACCGAGGACGATCACGCCGAGCCCTGGGTGGTCTCGCTGCAGGAGCGGCGCTACCGCACGCCCGCGGAGTTTCCCCCGCCCTTCACGGGCAGCAGCCACCGCTTCGCGACGCTGCAGGACCTCGCGGGCTGGCTCGGCGTCGCGGCGCCGCGCGTGCAGGCCGCGGAGGCGGCGGCATGAACCACGCGCTCCCGGACGGGACGGACACGCGGGCGGGCCGCGGCGGCACGAGGCAGTCGCTTCCCGAGCAGGCCGGCGGCCGTTCAGGCTGCGGCGCCGGCGCCACGAGCCCCTCGCCTCCGGGCGAGGCAGAGGGTCGGGAAGGCCGTGGCGGCAGGAGCCACAAGCTCCGGGTGGGGCAGACGGTGGTGCAGGCCTATCGCGGTCCCGACCGCTCCGTCACCTACCAGGTCGTCCGTCTCGAGCCGGCCTGCTTCCGGGGCGAGCCGCGCTACCTCATCCGGTGCCCGCGGAAGGGCATCCGGCGCCTCGTGCGCGAAGCGGAAATCGCGCCCGCCTTCCCGTGAGCCGGCGCGTGGCGCGGCGACCGCGATCGGGCCGAACCCCTGCGCCGTGCCGCCGATGCTGCGAGACCCCCGAACCGTCGCCGAGGACCGGCCCGGAAGCCCATGGGACGCCGTCACCTTCTTGCCCTCTACGGACCGGTCGGCCTGATGCTGGTGGCGTTCGGTCTCATGATCGGGATCGTGGCCGCGCCCCTCGTGCCGGGGTCCCGGCCCGGCGCCGCGCCTGCGGCCCTGCCCGCGAAGGGCACGGCGCCCCGCCCGGCGGCGGTGGCGTCGGACGCGCGGTGAAACGCGGCGCGGCAGCCCGACGGTGACCTGCCGTTCCGGGAACGGCGCGCGGGGTGAGACGCGGCGCTGCGGGCGCAGGGATGCCCGGCTCGCGGAGCGGCCCGTCGACGGGATCCGCACCGCTGTCGGATGCCCGAACCCGCCGACGCGTCAATCCTCGCGCTGCTGATCCTCCCTGACGCGCGCTGCCGCCCTGGCCTGTTCGCGGGCGCGGCGCATCTGACGGTCCCGCTCCTCGGCGAGCGCCTCCCATGCCCGGGCCATCTGGAGAAACTGGTCCTGCTGCTCGCCGGGCGGCGTGCGCCCGGCGAGCGACCGGCACTCCGCGGCGCGGGCGCGGTACTCGGTCACGCCGGCTGCCATGCGAGAATGGTCCCGGTCTTCGAATCGATCTTCAGGTCGTAGACGCGCCTGTCGCGCTCGGCCCGGACCCGGAAGGTGTCGCCGCCGCGCGTGACCTCCCGGACGTCCCGCCATCCCTGCACCTTCAGCATGGTGACGATCTGCGCTCCCTTGAGGCGCTCGGGCTGCCGGATCACGCCGGTCGCGGCGTCCACGTGCAGGTCGACGGGCTCGCCGTACCATTCGGCCCGCGCCCGGTAGACCGGGCCTTCGCGGCGCCACGCGGTGATCGCCACGATGCCGCGCTCGTGGAGCTCGGCCCGGACCTGCTGCTCGCCGAGGACCGGCCGGCTCCCGCTGCCGTCCGCGCGGGCGGCCGCATCGTCGGACGCCTGCGGCGGCTCCTTGGCGCGCACGAGGTCGAGCAGGCTCGTCTGAGCCGCGACATGCGTGCTCGCGAGAAGGACGACGGCCAGCAGCGTCCCGCGATGTCCGCCCCCCATCTCTCCAGGCTCCCGTGATCCCGAAAGGCGCCGCGAAGACGGGCCCGTCCGGCTCGGAACGAAACGGACCGGCCGCCGTGAAGTCAACGCGGCCGGCCGGGCCGGTTCGGGTCACGGTGCATCAGCGTACCGTGTTCGATCCCGGCCCCGCGAGGGTCCGGCCCGGTCTGCGGCCGGGAGCCCGGGCCGTCCCGGACGCGGGCCGGGCGCTGTCGGGAAAAGCCTGACACGGTGCCGTGCATTGCCGGGCGCGCGGCCCGGATCGGGATGCTATCGTGCCGGCCCGCGCCGACCCCGATCCCGCCGGCCGAAGTCCCGGACGGGCGCGCCGGCTTCGACGGATGATGCGCCGCACGCGATGGAGACCGCCGGAGTGATGGAGGCCCGCCCTTCCGCCGAGGGATACCGCGCCGCGGAGGCATCCATCCCCGGGGCCATCGCGGGAAACCGCCCCGCCGAGGCACAGATCCCCGGGGCCGCCGCGGGAAACCGCTCCGCGGAGGCACGCGGCCCCAAGGCCGCGGGGGCGTGGCCGGGCGCCTTCGCGGCGCCTTTCCTGCAGGCGGGCCGAACCCATCGGCTGCTGATCTCGCTCCTGCTCGCGGCCGTGATCCCGGTGCTCCTGTTCGGGACCTGGGTCGCCTATGTCACGGCCGACCGCGAACGCGCCGAATCGCGCCGGGCCGCGGCCGCGACGGTGGTCCAGGTGGCGGAGCGCGTCGCCTCCGAGCTCGCCAAGGAGCTCGACGTCGCCGAGGCCCTCGCGGGGTCGGCCGACCTCGACGGGCCGGACCTGCCGACCTTCTATCTCGAGGCGCAGCGCATCACCGCGGCGCGGCCCCTGTGGGAGACGGTCTCCCTGGTGCAGCCCGACGGCACGCAGGTCCTCAACATCCTGCGGCCCCTCGGCGATCCGCTCGGGCCGATCAGCGATGCCGAGAGCTTCCGGCGCGCCCTCGGCGACAAGCGGCCGACCATCGGCGGGATCGGGCCGGTCGGGCGGCTGTCGGGAAAGCGCCTCGTCTCCCTGCAGGTCCCCGTCATCCGGGACGGCGTGCTGCGCTACATCCTCACGATCGGCCTCGTGCCCAGCGGCATCAGCGCGGTGCTGCGCGATGCGGGCGCGCCGGAGGGCTGGGTCGGGACGATCGTGGACGCCAAGGGCAGCATCGTGGCCCGCACGGCCGCCGAGAGCGCCGAGATCGGCCGGTCCGCGAGCGCCGCGACCCGCGCGGCGATCGCCCGGGCCCCGGAGGGCTTCTACACCGGGCACACTCCCGAGGGGGTCGAGGCCGAAACCGTGTACCGCAAGCTCGGCACCGTGGCGGACTGGTCGGTCCATTTCGGCATCCCGGCCGCGTCCCTCAACCGGCCGGTGCTGCGCTCGCTCATCGGCCTCGTGGCCGGCGGCGTCGCGAGCCTCGCGCTGGCGGGCGGGCTCGCGCTCCTGATCGCCCGCGACGTGGCGCAGCGGCGCCGCGAGGAGGACCTGCGCGCGGCCCTGGCCTTGAGCGTCAGCGAGGACCGCGGCGCCGTGGCGGTCGAGGCGGCGGACCTCGGGACGTGGCACTGGGATGCGGACCGCCACGAGGTCAGGGGATCCGACCGCGTCCGGGCGCTCCTCGGCCTGGAGCCGGGGCAACCGGGCCTGCCGGAGGCGACCTGGCCGACGGCGCGGATCCTGGCGGCCGTCCATCCGGAGGACTGGACTCCGCTCCGGGCGGCCCTGAAACGCTGCCTTCTCGAGGATGCCCCCCTGGACGCGGAGTTCCGCGTCGTGCGCTCCGACCGGAGCGTCCGCTGGGTGCGGGCCACCGGGCGCCTGCCGCGATCCGGCGCGCCGCCCGCCCGCACGCTGCACGGGGTGCTCGCCGACATCCAGCCCCGCAAGCAGGCGGAAGCCGCGCACCGGGATCTGCTCAAGAGCCTTGCGGACGCCCAGGAGGACGAGCAGCGGCGCATCGCCCGCGAGCTCCACGATCAGGTCGGGCAGACCGTCACGGGGCTCGCGCTCGGGCTGAAGAGCCTCGAGAAGACCCTCGAGGCCGGGGCCGCGGGCGAGGCCGCGCGCGAGCAGTTGCGCTGGCTGCAGAATCTCGCCAACGAGATCGGCCGCGACATCCACCGCGCCGCCGCGGATCTGCGCCCGACCGCGATCGACGATCTCGGGCTCCAGAAGGCCCTCGACGCCGCCGCCCTCGACTGGAGCCGCCTCTACGGCATCTCCGTCGACCTCCAGGCGCTCGGCCGCGTCCGCCGCCTGCCGGCCGAGACCGAGACGGCGGTCTACCGGGTGGTCCAGGAGGCGCTCACCAACGTGGCGAAGCATGCGGGCGCCCGCACCGTCAGCGTCGTCCTCGATTACGGGCCCCGGCACCTGCGCGTCGTCGTCGAGGACGACGGACGGGGCTTCGACCCGGAGGCGCGGCCCGAGGGGGACGGTCGGCCGCGCCTCGGGCTCACGGGCATGCGCGAGCGGCTCTCGCTGATCGGAGGATCGATGAAGATCGAGTCCTCGCTCGACGCCGGGACGACGCTGTTCATCCGGGTGCCGATCCAGGAAACGGGAGAGACGGCGTGAGCGCATTCCGGGTGCGGGTCGGGACGACGGGAGGGACGGCATGAGCGCGATCCGGGTGGCGCTGGCGGACGATCATCCCGTGGTGCTCGCCGGCGTGAAGGCCCTGCTCCAGGCCGCGCCGGATTTCGATGTGGTCGGCGAGGCCACCACGGGCGGGACGGCGCTCGACCTTGTGATGCGCACCCGGCCCGACGTGGCGGTGATCGACCTGTCGCTGCCCGATCTCAGCGGCCTCGACCTCGCCGAGCGGCTGGCGCAGGCCTGCCCGGGCGTGAAGGTCCTGGCCCTCACGGTCCACGAGGATCGCGCCTACGTGCAGCGGCTGCTGCAGGCCGGCGCCAAGGGCTACCTGCTCAAGCGCTCCGCCGCCGACGACCTGCCGCGCGCGATCCGGGCCGTCGCGGCCGGCGGCCTCTATCTTGATCCTGCCGTCGCCGGAATGGCCCTCGCGGGAGCGCCCGCCGCGGCCCTGCCCGACAGGCCCGAGGGCGGCGAGGACCTGAGCCCGCGCGAGCGGGAGGTCCTGCGGCTGACCGCGCAGGGATTCGCCAACAAGGAGATCGCCGGCCGCCTCGAGGTGAGCGTGAAGACCGTCGAGACCTACAAGGCCCGCGCCGCGGAGAAGCTGGGCCTGCGCACCCGGGCCGAGATCGTCCGCTACGGCGCCTCGCAAGGGTGGCTCGACCGGCTCGACGAACCGTAGGGGTCCGGCTCCCGGCAGGGCCGCCGGTTTCGCTCACCGCGCCACGCGCCCATGAGCCGGGAGGCCGGGGCCGTCCGTCTGTCGGGCTTTCCCTGACAGCGCCGCGGCTCAGCCCGACTGCCGCGCCGCGCGGGTTCCGCCGACACTGGCGGGAGCAGGCGGCCGGCTCGCGGCCGTCGCCGATCGGGAGTCCCGTGATGCTCGTCAGCTCCAGCCGCGGATCCGGCAGGGCCCATCCCTGGTTCGACGGCACCGTCCGTGCGGGCCTGCACCCGGCCCCCCGGCCGGCGGCCTCCGCTCAGCCGCACAACCACCTGCTCCGCGCCCTGCCCGAGGCGGTGCTGGAGGCGCTTCATCCTCATCTCGAGCGGGTTGCGCTGAAGCGCCGGCAGGTGCTCCACGAGCGCAACGTCCCGCTCACCCACGCCTATTTCATCGAGCGCGGCGCGGCCTCGCTCCTGTCCCGCGCCGGCGACGGCGGCACGCTCGAATGCGGCATGCTCGGCCGCTTCGACCTCGCCGGGCTGCCGATCGTCCTCGGCACCGGCCGCACGCCGCATCGCTGCGTCGTCCAGGTCCCGGGGGAGGCGCTGCGCATCCGCGCCGAGGACCTCGCCCAGGCCATGAGCGACCACCCGGCCCTGCGCGCCGTGCTGCTGCACCATGTCCAGGCCGCCTTGATCGAGAGCGCGCAGCTCGCCGTCTGCAACTCCTCCCACACCCTGCGCCAGCGGCTCGCCCGCTGGCTGCTCGGCGCCCAGGACCGGCTGGGCGGGCACGAGATCCCGCTCACGCACCAATGCGCCAGCCGGGCGCTCGCGGTGCGGCGGGCCGGGGTGACGACGGCACTCGGCGAGATGGAGGATGCGGGCCTCCTGCGCCGGGGGCGCGGCAAGCTCGTCGTCGCCGACCGCGCCGGGCTGGAGGCGCAGGCCTGCGACTGCGACCGCGCCATCCGCGCGGAACACCGGCGCATCGCCTGCGACGCGGTCGACGGCGCGACCGCCCGCCGCCCGCCCGCCGCATGGACGGCCGGCGTGCCGGTCGCCGCATGACGGTCGGGACCGGACCGGAGCGGCCCGGGGCCGATGCGGACCGTCCGGTCGCCCGCTGCGCGACGCCGCTCCGCGCGGCCCGGGCGCCGGCGGAGCTGGAGCGCGCGCTCGCCGACACCGTGACCGCGATCGAGGACCTGGAGCGGCGGTGCGAGCGGGAGCGCGCCGCGATCGCGGACGCCCTGCATCCCCAGGTCTGGAAGGACTGGAAGCTCGCCCAGCTCGAGCGGTGGCGGCAGGACCGGCGCGCGCCGCTGGTCCAGCACATGGCGACGCTGCACCAGCGCCTCGTGTCGGCGCGGCTCCTGCGCGAAAGCGCCCAGGACGTGATCCGCACCGGCGCGATCACGACCACGGAAGGGCAGGAGCCGCATGCGGGCCTCGCCTGATTCCACGCGGCCGGCGGGCGGAGCGCATCCGCGCTTCCGGGCCGCGACGGTCGTCCGGTCCGTCATGCTGGGGCTCGCCGCGGCGGCCGCCCTCGCGGCCGGCCCCGCCGCGGCCTCGGGCGGGACCCGCGCCCAGCACCGGGAGTGGATCTACAAGCACGTGACGCCCCGGCCCGCGCCCGACCGGCCCGTGGTGGGGGCGGACGCCTCCGGCCCGGCGCCGCAGACCCGCGCGACCCGCCGGCAGCACCGCGATTGGGCCCGCAAGTTCGAGACCGCCGGAGGCTCCGTCGACGGCGCCCGGTTCCACGCGCCGGTCGGCCGCAGCGAGGCGGACGTCAGGCAGCTTCTGCGGTGCGGGATCGAGGCGGGACGGGGCGCGCCCGATCGTCAGCCGCTCGTCGGGTGCTGAGCCCGCCCGACGGGGCCGGAACCTCGCTCAGCCGTCGTCGTGCCGCACGATCTCGTCCGAAACGCCTGCAACGGTTCGGAATCCGGCTCTAGCCCCGAAGCTGCGGCAGGACCTTGGCCGCGAAGGCCTCGATGAAGGCGTCCTGGTTGCGGTCGACCTGGTGGAGCTGCAGCTCCTCGAAGCCGAGCTCGATGTATTCGGCAAGCCACTCCGCGTGCCGGTTCAGGTCGGACGAGATCAGGACCGAGTCGCGCATGTCCTCGGGCCGCACCAGGCGGGTGGCGGTGTCGAAGTGCTCCGGCGAGCGCAGCTCCCAGTTCACGTCGCCCCCGAGCGCGTTGTAGCGCCATTGCTCGTGCGCGCCCGCGAGGGCCTGCGCCTCGGTGGGGGCCCAGTTCAGCCCCACCTGCAGGAAGAGCGGCTTGCCCTCGCCGCCGCCGCGCCGGAAGGCCTCCACGACCTTGCGGAGCTGCTCGGGCTTGCCGCTCACGGTGAGGAGCCCGTCGGCCCAGCCGCCCACGAACTCGGCCGTCGCCTCCGAGACCGCGGCGCCGAGCAGCAGGGGCGGGGTCTTCGGCAGCGAGTAGATCCGGCCCTCGACCAGGGTGACGCGGCCGTAATGCGACACGGTCTCGCCGTTGAGCAGCGCGCGGACGATGTCGGCGCATTCCCTGAGGCGCGCGTTGCGCTCCGCCTTCTCGGGCCAGGCTATGCCGGTCAGGTCCTCGTTGAGGCGCTGTCCGCTCCCCAGCGTCAGCCAGAGCCGGCCCGGATACATCTCGCACAGGGTCGCGGCGGCTTGTGCCAGGATCGCGGGATGGTACCGGTAGCCGGGCGCGGAGATCACCCCGAAGGGCAGGCGCGTCGCCTGAAGCGCCGCGCCGAGCCAGGACCAGGCGAAGCCCGAATGCCCCTGGGCCGGACCCCAGGGGCGGAAATGATCGGACGACATGGCGCAGTCGAAGCCGGCGCTTTCCGCCAACTGCACCAGGCGGAGCAGCTCGGAAGGCGGGAACTGCTCGTGCGAGGCATGGAAGCCGATGCGCGCCATGGGTCACTCCGTCGAGGGCGTTCCGGACCGGAGGCCGGGGCGCCAGGGCGCCACGAGGTTCCTCCATCGGGGAGGTCTCTGAACCAAGAGCGGGGCTCGCGAGTTCCAGACCTTTCCCGAGACCCGCCGCCCAGCCGCGCGGGCCCGCCAGAGAAGGTCCGCGATGGCGCTCGAGCCGTATCACCGGCGGCACCGCCCCTGTTCATGAGGAGGTCCGCGATGGCGCTCGAGCCGTATCACCGGTGGCACTGCCCCTGTTCATGAGGAGATCTACGATGGCGCTCGAGCTGTATCACCGGTGGCACTGCCCCTATTCCAAGCGCGTGCGCGACTACATCGAGGAGCAGGGCCTGGGCGAGCGGATCGACCTCATCGAGATCGGCGAGGTCGAAGGCGCCGAGGCGAAGCTCGAGGCGCTGACCGGCCGCACCCAGGTGCCCTGCCTCGTGATCGACGGCACGCCGAAGCTGGAGAGCCGGGACATCGTGGACTGGCTGCAGACGAACCTCGCCGGGGGCGGGGCCGCGCGCGCCTGACGGCGCGCCGCCCTTTTCGTTCGCCGCCGGGCCTCGCCCCGCATCCGGCGCGCCCCGGCGGAGGACGACGGACGGCCGCTCGTCCGCGGCACGGCCGGAGCGTGACCGCGGCCCTTGCGGCCGGCGCGAGGGAACGCATCGCGCCGTGGCGCTTTTGGACAGGGCATGAACGACGCCGTCGAACCGACCCTGCAGAAGATCGAGGCCTTCGTCGCGGGGTTCTTCTGGATCCTGCCGAACCTCGGCATCGCGCTCGTGGTGCTGGCGCTGTTCTGGGCGGGCTCGTGGGCGGCGAAGCGCTCGGTCTTCGGCGTGCTGCGCCGCCGCCGGCGCGAGGATCTCGGCAGCCTGCTCGGCGGCTTCGCGCGCTGGGGAATCCTGCTCTTCGGCTTCCTGGTGGCCGCGACCATCGTCTTCCCGTCGATCAGCCCGGCCAACCTCCTCTCGACCCTGGGCATCGGCTCGGTGGCGCTGGGCTTTGCCTTCAAGGACATCCTCCAGAACTGGATCTCGGGCCTCCTGATCCTCTACCGGCAGCCGTTCCGCCGCGGCGACCAGATCCGCTCCGGCGAGTTCGAGGGCACGGTGGAGCACATCGAGGCCCGCGCCACCCTGATCCGGACCTATGACGGCCAGCGGGTCGTGATCCCGAATTCCGACATCTACACCCGGGCCGTCACGGTCCGGACGGCCTTCCCGAAGCGCCGCAGCGACTACGATGTCGGGATCGGCTACGCCGACGACATCGAGCGGGCGCGCCGGGTCATCCTCGACGCCCTCGGCCGGGTCGACGGCATCGCGAAGGATCCCGCGCCCGAGGCCATCCCGTGGGAACTCGACGCCTCGACCGTGAACCTGAAGGTGCGCTGGTGGTCGGATTCCCGGCGCTCCGAGGTGGTGCGCACGCGCGGGCTCGCGATCGCGGCCATCAAGGAGGCCCTCACGGAGGCCGGCATCGACCTGCCGTTCCCGACCCGCATGGTGCTCTTCCACGACCAGACCGAGGCGGTCGACGGCGACCGCAGGCGCCAGCGCGAGGGCTGGCCCGCGGGCTCGCGGCCGCCGCAGCCGCGCGAACGGACGGACGATCCGATGGAGGGCAGGCCGGACGAGCCGGAGCGCCACGACGTGCAGGTGGAGGGCAGGCCGGGGGAGCGCGAACGCAAGTCCCGCCCGGCCCGGTGACGGCTCCCCCGATGGCGGCCTCCCGCCCGAGGCGTCGGGAGGGGTGACGCCGTGGAGCGTCCGGCGGACCGTCCGGTGCGGATTCGGCCAAGCCGAACGGGCGCGATCAATGCCGGATCATCCCGCCACGTCCGGCCGGAGCCCGATGCCCGATCCGGAACAAGGATCGCGCGCGGCGGGTTTCCCGCCCATCGGAGGCGAGAGGTCTGATGCACGGCACCGGCGTTTCACGGCGTGCGCTCCTGTCACAGCGTGCGCTCCTGTCACGGCGTGCGCTCCTGGCGGGCGGCCTCGCGGCGGCAGCCTCCTTGCGCCCGGGCTTTGCCCGCGCGCAGGCCGCGCCGCAGCGGGATGATGCGGATCGGCTGCGCCTGATCGCCCGCCATGCGGAGCCGCTCCCCGATTTCGAGAGCGAGGCCTTCGGGGCGCTGTTCGACCGTCTCGGCGACGCCCGGGTCGTGCTGCTCGGCGAATCCACCCACGGCACCTCGGAGTTCTACCGGGCGCGGGCCGCGATCACGCGCCGCCTCGTCACCCGCCACGGCTTCACGATCGTGGCCGCGGAGGCCGACTGGCCCGATGCCGCGCACGTGGACGCCTATGCGCGCGGGCGCCGCGAGCGGCCTGCGGCGCCCGCGCGGCCGTTCCGGCGCTTCCCGACCTGGATGTGGCGCAACGAGGAGATGCGCGCCCTTGTGGACTGGCTCAAGGAGCACAATGCCGGGCTCGAGCCGGCGCGGCAGGCGGGGTTCTACGGGCTCGATCTCTACAGCACCGCGTCCTCCATGGAGGCCGTGATCGCCCATATGGAGCGCACGGATCCGCAGGCGGCCGCCGAGGTGCGGGGCCATTACGCCTGCCTGGCCGGCTACGGCGGGGACCTGAGCGACTACGCCGCCGACCTGATCCGCCCGCGCTTCGACCCGTGCAGCGACGACGTCGCGGCCGCGTTGCGGATCGTGACCGAGCGTGCGGGCCGGCCCGGCGACGAGGCCGCCCTCGACGCCGTGCGCAACGCCCGCGTGGTCGTCGGCTCCGAGGCCTTCACCCGCGCTCAAGTTCAGGGCACCGACTCGTCGTGGAACCTGCGCGACCGGCACATGTTCGACACGCTCCTCGCGGTCCTGGAGGCGCGCGGGCCCGAAGCCAGGGCGGTGGTGTGGGCGCACAATTCCCATGTCGGCAACGCCGCCGCGACCGAGATGGGCCGGCGCGGCGAGACCAATATCGGCGAGCTCTGCCGCCGGCATTTCGGGAGCGCGGCCCGGCTCGTGGGCTTCGGCACCGACCGCGGCACCGTGATGGCGGCCTCGCGCTGGGGCGCGGCCCCGGAGGTCAAGACTGTCCGGCCGTCCCTGCCCGACAGCCACGGCGCCCTGTTGCGGGACGCGGGCCCGGAGCGCTTCCTCCTCGACCTCCGCGATCCGGATCTGCGCCGGGCCCTGGAGCCCGCGCGTCCGCAGCGCGCCATCGGGGTGCTCTACCTGCCCGAGACCGAGCGCGTGAGCCACTATTTCGACGCCTCCCTCCCGGATCAGTTCGACGCCTTCGTGTTCGTGGAGGAGACCCGCGCGGTCACGCCTATCCGGGAACCAGCCGCCAGCCTGCCGGCCGGTCATCCCTTCGCCTGAGGTCCGCCGCGGGCCTGCAGGCCGTTCTTTCGCCTGAGACAGGCCGTGCCTGAAGGGTGGCCAACAGGCTCCCCGTCCGAATGGACAGCTCCACGATGCCGGATGTCGCGTACGCAACATCGCGGAAATGATGCCGCAACACGCGTGTGCATTGATTCCGACGGCTGGAAGAGGACGTGCCTCATGCAGACGGTGGCTGTTTCGACCGGAAAGGTGCTGCGCCTCCGCCGCCCGACCCCGGGCAGGTTCCTGGCACCCGCGCGCGCGAAGGCGGGCGCCGCTCCCGTTCCCGGCGAGGCCGCTCAGCCGGCGTCGGACGAGCGGAAGCGGATCGCGGCCCGGATCCGCGACCACATCGCCCGCGAGCGCCTGTCGCGGGAGCAGTTCGCCTTCAAGACCAAGCTCGGCAAGTCGACGATCGACAAGCTCCTCATCGGCCTGTTTTCCGACAAGACGCTCTCGATCGTGGAGAGCCACACCGGCCTCGTCCTGCGCGCTCCTGCCGACGGCGCCCCCGAGCCGAGCGGCGCGGCAGGCGCCTGCGCCGTCGTGGCGCCGCTGCCCTTCGCGGCACGGCCGTCGATCGCGGTCCTGCCCTTCACCAACATGAGCCCGGACCGGGAGCAGGAATACTTTGCCGACGGCGTCGTCGAGGACATCATCACGGCGCTCTCGCGGATCCGGCAGCTCTTCGTCATCGCCCGGAGCTCCACCTTCACCTACAAGGGCCGCGCGGTCGACGTGCGCCAGGTCGGCCGGGAGCTCGGCGTCCGCTACGTGCTCGAAGGCTCGGTGCGCCGGGCGGGGCGCCGCCTGCGTATCACCGGCCAGCTCGTCGAGGCCGAGACCGGCCGGCACATCTGGGCCGACCGCTTCGACGGCGACTGGGAGGACGTGTTCGAGCTTCAGGACCGGATCACCGAGGGCGTGGTCGGCGCGATCGAGCCGAACGTCCGCTATGCCGAGATCGAGCGGGCGCGGCGCAAGCCCACCGCGAATCTCGACGCCTACGACCTGTACCTGCGCGCGCTGCCGAGCTTCTACAAGATGACCGCGGAAGGGCTCGCCGACGCGATCGCGATCTTCGACCGGGTGTCGGCGCTCGATCCGGATTTCACCTTGGGCAAGGCGCAGGCGAGCTATGCGCGTGCCGTGCGGCTCTCCTGCGGCAAGGGCGAGCCCGACGACCGCGCGATCGCGATCCGGCTCGCCCGCGAGATCGCGGCCTCGGGCACCGAGGATCCGGAAGCCCTGCGCCGCGTCGCGCACGTGCTCGGCTACAACGCCAAGGCCTACGAGGAGGCACTCGGCGCCATCACGCGCTCGCTGGAGCTCAACGCCAATTCGGCCACGGCCTACAACAGCAGCGGCTGGATCCGGCTCTACCTCGACCAGCCCGGGACCGCGCAGGATCACTTCCAGCGCGCCATCCGCCTGAGCCCGCTCGACCCGGAGCGCGGCATGGCGACCACGGGGCTCGCCGTGTCGTGCCTGATGCAGGGCCGGCCCGCGGACGGCCTCGCCCACGCCCGGCAGGCCCTGCGCGAGATGCCGCAATACCCCACGGCCCACAAGGTACTGATCCAGGCGTTCGTCCTGACGGGCCGGGAGGAGGAGGCGCGGGCCGCCGCGTCCCGCTTCCTCGAGATGTCGCCGGGCTACACCCTCGGCTATCAGCAGAAGATCACGCCCTACAGCAACCAGGCCTATTGCCGCCAGGTGATCGACGCGCTGCGCCGGGCCGGCCTGCCGGAATGAGCTGATCGGGCCGGCGCAGCGCACGGGCCGGACAATCACGCCGCAACGGCCTCACCGGCTGGCGTGGTGATGATGCCCGCCGCGGTGATGCTTGCAGGTGACGTTCGGATTGAACGGCGCGAACACCCCGTTGGGATTGTGCCGGTAGATCCAGACGTGCCGGTCGTAATGCGGCTCGAACATGTGGGCCTCGTCGATCGCGGTGGCGGGATCGTCCGCCATGGTGTCGTAGGCCACGCCGTGGAACGTCGGCAGCTCGCGCCGGCCGGATTCGTGCCACGCCTTGCGGAACACCAGGTTCTCGACCGCGACGAGTTCGAGCGATCCGTCGGCCTGGGGCTCGTAGATGAGGATCGAGGGCGTGCGGAAATCCGTATGGGTTCCGGTGCCGTCCACGCGCGGGTTCGGCGGCGCCGTGATGCCGAGGAGGTCCGGGCGGAAGAAGTGGATCCCCATGGCGCCGAGGGCCGCGGGCTGGCCCATCATCTCGGCGGTGTCGCACAGGTCGCCGGGATCGCGCAGATAGCCTTCCGCGAGCGCGACGCGCACGTCCCGGAAGCGCTCGGTGGCCTGGCGGACCTCGGCGAGGTCCGGCTCGCCCGCGCCCGGAACCGTGCCGGCCGGAAGGGCGGGCGCGGCGGGGGCCTTGGGGACGTGGCCGGTCCGAACGGCGCCCTTGCGGCCGTGGCCCGAATGATCATGCCCCTCGTGGGCCGAGGCCGCGACGGTCGCTGCGGCGACGAGGGTCAAGAGGCTGACGGCGCCGAGGGCACGGCGCAGGAAACGATGGCTCATGGCGGGGCGCTCCTTCGTGATCCCGGTCATCGGGACGGCCGAGAGGTAGCCGAGCGCCCTTTCCGCGGCTCTCGCCGGAACTGTCCTGAGTTTTCCCGCACGGTTTCCGGGAGCGCCGCGCGCGGCGCATCCCGCATCGCCTCCCCCTGCGTTAACCATGCCGATACAAAGCATTTTATCGATCTGTTCACCATCGCGGACCGCGCCTATCCTGATCCCAGTCAGTCGGCCTAAACCGCTGACCGCCTTAACCAAAACCGGCCGGCCCCCAGGGGCCGGGGATCGTCAGCATCCGTGCGCAGCGGAGGCCGGGGCTCGCTCATGCCAGAATACACCCTGTTCCGTCACAGGCGCCGCCCCGAGCTGCGATGCGCCGTCCCGTTGCATCGCGACCTGCCCGACTTCCTGGAGGCCGCGCTGTGGGAGGAGGTGGCCGCCCCCTTCGACGAGGGATCGGCGCCCCCGGGCTTCGAGGCGGGCGCCGCCCGCTACGCCATCGCGGTGCAGGGCTTCTACATCTTCTGGCGCCGGACGCGGGCGGAGATCTTCGCGCGGCGAACGGCAGCCCCCTACTCGGCTTGAGACGTCCACCCCTCCGGTCGGCGCAGGCGGACCGGAACCTCTACACGGCACGCGCAACATCATCGAAAGCGTTAGACAAGGAGTCCACCATGGTCAGCCAGCCCCTGCTTCGCATCAAGTCGGCCCGCCTCTGCAACGAAGCCATCGACGGCTACATGGACGACGGCGAGCAGCTCGCCATGGTGACGGCCGCGGCCCGCAAGGTCGAGGAGCTGTTCGACGTGCTGCAGATCGACCACCGCAACGACCACAACACGCGCGACACCCCGAAGCGCGTCGCCAAGATGTTCGTGCAGGAGATGCTCCGCGGCCGCTACAACGCGCCGCCCGAGATCACCGATTTCGACAACGCCGACGGCTATTCGGGCCTGATCGTCACCGGCCCGATCGAGGTGCGCTCGACCTGCGCCCATCACCTCATGCCGATCTACGGCGAGGCCTTCATCGGCATCCTGCCGTCGCCGGAGGGCCGCATCATCGGCCTGTCGAAATACGACCGCATCGTCGACTACTTCTGCGCCCGCTTCCAGATCCAGGAGGAGCTCGTGCAGCAGATCGGCCGGTTCATCATGGACAAGACGAACCCGCGCGGCCTCGCGGTCCGGATCAGCGCCGTGCACATGTGCAAGACGCAGCGCGGCATCCGCGCGACCCACCGCGGCCGGATGGTGAACTCGGCGTTCTTCGGCGAGATGCAGGACGACAAGGTGCTGCGGCAGGAATTCCTGCAGGAATGCGCCATCATCGAAGGCCACGGGCGGTAAGGGGCGCGCGATGACGGCATCATCGAAGGCCATCGGCGGTAGGGGCGCGTAATGACGGTCCATGCCCCTCCCGCGCACGCCGCCACGGCGGCGCGGCCGCTCGCGATCTACCGGTCGACGAAGGTCTACGACCACAACGAGGGCCTGTCGTGCTGCTTCCGGCAGTGGCGGGCGACGCACTCGCACTGCCGTCTGCTGCACGGCTACGCGCTGGCGTTCAAGTTCGTGTTCGCGACCCACGAGCTC
>DATAGO010000054.1:0-6337 GCA_036263675.1 Microvirga sp. | reverse complement strand
TCGGGATGTGCTTGCCCGTGCAGCAATGCTGGATCAGCGTCGGCGAGGCCTTGTCGGTGTACTTGGTGACGCTCAGGTCCTGCACCGCCACCTTCCCGGAGCCGGAGCCGGAGCCCATGTGGGTGGTGCCGGCCTGAGAGGCGCCCCACGACCAGGCGAGCACGTCGATCTCCTTGGCGTGCTTGTCGTCCTGCGCCTCCCCGTCGATGCCGTCCAGCTTGAGGAACATGTCGACCGCCATGGTAACCCTCCGAGTGATTGAAGCGGCACCTGCATCGGCCGCGATGTCCAGTCGATACCGGGCCGACCGGGCTGGCGGTGCGGTGGCGCACATGGGATGTGGCCGAGCGGGCAATGCCATGCTCCGCGTCTCTGACAAGTTGCCGCACCGGCATGAGAGCCATCGAGGGGGGGCGCCCTTGAGCCCGAAGAAGACCCAGGAACGCGCTCCGCCGCGCGGTGGGAGGCAGCGACGTGCCTACTGCTGCGGATACCAGGCCTAGGGAGCGGCGCCATAGCCGTAGCCATTCGGGGTGAAAAAGCCGAGCGGCTCCTCTGCGTCAGGCCCCCCGTCATGTCTTGCCCTGATGGCCTCGTCCATCTTCGGGTCGTGGCTTGGGGACCTGTAGCGCTTGTGGATCTTCTGCGTTTTCTTGAGCTTCTCCACCTCCCAGTTCGGAAGCCGCGGCGCCCGCTCAAGCAATCTCGCGCGGTCCGTGCTCTCGACCTGTGTCCATTGCACGTCTTTTCGGGCCAGATCTCGGCTCTTGATCTCGTCAGCCGTCGCTTTCCAGTCCACATGAGCGCCATGCCTCGTCGCGAGGTCGGGGTCCTTGTTCATGCGGTCCAGGAGCTCCGCCTTCTTGGCCGCGAGAACCTTCGGGTCCATGCTCTTCTGGTTGACGAACTCGATCTCGAAAACGTCGTAGTCACCTGTGTAGGCCTTGCCGCTTTTGCCCTGCATGACAACGCCGTTCTCGATCCTGATCCAACCTTTGGCCTGGCTCTTTCGAACCTCCTTCTGATACTTCTTCCACTACTTCATACGTTCCTTGTAGCGTTTAGCCAGGTCAGGCCTGTCGGGGCCCGGATCCTTGGGCTTGAAGAACCCGACCAGCCCTTCCGAGCCCTCCGGGGCTCCAAGCTCGATGTCCTCAGATTTGATGGTCTTCATTTTCAGATGCTCTGGCTTGGGCGGGTGGCCAGGGCGGGGATTGTTAGCCGGCCGGATCTTAATGACGGCATCGAATTCCTTCGCGAGCTTGAGGGCGGACTCGACCGCCCGCCCGCTCATGCCCATTTGAAGGCGTGCCATAAGCAGCATCCCATTGCGGCCGGCCTCGGCGATCTTGCGTCCAGCCCAATCCCGCAGCGGTCTTCCCGCCTTGTGCAGCTCCTTGCCAGCGATCTTCAGGCGGCTGGTGACGCGAGGGAAATGGGCAGAGAGCCGCTTGCCGGCGATCTGGGCCAGCTTCTTGACCCCAGGAATTCGCCCGAGGCCAAGCAAGGCAAGATCCGTCCCAAGGGAGATGCCCGCGGCCTGCGCGGCGCAGGGCAGGCACAGTTCCTCACCCTTGCGCGCCTGATTGGCCAAGGCATTCACCAAGGCACCTGCGGCGGCACCGAGCATGGCTCCGGCAACCAGAATGCCAGCCGAAGCGCCGACCATTCCCGCGACGATGACGCCCGCGGCCGCGCCCGCTCCCGTCAGGCCGCCTTCAACAGCGGCCGCAACCGGATCCTCGCCCGCGGCGTAGGCGACGGCGGCGCTCGTTGCCGCGCCGACGACGCCGGCGACGGCAATCGCCCCGGCGGCGAGAAGCAGCGGCGCGACGGCCCCGAACGGGTCCGCCCTGTTCCAGGGGTCGTTGCGCGCGTAGCTGTAGTTCGTGGCGGCCGGGTTGGCCCAGTTCGGGTCGCAGGAGATGTAGGACCGCAGGCGCGGGCTGTAGTAGCGCGCGTGGTTGTAGTGGAGGCCCGTCTCCTCGTCGGCATAGTGGCCGACGAGGCGGAAGGGCTGGCGCACACGGGCAACGTGGACCTGGGCCAGGCCGAAGGCGTCGTAGGTGGCGTGCCAGGCGACCCGGCCCACCTCGTCGAAGGCGCGGATGATAGCGCCGCGCGCGTCCGACTGGAGCCAGTAGGTGCGGCCCGCCTCGCGGAAGGCGATCGGGGTGGTGCTGTCGGGCACGAAGAGATAATCGCGCCGCACCGGAGCGGCCCGGGCGTCCGCCCTCACCTCCTCCCACAGGAGCTGGTGGCCGGCCCAGCCGTAGCGCCAGGCGGCGGTGCCGTCGCTCTTCGCGATCCGGCGGCCGAGGGCATCGTACGCAAAGCGGGTCGTGCGGCCACACGCCTCGACCTGCCGGAGCGTGCCGTCGGCCCCGAACGAGCACCGGATTTCACCCTCAGGCGTCCGGAAGCGCCGCATGTTGCCGAGGGCGTCGTACTCGATCGGCGCCCCGAACGCCGCCAGGGGCTCGTCCATGGCGCCGACCGGGATCGGGTCGCCGGCGATGGCGACGAGGTTACCGGCCGCGTCGTAGGCGAAAGCCACGGGTTCGCCGGCCTCGTCCGCCTCGCGGACGAGGCGGCTCTCGGCATCGTAGGCGAGGCGGACCGCCCGCGGTGCACCGCGCCGCCCGTCGCCGTCGCTCACCCGCGTCAACCGCTCGAGCAGGTCGTAGTCGTAGGTCTGTTCGCTGAGGGTCGATCCCAGAGCGTCGGTGACCACGGCCCGCGAGAGGCGCCCCACGCGGGCGTAAGTTTGGGCTTCGACAAGCCCATTGCCGTAGCGGACGGCCGCGACTGTGCCGTCGGGCGCGTAGGAGAAGGCCGTCTCGCGGCCCTCCCAGTCGACGATGCGGCTGATGCGCCCGTCCTCGTCGTAGGCGTAGCCGAGGTGATCGCCGAACGGCGTGGTCAGGCCGACGAGGCGCCCTTCGGGATCATAGGTGTAGGAGACCCGTCCGGCGGACGTGGCCTCGAGGAGCGGGTTCCCGTCAGGGTCGAGGCTGTAGCGCACGCCCTCGGCATCGCTGTGGGCGCCAAGGAGGTTGCCGTCCCGGTCGAACGCAAAGGCGTGGACCGTGTTGTCGGGGAAGTGGATGGCCTCGATCGACCCGGCTTCACTCAGCCGATACGCGACCTCGCTGCCGTCGCGGCGCGTCAGGACGGCCGCGTTGAGGTCGGGGTCGTAGCCGTGGCTCTCGCGCGAGCCGTCGGGGAAGACGATGCCGGCGAGGGCTCCGGATGCGTCGGTCTCGTAGGATGTGCGGCGGCCGAGCGGGTCGATCACGGCCTCGCGCCGCCCGGATGCGTCGAGGATGAAGCGCGTCGTCGCGCCGGCCCGGTCCGTGACGGACGTCAGGCGCCCGGCCTCGTCGTAGGCGAGGCGGGTGACGGTCCCGTTCGGGTCCTTGACCCCCGAGAGGCGGTCGCCGACGCCGTAGGCGAGCCGGTAGGTGAGGAGCCCGGGCCGGCTGATCTCCGTGACGTTGCCGGCCCCGTCGCGGCGCATCTCGATGCGCTCGCCGCCCGGGTAGGTGATGGCCGACATTCGCCCGTCGCGGTCGTGCTCGAAGCGCATCTCCGCCCCCGACGGGCGGCGCACCGCCCCCGGCAGGCCGTCGGCCGCGAACGAGAGGCGCGTGACGTGCCCGCGCCGGTCGGTGCTGAGGAGGTCTCCCGTGTCGGGGTCGCGCTCGGCGGGTGCGCCGGGAGGCGAGAACCGGTTTTGGCCGGCCGCGCGGGCCGCCGCGCGCAAGGCGTCCAACTGCTCCTGACGGATTTCGAGCATCGACCGACCGGGCCCCCATCCGGTTCAGGATCTGCCAGACCGGCTCAGGCCGGCCGCGCGGGCCTCGGCGCGCGCGAATGTCAGGATTGCATCGGCAAAGTCTTGTGTCGAGTATCCCATCGTGGGGCCCGGCAGGCGGAGGCCATGCGGCGGCGGGGCGCCGTCCCTGCCCGGACGTCGTTCCCGTCGCTGTGCCCCGCATCACGGCAGGGTCCAGTTCTCCAGCTGGAAATCCTAGCCACGCTTGGTCTGTGGAGCCCACTTGCGGTCGGCGCGGGCCTCCAACGAGGTGCCGGCGCCCTGCCCGCCGGCTCGCGGACGCGCCCCCGCCGGAGGTGGGTCCGCCGCCCGGCTGCGGCGTCGTTCCAGTGGAACAGCGCCGCACGCTGATCGCGGTGTGCTGACCGTCCCCCGTGCGGGATCTCGGCGGCCTGAACGCCGGACGTCCCCGTGTTCCGACCCTGGCCTTTCGGTGACGGGAGGCCCGCTACAGGTAGAAATCTCCTGCCTTCAGGCCCGCTACCCCGGCGAGCGCAAGCTCGAAGTCGGCCCGCCTGTCGCCGTTCACGTCTCCCGACAGGATCCCGGACGCGAGCCGCAACTGGCCGGCCTGTCCCGTGAAGGCCTTGCTGCCGAGGAAGGCGAAAGCCTCATCACCCGCGGTCTTCGCATTCGCATCGATCGCGCGAAGGTCGATCATGTCGAAGCCCGACAGAAAGTCGTTGATCGTGTCCCTGCCGCGCAGGGTCGTGTCGCCCACGGAGTGGAAGACGAACACGTCGGCTCCGGCCCCGCCGGTGAGGCGGTCCGCTCCCTTGTCCCCGCTGAGGGTGTCGTTGCCGTCGCCGCCGGAGAGCCGATCGGCGCCGAGCCCAGCGGTGAGGTGATCGTCGCCGGCGAGGCCGTAGAGCCTGTCGTTCCCGCTCAGGCCCGAGAGCGTGTCGCCGCCCGCCCCGCCCGTGAGCGTGTCGGCCGCGGAGGTTCCGGTCAGCGTCTGCCCGACGGGTGTGGCCGCGGGAGGCAACCATGCCCTGATGGCGTCGATCTTGAACTCCGCCGGGAACCCCGTCGTGGCATCCGGGTTGCCGCCCCACGTCCCGCCGACCATCAGGCCCGCCAGGAGGTACATGGGTTCGTTGAGGCCCGCGGGCGTCGCCATGGAGGAGACGGGCCGGCCGTCGAGGAAGAAGGTGAGGGTGCCGGGCGTCCACAAGGTTCCGTACGTGTGGAAGTCCTGGGACAGGTCGACGGCGCCCGAAACGGCCGTGGTCTGGAACTGGTGCGAGCCGTCGGCGCCCTTCCAGTGCGCGCCCGGGTGGTAGGTCGTGGGGTCCCGCCCCAGCACCTCCATGACGTCGATCTCAGGAGGCCAGGCGCCGCTCTGCGGCAGGAGCCAGAAGGCGGGCCACAGGCCCTGTCCGGAGGGCACCTGCGCGTCAATCTCAAAGTAGCCGTGGGCCTGCGAGAAGGTCCCGTGGGTGTTGATCATCCCTGAAACATAGGGAAGCCCGCCCGTAAGGCCCGCATCCGGCGAGGGCCGGGCCGTGATCGTGAGGATGCCGTCGCCGGGTTGGGTCGGATCGGCCGCAATCCTGAAGGGGTCTGTCGCGGGGTGGTTCTGCACCACGGCCGTGGTGGGGTCGGCGAAGTACTGCCTCTCGCCGTTGCTCGGCAGGGTGCGCCCGCCCCACCAGTATCGCGTGCCCCAGACACTTGTATTGAGGGACGTTCCGGTGAATTCGTCGGCGAAGGCGAGGGTATAACCGTCAAGATTGAGCAGCATGGATCCCCACAACACGCACCGCGCCTTCAGTCGGATGGCGCGCTTCATGGCACGGGAGGGCGCGATTGGCATCTATACAGATGGATGAGGCTCATCCGCTCACGGCGTGACCAAGCCCGCGCCCGGGACAGCGCCTTGGGCCTGTTGGCTAGGGCATCGCCAACCTAGGCCGCTCGCCTTTGCTTTGTCTGGCGCTGAGCTGGCTGGGGCGCAAGCCTGGAGGGAGCGGCCAGAGCTTCCACGGAGATCTTCCACGCTGCGCTGATGGAGCGGATCATCTCAAGGTTGAGCGCCCGCTTGCGGTGGAGGATTTCAGAGGCGCCTAACCGGGACCCCAGAATGCGGGCGAGCTCCGCCTGCGAGTGGCCCAAGCTCGTGATGGCAAAGTGCAGCACGTCCACGGGGCAAGCGGTCGAGGCCTAGATCTACGTTTTGGGTGTAGCGCGTGATGGGGTTGCTTTGGGCGGCCTTTGAGTGGTGGGGCCTGCGCCTGCGGAAGGGACCCGACGCTCACCTGCCATTGCCACAGGGAGCGGGTGCGCACCGCCCCGCGTCCCCTCCTTTGATCCCAGCACCTCGGCCACAATGCGTGGATTACGCTCAAGCAGAGCCAGGAGCACTCGTGCCGGGCCCTCAGGCTGCCTCCGGCCCTGTTCCCAGTTTCTCAGGGTACCAACCTGAACGCCGATGGTGGCGGCAAAGGCATTCTGAGACAAGCCGACCTGTTTCCGGATGGCGCCGACGTCCAACTGTGC
>DATAGO010000053.1:0-171423 GCA_036263675.1 Microvirga sp. | reverse complement strand
CCCGTGCTGACCTCCAAGGAGGGCTCCACCCCCGAGGTGGCAGGGGACGCGGGCCTGCTCGTCGACCCCTACGACGTCGCCGCCATCGCGGAGGGCATCCGCACGCTCGACGCCAACCCGGAGCTCTGCGCCGACCTCGCCGAGCGCGGCCTCAGGCAGGCCGAACGCTTCTCCCCCGAACGCTTCCGGCAGAGGCTCGAGGAGCTCTACCGCCGGCTCTAGAGCACGATCCCGAAAAATGCAGATTCTTCGGATAAGATCATGCGGCTCAACAATGGCTTAGCGATTATGTGCTAGGGCAGGGTCCCGAAGAGTTGCAGACTTATCGGGCGGATCATGCGACAACGACTTGGAAGGCACGATCGCTTCTTGCCGATGCGGTCAAGCTGGAGAGCGGCGCGGCCGCAGCCGGGGCAGGCGACGCATTCTCGACATATTTCTACGGGATTCCGGCGCAGCCCTGCGCAACACGTCAGGCGGGCGGACAGCCGACCGGGGTGGCGCGATTGAAAGCCGCCGGTCTCCCGGATACCATTGTCACGCTTCCGGATCCGATCGGGCGAGGGGGAGAGGTCGTTTGGAAGACATCGTCAGGCAGGACGAACCGCGGGTTCCGGCACAACGCGGGACTGACGAGCCTCGCAAGAAGAAGCAGCGGACCGAGGACGGGACCGTCGTGCGGCTCGGCGTGTCGCGCCTGACCAGCCTCGTCGGCCGGGCGCCGCAGCCGGCAGGCCGCGAGACGATGCCGACCGGCGACAATCTGAACCTGGCCGCCAAGGCCCCGCTTCGCCTGCCGCAGCCCTCCCGCAGCCAAGCCTGGGCGGTGTGGATCTCGCTCGCGCTCTGCGTGGCGCTGCCGACCTTCCTCGCGACGGTCTATTACGGCTTCATCGCCGCGAACCAGTACGTCTCCGAATTCCGCTTCACGGTGCGCGCCGGCGACGGCCGCCCGCCGGACGGCGCCTACGCCTCCTCCGTGAGCAGCGCCGCGCATCTGCAGGCCATGTACGACAACTTCATCGTCGTGGACTTCGTGCGCAGCCGCCAGGCGGTCGACAAGCTCGAGCGCGAAGTCGGCCTGCGTCGCGTGTTCTCGGCGGACGAGGCGGATTTCGTGGCCCGGCTCGACAAGGACGCACCGGTGGAGCACCTGGTGCGCTACTGGGAGAGCATGGTGGAGTCGGCCTTCGACCTGACGAGCGGCATCGCGACCGTCAAGGTGCGGGCCTTCACGGCCGAGGACGCCCACAAGGTCGCGACCCAGCTCATGAGGCTGAGCGAGAACCTCGTCAACGACGTCAATTCCCGCTCGCGCCGTGATGCCATCCGCTTCGCCGAGGAGGACCTGAAGCGCGCCGAGGAGCGGTTGCGCACCGCCAGGCGGGCGCTGCGCGACTTCCGCGGCACGATGCGGAGCCCGGATCCCACCCTGGAGGCGAACGCCACCTTCACCCTCGCCAACAAGATGCGCGAGGAGATCGCCCGCCTCAACACGGAGCTGGCCCGGGCGCTCGGCTCGATGTCCGGCAATGCCCCTACGGTCCTGGTCCTGCGCGAGAAGCTGAAGGCCACGGAAGACCAGCTCAAGCTGGTCGAGAACCGGTTCGGCGACGAGCCCTCGGGCACCAAGGAACTCCTACCGGTCCAGCTCGCCCAGTACGAGGACCTCGAGGTGGAGCGCATGTTCTCGGAGAAGCTCTACCAGTCGGTGCTCACGACGCTCGAATCCGCCCGTTCCAGCGCCAACATGCAGCACACCTACGTCGCGGCCTTCGTCGAGCCCGCGCGGCCGCAGACGGCCCATTACCCGAAGCGCCTGTTCTCGATCCTCCTCGTTCTGGTCGTGTCCGCCATGATCTGGAGCGGCGGGCTTCTGATCGTCTACGCGATCAAGGATCACGTGGTCTGATGGCCGCGGGAGGTTTCGTCACCGGCCAGGGCGGCGTCCCGGCCGGCGCTCTGTGGGCGAGCGGGCGCGTCGCCTTCCGCGCGCTGTCCAACCAGGTGAGGATCGTCGGGCTCCTGGTGTACCGGGAGGGCCGGACCCAGTTCGCCGAATCTCCGTTCAAGGCCGTCTACGGACTTCTGGAGCCGCTGTTCTTCATCGCCATCTTCTACACCATTCATGAGTTCATCATGAAGGGTGTGAAGTACGGACCGAGCATGCTGCTGTTCTTTGCGACGGGGTTCACGCCGTACTTCATCTTCCTGAGCATTTCGGCCGGGACCCGGGGCTCCGCGCGCGAGGCGCGCAGCCTGCGCAATTTCCCGATCGTGACGCCCCTCGACCTTCTCCTGGCACGTTCGATCTTCGAGTTCCTGGCGGCGGCGCCGATCTATGCCCTGCTGTTCTGCTCGATGTGGTTCTACGGCATCCACGAGGCGCTGCCTTACGCGCCCGACCATGTGGTCGAATCCCTTCTGGTGATCTGCACGTTCGCCCTCGGCGTCGGCATGTTCAACGCCGGCATCAGCACCATCATCCCGGTCTGGAAGATCATCTACGGCTTCGCGGCCCGGGCCTTGATGTTGACGTCGGGCGTGCACCGCGTCGCGGAATACCTCCCGGAATATTTCCGGAAGTTCTTCGTCTGGAACCCGATGTTCCACGGGGTGGAGTGGTTCCGGACGGGCTTCTACCATCTCTACCCGACCTACAGCCTCGATTACGGCTATCTGTTCAAATGGGCCGGGATCACCTTCCTCCTGGGGCTTGCCTTCGAGCGGGTCGCGCGGGCCCGCCTCACGGCGGGCCGCAAGGCGGCGAAATAGGCTCGCGTCGCCCGGCCGGGGCGCAACCTCCGTCCGTCCGCCGAACCGAAGGTCATCATGACGAAGTTCCGCATGCCTCCCGTCCCGCCCCCCGAGCCGCCCCTGTGGTAGAGATCTCTCCGTGACCCTCGTCCTCGCCCATGTCGCCAAGTCGTTCCGCAAGCGCGGCGTGTCCGTGCCGGTGCTGTCGAACGTGTCGGCCGTGTTCGAGCCGGGGCAGTCCCTGTGCATCCTCGGCGCTCCGAAGAGCGGCAAGTCGACCCTGATGCGCATCCTCGCGGGCGAGATCCGGCCCGATTCCGGGTGGGTCCACCGGGAGGGGCGCGTCTCGTACCTGGTCGGGTCCAGCATCGGCCGCATGGGGTCCGTGACGGTTCGCGAGGCCATCGCCTTCATGGCGCGGCTCTACGGCTTCAGGACGCGGGAGATCGTCGACTTCACGGTGGATTTCGCCGAACTCGGTCCGGTCCTGATGCAGCAGGTGGAGAAGCTCTCGAAGGACGAGAGCGCCCGGCTCGCCTATACTTTGTCCTACGCGCTTCCCTTCGACATCTACCTCGCGGACGAGTCCCTCGTCTCGGGCCCGCCATCGTTCCAGGACAGGTGCGCCGCCCTCATCGCCGAGCGGCGGAAGACCTCGGGCCTCGTCATCACCACCGCCAAGGTCCGCAAGGCCCGTGACTTCGCCGACCGGGGCGGCGTCCTGCACAACGGCGAACTCTCCCTCTTCCCGACCCTCGACGAGGCCATCGAAGCCTACGAGGCGCTCAATCCCCTGTACGAGGCATACGAAACGCTGCCCGAAGAGCCCGTCGAGGACGAAGACAGCCCGGCCGAGGCGGAGCTCTTCTAGATGGCGGAGATCATCCTCTTCGACCTCACCCGGCTGGTGGTGCGGCTGCGCCTGGAGACCCCCACCGGGATCGATCGGGTCGAGTTCGCCTATGCCCGCTACCTGAGCGAGCGCTACCGCGACCAGGTGCGCTACCTCATGCGGTGGCGCGGGTCCTACCGCGTGATCCCGACCGCGCTCGTGATCGGCTACCTCGACTCGCTCGAGCATCAATGGGGCATGAGCCAGCCCAACGACGTCCGCCGCCTGGCCCGGCAGGTCGGCCAGTTCCTGGGCGATCCACGGATCGCGAAGGATTGCGAAGGCAGCGACGTCAAGGCGACCCGGCGCGAGTCCCGCCGCCTGTGGCGCACGCGCCTACGCATGAGTCTCGTGAGCCAGCGCCTGCGCCTGCCGCCGCGCAGCGAGGGAGAGAGCCGGATCTACGTGAACGTGTCCCACGAGGGCCTTCATGCCACCCGCAACATGGCGCAGTGGATCGAGCGCGACGGATTGCGGCCGGTCTTCCTCCTGCACGACCTCATCCCGGTGACGCATCCGGAGTATGTCCGGGACGGCCATGCCGCCCGCCACGCCAACCGCCTGGCCACCATGCTGAAGCACGGAGCCTCCATCCTGACGAATTCGGCCTTCACGGCGACGGAGCTGCGCCGGTACGCCGCGGGCCTCGGGCTCCGGACGCCGCCGGTCGACGTCGCGCTGCTCAGCGCCGGATTTACCGATCACGCGGCGCCCGCCGAGGTGGACCCGGGCACGCCCTATTTCGTCGTCGTCGGGACGATCGAACCGCGCAAGAACCACATCTTCCTGCTCCACGTCTGGCGCCAGATGGCGGAGCGGTTCGGGGCGGGCATCCCGAAGCTCCTGATCATCGGGCGTCGCGGCTGGGAGAACGAGAACGCCATCGACCTCATCGAGCGCTGTGCGGCGATTCACGACCACGTGCTCGAATGCGGCTCGGTGCCCGATGCCGTGCTCCAGCGCCTGATGAAAGGCGCCACGGCGGTCCTGTTCCCGTCCTTCGTCGAAGGCTACGGCATGCCGCTCGCCGAGGCGCTCATGCTCGGCGTGCCGGTGATCGCCTCGGACATCGACGTCTTCCGCGAGATCGCCGGCGACATCCCGGAATTCGCCAATCCCCTCGACGGCCCCGCCTGGTCACGGCTCGTCCAGGATTATGCGCAGCCGGGCTCTGCCCGGCGGCTCGCGCAGGTCGAGCGGCTGCGCGCTTTCCGGGCCCCGACCTGGGACGAGCATTTCGAGGTGTTCGAGACCGCGCTCGACCGAGTCCGGCGCACCGGCGGCGCCCCCGAAGCGGCGCCCGACCCCGCCCCGCTGGCCCTCGCGGCGGAGTAGCCGCGCCCGGCGCGGAACTGGGACTCGGACGGGCAGTCCGCAGGACTCGAACCGGTCGAGCGTCCCGCCGGGCCCTGCGGCTCAGGCGGTCAGGTCGAGGATTTCGACCCAGTTGGGCGTCCGGCCGACCTCGCGCCGCGCCGTTCGCGCGAGGCTGCCGCTCGCCGGATCGATCGCATAGGCGGCGACGCCGTGCGACACCTCTCCGGAGGCCACGAGGAAGCGTCCCGACGGGGCGATCGCGAAGCCGCGCGGCTGAGTCTCGGTCGGCGTGCTGCCGCAGGGCGTCAGGCGCCCGCTGTCCGGATCGACGCGGAAGCCCTGCAGGGTGCTGGAGGTCCGCTCCGAGGCGAAGAGAAGGCGGCCGTCCGACGTCAGGTGAAGGTCCGCAGCCCAGGGCTTTCCCGTGAAACCCTCCGGGAGCGCGGAGACCGTCTCGACGGGCCGGAGCGCGCCGGAGGCCGCGATCGCGAACACGTCGACGGTCGCGCTGAGCTCGTTCAGCAGGAACAGGAAGCGCCCGGACGGTTGGCGGACGAAGTGCCGCGGCCCGGAGCCCGCCGCGACCCGCGCGGCCGCCTCGCCGCCCGACAGGGCGCCCGTCGCCGGGTCGAAGCGGAAGCGGTGCACCATGTCGCCGCCGAGGCTCGTGGCGAGCACCGCCGCGTTCGAGGGCTCGGGCTCGATCGCATGGGCTTTCGGCTCCGTCGCCTCGACCTGAAGCGGCGGCCCGACCCGGCCGTCCGGAGCGACCGGGTTCACGGAGACCCGCCCGCCGCCGTAGGACGCGCCGAAGAGCCAGCGGCCGGTCCGGTCGGTCGCGAGATAGGCCATGCTGTCGGCGAGCGGCGCGTTGCCGAGATGGGAGAGCGCGCCAGAGGCCGGATCGACCGCGAAGGCCACGACCCGGAAGGGCTGCGACCGCACGCCGGCATAAAGGAACCGCCGGTCGGGGCTCAGCGCCAGGGGCGTCGAGCCGCCGGGCTCCGCCACGTCGGGCAGCGGCACGACCCGGAGGGGATCGAGGCTCCCGTCGGTGCCGAGCCCGAGGACGTGGATCTCGTTCGATCCCGCGCAGGCTACGTACACGACGCTGCGGCCTCCCGGGCCCGTCCCGCTCGTCATCGCGATGCTCCGTGCAGAGCCCGCATTGCGGCGCGGGCGCTCGTTCGCCCCGCGATCCGTGCGGCCGCGGGGCCCTGGGCGGGTTCGGGAGGGGCAGGCCTCCCGGCTACTCGGCCGCGATCTTCCGCCGCGCCGCGGTCTCGGCCGCGAGGAGCGCCCGGGCAGCCTCGCGGATCTCGCCGTAGATCGCGGGATCGGCCTCGGTGAGGAGCGGCAGGATCGGCCCCATGTCGGCGACGCCCGAGAGCGTCACGGCGGTGTGGAGCACCCGGATCGCGTTGGCGCGTTCGCGAATCCCTTCGAGGGGCTCGAACACGGCGAGGAGCCGGCGCGCCTCGGCCTCGTCGCCGCGCTGGAGGGCGCGGAGGTACGCCATCGAGAGCGCGGGCGCGATGCAGACGCATCCCGCCGTGAAGCCCGCGAGCTTGAAGCGGGTCAGATGCGGCAGGGCCGGGGGCTCGCCGAAGCCGCTGACGATGCGCTCCTTGCCGACGGCCTGGATGATGGCTTCGAGATAGGCGTCCTGCGTCGGGTCGGTCCGCGGCACCGCGTACTTGATCCCGAAGACGGCGCCCTGCTCGACGAGGCGGCCCAGCGCCTCGGCCGGCACGTAGCCGTCGGTCTTGATGTAGATGACGAGCGGAACGCCCGAGCGCTCCACGAAGGTCTCGAGCCCGCGCACCACGCCGTCCGGGGTCTGCGGCGCGACGAGCGGCAGGGCCATGGCGACCGGATAGCGCCGGTGCTTCAGGATCGCGGCCTCGTCGACGAGCTTGCCGTAATCGGGCCCGACCGAGGGGATGAGCCAGGTGTCGTCCGCGACCGCGCCTTCCAGGCCGTCGAGCCAGTCCGCGAAGCGCGAGACGGGCCAGTTCTGGACGTTGGCGTTGCCGCCGTAGAGGAGCGTCGACACGCCCCCGGCCTCCATGTGCCGGATCAGGGCGGCGTTCGCCTTCCCGTTCGGCTCGAGGTTCGCGTCGAGCGCCAGGGGCGGCACCGCGAGGACGGAGCGGGCGAGGTCTGCGGTTTGGACGGAGGTCAGCATGGCATCGCCTTTCGTATGCGCCGGTCGTCGGTCTTGAAGGTGGGGCCGCCGCCCCGGGAGGAAAGCGGCGGCCCTCTGGTCACGCTCGCGTTTTTTACTGCGCCTTCTCGAGGCCGGCGGCCTTCACGACCTCCTGCCACTTCTTGCGCTCGTCGCCGATGAAGGCTGCGAACTGCTCCGGGGTCATCGGCGAGGCGACGGCGCCCACCTCCTTGAGCTTCGCCTGGGTGGCGGGCTCCTCGAAGATGCGCTTCACTTCCGCGGCGAGCTTGTCCACGATCGGGCGCGGCGTGCCGGCGGGGGCCCAAAGGCCGTGCCAAGAGGTCGCCTGGAAGCCCTTGAGGGTCTCGGCCACGGCAGGCACGTCCGGCGCGGTCTGGCTGCGGTCGGTGCTCGTCACCGCGATCGCCCGCACGGTGCCGCTCTGGGCCTGGGGCCAGGCGAGCGTCATGTTGTCGAAGGCGAGGTCGATGTGCCCGCCGATGAGCGCGTTCATCACGTCGCCCGAGCTGCGGTAGGGCACGTGATTCATCTTGGTCTGGGTGAGCATCTGGAACAGCTCGGAGGCGAGGTGCGTCGAGGTGCCCGCGCCCGAGGAGCCGTAGTTCAGCTTGCCCTCGTTCTTCTTGAGGTAGTCCACCACCTCGGCCACGTTCTTGGCCGGAACCTTCGGGTTGACGACGAGGAGGTTCGGCAGCCGGGCGATCAGGGTGATGGGCTGGAAGTCCTTCTCGGCGTCGGAACCCGGATTCTTGTAGATGAACGGGTTGATCGCATGGGTGCTGACCGTGCCGACGAGGAGCGTGTAGCCGTCGTTCGCGGCCTTCGCGACCGCGGCGGCGCCGATGTTGCCGCCGGCACCGGCGCGATTCTCGACCACGAACGGCGTGCCGTGCGTCTCCTGCATCTTCTGCGCGAAGATGCGGGCGAACATGTCGGTCGTGCCGCCGGCCCCGAAGGGCACCACCACGGTGACCGTCTTCTGCGGCCAGGCGGCCGGATCCTGGGCTTGCGCGACCCCGGCGAGGCCGAGGAGGGCGACGCCTGCTGCAATGAGTTTCTTCATCGATCGTCTCTTTCGATTGTGACGGATCGCAGCCTTGCTGCATGACGCCCTTGTACGGCGTCATACAAATCTTGACAAGTCGCCCCGGACGCGACCAACTGCGCGCAGGAGGTTGATCCATGACCCTATCGACGACGACGCGGGACAAGTTCGCCGCGGTTTCCACGGCAACGCTGACCACCGTCCTGTTCAAGCGCGGCTTCCGCAACCAGTTCATCGGCGGCATCAAGCCGCTCAACCCGGACGCGCCCCGCCTGGTCGGGCCCGCCTACACGATGCGCTACATCCCGGCCCGCGAGGACCTCGACCATATCGGCGTGTTCGAGGACCGCAGCCATCCCCAGCGCAAGGGCGTGGAGGATTGCCCGCCCGGCGCGGTGTTCGTGATCGACAGCCGCAACGATCCCAAGGCGGCCTCGGCCGGCGGCATCCTGCTCACGCGCCTGCACCGGCGCGGCGTGGCCGGGATCGTCACCGACGGCGGCTTCCGCGACAGCCACGAGATCGCGAACCTCCCCATGCCGGCCTACCACCGCCAGCCGGCGGCGCCCACGAACCTGATTCGCCACCACGCGGTCGACCTCAACGTGCCGATCGGCTGCGGCGACGTCGCGGTCTATCCCGGCGACATCATGGTGGGCGACCCGGAGGGCGTGGTCGTGGTCCCGAAGGAGATCGCCGACGAGATCGCGGACGAGGCCTTCGAGCAGACCGTGTTCGAGGATTTCGTGCAGGAGCAGGTCGAGGCCGGCCGCGGCATCTTCGGGCTCTATCCCCCGGACCCGGCGACACGCGAGGAGTTCAAGCGCTGGCGCGAGGGCAAGGGGCGCTGAGCGTCCCTGCCGCGACCCGCCGGGCCGGGGAGAGGATCCGATGAAAGCGTTGCGCGAGAGCGACGACCGCGAGCCGAAACTCAGCCACCAGATCTATGAGCGCATCTTCGAGCTCATCGTCTCGGGCGAGTATCCGGAGCGCTCCCGCCTGCCGTCGGAATTCGAGCTCTCCCGGCGCTTCGGCGCCTCGCGCCCGATCGTGCGCGAGGCGCTGGCGCGCCTGCGCGACGACGGTCTCATCGTCTCGCGGCAGGGCTCGGGGTCCTACGTGCAGCGCCGGCCCGACGCGGCGGTGCTGCGCTTCGTGCCGGTGGGCTCGGTCGCCGACATCCAGCGCTGCTTCGAGTTCCGCGTCGGCATCGAGGGCGCCGCCGCGTCGCTCGCCGCGCTCCGCTGGGCCGACGAGGATCTCGCCGAGATCCGCGCCGCGCTCGAGGATCTCGACGACTGCATCCGCGAGGGACGCCTCGGCGTCGAGGCGGATGCCCGTTTCCACCGCGCCATCGCGGAGGCGACCCACAACCCGTTCCACGTCTCGGTGCAGCGCTCGCTCGAACCGCACGTGGCGTTCGGGATGAATCTTGCCCGCAACCTCTCGCTCCTGCGCCCGGCCGCGCGCCTGCGCATCGTGCAGGACGAGCACGAGGTCATCGTCGCGGCCATCGAGGCGCGCGACTCCGCCCGGGCCCAGAAGGCCATGGAGGTCCATGTCGAGAACGCGCGGCGGCGCGTGTTCGAGGGGACGCCCGCGAGCGAATAGGCGGGCGCGTCGGCCCGCGCCCTGTTCCGGGGCGGCCGCGTGCCCTATTGACCACCGCAACAGGGACAACCGGTGAGGGCGACGCGCCGCATCCCGGATCGCAGCATGAGGATCAAAGCCGTGACGGACCGCAAGAAGACCCCCGAGACCCTGAGAAGCTACCGCTGGTTCGGCGTCCAGGACCTGCGCGCCTTCGGCCACCGCTCGCGCACCCTGCAGATGGGCTACGGCCCGGAAGACTTCATGGGCAAGCCCGTGGTCGCGATCATCAACACCTGGAGCGACGCCCAGCCCTGCCACCAGCATTTCAAGCAGCGGGTCGAGGAGGTGAAGCGCGGCGTGTGGCAGGCGGGCGGCTTCCCCGTCGAGCTGCCGGCGCTCTCGCTCTCCGAGAGCTGGGTCAAGCCCACCACCATGCTCTACCGCAACCTCCTCGCGCTCGAGGTCGAGGAACTGCTGCGCTCGCACCCGGTCGACGGGGCGGTGCTCATGGGCGGCTGCGACAAGACCACGCCCGCCACCATCATGGGCGCGATCTCCGTGGACCTGCCCATGATCTTCATGCCGGCCGGGCCCATGATGCGCGCCCATCACGGCGGCCAGATTCTCGGCTCCGGCTCGGATGCCTGGAAGTACTGGGCCGAGAAGGAAGCCGGCAACATCACGAACCAGCAATGGAACGACATCGAGGCCGGGATCGCGCGCTCCAACGGCACCTGCATGACCATGGGCACCGCCTCGACCATGACGTCGATCGCCGAAGCCCTCGGGCTGACGCTGCCGGGCGCCTCCTCGATCCCCGCGGCCGATGCCGCGCATCCCCGCATGGCCACCGCCTGCGGCAGGCGCATCGTCGACATGATCTGGGAGGACCTGAAGCCCTCCGACATCCTCGACCGGCGCTCGATCGAGAACGCGCTCATCGTCCACAACGCGCTCGCGGGCTCCACCAACGCGATGATCCACCTCGTGGCCCTCGCCGGCCGCGCCGGCGTCGAGATCAAGCTCACGGATTTCGACGATTTCGCCCAGAAGGTGCCGGTGATCGCGAACCTGCGCCCCTCCGGGGCCTGGCTCATGGAGGACTTCCACATCGCGGGCGGCATCCGCGGCCTGCTGAAGCGCCTCGAGGGCCTGCTGCACCTCGACGCCCGCACGGTCACGGGCAGCTTACGCGACTCCCTCGAAGGCGCGGGCGTCTACAACGACGACGTGATCCGCCCGCTCGACAAGCCGATCGCGGCCTCGGGCGGCACCGCGATCCTCTACGGCAACATCGCGCCGGACGGCTGCGTGGTGAAGCCGCCCGCCATGGAGCCGCGGCTCCTCCAGCACACCGGCCCGGCCATCGTGTTCGACACCTACGACGCCATGTCGGCGGCCGTGAAGGACCCGGATCTCGACGTGACGCCGGACCACATCATGGTGCTGCGCAACGCCGGCCCCATCGGCGGGCCCGGCATGCCGGAATGGGGCATGCTGCCGATCCCGCAGAAGCTCCTCAAGCAGGGCGTGCGCGACATGCTGAGGATCTCGGACGCGCGCATGAGCGGCACGAGCTACGGCGCCTGCATCCTGCACGTCTCGCCCGAGGCCCACATCGGCGGGCCGCTCGCGGCGGTGCGCAACGGCGATCTCATCACGGTCGACGTGTCGAAGCGCTCGATCCAACTGCATGTCGGCGACGAGGAGATCGCTTCGCGCCTCAAGGAATGGAACCCGCCGTCGCGGGACTACGCGCGCGGCTACAACCGCATCTTCGCCCAGCACGTCCGCCAAGCCCACGAGGGCTGCGACTTCGACTTCCTGGAAGGGAAGGGCGGCGTTCCGGAGCCGGAGATCCACTGACCCCCTCGGGCCGGAGCCGGGAGAGGAAACGACATCTTTTAGCAAGTCCTGACAGATTAAGGGCGTCTCGGCCGCGTGCCTGTGCCCTTCCGTCTTGACGCAGGCGCGGCGCTGTGCCGAAAGCTATCTGACAACTTGGCACCCGCGCCCGCGCGGGGCCCGGCCCGCAGGGGCATCTCAGGAGGCTGAAACCCATGACCGACACGGCCACTCCCGCGCGCGGCTCCCGCGCCGCCTCCGTGATGGACCCGCAGGAGCTGAAGGCTCGCATCTCGGCCGGCCTGCTGTCGTTCCCGGTGACCTATTTCACGCCCTCGGGCGATTTCGACCCCGAGCCCTACCGCGCCTCGATCGGGCGGGCGGTGGAGCCGGGGCCCGCGGCCCTGTTCGCGGCCGGCGGCACCGGCGAGTTCTTCTCGATCACGCCGCGCGAGTTCCCGGAGGTCATCCGCACCGCCGTCGAGGGCGCCCACGGCGAGGTCCCGATCCTCGCGGGCTGCGGCTACGGCACGCGCATCGCGATCGAGATGGCGCAGGCCGCCGAAGCCGCCGGCGCCGCCGGGCTGCTGCTGCTGCCGCACTACCTCATGGTGGTCGAGCAGGAGGGCCTCTATGCGCACGTGAAGGCGGTGTGCGACTCGGTGAAGATCGGCGTCATCGTCTACAACCGCGACAACTCGGTGCTCACGCCCGACACGCTCGCGCGCCTCGTCGAAGCCTGCCCGAACCTCATCGGCTTCAAGGACGGCTACGGCGACATCGAGATGGTGTGGAAGATCACCACGCTCATCGGCGACCGGCTCGCCTATGTGGGCGGCATGCCGACCGCGGAGGTGTTCGCCGCGCCCTATTACGCCGCCGGCGTCACGACCTATTCCTCGGCCGTGTACAACTTCATCCCGAAGGCGGCGCTCGCTTTCTATGCGGCCCTGCGCGCCGGCGACCGCGACACGACCGAGGGGATGCTGCGGCGGTTCTTCTACCCCTACCTCGCGATCCGCAACCGCGGCAAAGGCTATGCGGTCTCGATCGTGAAGGCCGGCATGCGCGTCATGGGGCAAGACCCGGGCCCGGTGCGCGCGCCGCTCACGGATCTGAGCGCGGACGAGCACCGCATGCTGGAAAAGCTCCTGCACGAGGCCTTCGACGGCCGGCCCGCCTGATCCCGCCCGGATCGGCCCCGTGAGCGTGTCCCCGACGAATGCCCCCCTGACGATCGCCTCCGGCGACTGGCGCGCCGAGATCGTGCCGGAGCGCGGCGGCCGCATGGCGCGGCTGACGTTTCGCGGCGCCGAGGTGCTGGAGCCAATCACCGACTGGAATCCGCCGGGCCGCGCCTGGCCGGGCGCCGGCCTCTATCCGCTGGTGCCCTATTCCAATCGCATTGCGAACGCGCGGCTGCGGATCGCCGACCGCGCGGTAAGGCTGCGGGTCCATCCCTTCGCTGCGCCCCATGCGGTGCATGGGCCCGGTCACCGCCGGCCCTGGACGGTCGAAGCTGCGGGCCGCGACGGCGCCACCCTTCGCCTCGACTACGAGGCCGACGAGGACTGGCCCTGGGCCTTCGAGTCGGTGCTGTCTTTTGCCCTCGAAGACGACGCGCTCGCGACCGCGATCACGCTGCGCAACCGCGCGGCCGAGCCCATGCCCGCAGGTCTCGGGCTGCATCCCTTCTTCCATGCGCCCGACGGCACGCGCTACGCGTTCTCGTATCGGGATCGGTGGCAGCAGCTCGAAACCGACCCGCCGGCGCCGCGATTCGGCGACGACCCGATCGAGGTGCGCGACACCGTGACCCGCGAGGGTCTGGCCGCCTGTCTCGGCCGCTGGGGCGGCGAGGGCATCATCTCGCGGCCCGACCTCACGATCCGGGTGTCGTCGTCGGCGAACCTCACGCATCTCGTGGTCTACCGCGCCGCTGCTTCCGCCTTCCTGTGCCTCGAGCCGGTGTCCCACGCCACCGACGGCTTCAACCTCCATGCGGAGGGCCAGCCCCATACGGGAGCGACATTCCTCGCTCCCGGCGAGACCCTCGCGGCCGCCATGACGATCGCCTGCACGCCGCCTGCCACGACGGCCTGATCCACCCGACTCGACCCAAGGAGCCCGCACCATGTCACGTCCGATCGAGCGCATCCTGATGACCGGCGCGGCCGGCGGTCTCGGCAGGGCCATGCGCGAGCGCCTCAAAGGTCAGTTCCGCCTGCTCCGTCTCTCCGACATCACGCCGATGGCGCCGGCCGGCGAGGGCGAGGAGGTCGTGGTCGCGGATCTCGCCGATGCGGCCGCCGTCGAGGCCCTGTGCCGGGACGTGGACGCCGTCATCCATTTCGGCGGCAAATCCACGGAGGCCGACTGGCCCGAGATCCTGCAGCCCAACATCGTCGGCGCGATCAATCTCTGGGAAGGCGCGCGCAAGCACGGCGTCGACCGGGTGCTGTTCGCGAGCTCCAACCATGCGATCGGCCTCTACCGCCGCGCGCAGCGCATCGATCACAATGCCAACCCGCGCCCCGACGGCCGCTACGGCCTCTCCAAGGCGTTCGGCGAGGATCTCGCGGCGCTCTACGCCTACAAGTGGGGCATCCGCGGATTCTGCATGCGCATCGGCACCTGCTTCCCCGAGCCCATGAACGCGCGCGCGCTCTCGAGCTGGATGTCCTATGCCGACATGGAGCGGATGCTGAAGGTCGGCCTTACTGCGGACTACGTCTACGAGATCGTCTACGGGGTCTCCGACAACCCGCGGAGCTGGTGGGACAACGGCAACGCGGAGCGCCTCGGCTACGACCCGCAGGACAGCGCGGAGGCCTATGCCGAGCGCTTCGAACGCGCCGTCAGCAACGACCCCATCGAGGAGGCGTTCCAGGGCGGCTCGTTCGTGTCGCGGGAATTCGTCGGCGATCCGTCGCGGATCCCGTAAGCCGCGCCGCACCGGCCGAGGCGCGGGTCCCGGCGCTCACGTGGTCCGGCGGCGCCGCGCAAACGAGCGGCCCGTCAATGCAGCAGGCGCACCCGGCTCAGGAGCAACGCGGACGTCATCTCGCGCTGGAGGTCGGCGAGGCGCTGCACCAGGGGCATGCGGTCGCCCTGATGGCGCGCCTCGAGCCGCGCGAGCAGGCGCGACTTGAGCGGCGTCGGTCCCATGAAATGGTCCAGGCGCTCGCGCTCGACCTCGTAGCGCGTCTCGATATCGGCGAGCGCGGCGAGGGTGCGCTGGATCTCCGGCGTCAGATCCGAGGGGTACGCGGGGGTTCTACTCTCACGAACGCGGCTCTGCGACATGACAGGCCTCCCCTTTCGACTTTCGTCGTAGGCGCAACCTACGCCGTTTCCCTTGGGGAAGGAAGGCACCCGTCTCGCACTGCAACAGATCGTGAAGGCGATGCGCAGATCCGCAGTCTCGGGCGGGCCGCAATCCGCATCGCGTTCACGCCATCTGCAAGACGCTCGGGCGACGGGCAGTCCGCATCGCCGCGGCGCGGTCACGCCACCCGGAATTCAGGCGACCGGAATTCAGGCGACCTGGAACTTGCCGCGCTCGGGGGCTGGGGCCGGCGGCGCGGCGCGGCTCTCCAACCGGCGAAGGGCGGCCGCGAGGCTGTCGGGCAGCGGTTCGCGGATGATGTCGGAATAGATCGCCCTCAGATCCCGCGTGATCGCCGCCAGGAGCTCGGCATCGGAGGCCTTCTCTCGACGGTCCGGGTCGCTGAGACTCCTGTTCGGCAACATCGTTCTCCCGGGCGCAAATCACCTTAAGGAAACCCTAACCCATCGCCGATTCGCCGACCAGAGTCCGGCCGAGATTTCGCCACAGGTGTGGCACGGAAGCAGCGGTCGCGGCGTCCGCCGGCGCGGTCGTCGAAGGAGAGGCGGGAGGCCGCTCTCGCGCGGCGTCAGGCGGTCTTCGGGAACGGAATGATCTGGCAATCGGCGATCGGCGGCGACGCGATGCCGGCGCGCGCGCGCCGGGCCTCCTGCGCCCGCTGTGCGGCCGACTTCACCTGCTGCAGGATCGCTTCGTTCGGGACCGGCTTCGCAAGGAACGCGGCGCCCTGCGGCAGGTCGCCGTCGACCGACCATTCGCGCCCCGACACGATCAGGATCTCGACGTCAGGCCAGTCCTGGCGCACCACATGGGCGAGCGCGTAGCCGTTGGGGCCCGGCGGCATCTCGACGTCCGAGAGCAGCACGTCCACGGGCACGCCGGCCTTGAGGACGGTGAGCGCCTCTTCCGCGTTCGACGCCTCGATCACGCGGAAGTTCGCCTCCATGAGGACGTCCACGACCACGAGGCGGACAAGGGGCTCGTCTTCGACGAGCAGGATGACACCTGCGAACTTCTCGGACATGGGGAACACGACTAATGAGAGCCGACTACAGCCAACGCCGCCGTACGGCCAGGGTTCCTGCCCGTGCGCGAGACGGCGTTGCGCGCCGGCTGCGAACCCTTGCGGCGCCGGGCATTGCATCTCGGCTGGAACAAAGAAAAACCGTGGCAGTTACGCCCGTGTGGGCATCGCATCGAAATCCCTGACCCCTCAGCCGACGACCCCGTCGCCGACGGTCCTCGTGGTCGAGGACGAGGTCCTGGTCCGGCTCGTCATCGCCGACTACCTGCGCGAATGCGGCTACCGCGTCCACGAGGCCGCGCACGCCGCCGAGGCGGTCGCGGTGCTGGAATCCGGGACCGTGGCGATCGACATCGTGTTCAGCGACGTGCAGATGCCGGGCGAGATGGACGGGTTCGGCCTCGCCCGCTGGGTGCGGACGCACCGGCCGGGCGTGCGCGTGATCCTGACCTCGAGCGTCGAGCGCTCCGCCGACATCGCGGCCACCCTGTGCGAGGCCGGTCCCCTGCTCGAGAAGCCCTACGAACCGCAAGGGGTGGTCGACCGCATCCGTCAGCTGATCGCGAAGTCGAACCTCGGGCTGTCTTCCCGAGAGTAAACGGCCGGCCGGCGGCGGCCCGGCCTGTCTTCACGCCGCATCGCCTGTCTCATACGGCCAAGCTGACGCGTTATGGCCCAGATGTCTCCCGACAAGGCGCTTCACCTGACGCAAGGGAAGCAACAATGTTGGCTCGTTTTCTTTCGGGACTGATCTGCGCGGCTGCCATCGTGCCGGCCCATGCCGCCGACCGGGCCACGATCGATGCTTTGGTCGTGCAGCATGCGCAGGCGCACGGCATCCCGGAAGCGCTGGTCCATCGCGTGATCCGCCGCGAGAGCAACTACAATCCCCGCGCCGCGAGCCGCGGCAATTTCGGCCTCATGCAGATCCGCCTCGGGACGGCGCGCGGCGTGGGCTACACGGGTTCGGCCTCGGGCCTTCTCGACGCCGACACCAACCTGACCTACGCGGTCGCGTACCTCGCCCAGGCCTACCGGGTGGCCGGCGGCAACCCGGACCGCGCCGTGCGGCTCTACGCGAGCGGGTTCTACCACGAGGCCAAGCGCAAGGGCCTGAGCACCCGGACGGCCGCCGCACAGCCGGCAGCCGCGCCTGCGCCCCGCTCCTCGACCCTCATGACCGCGCTGTCGTTCCAGGCCGCGCCCTCGGCCGTGCAGGCGACGGCCGGCACCGGCATCCCGTAGGCGACGGGACGGGCCGGCGTCCCGCATCGGGCCGCGGGCGGTGGCGGATCGCCGCCTCCGTCCCTATCTGGAGGAGGACTCAGGCGAGGAATGCCCGTGCCCCCGTTTTCCGTCCTCGATCTCGCGCCGGTCTCGCAGGGCTCCGGCCCCCGCGAGGCCCTGCTGAACTCCCTCGACCTCGCCCGGCACGTGGAGCGCTGGGGCTACCGGCGCTTCTGGCTCGCCGAGCACCACAACATGACGGGTATCGCGAGCGCCGCGACCGCGGTCGCGATCGGCTATGTCGCCGGCGGCACCGAGACGATCCGGGTGGGCGCCGGCGGCATCATGCTGCCGAACCATTCGCCGCTCGTGATCGCCGAGCAGTTCGGTACGCTGGAGACCCTCTATCCCGGCCGCATCGACCTCGGCCTCGGCCGCGCGCCCGGCACCGATCAGCGCACGCTCAGGGCCCTGCGCCGCGATCCCACGAGCTCCGACACCTTCCCGCAGGACGTGCTCGAATTGCAGGCCCTCCTGGGGCCGCTCCAGCCCGGCCAGGCGATCCAGGCCGTTCCCGGCACGGGTACCAACGTGCCGCTCTGGATCTTGGGCTCGAGCCTGTTCGGCTCCCAGCTCGCCGCGATGCTGGGGCTGCCCTACGCCTTCGCGTCGCATTTCGCGCCCGCGGCGCTCATGCAGGCGCTCCAGGTCTACCGCGAGCGATTCGAGCCGTCGGCGCAACTCGACCGTCCCTATGCGATGGTCGGCGTCAACGTGATCGCGGCCGACACGGACGCGGAGGCCAGGCGCCTCTTCACCTCGGCGCAGCAGCGCTTCACCGACATGGTGCGCGGCACGCGCGGCCTGCTGCCGCCGCCGATCGACGATATCGACACCTATTGGTCGCCGGTCGAGAAGGCGCAGGCCTCGAGCATGCTGGCCTGCTCCTTCGTGGGCTCGGCCGAGACGGTGGCGCGGGACCTCAGGACCTTCCTCGAACGCACCGGGGCCGATGAGCTCATCGTGGCGTCCGCGATCTACGACCACGCGGCGCGCCTGCGCTCCTACGAGATCCTCGCCGAGGTCCACAGGACACTCGCGGCGGAACGCCCCGCCCCGGCGCGGGCCGCGGAATAGGCGCGCCCGTGGCGAACGGATTCTGGGAGCCGGGCGCCGGGGAGCCGAGCCCCGGCGACGCCCTGACCGCCCCCGCGGTCGCGCGCAACCGCGATCCGATCCTCGCCGTGCTGCGGCGCGTGCTGCCGGCGCGCGGTCTGGTCCTCGAAATCGCCAGCGGGTCGGGCGAGCACGCGGCCTATTTCGCCGCGGCTCTCCCGGGCCTCGTATGGCAGCCGTCCGATCCGGACTCCGCCGCCCTGCGGAGCATCGCGGCGCATCGCGCGATGGCGGGCGTCGCGAACCTGAAGCCGCCCCTGGTCCTCGACGCCGCCTCTCCCGACTGGCCGGTCGCGCAGGCGGACGCGCTCGTCGCAATCAACATGGTCCATATCGCGCCCTGGCGGGCCACGGAGGGGCTCTTGGCCGGTGCAGGCCGCGTGCTCGGCTCAGCGGGCGTGCTCTATCTCTACGGCCCCTACCGGGAGAACGGCATCCACACCGCGCCGAGCAACGCCGTGTTCGACGAGAGCCTGCGCGCCCGCAATCCGGAATGGGGCGTGCGCGACGTCGCGGAGGTCGAGGCGCTGGCGCGCTCGCACGGGTTCACGCTCGCGGAGCGCGTCCCGATGCCGGCCAACAACCTGAGCCTCGTGTTCCGGCGGATCGCGTAACCGGCGCTCGCCACGGGCCGCAGGCTCAGCTATCCCGGACTGCCATCATTCAGGGAGGCAGGCTGCCATGAAAGCGGTTTGGTACGAGCGCAACGGCCCGGCCCGGGAGGTCCTCACCTACGGCGACATGCCGGATCCCGAGCCCGGCCCGGGCGAGGTGCGCGTGCGGCTCCACGCCTCGGGGGTGAATCCCTCCGACTGGAAGACGCGCTCGGGTTCGCGCCCCATGGTGGCGCCCCGCGTGATCCCGCACAGCGACGGCGCCGGCGTGATCGACCGCGTGGGAGCCGGCATCGATCCCGGCCGCGTGGGCGAGCGGGTGTGGACCTGGAACGGGCAGTGGAAGCGCCCCTTCGGCACCGCCGCGGCCTTCATCGCGCTTCCCTCGGAGCAGGCGGTGCGGCTGCCGGAGAAAACGTCCTTCGAGGCCGGCGCCTGCCTCGGGATTCCGGCGCTCACGGCCCATCGCGCCGTCACGATCGACGGATCCATCGAGGGCCGGAGCGTGCTGGTCTCCGGCGGTGCCGGCGCGGTCGGGCATTACGCGATCCAGATGGCGAAGATCCTCGGCGCAGCCCAGGTGATCGCAACCGTGAGCTCGGCCGAGAAGGCGGCGCATGCCCGGGCGGCCGGAGCCGACGCGACGGTCGACTACAAGACCGAGTCGGTGGCGGAGCGCGTGAAGGCGCTCACCGGCGGACGCGGCGTCGACCGGGTCGTCGAGGTCGACATCGCGGGCAACGCCGCCCTCGTCCCGGAGATCGTGGCGCGCGACGGGCTCTGCGTCGTCTACGGCGCCAACGCCCCGCAGGCGACGTTCTCGTTCGGACCGATGATCATGAGCGGCGCGGCCGTGCGCTTCTTCATCGTCTACGAGCTGTCGCCCGAGGCGCGAAAGCGGGGAGTCGAGGACCTCACCCGCTGGCTCGAGGACGGGCGCCTGCAGCACACCATCGCGGCGACCCTGCCGCTGGAGCGCACGGCCGAGGCGCACGAGGTCGTCGAGAGCGGCCGCGTGATCGGCAACGTGATCGTGCAGCCGTGAGGTCCCGCTCCGGCCCCGCCGGAGCGGCTTATCTCACGCCGTCTTCGCGGGCTTCTTGATCGCGGCCAGCGTCCTGGCGGCTTCCGATTTCTTGTAATGCGGGTCGAGCGGGTAGCAGCCCGACACGAGCCCGTTGCGCGGCGCGGTGGTGCAGTCGCTGAAGGTGCGGCACAGGCGCTTCTTCTGGAAGGCGCGGCCCCGGAGCACGTCGAGGGGCAGCTCCGGATAGGACAGCACCATGCGCCCCAGGCCCACGAGATCGGTCCAGCCCTGGCGCACCACGGCCTGGGCGACGTTCGGCAGGAATTCCTGCAGGTAGGTGTAGCCCGTCCCCATGATGCAGAAATCGGGGAAGCGCTCCTTGAGGCGCCGCGTCACCTCGAGATGCCGCAGGACGCCGACGAGGGGCTCCTCCGGGGGATGGTAGCCGTCCGAGGGCGGGTAGATCGCCGGCCGGCTCACATGCGGGTTGTAGTACGGACTGCCCGCCGTGACGTTGACGAAGCGCACGTCGAGCCCGCGCAGGATCTCGAAGAACGCGAAGGGCTCCGTGAGGTCGATCTCGGCGGGTTGAAGCGGATCGGCTCCGAAGGCGTAGAGATAGGGCGTCAGCGCCGACGTGTCCTCCGGGATGCCGGGTCCGAGCGCGCCGGGCACGGAGCGCGCGGGATCGGGCTTGAAGGCCACGAGGTCGATGGCGCTCACGCGCACGCCGATCTTGAGCCCCGGCACCTCGGCACGGATCCCCTCCACGACCTCGCGCAGGAAGCGGGTGCGGTTCTCGAGCGATCCGCCATAGGGCCCGGGCCGGGTGTGGGCGCTCAGGAACTCGTGCGCGAGATAGCCGTGGCAGTGCTTCACGTCGACGAAGTCGTAGCCGCATTCGTGCGCCTGTTTCGCGGCGCGGACGAAGTCCTCCACGAGGCGGCGGATCTCGTCGTCGGGGATGAGCGGGTGATCGGACGGCGTGCCGAACTTCCGGTCGAGGAGCGGGTGGTGGTAGGCGATCACGGGCTCGAAGCGACGGTTGTCCGTGGGCTTGCAGAAGCGGCCGGAATGGGTGAGCTGCAACCCGATCACGAGGTCGCGGTCGTCGCCCGTCGCCTCCCGGTGCGCCGCCACGAGCGTATCGCGCAGGTGCGCGATGTCGCCCTTGGTGCGCTCCTCGATGATGAGCTGGTGCGGATTGGCGCGCGCCTCCGGGCGCACCGCCACGGCCTCGCCGCCCCAGATCAGCTTGGCGCCGCTGAGTCCGAAATGGTGCCAGCGCCGGACCGTGTTCTCGGTCGGGCGGCCGTCGGTTTCGCCGTCCCAGCCCTCCATGGGGTTGATGGCGAGGCGGTGGCCGATCGTCATCCCGTCGATCGTGACCGGCGCGGCGAGCGGCGAATCCGGCCCGCTCGCCACGATCTCGTCGCAGGGCATGTCGATGCCGATCGAGGCGAGATAAGCCTTGAACCCGGCCACGCCGCCCAGCGAGGCCACTTTGGGGTATTCTCCGAACTTCATAGCGTCTCCTGATCCCTGTGCGCCGGCTCCGGCGGCCGGTTTGACGATCGTGCACCGCGGGAGATCGTCCCCGCGGACGGGGGCAAAGCTTCAGGCGGCGTTCGCGCGCTCCTGCGCCTCGATGGCGAGGCGGCTCACGGTGAAGACGTGGGCCTGAGGCATCGCGGTCTCGGTGCGGTCGCGCAGGTCCTGGAGGAAGGCGCGGAAATAGGTCAGCTTCTCGCCCTCGCAGGGGATGTGGCGGGTGCTCTGGCGGTCCGCGATGAAGAGGTGGTCCTTGCCCGGCCGTCCGGCGATGTCGACGTATTTGCGCAGCTCGATCGTGCCTTCGGTCCCCATGATGAAGAGCCGCCCGTCGCCCCAGGTCGGCAGCCCGTCGGGCGTGAACCAGTCGACCCGGATGTAGCCGGAGGCGGACCCGCTGCGCAGCAGGACCTCGCCGAAATCCTCGAAGTCCGGGCTCTCGGGCGTGCCGCGGTTCTCGGCCGTCGCCGCCACGATCTCGGCATCGGTCGCGCCGGTGAAGATCAGGAACTGGTCGATCTGGTGCGAGGCGATGTCGACGATGATCCCGCCGTAGGTGGCGGCGTCCCAGAACCAGTCCGGACGCAGCGCCCGGTTGAGGCGGTGCGGACCGAGGCCGACCGTCTGGACCACCCGTCCGATGGCGCCCTGGCGCACGAGATCCAGGGCCTTGTTCGTGGAGGGCGTCAGGAAGCGTTCCGTGAAGGCGATCGAGAAGATGCGGCCGGTCTCGCGCACGGCACGCTCGACGTCCTCCAAGTCCTGGCGCGTGACGATGCCGGGCTTGTCCACGAGCACGTCCTTGCCGCGCCGCATGGCCTCGACCGCAAGCGCCGCGCGGTCCTGCGGCACGGCGGCCGAGACCACGAGGCCGATCGAGGGATCGTCGAGAAGGGCATCCTTGCTCGCGACCTCGGGCACGTCGGGGAAGCGCTCGCGGAAGCCCTCCAGGACGCGGGGATCCGTGGTCTCGGGCCAGACGCCCGCGCAGGTCGCGCCGGCGGCGCGCAGCTCCTTGGTGAGGTCGTAGATGTGGCGGTGGTCGAGGCCGATGGCGGCAAAGCGCATGGGTCGATGTCCTCGTGTGGTGGTCTGGCGTTGCGGATATCAGGCGGAGCGCCAGCGGTGCAGGTTCTCGGCGACGAAATCGTCGTCGGCCCATTCGGGATAGGTGGCGTAGAGCCGGTCGATCTCCTCGGCCTGGCCGGGGCTCAGGGTCTCGTGCGGATCGAGGCAGGCGATGGAGCGCATCAGCCCCTGGCGGCGCAGGATCTCGTGGCAGCCCGGGATGCAGCCCGCGAAGTTGTGGGCCACGTCGAAGATCACCGCGTTGCAATCCGTGACCATGCCGTCGAGGGCGAGGATCTCGGGCGCGATCGGCCCGGCCGCGACCGCCTCTTGAAGCTGCCGCAGGAGCCGCACCGCGCTCGAGGTCCAGACGCTCCAGTGCCCGAGCAGTCCGCCGCGGAAGCGCACCACGGCCTCGCGCTCCGGCGTGCGGATCCGGAACGGCGTCACGAGATCGGAGACGATGTGGTCGTCGTTGCCGGTGTAGAGCGTGACCCTCTCTTCCGCGCCCGCGGCGACGATCCCGAAGGCGACGTCCAGCGTCCCGTAGCGGTTGAAGGGCGCGACCTTCACGGCGACGACGTTCTCGATCGCCGCAAAGCGCGTCCAGAACCGCCGCGACAGCGGAATGCCGCCGACCGCCGCCTGGAGGTAGAAGCCGATGAGCGGCATCTCGGCCGCGACCGCGCGGCAATGGTCGATCAGCTCGTCCTCGCCCGCGCCGCGCATGGCCGCGAGCGACAGCAGCACCGCGTGGTAGCCGACCGAGCGCGCGATCCTGGCCTCCGCGACGGCCTGCTGCGTCTTCCCGATCGCGCCGGCGATCATCACGAGCGGCCGGTCGGCCCAGGCCCGGGCGGTCTCCATGGCGAGGCTCAGGACCGGCTCGTAGAGCCCGACCTCGCGGATCGCGAACTGGGTCGAGTGCACGCCGACCGCCAGCCCGCCGGAGCCGGCGTCGATGTAGTAGCGGGCGAGCGCCCGCTGCGACTCGCGGTCGAGTCCCCGGTCCGGGCCGAGCGCGAGCGGATGCGCCGGGATCACGGTGCCGCGGCGGAGGAGGTCGAGGATTTCGGGCTTCCAGTCCGTGAAGCTTAGGCGAGCGTCGGTCATCGGGCGGCGGGCCTCCGGGCCGGCGCGGGGCCGGACGAGCGGGCAGGGCAGGGCATCACGACAGCTCCGGTCCCGCGAGGGCGAAGATGGCGCGCGGATCGTCGAGACCCGGTACGGTGCCGAGCGTCATGCGCACGAAGCCGCGCTCGCGCACCGCGCCGTGGCGCTGCAGCCAGGCCGTCACGGCGGCGTGCGCATCCGGCACGTCGAGGATCACCGGCGGTCCGAGCCGCGCCATGCGGCCGAGGAGAGCGACCGCGACGGCGGGATCGTCCGCGACCACGGGTCCGACCTGCGCGGACTTGCGGCCCGGGCGGCCGAGCGCGTAGCCGACGAGCCCCCCGCGGCTTTCGGCGAGGCAGGCGTGCTCCCCGACCTGCGAGAAGAGATGGCGCAGCGTCGCCTCGCGCTCGGTGCGGGTGCGCTCGGCGTCGAAGGCGGCGATCCGGCCGAGGTCGTCCTCGACCATCGGCCGTATGATGCAGCCGGGCGGCAGCGCTTCCTGCGGCGGCGCCGCGTCGAGGCGCCAGCGCGAGAGGGCGTAGAGATCGCGGAAGCCCTGCGGCAGGTAGACCGGGCGCCCGAGCTCGGTGGCATCGAGGCCCGGCACCGCGCCCGCCGCCTGCACCCTTTCGATGCAGCACCTCAGGAGCATCGTGCCGTAGCCCTTGCGGCGGTGGCGGCGCGCGACGAGCACCATGCTGATCCACGACACCTGCGGCCCTTGCGGCAGCACGAGGGAACTCGCGGCCCAGGCGCCGCCGGGCTCGCGCAGCCCGAGGCCCTCGCCTCGCTCCAGCATGAAGCGCCAGTCCGCCGCGGTCTGGTTCCAGCCGGCCTCCTCGGAGAGGGCCGATGCGGCCTCGGCGTCTCCGGGCCGCATGGCACCAAGCGTGAGCCCCTCCGCGACCGCGTCAGTAACGGCCATCGCGGACCTCGTAATGGGTCGGCTTGTTGAGCGTCGGCATGGCGCGCCGGAGCCAGTCGGCGGTCCACTCGATCATCGTCATCAGCGGCACGCGGGGATAGCCGAGCTCCGCATGCATGCGGCCCGCGTTGTTGAGCCAGCCCACGGGGCTCTCGGTGCCGGTGAGGACGGGCTCGCGCCCGAACAGGCGCCCGAAGGCGTGCGCGAGCCAGCGGATCGAGATGGTCTCCGGCCCCGTGACGTTGAGGGGGCTCGTCGGCGCCGTCGCGTGGGCGAGGCAGCGCAGGGCCGCGGCGTTGGCGTCGCCCTGCCAGATCACGTTGGCGTGGCCCATGGAGAGGTCGATCGTCTCGCCGTTCAACACCTTGAGGGCGACGTCGTGGAGCACGCCGTAGCGCATGTCGATGGCGTAGTTGAGCCGGATCAGCCGGCCCGGCGTGCCGTGCACGTTCGAGAAGTGCTGGAACATGCGCTCGCGCCCGAGGCAGGAATAGGCGTAGTCGCCGGGCGGGGGCACCGCCTCGACCTCCTCGGTCGGGCCGCCGCTGTCCACCGGCACGAACGGGTACACGCAGCCGGTCGAGAACGCGACGATGCGGGACTCGCGGAAGGTCTCGGCCACCATCGCGGGCACGTGCACGTTCATGGCCCAGGTGAGCGCCTGCTGACCGGTCGAGCCGAACTTCATCCCGGCCATGAAGACCACGTTGGGCGCGCGGGGCAGGGCCCGGATCGCTTCCGGATCGAGGAGATCGCTGGCGAGCGCTTCGACGCCCGCCCGCTCCAGCGCCTCGCGTGCTTTCGCATCCGAGAAGCGGGCGACGCCGATCACCCGGCGCTCGGGCGCGGCGCGCTTCGCCATGCGGGCGAGCGTCGGGCCCATCTTGCCGGCGACGCCCAGCACCAGGATGTCGCCGGGCGCGCGGGCGAGGTCCGCGACGAGTTCCGGCGTCGGCTCGGTCATGAAGTCTTCGAGCGCCTCGACGCTGTCGAAGCCCTTCGGCAATCGGCTCATGCGGTGGCTCCGGCAGGTTCGGGCGCGTCGACCCGGGTGCGCGGCGGCTCGGGCATGGGACGCATGGAGGCGAAATCGACCGGCGCGCCGACCGCGAAACCCGGACAGGCGAGCGAGCCCGTCGCGATGCGCCCGTCGCGGATGCGGAGCCGCACCGGATGCCCGGGCGCCTGCTCGTACAGGTCCGGGTGGGCCGCCCGGAAGCCGGCCTGCTCGTGCGCGGGCGCGAACCCCATGCCGTCGATGAAATGGTGCGCGTTGCGCTCCACGTGCTCGAGGCCGAGGAGCGAGACCAGCGCCGTGTCCTGCTGCAGGGCGATTCCGGGCCAGACGGTCAGGTCCTCGCCCGAGAGGAACGCCGCCGGCCGCCCGGCATCGGCGTTCAGGCGCGCCGCGCGGGCCGCGTTGAGGATCGACTTGTAGAGGCCCTTGCAGAGCTTGCTCGACACGCCGGCATAGCCGAGCGACAGCGCCCGCGGGAACGCCGAAAGCTCGCCGTCGGATTCGTCGATGATGAGCGGGCGCTCGTGCGAGAGCGCGGTGACCGGCCGCTCCAGCGCCATGGCGCGCTTGATCGGCTGCTCGATGTAGAGGACGGCCTCGACGAGGCGTCGCAGGGCCGGAGTCTCGCGCATGCGGCGCCAGAGCGCCGTGATGCCCTCCACATCGTCGTATTGCTCGTTGCCGTCCAGCGTCACGCGGTAATCGCCGGCCTCGCGGTCGAGCACGGCGGCGATGCGCGTCAGGCGGTCGAGATCGGCGTCGGTCGCGCCGCCGACCTTGAGCTTGTAGTAGCGCCCGCGATAGTGGCGCACGACCTCCTCCAGCGTCTCCGGCAGGCCGTCGTTCACGCGGTCGGCGGCGGTCTGGTCGGCGGCTGCGATCGGGTCCGCGAGACCGACCGTGTGGCGCACCGCGATCGTTGCGCCGGGGCTGAGAGCGGCCAGGAAGGCCGGGAGGCCGAAGCCGGCCAGCTCCGGCGTCAGATCGGTCTGCGCGATGCCGGCGAGGTTGCGCCGGATCAGGTCCGGGAACGAGACCCCGAGCGCCCGCCCGAGCGCGTCGAGGATCGCCCGGTCGAGGAGGGCCGGGCCGTAAGCCGCGATGAGCGGGTTCAAGCCCAGGTCCCGGCCGCGCGCCTCCTGCTGGGCGCAGGCCCCGGCGAAGAGCCCGAACGGCGTGGCGAGGCCCTGGACCCGGTAGAGGTCCTCCGCGATCCGGAGCGACTGGCGGAGCTGGTCGTGGTTCTGGGCGTCGGTGAGGTTCGGGTTCTTGTCGAACCATTTCGCGCCGAGCGCCTCCGCGGCGACGCCTTCCTCCGAGCGGCCGTCGGCGAGCGCGATCCGCACCCGCACCACCGCCTGCGAGGCGTGGGTGATCGTGGTGATCCCGAAGCGGAACGGCAGGCGCAGGGCGACGTCGCGCTCGTAGCGCTCGACCTCCAGCAGCCGGATCTTGGGGGCGTCGGTGCTCACGCGAGCGCCTCCAGGAGGCCGGCCACGTAGCCGATCGAGCGCGCCGCGCAGGTCGGCCCGTCCGGCACGTACTCGAACGGCTCCACGGCGAGCCAGCCCGTGTAGCCGGCCGCCTGGAGCGCCGCGAGCACGGGCAGGAACCGGTCCTGGCCCTCGCCGGGGCCGCGGCGGTTGCGGTCGTTGAGCTGCACGTGGGCGATCAGCCCCGAGGGCATCCAGCGCTCCACGAGGTCGGGCACCGGCTCCGCTTCCGCGAGCCCGGCCGCCGAGGTGTCGAGCATGGTGCGCAGGCTGCCGCTGCCGATGCGGCGGACGACCGCGGCGGCCTCCGCGAGCGTGTTGACGAAATCCGCATCGGGCGGCGCGAGCGGCTCGATGCAGTAGACGACGCCGGCGCCTTCCGCCTGTTGCGCCGCCGCCGTCCAGGCCTCGACGGCGCGTTCCGCCGAGCCTGCCGGGTCGCCCGGATCGAGGCGGCGCTGGGCCGGCGAGCCGTGGACGAGATAGCCGCCGCCGAGATCGGCGCAGAGGTCGACGAGGTGGCGCATCACCTCGACGGTCCGCTCCCGGACGGCCGGGTCCGCGGACGTGATCGAGAGGCCGGCGGGCGCCACGAGGAGCCAGTGCAGACCGCTCACCGCAATGCCGGCATCGGCCGCGGCGCGGCGAATCGCGGCGCGCTCCGCCTCCGGCATCCGGTAGGCCTCCTCGCCGAGCGTGAAGGGCGCGACCTCGAGCCCGTGATAGCCGAGCGCGGCCGCGACCTCGCACTGGCGGGCGAACGGGAGCTCCCGAATCACCTCGTTGCAGAGAGCGAGCCTGTTCATGCCCTGGCGCTTCCTCGCGGTCCTGCGGCGCCCTTGACGGAAGGGCACCCGCTGCCGGACAGTGTTGGAAGGCTTGAAACGCCTGGTCAACAGGTGAAATCGGGAGGATCGCGTGCGCAAACTCTTGTCCGTGGCCGCTGCCGTGGCAGCCGGCCTCCTGTCCACGGCCGTCTCGGCCCAGAATTATCCCTGGAAGCCCGACCGCCCCGTGACCCTCGTGGTGCCCTGGGCGGCCGGCGGCTCGACCGACCAGATGGCCCGCATCGTCGCGAGCGAGCTCGAGAGCGAACTCGGCCAGAAGGTCGTGGTGGTCAACCAGCCCGGCGCCTCCGGCTCGGTCGGCACCAAGGGGGTGCTCGACGGCGCCAAGGACGGCTACACCTGGGCGGCGGGCGCCGCGGTCGACATCGGCGGCTACAAGGTGCTCGGCCTCCTCGACAGCGAGCTGAAGGACTGGAACATGTTCTTCGCGGTCGCCAACGTGAACACCGTCTCGGCGAACCCGAACGCCCCGTTCAAGGATTTCGGCCAGTTCCTCGACACCCTGAAGAAGAACGGCAAGAGCGTCCCGGTCGCGACCGCGGGCCTCTCGTCGGCGGGCCACAACTTCATGGAATCGATCCGCAAGGCCGCTGACGGCGCCGAGTACCGGCACGTCACCTACGACGGCGGCAATCCGGCGGTGCTCGCGACCGTGGCGGGCGAGACTCAGGCCGCGGCCCAGCTCCTGGTCGAGATGTCGGAGATGATCAAGGCCAAGCGCCTGATCCCGCTCGCGGTCCAGGCCGACAAGCCGGTGATGCTGGAGGGCTACGGCGAGATTCCGCCGGTCACCAAGTGGCTGCCCAACATGCCGGCGCCGCTGAACTATTTCGGCATCTGGACCCCGAAGGGCACGCCGGAGCCGATCGTCCAGACCATGGACATGATCTGGAAGAAGAAGATCGCCAATTCCGAGGCGCTGAAGAAGTACGCCGCCGCCCGCGCCGCGATCTTCACGCCCATCTCCGGCCAGGAGGCGCAGGACGAGGCCATGAAGATGACCCGCCAGACCGTGTGGCTCTACTTCGACGCCGGCAAGGCCAAGGTCTCGCCGGAGACGATCGGGATCCCGCGGCCGCAATAGGGATCGCGGCGGCGGCGGGGACGGCTCCCTGCCGCACGGCCCGGACCGGCCCTTCGACCGAGAGGGCCCGGCGCTGCCGGGCCCTTTTCCTTTTCGGGCCTCCACACGACAATCGGGTGCGGGCGTGGACGCCCGGTTCGACGGGCGCGCGGCAAGCGGCTCCGGCAGCCTTGAACGGGCGTCATGGAGGCTTCACATTGGCGTCCTATGCGAGCGCGCCATGGACGTCATCATCTATCACAATCCGGAATGCGGCACGTCGCGCAACACCCTTGCGCTGATCCGCAACGCCGGTCTCGAGCCGCACGTCGTCGAGTACCTGAAGACCCCGCCGAGCCGGCCCCTGCTGGCGTCGTTGATCGCACGGGCGGGCATTTCCGTCCGTGACGTGCTGCGCGAGAAGGGAACCCCCTATGGCGACCTCGGGCTGGACGACCCGGCGCTGACCGACGACCAGCTTCTCGACGCCATCATGGCCCACCCGATCCTGCTCAACCGCCCCCTCGTCGTGACGCCGCTGGGCGTGAGGCTCTGCCGCCCCTCCGAAGCCGTTCTCGACGTCCTTCCCGAAGGGTCTCAGCGCGGCGAGTTCGTCAAGGAGGATGGCGAGCGGGTGGTCGACGAGCATGGCCGCCGCGTGGCGACCGCTTGATCTATTCGCCCCGCCAACGGCTCGCGTCCGAGGCGCTGGGAACGGCGCTCCTGGTCGCCACGGTGGTCGGCTCCGGCATCATGGCCGAGAAACTGGCGGGCGGGAACCTGGCGCTCGCCCTCCTCTGCAACACCATCCCGACCGGCGCGATCCTCTACGTCCTGATCACGATGCTCGGGCCGGTCTCGGCTCACTTCAACCCGGCCGTCAGCCTGGTGTTCGCGATCCGGCGTGAGCTTCCGTGGACGACGCTCGCCCCGTTCGTTCTCGCGCAGATCCTCGGCGGGGTGGCCGGGACGCTGCTCGCCCACGCCATGTTCGATCAGCCGCTTCTGCAGTTTTCCGCCACGGCGCGGACCGGCCTCGCCCAATGGACGTCGGAGGCCGTGGCGACCTTCACGCTCGTCCTGACGGTTCTGGGCACGATCCGCGCCCGGCCCGATGCCGTCCCGGTTTCCGTGGCGCTGGTGATCACGGCGGCGTACCGGTTCACGGCGTCGACGTCGTTCGCGAATCCCGCCGTGACGGTCGCCCGCGCCCTGTCCGACACCTTCGCGGGGATCGCACCTGGCGATGTTCCGGCCTTCGTCGCGGCCCAACTGCTCGGGGCGGTCGTCGCGATGCTCGCCGCCGAGCGCGTCTTCGGCTGGCGCTCTCGGATTCGTCGATAGGCCCGTTCCCTTCTGGTGGGGGTTGCTCCGGCGGAGGCCCGCTGCGCTCCTCCGCCGGCCGGGCGCCGCTCCTCCGCGTCAGGGATGCCGGTCGCCCGCGACGGCGGCGCGCGGCCAGACGCGGGCGCGCAGGCGCGCCGCGGCCGCCCGCACCGAGGGCACGTTCGAGAGGAAGGTGTAGAGCACGAGCGCCGCGATGACCGCGCTCAGAGGGCGCGTGAAGAACGGCAGCAGATCGCCGTCGCTCAGGACGAGGCCGCGGCGCAGGTTCTTGTCGAGGATGTCGCCGAGCACGAGGCCGAGCACGAACGGCGCCACCGGATAGCCGTAGCGGCGCATCACGAAGGCGAGCGTGCCGAAGCCCAGCATGGCCCACACGTCGAACAGGCGCGAAGCAATCGAGAACGACCCGACGGTGCACAGCACGAAGATGATCGGCATCATCACGGCGCGCGGGATGCGCAGGATCATGAGCAGCGGCCGGATGAAGAAGAGGCCGAAGAACAGGATCCCGATGGTCGCGAGAAGCACCATCGCGACGACCTGGTAGACGAAGAGCGGCTCCTGGACCATCAGCATGGGCCCGGGCTGGACCCCGTGGATGATCATGGCGGCGAGGAGCACCGCGCAGGGCGCGGAGCCCGGGATCGCGAGCGCGAGCGCCGGGATGATGCCGCCCGGGACCGAGGCGTTGTCGCCGGTCTCCGCCGCCATAAGCCCCTCGACCGAGCCCTTGCCGTACTCGTCCGGGTTCTTGCTCATCCGCCTTGCGGTCGCATAGGACGACCAGGCCGCCATGTCCTCGCCGACGCCGGGCAGGATGCCGATCCAGACGCCGATCACGCCGGAGCGCAGGATCGTGCGCCAGTGCCGCAGCACGTCCATGACGCGCGGGATGGCGGAGCCGAACTCCAGGATCTTCGCCCGCGCCTGCGGCTCCGCCATGATGGTGAGCACCTCGGAGAACCCGAAGGCGCCGACCAGCACGGGGATGATCTGGAAGCCGCCCGCGAGGTCGACGGAGCCGAAGCTGAAGCGGGGATAGGCGTAGATGCCCTCCTGGCCGATACAGGCCACGAACAGGCCGAGGAAGCCGGAGATCCAGCCCTTGAGCGGGTCGGCCGCCACCACGTTGCCCGACATCACGATGCCGAGGAGCCCGAGCCAGAAGAATTCGAAGGCGCCGAACGACAGCGCGACCTCGCCGAGCAGCGGCGTGAACAGCGCCAGGCACACCATGCCGAACAGGGTTCCGATCACCGAGCCCGAGGTTGCGATCCCCATGGCGCGGCCGGCCTCGCCCCGGCGGGCGAGCGCATGGCCGTCGATGCAGGCGGCGGCGTTGGCGGCGGTGCCGGGAATGTTGAGCAGGATGGCGGTGCGGCTGCCGCCGTAGATCGCGCCGTTATAGGCGCAGATCAGCACCAGGATGGCGTCCGCCGCGTTCATCTTGAGGGTGAGCGTGGTGAGGAGCGTGATCGCGAGCGTCGCGGACAGGCCGGGCATGCACCCCATCAGGATGCCGAGCAGGGTGGCGCCGAACGCGAGGGCGAGCGAGGCCGGGTTCAGGAAGCCCCAGATGGCCTGGCCGAAAAGCGAGAGACCTTCGAACATGTCAGGGCAGCCGAACCAGGAAGATCTGCTGGAAGACGAAGGTCACGGCCGCGGCCGTGCCGGCCGCGATGATCGCCGCGATCAGGACGCGCCGGGCGAGCGGACGCTCGGCGATCCTGTCGGGATCGTCGAGGAACAGGATGTGGAGGAACACGAAGGCTCCGGCGAGCAGCCAGAACGGCAGGCCCCGGCCGAGCAGCAGGCCCGCGAAGCCGACGCAGAGCGCCCAGCTCAGGGCCATCCGCCCCCAGTTGGCCGGCTGATCGTGCACGTCCTCGCCGCTCGTCTCGATGAGATGACCTTCACGGCCGCCGACCGCGGGCGTCCCGCCGTGGTGGCCGCCGATCACGGGCGGCGTCCCGCGCCGGAACAGGAGCACGAGCGCGAAGGCCATGATGCCGAGGCCGACGAGGCCCGGGACCAGGCCCGGTGCCGTCACGGGATCGATGTTCTGGGATTCCAGGCGATCCATCGTCCAGGAGCCGTAGAACACGGCAGCCCCGAACACGAGCCAGATCAGGCCGCCGATGTGGTCGGCCGTCGCCCAGGATCGTGCGGGGGCGGGCCGGGGCAGGGGCGGGTGCGTCATCGTACCGGGTCGGTTCGTGAATACGGGCGGCGCAGTCTTGAGCAGCCCGGGTCGCATGGCAAGCGGGGCGGCCGCATCACGCCGTGATCGGAGGCCGCCGGCCGCGCCACGGCCGCGCCCGCTCGGCCTCGGCGGCGAGGGCCAGAAGGGTCGCCTCGTCGCCGAGCCGGCCGGCGATCTGGACGCCGAGCGGCAGGCCCTCGTCGCTCCAGGCGAGCGGCAGCGAGGCGGCGGGAATGCCGGCGATGTTGCAGACGGCCGTGTAGGCGATCATCGGGACGACCGAGTCGCGGAAGGCATCGAGGGCGACATCGGTGCGGATCGCGCCGAGGGCGAGGCTCACGCGGGCGATCGTGGGCGTGAGCAGCACGTCGAAGCGTTCGAAGAACCGGCCGACCCGGCGTCCGATGCGGTGGAAGGCCTGGACGGCGCGGATGTACTCCGCGGCCGGCATCGCGCGCCCCGCGGTCGCGAAGGCCCAGGTCACGGGCTCGAAATCCGCCTCGTCGAAGGGCCGCCCCGCGGCCCGGTTGCCGATGTTGGTCCAGGTGTTCGCCGCCATGACGGTGAAGAGCGCGGCCTCGATCTCCTCGACGCTCCAGTCAGGCCGGGCCTCCTCGACGTCGTGCCCGAGACCGGCGAAGAGCGAGGCGGCCTCGTCCACGGCGCCGAGAACCGCCGGACCCGGGTCCGGCCCGCCGGTGGGGCGGCGCTGCAGGGCGATGCGCAGGCGCGGCGGCTCGCGCCGGGCGGCGTCGAGGAAGGATCCCGCGGGGGCCGCGATGCCGTAGGGGTCGCCGGGCTCCGGCCCCGCGAGGGCGTCGAGGAGCGCCGCGCTGTCGCGCACCGAGAGCGAGACGCAATGCTGCGCGCCGGCGCCCGCCAGCGTCTCGCCCAGCGGCGCGAGGCTCACGCGGCCCCGCGACGGCTTGAGGCCGAAGAGGCCGCAGAGCGCGGCGGGGATGCGGATCGAGCCGCCGCCGTCGGTGGCGTGGGCCATCGGCAGGGCGCGCGCGGCGACCAGCGCCGCGGAGCCTCCGCTCGATCCGCCGGGCGACAGCGCCGGATCCCACGGGTTGCGCACGGGGCCGCCGCAGCGCGGCTCGGTCGTGGGCGCGAGGCCGAACTCGCTCGACTTCGAACGGCCGACGATGCCGAGGCCGCTCCGGCGCATGCGGGCCACCGCGGCGCTGTCGGCGGCGGCCGGCGGATCGTCGGCGAAGAACGCGGCGCCGACCCCGGTGGTCGAGCCGGCGCAATCGGCCATCAGGTCCTTGACCACGAAGGGCACGCCCGCGAAGGGGCCGCCGCGGAGGATCTCGCCGGGGGCCGCGGCCGGGCGGCACAGGGCCTGGAGCTGCGGCTCGACGCGGGCGATGCGGCGCAGGCCCGCCGCGACCGCTTCCGCGGCGGAGATGTCGCCGGCGCGCACGCGCTCGCCGATGCCGAGCGCGTCGGTCTCGTCGAACAGCCGGTCGAGATCGATCGACATGGGGTTCCCCGTCCTAGGCCGCCTTGCAGCCTAGCACCGAAGGTCGCCGCCGCGAGCGCTCTGGCGAGGCTGCGCCGCGGCGCGCTCCGCCGTCACGGCACGTGCAGCGCGCCGAAGCGCGGCGGCTCGTGGGGGTGCTCGCCCCCGTCCGCGCCCGGTGCCGCCAGCTCCTCGATGATCGGGCAGTCGGGGCGCTTGTCGCCCTGGCAGCAGGCGGCGAGGTGGCGCAGCGTCCGGCTCATGGCCTGAAGGGCGGCGGCCTTGCGCTCCAGCGCGACCACGTGCTCGAGCGCGATGCGCTTCACGTCGGCGCTGGCGCGCCCGCGGTCGCGCCACAGGCCCACGAGCTCGCCGATCTGCTCGACCGAGAAGCCGAGATCGCGGGCGCGGCGGATGAAGCGCAGGGTGTGGACGTCGGATTCGCTGTAGTGCCGGTAGCCGGCCTCCGAGCGCAGGGCCTTCGGGATCAGGCCGATGGACTCGTAGTAGCGGATCATCTTGGCCGAGACGCCCGTGGCCTTGGCGGCCTGTCCGATGTTCATGCGCGTGCTCCTGATCGGGAACCCACCTGTCGCGAGGACGATGCGATGTTCATGCGCGTGCTCCTGCTTCGACGACGGGCCGGCGAGCAGTCGGCTCCTCGGTGAGTTCCGCATGGTGCTTGCTCGACGGCCCACCGCCCCCTCCGCCCGGCCGCCAGCGGCGCAGCAGCAGCGCGTTGCCGACCACGCTCACGCTCGAGAACGCCATGGCGGCGCCGGCGATCACGGGGCTGAGCAGCCCGAGCGCCGCGAGCGGGATGCCGATCAGGTTGTAGACGAAGGCCCAGAACAGGTTCTGCCGGATCTTGGCGTAGGTCCGCCGCGACACGTCGATGGCATCGGCCACGAGCGCGGGATCGCCGCGCATCAGGGTGATGCCGGCGGCGTGCATGGCGATATCCGTTCCCGTCGACATCGCGATCCCGACATCGGCCGCGGCGAGCCCCGGCGCGTCGTTGACGCCGTCGCCCACCATGGCGACCTTGCGCCCGCCGGCCTTCAGCTTCGCGACCGCGTCGGCCTTGTCCTGTGGCAGCACCTCGGCCACGGCCTCGTCGATGCCGAGCGCCGCGGCGGCGGCCTTCGCGCTCCCCGCATTGTCGCCGGTGAGCATCACGGTGCGGATGCCGGCCAGGTGCAGGGCGGCGACCGCGTGTCGGGCCGAGGGCTTCACGGCGTCCCCGAAGGCGAGCAGGGCGAGGAGGCGCGGCGTGTCACCGGCCTCCGCGAGCCACGACACCGTGCGGCCCTGCGCTTCGAGCTCCGCCGCCCGGCCCGCGAGCGCGCCGAGGTCCACCCCGAGTTCGCCCATGAGCCGCCGGCTGCCGAGGCGCAGGGACCGGCCCTCCACGGTCGCGGACACGCCGCGGCCGGGCAGGGCGCTCACCTCCGCGGCGGGAGCCACCGCCATGCCCTCCCGCGTCGCCTCCGCGACCACCGCGCGGGCGAGCGGATGCTCGCTGCCGGCCTGAACCGCGGCCGCGAGGCGCAAGGCTTCGGCGCGGGCGAGTCCCGGCGCCGGCTCCAGCGCGACGAGCGCGGGCTTGCCTTCCGTGAGCGTGCCGGTCTTATCGAAGGCGACGATGTCGAGCACATGCGCGACCTCGAGCGCCTCCGCGTCCTTGATCAGGATGCCGTGCCGCGCCGCGACGCCGGTGCCCGCCATGATGGCGGTGGGGGTCGCGAGCCCCAGCGCGCAGGGGCAGGCGATGACCAGCACCGCCACCGCGTTGATGATCGCGGCCTCGACGCTCGCGCCGGCAAAGAGCCACCAGGCCAGGAAGGTCAGGCCCGCGATGCCGAGCACCACGGGCACGAAGACGGCGCTCACCCGGTCGACGAGGTGCTGGATCGGCGCCTTGGCGGCCTGCGCGCTCTCGACCAGGCGGATGATGCGGGCGAGCGTCGACTCCGCGCCGACGGCCGTGGTCTCCACGACGAGGAGGCCGTCGCCGTTGATGGCCCCGCCCGTCACCCGGTCGCCCGCGTGCTTTGCGATCGGCAGGCTCTCGCCGGTGAGGAGCGACTCGTCGACCTGGCTTGCGCCCTCGCGCACCACGCCGTCGACGGGCAGGCGCTCGCCCGGGCGCACCGCCACCCGGTCGCCGACCCGGATCACGGCCACGTCGACCTCCTCCTCGCGCCCGTCCGCATGGCGCCGCCGCGCCCGCTCGGGGCGCAGCTTCATGAGCGCCCGGATCGCGGAAGCCGTCTGGCGCTTGGCGCGGCTCTCAAGCCACTTGCCGAGCAGCACCAGGGTGATGACGACCGCGGAGGCCTCGAAATACAGGTGCGCCGCGGCCCCGTGGCCGCCGTGCGGGTCTTCCGCGGGCCAGAGCTGATAGAGGCTCAGGAAGTACGCCGCCGAAGTCCCGATCGCGACGAGCAGGTCCATGTTGCCGGTGCCGGCGCGGAGCGCCCGCCAGCCGTGGCGGTAGAAGCGCAGGCCCAGCCAGAACTGCACCGGCGTCGCGAGCAGGAGCTGAACCCAGCCGGGCAGCATCCATTCCACGCCGAACGGCATCAGCGCCATGGGGGCGACGAGCGGCAGCGACAGGGCGGCCGCGACGGCGACGTGTACGAAGTCGCGCCGCGCCGCCTCGTCCCGGGCGGATTCGGCCGCCGCTTCCGCAGCGCCCGCCGCCTGCCGGACGACCGGCGCGGCCTCGTAGCCGGCCTCCTCGATCGCGGTCACGAGATCGGCGGGCGAAACGGTGCCCGCCGGGGCGGTGACGCGCGCCCGCTCGGTCGCGAGGTTGACCTCGGCGGCCGCGACGCCGGGGATGCGCGTGAGCGCCCGCTCGACGCGGGACACACAGGAGGCGCAGGTCATGCCGGAGACGGAGAGGTCGAAGGTCTCGGTGCCGACGCCGTAGCCCGCCTGATCGACCGCCTCGGCGATCTGAGCGGGAGTGACCGCGGGAGCGGCCGTCACCCGCGCCCGCTCGGTGGCGAGGTTCACGGCCACGTCCGTGACGCCCGGCACGGCCCGGATGGCGCGCTCGACCCGGGTCACGCACGACGCGCAGGTCATGCCCTCGACCGGAAGGTCGATGGTGCGGACCGGATCCGCAGGCGTCTCGGGGGCGGGCGCGCTCCGCCCGGCATCAGTGACGGGGGTCATGGGCTTCATCCTCTTCTCGGCATCGTGCCGGGAAGATCGGTCTTCCCATCATGGGAAGGTCAAGGGCCTCCCCATATGATACTTCCCCATTGACCTTCCAACCCTGTCAAGCCCGACATGTTCGCGAAGCATGACACCGGAAGGAGACCGCCATGCTTCGCCTCACCATTCCCACCATGACCTGCGGGGGCTGCGCCAGGGCCGTCACGCGCATCGTGCAAGAAGCCGCCGGGCCGGAAACGCCGGTCGAGATCGACCTCGCGACGCGCGAGGTCCGCATCGACGCCTCGCCTGCGACCGAATTCGCCATCCGCGCCGCGCTTGCCAAGGGCGGCTACAACCCCGAGCCGCGCGAGATGGCGGCGCTGGGTTGAGGCGAGAAGGGGCCCTCGGCGCGGGCGAGACATCCCGCGCCGAGGGCCTCAGATCGCGAGGCGCCGCTGCACGGCCTCGCCCTGCAGCCCCGCGCGGTCGCCGGATTCCACCACCTCGCCGCGCTCCATGACGACGAAGCGGTCGGCGAGCTCGCGGGCGAACTCGAAATACTGCTCGACCAGCACGATCGAGAGCCCGCCCTTGGCGCGCAAGTAAGAGATCGCGCGGCCGATGTCCTTGATGATCGAGGGCTGGATGCCCTCCGTGGGCTCGTCGAGCAGGAGGAGCTTCGGGCGCGTCACCAGGGCGCGCCCGATGGCGAGCTGCTGCTGCTGGCCGCCCGAGAGATCGCCGCCGCGCCGGTGCAGCATGGATTTGAGCACCGGGAACAGGTCGAACACCTCGTCGGGAATCCGGCGCTGCCGGCGCGGCAGGAGCGCGAAGCCCGTCTCGAGGTTCTCCTGCACGGTCAGCAGCGGGAAGATCTCCCGCCCCTGCGGCACATAGGCGATGCCGAGCGCCGCGCGCTCGTAGGGTTTCAGCCCCGCGAGCTTGCGTCCGCCGAACTCGATCGATCCGCCCGAGACGGCGCGATGGCCGACGATGGCGCGGAGCAGGGACGTCTTGCCGACGCCGTTGCGGCCGAGCACGCAGGTGACCTCGCCCTCGCGGGCCTGGAGGCCGACGCCCCGCAGGGCCTGCGACGCGCCGTAATGCAGGGACAGGTTGGCGACATTCAGCATCGTCGGAATCCGAGAATCGCGGTGGTCGGGATGGGAACGGCAACGGACCGCATCGTCAGCGTCCCAAGTAGACTTCGATCACGCGCTCGTTCGCGCTCACCGCGTCGAGCGATCCTTCGGCCAGCACCGCGCCCTCGTGCAGGCAGGTGACCTTGACGCCGAGGTCGCGCACGAAGGTCATGTCGTGTTCGACCACGATCACGGCCTTGGTCTTCGCGATCTCGCGCAGGAGGTCGGCGGTGTCGGCGGTCTCCTGGTCGGTCATGCCGGCGGCGGGCTCGTCGACGAGGAGGAGCCTCGGCTCCTGGGCGAGCAGCATGCCGATCTCGAGCCATTGCTTCTGGCCGTGGGACAGTTCCGCGGCCTTCCGGGCGCGGTGATCCTTGAGGCGGATGCGCTCCAGAAGGGCGTCGATGCGCTCGCGCTCGGGGACGGTGCTCCGCGAGAACAGGGTCGGGAACGGGCGCCGGTCGGCTTTCAGCGCCAGGCGCAGGTTGTCCTCGACGCTGTGCATGTCGAACACCGTCGGGGTCTGGAACTTGCGGCCGATGCCGAGTTCCGCGATCTCGGCCTCGTCGAGGCGCGTGAGGTCGTGCGAGCCGCCGAACACGGCGGTGCCCGCATTGGGCCGCGTCTTGCCGGTGATCACGTCCATCATGGTGGTCTTGCCGGCGCCGTTCGGGCCGATGATGGCGCGCATCTCGGCGTCGTCGACGGTGAGCGAGAGCGCGTTCAGCGCACGGAATCCGTCGAAGGACACCGTGACGGCGTCGAGGTAGAGGAGGGCGGGGGTGGTCGGGGCGGTCACAGGCACCTCACATCGGCGGCAGGTCCGCTCCGCTGCACGGGGGCGGTCATCGATTATTCCGCAGGATTCGGGAGCGGCTGCGCGACGGGCTGAGGCCGGCGCCAGTTCATGCGGGTGGAGAGCTCGCTCAGGCTGCCGAGGATGCCCTTCGGGAGCAGGAGCGTGACGAGCACGAACAGGCCGCCGAGGGCAAAGAGCCACAGCTCCGGCAGCACGCCCGTGAACCAGCTCTTGCCGGCGTTGACGAGGATGGCGCCGAGCGCCGCGCCCGCGAGCGTGCCGCGCCCGCCGACGGCGACCCAGATCACCACCTCGATCGAATTCGCGGGCGCGAACTCGCCCGGGTTGATGATGCCGACCTGGGGCACGTAGAGCGCGCCCGCGACGCCCGCGAGCATGGCCGACAGGGTGAACACCACGAGCTTGTAGCTCTCGACGCGGTAGCCGAGGAAGCGCGTGCGGCTCTCCGCATCGCGGATCGCGACCAGCACCTTGCCGAGCTTCGAGGTGACGATGAAGCGGCAGAGGAGGTAGCCGCCCGCGAGCGCCGCCGCCGAGGCGACGAAGAGGCCCGCGCGGGTCGAGCGCGCCTGCACGGGGAAGCCGAGGATCTCCTTGAAGTCGGTGAGGCCGTTGTTGCCGCCGAAGCCCATGTCGTTGCGGAAGAACGCCAGCATCAGCGCGAAGGTCAGGGCCTGCGTGATGATCGAGAGGTAGACGCCGGTGACGCGGGAGCGGAACGCGAACCAGCCGAACACGAAGGCGAGGAGCCCCGGCACCGCCAGCACCATGAGCGCGGCAAACCAGAAATGGTCGAAGCCGTGCCAGAACCAGGGCAGATCCTTCCAGTTCAGGAACACCATGAAATCGGGCAGGACCGGGTGCGCATAGACCCCGCGCGAGCCGATCTGGCGCATGAGGTACATGCCCATGGCATAGCCGCCGAGCGCGAAGAAGGCACCGTGCCCGAGCGAGAGGATGCCGCAATAGCCCCAGATCAGGTCGACCGAGAGCGCGAGCAGGGCAAAGCAGAGGTACTTGCCGATCAGCGGCACGAGGTGATCGGAGACATGGAAGGGCGATCCCGGCGGAACCGCGAGGTTGAGCACCGGCACCGCGATCGCGGCCGCGGCGATCAGGGCCAGGACCACGAAGGCGGTGCGGTCGACGATGCCTCGGCTCATGCGCGGGCGGTCCTGTTCACGAGAGGAAAGAGGGCGGAGGAGGGAGGTCATGCTTCCACGGCCCGGCCCTTGAGCGCGAACAGGCCGCGCGGGCGCTTCTGGATGAAGAGGATGATGGCGACGAGGAGCACGATCTTGCCGAGCACCGCGCCGGCGAACGGCTCCAGCACCTTGTTGGCGATGCCGAGCGTGAGCGCGCCCACGAGCGTGCCCCACAGATTGCCGACGCCGCCGAACACCACGACGAGGAAGCTGTCGATGATGTAGCCCTGGCCGAGATTTGGGCTCACGTTGTCGATCTGCGACAGGGCGACGCCCGCGAGGCCGGCGACGCCGGAGCCGAGGCCGAAGGTGAGCGCGTCGATGCGGTCTGTCTTGATCCCCATGGCGGCGGCCATGCGCCGGTTCTGGGTGACGGCGCGGACCTGAAGGCCGAGCGAGGTCCGGCGCAGCACGAGCTGGAGCGCGACGAAGACCGCGATCGCGAAGACCACGATGGCGACGCGGTTGTAGGTGAGGCTCAGGCCTCCGACCTCGAGCGCGCCGTTCATCCAGCTCGGCGTTCCGACCTCGCGGTTGGTGGGCCCGAACAGGCTGCGCACCGCCTGCTGGAGCACGAGCGAAAGGCCCCAGGTCGCGAGCAGGGTCTCGAGCGGACGGCCGTAGAGGAAGCGGATCACCCCGCGTTCGATCGCGACCCCGACGCCGCCGGCCACCAGGAAGGCGAGCGGCATCGCGATGAAGAGCGAGGCGTCGAACAGGCCCGGCGCATGGGTGCGGATGACCTCCTGGACCATGAAGGTGGTGTAGGCGCCGAGCATCACCATCTCGCCGTGCGCCATGTTGATGACGCCCATCTGGCCGAAGGTGATGGCGAGCCCCACCGCCGCGAGCAGCAGCACGGAGCCGAGGCTGAGCCCGTAGGCGATGTTCTGGAGATAGGCCCAGAGCGCGAGCCGCTGCTCGATCTGCCGGACCCCGGCTGCGGCCGCACCGCGCACGGCCTCCGGCGCGTCGGCGGGCACGCTTCGCAGGATCGCGGCCGCGTCCCCGTCGCCGCGGCGCACGAGGTCGGCGACGGCGGCGACCCGCTCGGCTTCAGGCGCATCCGCCTTGGCGAGCACGATGGCGGCGCGCGCCGTCTGGAGCACCGCACGGGTGGCCTTATCGGTCTCGCGCGCGAGCGCGGCGTCGAGGAGCGGCAGTTGCGCGGCATCGCGCGATTTCAGCACGGCGAGCGCGGCCTGGCGGCGCTTGGCGGGATCGGCGGCCATGAGGGTCAGCGAACCGAGCGCTCCCTCGACGGCGCGGCGGACGCGGTTGTTGAGGCGCACGGTCTTGAGACCCGGCGTGGGCGCGTCCGAGGCCTTGCCGGACCTGGCGTCCCGCAGCGCGCCGGCGGCGTCGCGCAGGATCACCGACCGGCCGACCGGATCGTAGAGCAGGCGCCCCGCGAGCAGCGCGTTGAGAACGTCCTCGGCGGTCGCGTGGCCCGTCAGCGCAAGGTCCTCGACGCCCTTCTGCGTGTCGTTGAAGGAATCCGTCGCGAAGCGGGCGAGCGCGTCGTCCACGGCGTCGGCCAGGGCGGGCTGGGCGAGGCCGAGCATCAGCACGGCACACAGGGCTGCGGACAGGCGCCGGAGGAAGGCCATGGGGATCGCTCGCCGGATCGGAAAGGGGAGGAGACGGCCCCATGGGGCCGTCTCCCTGCGCAAGGTTCGGGAGCGGGCTAGCTGCCGGCGCCGCACTTCTTGGTCGCGGTGTTGTAGTTGCCGCACTTCAGCGTGACCCAATCGGCCTTAAGGGGCTTCGACTCCTCGAGGAAGTCCGACCACTCGTCGCCGGGGACGAGGCCGTCCGTCTTCCACACCACGTTGAACTGACCGTTCTTCTGGATCTCGCCGATCAGCACGGGCTTGGTGATGTGGTGGTTCGGGAGCATCTCGGAGATGCCGCCGGTGAGGTTCGGGACCTTGATGCCGGGCAGCGCGTCGATGACCTTGTCGGCATCGGTGGTGCCGGCCTTCTCGACCGCCTTCACCCACATGTTGAAGCCGATGTAGTGGGCCTCCATGGGATCGTTGGTGACGCGCTTGTCGTTCTTGGTGAACGCCTTCCACTTCTTGATGAACTCGGCGTTCGCGTCGGTCTCGACGCTCTCGAAGTAGTTCCAGGCCGCGAGGTGGCCGACGAGCGGGGTGGTGTCGATGCCGGCGAGCTCCTCCTCGCCGACCGAGAACGCCACGACCGGGATGTCGGTCGCCTTGACGCCCTGGTTGCCGAGCTCCTTGTAGAACGGCACGTTGGCGTCGCCGTTGACCGTCGAGACCACGGCGGTCTTCTTGCCGGCCGAGCCGAACTTCTTGATGTCGGACACGATGGTCTGCCAGTCGGAATGGCCGAACGGCGTGTAGCTGATCATGATGTCCTCGGGCTTCACGCCCTTGGCCTTCAGGTAGGCCTCGAGGATCTTGTTGGTGGTACGCGGATAGACGTAGTCCGTGCCCGCGAGCACCCAGCGTTGGACGCTCTCCTCCTTCATGAGGTAGTCGACCGCCGGAATCGCCTGCTGGTTCGGGGCGGCGCCGGTGTAGAACACGTTGCGCTCGCTCTCCTCGCCCTCGTACTGCACGGGGTAGAAGAAGACGTGGTTGAGCTCCTTGACGACCGGGAGCACGGACTTGCGCGACACCGAGGTCCAGGACCCGAAGGTCGCCGCCACCTTGTGCTGCGTGACGAGCTCGCGCGCCTTCTCGGCGAAGAGCGGCCAGTTGGAGGCGGGATCCACGACGACCGCCTCGAGCTTCTTGCCGAGCAGGCCGCCCTTCTTGTTCTGCTCCTCCACGAGCATCAGCATGGCGTCCTTCAGGGTGGTCTCGGAGATCGCCATCGTGCCGGAGAGGGAGTGGAGGACGCCGATCTTGATGGTGTCCTGGGCGGAGGCGAGGCCGAGGCTGCCGAGGGTGGCGCCAAGGCCTGCAATGGTGCCGAGCACCGTCCGACGAGTGAATGTCACAGCTCTGTTCCCCTGGTAAGAGCACGCTTCAATGGTGCCGCCGGGGTCTCTGCAAGCCCCGGGCCAAGTCCGGGGCCGGCTCCCGGAGGACTGTCGCGGGAGCGCCGGGCCGCGTCCGGATGCCCATCCCCCACGCAGACTGCCGCAAAACCGGGCATATGGCGTGACTGCCGCATTTCCGGGCAGTCAGGGCCGTGCCGATGATCGGTCGCTGCGGAATATCGGTCCGGCTGACACCGGTTTGGTCCGCAATGGACCGGCGGTCCACGTTGATCGGAGGCCGACTTCTGCTAATCCAGGGGCAACCCTGCGGGGCCGGCTCCGGCCGCCCCGTGCCGGAACCGACGCCCAGGAGAGACGAGATGACCGAGAAGCCCCCGTTCCGCGCCGACCAGGTCGGCAGCCTCCTGCGCAGCCGGAGCCTCCTGGAGGCGCGCGAGCGGCGCCAGCGCGGCGAGATCGACGCCGCGGCGCTGAAAAGCGTCGAGGATCGGGAGATCCGCGCGCTCATCGCCAAGCAGGAAGAGGTCGGGCTGAAGGCCGTCACGGACGGCGAGTTCCGCCGCGCCTTCTGGCACTTCGACTTCCTCGAGAACCTCGACGGCGTCGACTCGATCGAGGCCGATTCCGGCATGAACTTCAAGGGCGGCGTCGGGATCACAAAGGCGCTGCGCGTCACCGGCAAGGTCGGCTTCACGAGCCACCCGATGGTGGAGCACTTCCGCTTCCTGAAGGAGAATGTCGGCCCCGGCAGCGTCGCGAAGATGACGATCCCGGGCCCGAGCATGCTGCACTATCGCGGCGGCCGGAAGATGATCAACGCGGGCGTCTACAAGGACATGGATTCGTTCTACGCCGACGTCGGCGCCGCCTACAACAAGGCGGTGCGCGCCTTCTACGACGCCGGCTGCCGCTATCTTCAGCTCGACGACATCTCGTTCGCCTATCTGTGCGATCCCGAGCAGCGCGAGATGCTGCGCGGCCGCGGCGACGATCCGGAGCGCCAGCCCGAAATCTATGCCGGCATGGTGCGCGAGGCCCTCAAGGACAAGCCCGCGGACCTCACGATCTCCATGCACCTGTGCCGCGGCAATTTCCGCTCCACCTTCATCGCGTCGGGCGGCTATGAGCCGGTCGCCGAGGTGCTGTTCAACCGCATGCCGGTCGACGGCTACTTCATGGAGTGGGATTCCGACCGCGCCGGCGGCTTCGAGCCCCTGCGCTTCCTGCCGAAGGACAAGCGGGTCGTGCTCGGCCTCGTGACCTCGAAGACGGGGACACTGGAGAGCAAAGACGCCATCCGCCGCCGGATCGAGGAGGCCACGAAGTTCGCCTCCCTCGACCAGCTCTGCCTGTCGCCGCAATGCGGCTTCGCCTCGACGGAGGAGGGCAACATCCTCGCCGAGGACGAGCAATGGGCGAAGTTGCGCATGATCGTCGAGATCGCCGGCGAGGTGTGGGGCGACGCCCCACAGGGCCGCAAGGCCGCGTGACCTGACGCACATCGGACGGGAGACGAGGTGTGGGTGACACCAGGCCGCGTGACCGGCAGCATCGGACGGGAGAAGCCGCGTGGGTGAATCGATCAGGCTGACGGCATCGGACGGGTTCGTGCTCGGCGCCTACCGGACGGACCCGGCGGGCCCCGCGCGGGGCGGCGTGGTCGTCCTGCAGGAGATCTTCGGGGTCAACAGCCACATCCGCTCGATCTGCGACCGGCTGGCAGCGGAAGGCTATTCCGCCGTGGCCCCGGCGCTGTTCGACCGCTTCGCGCCGGACTTCCAGTCGGGCTATTCGCCCGACGAGGTCGCGGCGGCGCGCCAGCACATCGGCAAGCTCGATTGGGATGCCGTGATGCAGGATACCGCCGCGGCGGCCGATCTGCTGCGCGGGGAGGGGCCGGTCGCGACGATCGGCTTCTGCCTCGGCGGCTCGGTGAGCTACCTCGCGGCCGTGCGCCTGCCGGGTCTCGCCGCCGCGATCGGCTATTACGGCGGCCAGATCGTACGCTTCGCCGACGAGGCGCCGCGCTGCCCGGTTCAGCTCCATTTCGGCGAGCAGGACCACGCGATCCCGGTCGCGGACGTGGAGACGATCCGGGCGAAGCGGCCGGAATGCGAGGTCCACCTCTACCCGGCCGGCCACGGCTTCAACTGCGACGAGCGCGCGAGCTTCGATGCGCCGAGCGCGAAGCTCGCCTGGGGCCGGAGCCTCGCCTTCCTGGAGCAGCACGTCCGGCGCTGAGCGGCGGCATCGGTCCCGGATCGCCGTCGACCCGTGACGGAACTCCGTTCGAAAGGAAGGATCCCATGACGCACCCGGTACGCCTTCTGCGGGCAGCCTCGGCTCTCGCGCTGTGGGCCATGCCCGCTGTCGCCGCGGAGAGCGGGATCGAGGCCCAGTTCCGCCGATGGATGGTGGGGTGCGACAACGTCCGGACCTGCCGCGCCATCGGCCTGCCCGCGGACGACGATGCGTCCGACGGGGCCGCGCTCATCGTCGACCGGAGCGGGGAGGGGAGCGCCAAGCCGGCCCTGCGGCTGCGCCTCAACCGGCCGGACGACGAGACGAAGCCTCTGCAGGGCGCCTTCGACCTCGCGGTCGACGACAAGGTGCTGGGCCGGCTCGAGGTCGGCCGCAACTTCCCGATCGAGAGGGACGATGCCGGCCGCTGGGCCGGCGACATCGCCGATCCCGCCCTGGAGGCCGCCCTGCTGGCGGCCCTGCGCACGGGCCGCTCGGTCACGGCGCGGCGGCCGGACGGCGACGTCCTCGCGAGGATTTCCCTCGACGGCGCCGCCGCGGCCCTGCTCTTCGTGGACGACAGGCAGCGCCGCATCGGCACCCGGGGCGCCCTCATGCGCCCGGGCGACAAACCCGACGGCGCCGTGCCGGCGCCGCCCGCTCTGCCCGACCTGCCTCCGGTGCCGGTCCGGGCCGGCGGCGCGGCGCCCAAGGCGGCCCCTGCCGAAGTCAAGCGCCTCTTCGACGCCGACGTCGCCAGGGAGGATTGCGACGCGGATGTCGCCAAGGGCGCGAAGCCGACCGGGTACCGGCTCGGCGCGCGGGTCCTGATGTTCTCGTTCCCATGCTGGCGCGGCGCCTATCAGGGCACCGACGCCTACTACCTCTATTCCGAGACGGCGTCGCCGAAGGCGCAGCCGATCAACCTGCCGCGTCCGCCGGTGCGTCCGGTTCCCGGCCAGGCGAGCGAGCCGGCCTCGCCGGGCCACATGGTCACCGGCGACGGATACGATTCCGCCTCCGGCGAGATCATCGAATACGCCAAGGGCCGCGGTCTCGGCGATTGCGGCTCGGTCGGGCACTGGCGCTGGACGGGGCGCGGCTTCGCGCTGACCTACTACAGCTCGATGCCGGAATGCGCCGGGCTCGACCACGACGACTGGCTCACGCTGATGCGCTCGCGGGAGCGCGAATAGCCCTCCCGGTCGGCCGGATCACCGGCCGACTGCTGCCCTGAGCGGGTCCGGGTGCCCGTCGAGACGCATCTGGAACACGAAATAGGTCGGCGAGCAGAAGCCGATGTCGTCCGGGACGCGGTTGTCGGGATCGACCTCGTCGGGCAGCGCCTGGCAGATGAAGTCCTCGCGGCAGAAGCGGTCGCGGCCGCAGGCCGGGCGGTTGCCGCGCGCCACCGCCCCGTGCAGGCAGCCCGCGACGTCCTTCGAGGCCACGCAGCGGTCGAAGCCCTTGCCGCCGGCCAGCCCGCAGATCTCCGCCGGGATCTCGCCGGGTGCGGCCCCGGCAAACCCCGCGAAGGCGCGGTCGTCGGCGCTGCACTGCCGGTATGCCATGCCGCCCGGCACGCCGATCTCGGGCGGGCGGCAATTATAGACGAAGGCAGTCGGCCGGCGCGCGAGGCTGTTGAGCTGGCGGGTGAGCGTCATGCGGTCCCCATAGGGCGCCGACGCGGCGTTCACGATGCGGCCGGCCCGGCAGGCGATGCCCGACACCTCGCGCTTCGGCATGCACTGGCCGTACTCGATCCCGAGCCGCGCGTTCTCGACCACGCCCTCGCAGGTTTCGCCCGCGCCGCAGGTCCAGGCTTCGCCGAGGAGGGCGCGCGAGGCGTCGCGGATGCAGGCCATCGCGGTTCCCGCCGGGCGGTAGGCCGGACGCACGCCGCTCCAATCGGCCGCGGGCGCGGTCGAGATCGGACGGAAGCGGTTCGGCTCGGCGTCGGCCAGCACGGCGTCGAGATAGGCCTCGCGCCGCTTCGTCTCGGCCGCGAAATGCGGCGAGGCGCCGACCGCGAGGCGATTGTGCGAGGAGGCCTCGCGCCGGTCGAGGCCGAGAAAGTGGAAGCCCGCCGTCGCACCGGCCTGGTGGCAGCCCTGGCAGGTGCTGTTGTCGAGCCGCTCGATCAGCGCTTCCGCCGAGCGCGCGAAGGGCAGGGCGGCGAGGTCGAGGCCGGCGAAGTCCTGCGGCGACAGCAACTCCGTGAAGGGGCGGTTGCCGAGCCGTGCCGAGCCGAAGGTCGAGAACGCCACCGCCTTCGTGGCCGCGAAGCGCTCGGGGAGCGCGTAGACGCCCTGGTCGAGCGCCGCCACGTTGGCGCGCAGGTATTCGACGAGGTCGCGCCTCAGGGCGGCGTCGGTCTTGAGGCGGGCGAGGTCAGGGGTGTTCTCGAGCGGGCGGACGCTCGCTGCCGGGCCTGCGGGCGAGCGCTCGATCCCGAACACGCGCAGGAGATACGCGGCCTGCCCTCCGAAGGTCGGCTCGACTCCCGAGGGGAAGCGCACGATCTGGGCGTTGATCTCGACCTGGCGCAGGGCGAGCGCGCCGGCGAGCGGTCCTTGCGCGAGGAAACGCGCCTGCGCGGTTGCATCCTCCTGCGGCCCGGCTGGGACCCAGGCCCGGGCGGCCGCGCGGCAATCGCCGTCCGCGGGCCGAGCGACGTCGTAGACCGCGTTGAGGGTGAAGGGCAGGCGCGAATGCACGGCCATGCCGCCCTTGCGCTCCGTGCGGTAGGCGAGGCGGTAGATCAGGCGCACCTCGCCGCAGGTCGCCTTGCCCTCGATCGCCGCGAAATCCTGCCGGTCGAGCCGGTTGATCACGCCTGCGAGCCGGAAACCCGCGATCGGGCTGTCGAGCCAGCGCGGATCGAAGGCGCCGCCGGCCTCGCCGGGGCGGCTCTCGTCGAGGACGCGGCCGTTCGCGACCATCTCGGAGCGCAGAGCCGCCACGTCGGCGGCGACCTGATCGGAGAGGACCCGCATGACGGCGCTGCCGGCTTTCAGCTCCCGCGTGGTCCGCAGGCCCGGCCGCCCCAGCACCGCCCCGAGCGAAAGGCCCTGCGCCTCCAGCGCCTCCAGGACGGCCGGATCCTGCACGTCGAGGATCGGGCGCTCCGCCGCGAGCGCGACCCCGGCCGCACCGGCAAGGCCGAGAGCGAGGAGACCGGCCATCAGGACTGTGCAAATCCGCGTCATGGAGCATCGGGTTCCCTGCGGCGCTATCGCGGCCGCAACCCTGTCGTACTGCGGCCCGAGCGTTGCCGGCGTATGCCGCCGCACGTGTCCGCAAGCCGGTCCCCACGCAACAAACCCGACACCCGGTTTCGTCCCGCCCCGGGCTGGGCTGCGCGTCCGGCGCATGCCGGCTCTGTGGCGCGGTCTCTTGGAACCGGGCCTTTCCCAGCTTATTCATAAGCAATGCTTACGAATTCCGACGAGGAGCCTCTCGGCTTCCTCCTCCTCGACGTGACGCGCTCGCTGCGGGCGCGCATCGACGAGGCCCTGGAGCGGGCCGGCCTCGGCCTCACGCCCGGCGAGGCCCGCACCCTCGTCCATGCGGCGCGCTTCGGCTCCGTGCACCAGCGGGCGCTCGCCGGCGAGATGGGGATCGAGCCCATGACGCTCGTGCGCTACCTCCACCGGCTCGAGGAGCGCGGGCTGATCCGGCGCGAGGTCGATCCGGACGACCGCCGCGCCAACCGGATCCACGTCACTCCCGCGGCCAGGGCGTCCTTACGCGAGGTGCGGAATCTCGCCCGGCGGGTGCGCGAGGAGGCCATGCGGGGCCTCTCCCCCGCCGAGATCGCAGCCCTGCGCTCGTCCCTTCTGACCATGCGCGCGAACATGACCGCGAAGCGGAGCGAGGCCGTATGAAGCCGAACCCGACCGAAACCATGGGCGGCACGACCTCCGGCGGCACGCGGCCGATCATGAGCGAGATGCGCACTGCTGTCGTGGGCGCGCTCATCGTCGCGCTCGGGCCGATCAGCATGGCGCTCTACACGCCCGCCATGCCGACGATCGTAACCGCGTTCCAGACCACGCCCGCGAACGTGAAGCTGACCCTCACGGTGTTCTTCTTCGGCTTCGCCTTCGCGCAGCTCGTCTGCGGCCCGCTCTCCGACGCCTATGGCCGGCGGCCGGTCGCGATCGGCTTCTTCTCGATCTACCTCGTCGGCAGCGTCGTGGCCCTACTCGCGCCGGGCATCGAATGGCTCCTGGTCGGGCGTGCGCTCCAGGGCATCGGGGTCGCGGCTGGGACCGCGATCTCGCGCGCCATCGTGCGCGACCAGTTCACCGGCCAGGTGTCGGCCCGCATCATGAACCTCATCGGGCTCATGCTCGCAGTCGGCCCCGCGGTCGCGCCGGTGCTCGGCGGGCTGATCCTGACGCTGTTCGGCTGGCAAGCGATCTTCTTCGCCATGGTGGCCTACGGGCTCGCGGTGGTGGCGCTGCTCTGGCTCGGGGTGCCGGAGACCAATGCCGCGCCCGACCCGGCGCTGGCGCGGCCGCGCGGCATCGCCCGCAGCTACGGCATCCTGCTGCGCGACCGCAGCTTCATGCGCTCGAGCCTGCTGCTCGGCCTCACCCTGGGCGGCCTGTTCACCATGGCGGCCCTGGTGCCCTTCGTGCTCATGGACGTGGTCGGCCTCACCCCGACCCAGTTCGGCTTCGCCATGCTGGCCCAGACCGGGGCCTTCACGGCGGGCTCGGCGCTCACCGCACGGCTCCTGCGTCGCACGGATGCCATGCGCCTCGTGCCCGTGGGCCTCGCGATCGTGGTCGCGGCCGGGATCGGCTTCGGGATCGGCCTGCAGATCTTTCCCGCCTCGGTCTACACCGTGATGGGCCCGGCGGCGCTCTGGGCGTTCGGGATCGCGCTCGTGATGCCCGGCACCACCACGAGCGCGCTTGCCGGGTTCGCGTCGATCGCGGGCGCGGCTTCGGCGCTGACGGGATTCTTCCAGGTGGGCGGGGGCTTGGCGGGATCGGCGGTGGCGGCGCTGGCGTTCCGGGACCCGTTCCTGGCGCTCACGATCGTGATGCCCGGCATGGCGGCGCTCGCCACCATGGCCCATGTGGGCCTGGCGCCGCGCCGCTCGGGCTAGGGTTGCTTGCGCTTCCTCGCCGTCAGGGCTTCCCCCGTCCAGCGGTGCTGCGAGGTGCCGGCGGTCGTGCGGATCGTTACGCGGTCGCCGCGGCAGAGGACGCTGATGACCTCGCGCGGTGGAATCGGTTTCGCGAGCTTCAGCTCGCGCTCGCCCTGGACGGTTCCGGCCGCATCGACGCCGACGAGCAGGAGCGAGCGGGTCGTCCAGATTCCGGGATTCTCGAACCGCGCCGGTACGACCGCGTGGACGGCGTTGCCGGGCAGCGCCGGCTTCGGGCTCAAGACGCAGGGGCCGAACGCCACGCCCTCCTCGCGGGCGACGCGTTCGCTCAGGGTCTCGGCACCCGCGCCGCCGGGTCCGGCGAGGCAGCCGGCGACCAGTGCCAGGGCGAAGCCAGGCAGGGACCGTCTCATGGGACGCGCTTCACGCGGCTCAGAACGGCAGCAGCGGGTTGACCGCCAGCGCCAGGCCGAATCCGGAGACCAGGGCGAGACCTTTGAGGGCGATGTCGAGGACCATGGCGGAAACCTTCCGTTAACCATGGCAAAGAGGTAGCGGCGCCGGCGGCCGGCCGATGTGAGGTGGAGCACATCGGCGGATCGGTGCGGGAGAACGGCCGCGCCCCGCCCGGGTTGACCCGCGGGGGCCCGCCCTGGCAATGCAGCGCCCATCAGCCCGCTTGGCCGCCCGCGGCGGCCACCGCTCCCGCGTCAGGCGCGGCCCTTGGAGGTCCCATGCAGTTCGAAACCCTGTTCGCTCCCGCCAAGGAGAAGCCCGTCCTCGCCGCCCTCATCGGCTGCGGCGAGTTCGGCCTGTCGCTCATCGCGCAGTCGCGCCGCATGGACGGGCTCGCGATCCGCGCGGTCGCCGACCGCGACATCGGGCGCGTCGAGGCGACGCTCAGGGCCTCCGGGGTTCCGGCTTCTGTCTGCGGCAGCCGGGCCGAGGCCGAGGCGGCGTATGCCGCCGGCGAGGTCGCGATCTGCCGCTCGGTCGAGGACCTCCTGGCGCTGCCGATCGAGATCGTGGTCGAGGCCACCGGCGATCCGGAGGGCGGCGCGCGCTTTGCGCTGGCGGCCATCGAGGCCGGGCGGGGCGTCGCCATGGTGAGCAAGGAGGCCGAATGCGTCGTCGGGCCGATCCTGGCCCGCAAGGCCCGCGAGGCGGGCGTGCCCTACACCCTCATCGACGGCGACCAGCCGAGCCTGCTCGTCGGGCTGGTGTCCTGGGCGCGGGTGCTCGGCTTGCCGGTCGTGGCGGCCGGCAAGAGCAGCGAGTACGACTACGTCATCGACGTGAAGGCCGAGACCGTCACCTGGACCGACCGCAAGGTGTCGACGCCCGGCCTGATGGAGGCCTGGGACCTCGGCGCCAGCGTTCCGGATTCGATCGGGACGAGAAACCGCCTCGTCCCTGACCTGCCTCGGCGCACGGTGCCGGATTACTGCGAGATGTGCCTCGTCGCCAACGCCACCGGCCTCACGCCGGACCGACCCGACTTCCACGCGCCCTACACCCGCACCACCGAATTGCCCGACGTCTACATCCCGGTCGAGGACGGCGGCCTGCTGACGCGGCGCGGCATCCTCGACGTGTTCAACTGCCTGCGCCGCTCCGACGACGCGAGCTTCGCGGGCGGGGTCTTCGTGGTCGTGGAACTGGCCGACGAGAAGACCGGCACCCTCTTCGCCGGCAAGGGCATCCCGGTCTCGCGCAACCGGCGCTACGGCCTCGTCTACAACCCGTCGCATCTCCTCGGTGTCGAGGCCCCGACGTCGATCGTCGCGGCCGCGCGCCTGCGGCACGACATGGTCGACGAGAGCTACCGTCCGGTCTGCGACCTCGTCGCCAAGGCGGAAACCGATCTGCCCGCGGGCCACGTCCTCGACATCGTGGGCACGCGCCACGCGGTGCCGGGGCTCGAGCCGCTGCTCGTCGATGCACTGCCCGCGTCGGGCGCGAATCCGCTGCCCTATTACATGGCGGTCGGGCGGCGCCTGACGCGCCCCGTGAAGGCGGGCGCGTTCATCACCGCGGATGCGGTCGAGGCGCCGGAGAACTCTGTTCTGTGGCGCCTGCGCGCCGAGCAGGACGCCGTGTTCCGGCGCGCCTGACCGGCCCACCCGGAGCCGCTGCTCAGCGCAGCAGGCTCCAGGCCTTGAGGAAGAAGTCCGGCGCGCCGAAATTGCCGGATTTCAGCGCCAGCGCGACGTCGGTGCCCGAGCGTGTCCGCGTCCACGGCACGCCGGGGTCGATCTCGGGGCCGATGGCCAGCGCCTTCACGTCGAGCGCGCCCACGACGGCCCCGGAGGTCTCTCCCCCGGCCACGATCAGCCGCGTGAAACCCCGCTCGACGAGCGCGCGCGCGACCGCGGCGAGCGCGCGCTCGACCGACTCGCCCGCATGCTCGCGCCCGAGCTGGGCCTGCACCCGGCGCACCTCCTCGGGGTCCGCACTCGAATAGACCAGCACGGGCCGGCTCTCGTCCTGCGCTGCGATCCAGTCGAGCACGGTTTCGGGCGTCACGGCGCCGGAGGCCAGCGCCAGGGGATCGATGCGGAACGCCGGCAGGCCGGCTTCCTTCGCGGCCTCGATCTGCCGCCGCGTCGCCGTCGAGCAGGACCCCGCGAGGATCGCGGCGCGGCCGGGCGGGGCCGCGAAGCCCTCGCCCGGGGCCGCAGCGGTCGCGCCCTCGGCCTGGAACGCCTCGGGCAGGCCCATGGCGACGCCCGAGCCTCCGGTGATGAGCGCGAGATCCGCGGCCGCGAGGCCGATGGTGCGCAGGTGGCGGTCGGTGAGCGCGTCCACCACCACGACCTGGTGCCCGGCCTCGCGCTCGCGCCGGAACGCCGCGCGCACCGCCTCGACGCCCGCATCAACGTCCTCGAACGCCACGAGCCCGACCGAGAGCTTCGTCTGCCGCTGGAGCACGCGCACGAGGTTCGAATCCCGCATGGGCGTGAGCGGGTGGTCCTTCATCGGGCTCTCGTGCAGCGGCACGCCGTTCACGAAGAGGTGGCCCTTGTAGATCGTGCGCCCGTTCGCGGGGAAGGCCGGGCAGGCGAGGGTGAAGTCGCCGCCGGCAAAGCGCAGCAGCGCCTCGGCCACGGGACCGATATTGCCCTCGTCGGTGGAGTCGAAGGTCGAGCAATACTTGAAGAACAGGTTGCGGGCGCCCTGCGCCTTCAGGGTCTCGGCCGCGGAGAGCGAGAGGTCGATCGCCTCCCGGACCGGGTTGGTGCGCGACTTCAGCGCCACCACGACGGCGTCGGCATCGCTGAGGTCAAGGCCCTTGTCGGGCACCCCGATGGTCTGGACGGTCTTCAGCCCCTCGCGCGAGAGCATGAGGGCGAGATCCGTGGCGCCGGTGAGATCGTCCGCAATGCAGCCCAAACGCATGGGTTCAGTTCCTCGCCTGGAGGGAATTGGGATCGGACCACGCCTTCAGCCAGCCGAGGCCGTCCTCGGTCCGGCCGCGCGGCTTGTACTCCGCGCCGATCCAGCCGTCGTAGCCCAGCCGCTCGAAGGCGCGGCAGATCTCGGGGAAGTTCAGCTCGCCTTCGTCGGGCTCGGCCCGGCTCGGCACGGCGGCGATCTGCACGTGGCCGACGAGCTCGCGGTGGGCCTCGAAGCGGCGGATCAGGTCGCCCTGCATGATCTGCACGTGGTAGCAGTCGAACATGATCTTCACGTTGCCGCGCCCCGTGCGGCCGATGATCGACGCCGCCTGCTCGATGCGGAACAGGGCGTAGTCCGGCTTGTCGCGGTGGTTGAGGGGCTCGATCAGGACGGTCATCCCGGCCTGTCCTACGATATCTGAGGCGATCCGCAGATTCTCGACGAAGACGCGCTCCGCGGTGTCGAGCCGGTCCGGCGTCACGACGCCCGCCATGCAGTGCACGGCCGTGGCGCCGATCGCCTGGCCGTAAGCGACCGCCTGCTCGACCGCCTGGCGGAACTCGGCCTCCCGACCGGGGAGGGCGCCGAGGCCCGATTCCCCGTCGCGTCCCACCACCGTGTTGAGCCCGAGCATCGCGACGTCGCAGCGCTGGAGCGCGGCGCGCATCTCGGCCGCCGGAGTCCCATAGGGCCAGTGCATCTCGACGGCCCTGAAGCCCGCCGCGGCCGCGGCCTCGACGCGCGCGATGTCGGGGCGGTCGGCGAACAGGAAGCCGAGATTGGCGGAGAAGCGGGGCATCGTCAGGCGTGTCCTTCGTGGGAATGGTCGTGATCGTCCGCGTCGCCTTCGGCCAGCGATGCGTCGAGGTTGAAATGGGTGACGAGGTCCCTGACCTGCGCGCGGGTGAGGAGGCGCGGATTGAGCCCGTGCAGGAGGAGGCGCAGCTTCGCGGTCTCCTCCAGCTCCTCGGTGGCGTAGACGGCGGCCTCGAGCTCCTTGGCGGCCACCACGGGGCCGTGGTTGGCGAGCAGCACCGAGGAATAGCGGCCCGCAAGGCCTCGGATCGCATCGGCGACCGCGGGATCGCCGGGACGGTAATAGGGCAGGAGGGCGGTGCGCCCGAGCTTCATGACGTAGTAGGCCGTCATCGGCGGCAGGGCGTCGGCGGGGTCGATGCCGGGCAGCATCGAGACCGCGACCGAATGGGTGGAGTGCAGGTGCACGATCGCGCCGGTGTCGCGCCTTGTGTCGTATAGCGCGGTGTGGAGCGGCTGCTCCTTGGTGGGCGCGTGGCCGGACACGAGCCGTCCCTGCGCGTCGAGACGGCTCAAGGCGGCGGGGTCGAGGAAGCCGAGGGAGGCGTTCGTCGGCGTCATGAGCCAGCCGCCGTCGGAGAGCCGCACCGAGATGTTGCCCGAGGAGCCCGCCGTCAGCCCGCGCTCGAACAGCGAGCGGCCGAAGCGGCAGACGGCCTCGCGCAATCCGGCTTCTTCGCTCATTCCGGGCCCTTTCGCGTCGCCGCCCTCCTTCCGCCGGGACGGGCGCCCTGTCAACGCCGCCGGCAGGCGGAACGCCCGCCGGGCCTGTGCGGACGTCGTGGCGCTGGATCGCATGGCGCACCCGGTCCCAGGTGCGGTCCACGGACGGAAAGCGCTAGATCGCGTGGCGCACCCGGTCCCAGGTGCGGTCCATATGGGCCGCCATGGCGGCGGAGAGGCGCTCGCCGTCGCGGGCCTCCAAAGCCGCGATCATCTCCTCGTGGTCCGCGACCGCGCCCGCCCATTTCTCCGGTCCCTCGTTGCCGATGTAGCGGATGCGGCGCAGCCGGGCCTGAAGGATGCCGTGCACGTAGGAGAGCGAATCGTTCTTCGACAGGCGCAGGATCGCCGAGTGGATCGCCTGGTTGAGCTTGAAGTAGGGCAGGCGATCCCGCGTGCGGTACAATTCCATCATGCGGTCGTGGAGCTGGCGCACTTCGCCGATCTCGGCGTCGCTCGCCTGGGCGCAGGCGAGCCGCCCGGCGAGGCCCTCCATGTGGCCGAGGACGGCGAGGGCGTCCTTCACGTCCTTGGCGCTGAACTGGCGCACGAGCGCGCCGCGCCCGGGCGAGAGCTCGAGCAGGCCCTCGCTCGCAAGGTACTTCAGCGCCTCGCGCAGGGGCGTGCGGGACACGCCGAGCTCCTCGCCGAGCCGGCCCTCGTGGATGCGGCTACCCGGGGCGAGGCGGCCCTCGATGATCATGTCGCGGACGCGGCTCACGATGGCGTCGTGAAGGCTCGGACGCGCGATCCGGCCGCGCCCCTCGCGGTCCGCCCCCGGCGCGTCCGGCGGCTCCCGCAACGCCGCCTGCCCGTCCATGCCCCCGGATTCGTTGTCCTGAGGCTCCCGCAAAGCTGCCTGCCCGTCCATCGCCCCGACTCCGTTGCCCCTGGCCCTGTGACGGCCTTGCGAAAACCCTAAACCGGACAGCCCGGCGCGGTAAACAAAATTCTGCATGCAGAATGCTTGCGCACAGAAGACGGGGGTGCTAACCCCTCGCCGGTCTTGCCAGAGAGGGTTGCCGTGGCCGCTGCTTCGTCCGCTTCCGGATCCGTCCGTCCCACCGTCGCCTTCGCGATGGGAGATCCCGCCGGCATCAGCCCGGAACTCGCCGCGAAGCTCCTCGCCATGGACGACATCCGCGCCGCGGCCGATTTCGTGGTGTTCGGCGACCGGCGCATCCTCGACGGCGGCGCCAAGGTCGCGGGCGTCTCGGTCGACGTCGAGACCGTCGCCCCCGGCGACAAGCTGCCCCGCGGCGCAACGCGCCCGGTCTTCGTCGATCTCGAGAACCTGAGCCCCGACGCGGTGCAGGTCGCCAACGCCACGCTCGAAGGCGGGCGCTTCGCGACCGAGAACTTCCGCCGCGCGCTCGAGCTCGCGCATTCCGGCGGCGCCGACGCGGTGTTCTTCACGCCCTTCAACAAGAAGGCGATGCGCCTCGCCTATCCCGGCTACGACGACGAGATCCGCTTCGTGCGCGACGTGCTCAAGACCACGGGCCCGGCGAGCGAGTTCAACGTGCTGGGCGAGCTCTGGAACGCGCGGGTGACCTCGCACATCCCGCTCTCCGGCGTCGCGGCTGCGATCACCGGGGAGGGGATCCTGCGCAGCCTCGACCTCGCCGACAAGGCGATGCGCGCCGCCGGCTTCGCCAAGCCCCGCATCGCGGTCGCGGGCCTCAACCCGCACGCGGGCGACGGCGGCAATTTCGGCCGCGAGGAGATCGACGTGATCGAGCCTGCGGTGCGCCGCGCGGCCGAGCGCGGCATCGCGGTCGACGGGCCGTACCCCTCCGACACCGTGTTCCTTCGCGCCAAGAACGGCGACTTCGACGCGGTGCTGACCATGTACCACGACCAGGGCCAGATCGCGATGAAGCTCATGGGCTTCGACCGGGGCGTGACGCTGATCGGCGGCTTCCCCTTCCCGATCTGCACGCCCGCCCACGGCACGGCGTACGAGATCGCCGGCCGCGGCGTCGCCAACATGGGCGCGAGCCGCGCCGCGATCCAGCTCGCGATCCGTATGGGCGCCGACGCGCACGCCAAGCGCGCGGCCGCCTGAAGACGAACGCCTTCTTCGGCGGCGCACGCGCCGCCTCGCCACGGGCGGCACCGGTGTCCGGCGCCGCTCCGAAACCCGCCCCGACTTCGGAGGGGCACTCCAACGGGAGGACGAGAGAGATGCAGAAGACATCGTACCTGATCGCGACCGCGCTCGTCGCGACGCTCGCGGGCGGCGCCCAGGCCGCCTGGGAGCCCACGAAGCCGATCGAGTTCGTCGTGACCTCCGGTCCCGGCGGCGGCACCGACAACTTCGCCCGCACGGTCCAGTCGATCGTCGCGAAGCACAAGCTGACGGAGCGCCCGATCGTTGTCACCAACAAGGGCGGCGGCAGCGGCGCCGAAGGCTTCGTCTACGCCAAGGTCGCCACGGGCGACGCCCACAAGCTCGTCTTCGCGACCAACAACGCCTACCTCCTTCCTTATGTCGCCAAGCTGGCGTTCAAGCCGTCCGAGCTGACGCCGGTCGCCGCGATGGCGCTCGACGAGTTCCTGCTCTGGGTCAACGCCAACTCGCCCCACAAGGACGCCAAGAGCTTCATCGAGGCCGCGAAGGCGAAGCCCGAGACCCTCAAGATGGGCGGCAGCCAGTCCAAGGACACGGACGAGACGCTCACCAAGCTGATCCAGGATGCCACCGGCGCGAAGTTCATCTACGTGCCGTTCCAGGGCGGCGGCGCGGCCGGGGTGCAGCTCGCGGGCGCGCACATCGACGCCAACACCAACAACCCGAACGAGAACATCGGCCAGTGGAAGGGCGGGCAGGTGCAGCCGCTCTGCGTGTTCAGCGCGCAGCGCCTCCAGGGCAGCGGCAAGGTGACGGCCACCATGGGCTGGCAGGACATCCCGACCTGCAAGGAGTCGGGCATCGGCATCGACCAGTTCCAGATGCCGCGCACCGTGTGGCTGCCCGGCAACGTCCCGGCCGACGCGGTGGCGTTCTACTCCGACCTGCTCAAGAAGGTGAGCGAGACCCCGGAGTGGAAGGAGTACATCGAGAAGACCTCGCAGACGGGACGCTTCATGGCAGGCGACGAGCTCAAGAAGTTCATCGCCGAGGACGACGCCAAGAACCGCAAGGTCTTCGAGAAGGAAGGCTGGATCGTTCAGTAACGCGGACGAAGGGGCCGGCCGGCGCGAGCCGCCGGCCCTCGTCCCGGTGCCGGTCCGGGAGGACAGCATGGTGTCACGTTGGCAGGCGGAGCTCGCCGCCGCCGCCATCACGGCGGGGCTCGGCCTCACCGTCATGATCGGCTCGCTCGAATACGGCGTCGCCTGGCGGGCCGCCGGCCCGCAGGCCGGCACCTTCCCGTTCCTGATGGGTCTGCTCGTCCTGATCGGCAGCGCCGGCACCGCGGTCCAGGCCACGCTCGCGCGCCGCGATCTCGCGATGCCGGTCCTCGACCGCGAGCAGGCCCGGCGCGTCGTGTCGTTCGTGGGCCCGATCGTGCTCTTCGTCGCGGGGTCCCTCTGGCTCGGCCTCTACGTGTCGGGCGCGCTCTACCTCACCCTCGTGATGTGGCTTCAGGGCGGCTACCGCCCGCTGGTGTCGCTCGCGACCGGGATCGCGTCCGCGGTGTTCTTCTATCTCGTGCTCGAACTCGCCTTCCAGGTCCCGCTCCTGAAGGGCCCGCTCGAGGCGGCCATCGGGCTCTATTGAGCGCGCGCAAGGATCGGAGACCGCGGTGGAGAACTTCACCTCCCTGATGCACGGCTTCGGCGTCGCGCTCAGCACCTATCACATCGCGCTCATGATGGTGGGCGTGCTCCTCGGCATCCTGGTCGGCGTGCTGCCGGGCCTGGGCGCGCCGAACGGCGTGTCCCTGCTCCTGCCGCTGACCTTCACGATGGATCCGGTCGCGGCCATTATCCTGCTCACCAGCATGTACTGGGGCGCGCTGTTCGGCGGCTCCACGACCTCGATCCTGTTCAACATCCCGGGCGAGCCGTCGTCCGTCGCGACCACCTTCGACGGCTACCCGATGGCGAAGCAGGGCAAGGCCGCCGAGGCCCTGACGCTCGCGTTCCTGTCCGCGGGCTTCGGCGCGCTCGTCGGCGTGATCCTGATCACCGTGCTGTCGACCTGGGTCGCGAACTTCGCGCTCCGCTTCTCCTCGCCCGAATACTTCGCCGTCTACTTCCTCGCCTTCGCGAGCTTCGTGGGCTTGGGCGGCGCCTCGCCGTTCAAGACGCTCGTCGCCATGGGCCTCGGCTTCGCCTGCGCGAGCGTCGGCATGGACACGATCTCGGGCGCCCTGCGCCTCACCTTCGGCTTCAACGAGCTTCTCGCCGGCGTCAGCTTCCTGATCGCGGTGATCGGCCTGTTCGGCATCGGCGAGCTCATGCTCACCATGGAGGAGGGGCTGCGCTTCGAGGGCATCCGGGCGCGCATCAGCCCGCGTGACGTGTTCGCGACGATGGCGCGCATGCCGCGTTACTGGGTGGCGCTCCTGCGCTCCAGCGCCATCGGCTGCTGGATGGGCATCACGCCGGGCGGTCCGACCGCGGCCTCCTTCATGAGCTACGGCATCGCCAAGCGCCTCTCGCGCCGCAAGGAGGCCTTCGGCCAGGGCGAGCCCGAGGGCGTGGTCGCGCCCGAGACCGCCGACCACGCCGCCGGCAGCAGCGCCATCCTGCCGATGCTCGCGCTCGGCGTGCCGGGCTCCGCGACCGCGGCCGTCATGATGGGCGGGCTAATGATTTGGGGCCTCAATCCCGGCCCGATGCTGTTCGTCGAGCGGCCGGATTTCGTCTGGGGCCTGATCGCCTCGATGTATCTCGGCAACATCGTCGCCGTGGTCGTGGTGCTCGCCACGATCCCGCTCTTCGCCTCGATCCTGCGCATCCCGTTCTCGATCATCGGGCCGCTCATCGTGGTGGTGTGCTTCATCGGCGCCTACACGGTCGCGGGCCGTCCCTTCGACCTCTGGCTCGCGCTCGTGTTCGGCTTTGCGGGCTATATGTTCAAGAAGCTCGACTACCCGATCGCGCCGCTCGTGCTCGCCATGGTGCTCGGCGACAAGGCCGAGGACGCCTTCCGCCAGTCGATGATCATGTCGAAGGGCTCGTTCTCGATCTTCTGGTCGAACGCTCTCGTAGGCAGCCTCGTGACGCTCGGCCTCGTGCTGATGTTCTGGCCGCTCATCGGGGCCGCGCTCCGCCGGGTCCTGCCGGGCCGCTCCCCCGCTGCCGCCCCGGGGCGGAGCTAGTCTCCGCTCCCGATCGCTCCAGGACGTGTTCGCGCTGTTGTCGTGCCGCGAAGACCGGCGCGGCACCCTGCCGCGGTCGCCACTGGACAACAGACCGGCATCCGGATACTTGAGTTGTACCGCCACGTTTTTGAATCGGCGGCCTTCCTTCCGGATTCCAACACATCCCGATCACATGAGATCACGCGATCTGCGGCCCTTTGCGGTCGAAATCAAGAATAAGAGACGCCACCCCGCTCCCCCCGCCTCGCTCTGGGCCGACACCGAAGCCCTGCTGCGCGCTCCCGCGGAGCCGAACGGTCGCCCTCCGGACGACCGGGCGCCGATCGAGATCCGTGGCGCCACCGCCAAGGCCGCGCCGGCCCGGCGCGTGCTGCCGGACCTGCGCGTCGCGGAACCTGAACCGGACCGCAGCGCCGCGGCCGAGGTTCCGGTCCGCGATGTAGCCCGGTCGGCAGCGGAGGCTCCCGCGCCGCGGGCGCCCAAGCCCCGGGCAAAGCGTGCCGCCGCTCCTGAGACGCCTGCGCCTCGCCCAAAAGCCGCTTCGGCCTTCCGTCGCGAGACCCCGGCGATGACGGAGCCATCCGACGCTTCGGCCGGGAGCCCGATCATTCTGGTTCCGGCCGCCAACGAAGCCGCGATCATCGTCCCGCAGGACGATGCACGGCCTGCGCGCCGCTGGGCGCGGCGGGTCGAGGAGCTGCCGCGCGGCGAACGCTGGAAGCGGCGCCTGCCCGACGTCTGCCGGTAGGACCCCGCAGCTTGCCCGCGCGGCCGTGCCCCTGAGCCGGCCGCGCTCCGGTGCGCGACGGATCGTGTGCGGACGGGCGCGCTTGCGCGGGCCCGGCGCTTCGGCCATCACGCCGCCATGCGCCGTTTCGACACCCCGCTCCCGATCGACGCCGTCCTGCCGGACCTCGCGGCGCGCCTGCGCGAGCGGCCCAACGCCGTCCTCGTCGCCCCGCCCGGCGCCGGCAAGACCACGCGGGTGCCGCTCGCGCTCCTCGACGAGCCCTGGGTCGGGGCCGCTAAGCTCATCGTCCTGGAGCCGCGCCGCCTCGCGGCGCGCGCAGCCGCCGCCCGCATGGCCCAGACGCTCGGCGAGGAGGTCGGCGAGACGGTGGGCCTGAGGGTCCGCCTCGGCTCGAAGGTCTCGCGGAAAACGCGCATCGAGGTCGTCACCGAAGGCGTCTTTGCCCGCATGATCCTCAACGATCCGGCCCTCGACGGCGTCGCCGCGGTCCTGTTCGACGAGTTCCACGAGCGCTCCCTCGATGCGGATCTCGGGCTCGCGCTCGCGCTCGACGCGCAGGCGGGCCTGCGCGAGGACCTGCGCCTCCTCGTGATGTCGGCCACCCTCGACGGCGCCCGGGTCGCGCGCCTCCTCGGCGAGGCCCCGGTGGTCGAGTCGGAGGGCCGCGCCTATCCCGTCGAGACCCGTCATCTCGGCCGCGACCCCAACCGACGCATCGAGGACAGCGTCGCGGACGCGGCGATGCGGGCGCTTCGCGTCGAGCTCGGCTCGATCCTCGTCTTCCTCCCCGGCCAGGGCGAGATCCGCCGCGTCGAGACGCTCCTGCGCGAGCGCGTCACCGATCCTGCCATCGACATCGCCCCGCTCTACGGGGCGCTCGACCGGGGCGAGCAGGACCTTGCCGTGAGCCCGGCCAAGCCTGGCCGGCGCAAGATCGTGCTCGCGACCTCGATCGCCGAAACCTCGCTCACCATCGAGGGCGTGCGCGTCGTGATTGATTCCGGCCTCGCGCGCGTGCCGGTCTACGAGCCCGACATCGGCCTCACGCGCCTCGAGACCGTGCGGGTCTCGCGCGCGGCGGCCGACCAGCGCCGCGGCCGCGCCGGGCGCACGGAGCCCGGAATCTGCTACCGCCTGTGGGAGGAGGCCGCGACGGGCGCGCTGGAACCCTTCGCCCGGCCCGAGATCCTCGCCGCCGACCTGAGCCCGCTGCTCCTCGATTGCGCCGCCTGGGGCGTGACCGATCCCTCGACGCTCGCCTTCCTGGACCCGCCGCCGGCCCCGGCCCTGAAGGAGGCGCGCACGCTCCTCGCCGATCTCGACGCCCTCGACGCGGACGGCCGCATCACCGACACGGGACGGCGCCTGCGCGCCCTGCCGCTGCCGCCCCGCCTCGCCCGCATGGTGGTGAGCGCCGGTGCGCAGGGCGAGGCGCGCGCGGCCGCGGACCTTGCCGCGGTGCTGGTCGAGCGCGGGCTCGGGGGCGACATGGCGGATCTCACGGAGCGCGTGGAGCGCTACCGCCGCGACCGCTCGAAGCGTGCCGAGGACATGCGCCGCATGGCGGAAGGTTGGGCGCGCGCGGCGGGTTCCGGCGCCCGTACGGGCGAGCCCATGAGCGCGGGCGCCTTGCTGGCGCTCGCCTATCCCGACCGCCTCGCCAAGGCGCGCGGCAAACCCGGCGAATACCTGATGGCGAACGGCCGCGGCGCCAACCTCGAGCCGCACGAGCGCCTCGCGCGCGAGCCCTTCCTCGCGGTCGCCGAGATCGCCGGCGGCGCTGCCTCGGCGCGGATCCTCGCGGCGGCGCCGCTGACGCCTGTCGAACTCGAACGGGTCGCGGGCGCGGCGCTCGGCCAGCGCGAGGAGGTCGCCTTCGACCGCGCCGCGAGGGCCCTGCGGGCCCGCGCGGTCCGGCGCTACGGCGCGCTCGTTTTGAGCGAGCGCCCGCTCCCCGTTCCTGCGACCGAGGACGCGGCCCGGACGCTCGCGCGCGGCCTCGTCTCGCTCGGGATCGCGGCCCTGCCGTGGTCCAAGGCGCTGGCGCAGTGGCGCGAGCGGGTGATGTTCCTGCGCCGCGCGGAGGGCGACGAATGGCCGGACCTCTCCGACGAGGCCCTGTCGGCCACCGCCGAGGAGTGGCTCGGCTCCCATCTCGTCGGAAAGACGGCGCTGTCCGAGGTCGGCGCCGACGCCTTGAGCGAAGCCTTGCGCGCGCTCCTGCCCTGGCCGCTGCAGCGCCGGCTCGACGCGGAGGCGCCGACGCACGTGGAGGTGCCGACGGGCTCGCAGATCCCGATCGATTACGGCGGCGAGGAGGGGCCGGTGCTGGCCGTGCGCGTGCAGGAACTCTTCGGCCTTGACCGCCACCCGACGCTCGCGGGCGGGCGCGTCCCGCTGATCCTGCACCTGCTCTCGCCGGCGCAGCGGCCGATCCAGATCACCCGCGACCTGCCGGGCTTCTGGCGCGGCTCCTGGGCCGCGGTGCGCGCCGACATGCGCGGGCAATACCCGAAGCACCCCTGGCCCGAGGACCCGCTGACCGCGCCGCCGACGCGCCGCGCCAAGCCGCGCGGGACGTGAGGCGGGGAGGTGCGTCAGGCCGCGAAGGTCGCGATGAGCCGGTCCGCGGTGGCGCGGTTCAGGGCCATCGGGATGTCGTAGACGAGGGCGAGGCGCATCAGCGCCTTCACGTCCACGTCGTGCGGATGCGGCGAGAGCGGATCGACGAAGAACACCAGCGCGTCGATGCGCCCTTCCGCGATCATGGCGCCGATCTGCTGGTCGCCGCCGAGCGGGCCGCTCTTGAGCCGCGTCACCGCGAGGTCGGGGCAGCGCTCCATGACGCGGGCGCCGGTGGTGCCGGTGGCGAACAGCGAGAAGCGCCCGATCCGCCCGCGATGCGCAGCCACGAAATCCGCCATGTCGTCCTTCTTGGCGTCATGCGCCACGAGGGCGAGCGTGAGCTGCGCGGAGTCCGCACCGGAACGAGTTTCGCCATCCATCCAATCGATCCCAACTCCGCCGGTCAGTTCCCCATCCGGTCGCGTCTCCGCATCATTTTGCGCGGGCGCCTCAGTTCCCCATCCGGTCGCGCCATTGCGTCTCGCCGATGAGGCAATCGGCCTGCCGCCCCGCCTGGATCCGCCGCACCTGCGGCTCCGGCGGCACGAGGCCGGCGATCTCGAGCAGGATCTTGGTCTTGATCGCCTGCGGGAACTGATCGCGGCCGCGCACCGGCACCAGGAACGCGCCCTGGCCGCCGATGACGCAGTCGCGGTAATAGGTGTCGAGTTCGGCGATGTCGAGGTAGCCGGGGCGGCGCAGCATCAGGGGCAGGCCGTTGATCGTGATGCCCTTTGCGACTGCATCGTTGCGGGACTGAGTGACGATGCGACCCTGGTTGTTGGGGCCGTCGCCCGAGATATCGATGACCCGCCGCACCGCCTCGAGCCCGCTCCGCTCCAGGTGACGCACGCTGAAGTCGATCGCGCCCGCGATCGAGGTGCGCTGCGCCCGCCGGAGCGGCGTCGTCGCGATGCGGTGCGCGAAGGCCATGATGCCCTCGGGATTGTCGAGCACCGTCCAGGGCACGATCACGGTCTGGTCGGAGGCGCCCGCCCATTCGACGTACGTGACCGCGATGCGCCCCAGCATGCCGCGGCGGATGGCGTCGTGCACGAGCGGCGAGCGGAACGCCTCCGCGAAGCCCTCGCGCTGGAGCGCCTGCTCCTCGACGTCCATGGAATAGGAGATGTCCACGGCGAGCACGAGCGCGAGGTCGACCTCGGTCTGCGCGCGGGCGGCCGGGGCGCCGCAGACCAGCGCGGCGAAGCCGAGCGCGGCCGCGAGGCGGCGCCACGCCGGAGGTCGGGTTCCGCGCCGGAGCGCCGTCACGGCCCTGACGAGATCGGCGGCACGGCACAGCGGCATCGGGGCGTCCTCGAGGGAGCCCGGCCGGCGGCCTCACCGGATCGCCGATCCGGCGGGCAGAAGGCCGGGGCAAGTCCAACGGATGGGCCAAGTGTGGCAGGTCGCCCGGCGCTTGGAAAGCGCAAGCCGCCTCGACGGCGCATGCGGCCTTCCACGGGCTCTGGGGCCAACCCGGATCGGGTCAGGCCCGGGTGCGGCTTTCCACCAGCTCCAGGGCGGCCCGGAACGCGGCGTCCGGGTCCAGGGCCGTGGTGTCGAGCACCATGGCGTCGGCCGCGGTCTTGAGGGGAGCGGAGCTGCGGGAGCGGTCGCGTTCGTCCCGGCGCAGGATGTCGTCGAGGATGACGCGGAACTCCGTGGTCTCGCCGCGGCCGACGAGCTCCAGGTGGCGCCGGCGCGCACGCTCCTCGGGCGCCGCCGTGACGTACAGCTTGGCGTCCGCGAGCGGGCACACCACGGTGCCGATGTCGCGCCCGTCGAGCACCGCGCCCGCCGGATTGCCCGCAAACTCGCGCTGGAAGGCGAGCAGCGCGTCGCGCACGGGCTGGTAGGCCGAGATCACCGACGCCGCCTCGCCCATCTCGGCGCCGCGCAGGCGCGGATCCTGCAGCAGGTTCACGTCGAGCGTCCGCGCGGCCTCCTCGGCCGCCGCGGCGTCCGTGAGCGGCATCCCGGCGTCGAGCAGCAGGCGCGCGACCCCGCGGTAGAGCAGGCCGGTGTCGAGATGCGGCAGGCCGAAATGCGCCGCGAGGCGCTTGGCCAGGGTGCCCTTGCCGGACGCGGCCGGACCGTCGATCGCGATGATCATGAATGAGCCGGAGCTTTTGGCCAAAGAGGCGAGGCGGGGCCGTCGATCGCGATGATCATGAGAGAGCCGGAGCGTTGAGCCGACCGGGTATGGCGGAGCCGTCGATCGCGATGAGCATGGGATGTGCCGGAACGTTGGGCCGAAGGATCAGCGGTCGTGGATCGAGGCGCCGAGCTCGCGCATGAGCGGGATGAAGGTCGGGAAGCTCGTCGTGATCATGGCACCGTCGTCGACCGTCACGGGATCCCGCGTCGCGAGCCCCATGACGAGGAACGCCATGGCGATGCGGTGGTCGAGATGGGTCGCGATCGATGCGCCGCCGCCCGGCACCTTTCCGTCGAGCCCGTGCACGACGAGGTCGTCGCCCTCGATCTCGTGCGGCACGCCGGCCTGGGCGAGGCCTGCCGCGACGGCGGCGAGGCGGTCCGATTCCTTCACGCGCAGCTCGTGCAGGCCGCGCATCCGCGTCGTACCCCTGGCGAAGGCGGCCGCGACCGCGAGGATCGGGTATTCGTCGATCATGGAAGGCGCGCGCGCCGCCGGCACGTCGACGCCCGAGAGGCGGCTTGCCCGCACGCGCAGGTCCGCGACCGTCTCGCCGCCCTCGTCGCGCTCGTTCACGCGCTCGATCTCGGCGCCCATCTCTTCGAGCGTCGTGAGGAGGCCGGTGCGCAGGGGATTGGTCATCACGCCGCGGATCGTCACGTCGGAGCCCGGCACGAGGAGCGCGGCGACGAGCGGGAAGGCCGCGGAGGACGGATCGGAGGGCACGACCACGTCGCTGCCGCGCAATGTGGGCTGGCCCTGCAGCGTGACCGCACGCCCGTCGGCCCCGTGGGCCGCCACCTCCACGACGGCGCCGAAATGGCGCAGCATGCGCTCGGTGTGGTCCCGCGTCGCTTCGCGCTCGATCACGGTGGTGCGCCCGGGGGAGTTGAGCCCGGCGAGCAGGATCGCCGACTTGATCTGCGCCGAGGCGGCCGGGGTCTCGTAGGTGATCGGGATCGTCTCGGCCGGCCCGCGCAGGGTCAGGGGCACGCGCCCGCCTTCCGCCTCGGACACCACCGACACGCCCATACGGACGAGCGGGTCGAGGATGCGTCGCATGGGGCGCTTGCGCAGGGACGCGTCGCCGTCGAACGTCGCCGTGACGGGGTGGCTGCCCGCGACGCCCATCATGAGGCGCGATCCCGTGCCGGCATTGCCGAAATCGAGCACGCCCGCCGGCTCGCTCAAGCCGCCGATGCCGGCGCCGGTCACGCGCCAGCGCCCGGGCGCCTCGCGGGTCACGCCGGCCCCGAGCGCCCGGCAGGCCTCCGCGGTGCGCAGCACGTCCTCGCCCTCGAGCAGACCCTCGACGCGGGTCTCGCCGATGGCGAGAAGGCCGAAGATCAGCGCCCGGTGCGAGATCGACTTGTCGCCTGGCACCCGGATCGTCCCTTTCAGGGGAGCCCCGGACCGGGCGGTGACCGGCGATGGTTCTGCGTGACCGTGCGACACCGACGAAGGCCCCGTTTCTCGTCTTGCTGAAGGTGCGCTCCTAACACGCGCCCCGGGCGCCGTCATCGGGCTTCGTGGCGCCCCTGCGGCAGGCCCGGGATCCGGCCCATGCGCCTCCCGAGGCGGCGGGGCCGGGCCCCGGAATCCCGTCTTCCCGCGCGGGGGCCGGGCCTGCCTTTTTGCGGGTGCGGCGGGCCCACCCGTTTCCCATTTGACAAGGCCGGGGCCCCCGACTAACGGGAGCGCTCTCACGCCCCCTGAACTGAAGGCAAGCGAACCGTGGCCAAACCGGAACTCGGCTTGAAGCGCCAGTGCATGAGCTGCGGCGCCAAGTTCTACGACCTCAACAAGAACCCGATCGTCTGCCCGAAATGCGGCACGGCCTTCCAGGCCTCGGCCCTGACGCGCGCCGCGCCGGTGGCGGCCCGGGCCGCTCCGGTCCCGGTCGCGGCCGCGGACGACGACGCCGAGATCGAGGGCGTCGGGCCCGAGCTCGTCTCGCTCGAGGAGGTCGAGGCCGGCGAGGCCGAGAAGGACCTGCCGCTCGACGACGACATCGAGGTCGCCGACGACGTCGCGACCGACGACACCTTCCTCGAAGAGGAGGAGGAGGGCGAGGACGACGTCACCGGCCTGATCGACGGCGATCTCGAGGACGACGAGGAAGCCTGATTCCCGGAGCCGGCCCGCGCAGGGCCGGCGGCTCCGTCCCGGGCATCGGGACGGAGAAGCTGACGACCGCGCCTTTCGGCGGGATGCGTCAGAAAGGCCGGGAAAGAGGCTTGAGTCCTCCCTCCGGGCCGACTATAGAGACGCCCGCTGCCTCGGCGGCGACCCTTTCCGCGGTGGACCCAACCCCGCGGACCAGCGTGGGGCCATAGCTCAGTTGGGAGAGCGCTTGAATGGCATTCAAGAGGTCGGCGGTTCGATTCCGCCTGGCTCCACCAAATTTCTCCTTGGTTCACAAGGAGTTGTGACAAGCCGCCTCCGGGCGGCTTTCGCATGTCTGGGCCTTGGTGGGCAGGCGGCGAATCGTTCTGTAGGAGTGCTGCGGTCGCGCCTGGATCTGCTGAGCGCAGGTCGACCACGAGCCCGAAGCGATCGGTCGCTTGGCTGCCATCAGGCATACTGTCGGAGAGGCCTTGCACCCGCGCCACCGTCAGGTCGGGGGTGTCAGCAACATGGTGGATCGAGGGCCGGTCGACGTCCGGGGTGATACCCGCGGCCGCGAGGGCGAGCCGGCCGCCCAGCACCCGCCCCAGCGCCTCGACGGCGGGGACCGACTCCCGCTTCCTCGGGATGCGGTGATTGCAGTCACCCAGCAGCACGGTGCCCCTGGTGTGCTCGCCGCGGGCGACGATCGGCGCAAGCGCCTCGAGATACGCCGTGTGGTCGTGCCACTCGACCCGGTCCCGCCGGCCGGAGGAGACGTGAGCCCCGTCCCAGGGGATGCAGGCGCCGACAACGCGCAGCGGGCCTCGATGGGTCTGCGCGGTGCCTGCCACGAAGCGGCCGGAAGGACGCTCCGCAGAGCCGAAAGCATCGACCCGCTCCCAAGGGTGCTTGCCCCCGGGGTGCAAAAGTCCAGAGGCCTTGGTTCAGGGCCGGTCCCTCCCTCTCCCGCAGAATTCGTTTCGATCTTCTCGGCGCGGTCACCCGGTGCGAAGCGATGGTTCCGGAACGGTCACATGCCTGCGGGCCAGCCGCTGCTATGGTTCGAGACAGTCACATGCCTGCGGGCCAGCCGTTGCTATGGTTCGAGGAAAAGCCAAAGGCGGAGTGCCGTCCTGTTGAAGTCGCGGGATGGACAGGGCACGATCCCTGCGGACATGGCCAGCAGGCGAAGGGGAGCGGGATGAGAGCAATCGGATTGTCGTTGGTGTGCATCGCCGCGAGCGCGGTTCCCGCCCTCTCGCAGATCCGTGTCGACGAGGCACGCATCGTGTCCGGCGACCTGAGGGTGAGCGGGCGGGCGAAGCCCAACGCCACCGTGACCTTCGACGAGCGGCACGAGACCAAGGCGACCGCGGGCGGGTTCTTCACCTTCCGCCTCCAGTACCTGCCTCCGGATTGCGTCGGCACCCTCAAGGCCGGAGACGAGACCCGCGACGTCGTGATCCCGAACTGTGGTCCCGTCGGCGCTGCGGGGCCTGCCGGCCCCAAGGGAGATGCCGGGCCGCAGGGCGTTGCCGGTGCGGTCGGCCCGGCCGGGCCCCAAGGCCCCGCAGGAGCGCCCGGACCGAAGGGCGACAAAGGCGACACCGGACCGGCCGGCGCGGTCGGCGCAGCCGGGCCCGCCGGACCGAAGGGCGAGACGGGCCCACAGGGCGCTGTCGGGACCGCCGGGGCGCCGGGGCCGACCGGTCCCAAGGGAGACAAGGGCGAGCCGGGACCGGCTGGTCCTGCGGGCCCTCCCGGCCCTCCGGGCGAGCGTGGGCCCGCCGGTCCTGCGGGAGAGAGGGGACCCGCAGGGCCTCAGGGCGAACGCGGGCCTGCGGGTCCTCCCGGACCGCAAGGCGAGCGTGGCCCGGCGGGACCGGCTGGTCCGGCTGGAACCGCCAATCCGCAGTGATGCGGAGCGCCCTCGGCTGAGCCTGACGGTCCACACCGTCCCGTCCTCGCGGATCTCCTCCACGCCGTCGCTGCCGTGCCGGCGGCGGCGTGCAGGTGCGGCCCTCGCCCTGGAAGAGCCTGCACCAGCCGCCGTGAGCGGCCACGAGGTGTGAGACGCCGGTCGAAGGACACAAAGGCCAGATTTGCTGCAGCCTATGGACGACCCAAGATTCGACGGCCTTGAGGCAGCGGGTAAGGCATTCGCCTTATCTCTCGATCGATCGCGCCACGCCGAGTAGCGCCCCTAACCCACGCCCCGCATACGATCCCGAACAGCAGCGCGAGGGCGACCGCCGGCGCCCTCACGCCCGCAACCCCTGCGCCGCCAAGGACGTGCCGGCGCGCAGCATGCGCCCCAGGTGCCGGATCCCGGCGGCCTGGTGGTTCGGCTGCAAACCGGGATGGCTGGCGTGCTCGCGGCCCGGACGGGCGGAGAGTCCCTGCCGGCGCCACGCTTCACACCGGCCCCGATAGGAGTAGGGTCAGGTCCGGATCGGGTGATCCGACGAGGTGATCCATGAGGCGGCGTGAGTTCATCGGGCTCCTTGGGGGTGCGGCCGTCTGGCCACATGCAGGGCACGCTCAGCCCGCCGAGATGCGGCACCTCGGCGCTCTGTTCGTTGTCGCCGAGCCGCAGGCCGCCCGATTGGTCGCTGCCCTCAAGGAGGGCCTGCAGAAGGCCGGGTGGACAGAAGGGCGGAACCTGCAGATCACACTCCGTTTCGGCTGGAGCGATCCCGACCGCATCAGGCGCTATACGGACGAACTCGTCGCCCTGAAGCCGGATGTGATCATGGCTCAGGGCGTCGTCGGAGCCGCAATCCTGCAGAGGGCGACGAAAACCATCCCGGTGGTGTTCGCGCAGGTGCAGGACCCCGTCGGAGGCGGGTTCGTCACGAGCCTTTCGCGCCCGGAGGCCAATCTGACGGGCTTCACGGACTTCGAGTACTCGGTCGCCGTGAAGTGGATGCAGCTCCTCAAGGAGGTCGCCCCGCATGTGACCCGGGCGCTGATCCTCATCAATCCCGACAACCGCGCGCGCTGGAACGGCTACATGGGTGCGGTTGAGAGGCATGCCTCGTCCCTGGGGCTCCGGCCGGTGCCGGCCGGCGTGCACGACGCGGCCGAGATCGAGCGCGCCATGGCGGCTTTCGTGCAGGAGCCGAATGGCGGCGTGATCGTGCTGCCGGATGCCACGACCTCGGTGCATTCGAGCCTCATCATGGAGCTCGCTGCCCGCCACCGGCTTCCGGCGGTCTTCTCCAACGCATACATCTCGCGCAGCGGCGCTCTGCTCACCTACAGCAGCGTTGGCGCGGATCAGTATCGCGGGGCAGCCACCTATATCGACCGCATCCTGCGCGGCGCGAAGCCGGGCGAACTCCCCGTTCAAGCGATCGAGCGGTTTGACATGGTCATCAACCTCAGGACAGCGCGCGCCCTTGGTCTAGAGGTCTCACCGACCCTCCTCGCCCGTGCCGACGAGGTGATCGAATGAGACGGCGGGCGTTCATCGCCCTTCTCGGCGCTGCGACCGTCTGGTCCGGCCCCGGAGGGGCGCAGCCGGCCGGCATGCCGGCGATCGGCCTCCTCAGCGGCACGGACCGGGAGCCCCGCCAGATCGATGCGATCCGGCAAGGCCTTGCGGAGTTCGGCTTCGAGGAGGGCCGCAATGTCGCGATCGAGTACCGCTGGGCGGAGGGTCAGTTCGACCGCCTTCCCGCGCTCGCCGCCGACCTCGTCCAGCGTCGGGTCGCCGTGATCCTCGCCATGCAGAGCCCCCGGGCGCCGCTCGCCGCCAAGGCCGCGACCGCGACGATTCCGATCGTGTTCTCGATCGGCGGCAATCCGGTCGGGCTCGGCCTCGTCCCCAGCCTCAGCCGGCCGGGCGGCAACGTCACGGGCGCGACCTTCATGGTGAACACGCTCGGGGCCAAGAGGGTGGAGTTGCTGCACCAGCTCGTGCCGAGAGCGAGCAGGATCGGCCTTCTGGTCAATGCCAACAACCCGTCGGCCCGCTCCGAGACGAGCGACGTGCAGGCGACTGCGGCTGCCCTCGGGCTTCAGGTGCATGTCCGGACCGCGAGCAGCGATGCCGAGATCGACGATGCGTTCGCAGCGCTCGCCCGGGAGCGGATCGATGCGCTCGCCGTGGCGGCCGATGCGCTCTTCAACAGCCGGCGCTCCCGGCTCATCGCCTTGGCCGAGCGCCATGCGCTGCCGGCGATGTACTTCATCCGCGACTTCGCCGATGCCGGCGGGCTCATGAGCTATGGCGGCAGCCCGGACGATGCCTATCGGCTCGCCGGGGCCTATGCGGGCCGGATCCTCAAAGGTGAAAAGCCGGCCGACCTGCCGGTCCAGCAATCCACCAAGGTGGAGTTCCTGATCAACCTGAAGGCTGCCAGGACGCTCGGCCTCACCATTCCGGTGACGCTGCTCGGCAGCGCCGACGAGGTGATCGAGTAGCGCCGGCCGCGGCCCTCCGGCCTGCGGTGCTGGAGCACGGAGGTCTTGCCGCCGGCCCGGGTGACTTTGAGCCCGAAGCCCTTCACCTCGCCGTCCCGCGGGAAGGCGTCCGCGGCCGGATCGGCGCCGCTCGGCTCGAAATCCAGGCGCCCGGCACCGGCCCGGCCTGCGGCTTGTCATCCCGTATAGCGCGCCGCGCTTGCCCCGTGCCGGGAGGATCGCCATTGCGGCGCCGAAGGTTCTCCCGCGCCGGATCCTCGTTCGACGGGAGTGAGAGCCAGGTCCGTTCTAGGTCTCGCGGACGAGTTGTTTGGTGGATCGATCCTCGTAGAAGGAGACCATTAACACTAGGAGGAAGCTCTGCCATGGAATGGTGGTGCGAACTGTTCGGTTATTTCAACTGTCGCTCGATGCCTGCGGCCGATACTGCCTTTCTGGGAATCCTGAGCTCGGCTGTCTGCGCGGTGGTTTCCATCTACGCGATGAACCGGGCCATCGATTGATCGGCTCGCGGCCGCGCCGCGTCCGGCAGAGGCGGGCACAGGCTTAGGCCGCCCGGCCGTGTGGCCATCGCAGGTGACGTAAGGTTAAGGTCGAGGCGTCTCACCCGACCCTGAGACGGCTCCTACGACTTCCCCCCGCCCTCACCGGCGGGGTTTTCTTTTGGCGGATGGCATGGATCGCTGCCGCCAGGCCCCGGCCGCGGGACGTCCTGGCACGAGGCGCGGTCTCGTCGGGGCCGGGCGGCAAGCCGTCATCGCCTCCGTCCCGGAGACCTGCGCGATCGAACGGCCGATGCGGCTGATCATGCCCGCACCGCCGGCGCGCTGCATGCGGCCGTCAGGCGCTCCTTGAAGAGGCATTGAGTGGTGCGGGTCCGCCCGCGGCCGAGCACCCGGCCGACCATGAACCGGGTTGCGCCATCGGCTGCGCGCGAAGGGCGGATGCAACTCTCGGACGAACAACGCGGCGGCCTGGGCGGCAGCGACGCGTCCGGATCGCAGCGGCTCCCGCATCGTCGGTGGAGGTCGCGCGCTGACGCAGCGGGATCGGCCGAACAGCTTAGGTGAGCGTCGCGGCTTGAATGACGTACCGACAATTTCGCTACGACAGGTTGCGTCGGCGGCGGCGATCCGGGCCGCGCGAAAGAAGGGGAGGATCGATGCTCGCTCTCGTGTCTCTCGTCCTGATGATCTTCGCCACCGGTTTCACGGGCTCCTCTCTCGTCCGCGACCGGATGGCCCAGCGCCGGCGCCGCGCCGCGCCCAACCGGTTCGGCTACATCTGACCGGACGGCAGTCTCTCCCGGCCCCCAACGGCGAGAGACGACCTCCAGCCCCGCCCTCGCCGGGCGGGGCTTTTGTTTGGCTGATGCAAGCGCCCTGTCGGGCGTGACCGGCGGGCCGCGCCGGGAGCACCGCAGGGCCGTCCTTCGCCGCGGATCGTCCTGCCGCATCGGCCGGTCGGCCGGGCAGGGATGGTTCGTCCTGTCGAACCATGAACCGCCCGGCCGGAGCGCCTCCGGGAGGAGGCCCGTTCCTCCCGAACCGCCCGCGGTCGCGGCACACCTTTTCGTCAGCATGCGGCGCCGGACCGTGACGCGACGGAATCCCCGACGACCTAGGCTGTCGCCATGCATTGATCCCCAGGTGTTTCCTGTGAAACTCCCATGGTCACCGACTCTTCCCGTCCAACCGCCGAGGAAAAGGGAACGACCGATGCTCGAACTCCTCGTCGTCTCGACTCCGTTCGTCGCCGCAGGTTTCGGCGCCGGTTACATCGTTCGTGACTGCATCTCCCGACGCCGCCATCGCGAGGCCGCACGCCGCTACGGCTATGGGGCACGCGGCAGCGAAACCTTCGTGCGCCGGCCGGGCGCGGTGCTTCCATAGCCCGCCCCGCGGCACCGCTGCGCCTGGAACCTGCGGTTGGCCCATCCGTCGCAGACGATTGCCTGACGTTGCAAGGACGGGCGCTACAGCCGCAGCCGAGTTCGAGACCTCGGCCATCGTCCACGGACCTCGGCTCGGATCCCACGATCCCGACCGGGCTCCGCCTGCCTCGGCGGGGCTTTCCTTTTGGTGCGGCGCTGAGCCCGACGCGGCGCCTCAGCTTCCGATCGCCGGCCGTCCCGCACCGCATCGCGCATATGCCGCGGGAGATTTCCCGCCGATCCGTGCCGCGATGACCTAAGGTGACCTGTGGTCAGTCGGATCCACGAAGGATAGCCCGTGCCGCTGATCGCCGTCCCCCTCATCGTTCAAGACAGCATCGTCATCCTCGGCCTCGCCGCAGCCGTGTTCGGGGCCGGGTTCTATGCGGGCCTGCGGTGGAATCGTCGCAAGCATGCGAAGATGTGGGACGCCAAGATGCACCTGCACGGGCTGAACTGAGCGCTCGCCCGAACGGCGCGAGCCCGATCGATGCGGGGCGGCGGACAGCGTCGAGCCTGACGGCGGACGACCCGAAAGTCTAATCAGCGTGGCAGGAAAACGCCTGCTACAGGCCCGCGCAGATCGGAACGGCGCCCTCCGATGGGGGCTGAGGCAGGGCGCATCCGGTCTGTTCATTACCGATCACCAGTCGATAATGCGTGGAGTAGCGGGGTCGAGCGCCGACGAGGCGCCGGCCCCGTTTTCTTTTCGCGCTTGATCGGAGCGGCGGTCCGCGCCCCGGGCCTCACGCGTTCGCCAGGACCTCCCGCAGCGACGGGCGCTCGTGGCCGTCCCGCCCCGTCATGGAATCGGCGGTCAGAAGGGCATCGAGCACCGCTTCCTGCGTGACCTCGGCGACGGCCTGGAAAAGCCGGTCGATGTGGCGCTCGGCGAGCATGCGCAGGTCCTGGAAGTCGCCTCCGCCGTCGTGGCGGATGCGCGCCGCCGTGGTGAAGCCGAGCGCCAGGTCGCCGCTGCCGTGGCCCCAAAACGCGCCGAGCCGCGCCAGCCCGACGCCGCTGCGGCGGATGACCCGCGTGAGCTGGCGATGGTCGAGCGGGATATCGGTTCCGATCACCACGATCACCGAGCCGCGCTCCGGCGCGGCCGCGGCCGATGGCGGCGCAACGCGCCGGCCGTCCGGGAGAACGAGGTCGCCGGCGCGGCCGAAATTCGCCAGCACGAGCCCGCCCACGTGATACGCGGCCCCTCCGAAGCTCAAGGCGCGCGACGCCGTGCCGATCCCGCCCTTGAATCCGAAGGCGCTCATGCCCGTGCCGGCGCCGACGGAACCGCGCGCGAAGCTCACCTCGGCGGCGTCGAGCGCGGCGAGCGCGTCCGCCTCGCTCACCGCCATGGCCTGGATGTCGCTGAGGTAACCGTCGTTGCACTCGCACACGACCGGATTCACGGTCGAGGTCCGGCGCCCGATCTCCGGGTTCTCGGCGATCGCCCGGCGGATCAGGGCGTTGGCGCAGGTGCCGACCGCGAAGGTGTTGCTGAGCAGGATCGGCGTCTCCAGCGTCCCGAGTTCCTCGACCTGCATGAGGCCGACGCTCTTGCCGAAGCCGTTGATGACGTGACAGGCCGCCGGCACCTTCTCGCGGAACAGGTTGCCGGGCGCAGGCATGATGGCGGTGACGCCGGTGCGCAGCGCGCCCGTCGCGAGCGTGCGGTGGCCGACCGTCACGCCCGCGACGTCGGCGAGGGTGTTGCGCGGCCCGCTCGGCAGGTCGCCGACCCGGAGCCCCAGGCTGCGGACGGGGGAGGGCGGGATGGCCGGGGTTTGCGTCACGGAGGGAGCCCGTCTTCGGCGGGTGCGGGACCGGGGGTCGGCAGGGGGCACGCCGATCCGGTCGCGCCCCTTCGGGAGCATAGATCCGCCCGTGCCGGCCTTTCAATGCGCGGACGCGGGCGTCCGTCAGGCGCCCGGCGCGAGGACGGCCGTGTGGAACACGGCGCCGTAATGGCAGACCGCCGCGACCAGCACGAAGGCGTGCCAGATCGCGGTCTGGAAGCGCAGGTTCTCCCAGACGTAGAAGATCACGCCGATCGTGTAGAGCAGGCCGCCGGCGGCGAGCAGCCACAGGGACGTGCTCGGCAGGAGGAGGATGCGGTCCCACAGGACCACGCCGCTCCAGCCGATCAGCAGATAGAGGCCGATCGAAAGCCGGTCGAAGCGCCCCGGCAGGGCGATCTTGAGGACGATTCCGACGAGCGACGCGATCCAGACGAGGCCGAGCATCACGAGGGTGAGCATGTCGTCGCTCAGGCGGGTCAGGAACGGCGTGTAGGTGGCCGCGATCAGCACGTAGATCGCGGCGTGGTCGAAGCGGCGGAGGAACCATTTCACCGGCGAGACCGGCCACATGTTGTAGATCGCGGAGATCACCAGCACCGTGACGAGCGCGATGCCGTAGACGAGGATCGGGACCAGTTCGGAGGATTCCCGCGCCGGCACCGTCGCGGCGACGAGGATCCCGACGGCCGCGAGCGCGAACAGCACGCCGAGCCCGTGGATGATGCCGTCGGCCCAGACTTCCGCCCGGTCGAACTCGAAGCGTCCCCGGCTGGGTCTCTCCACGCGACTCTCCCAATCCCGATTCCGCTCCCGGGGCCTTGCCCGCCCGAGGGACCGAAGCTGTTCTCCTGACGATTAAGGAACGCGCGAAAGGCGCACGCGATCCACCGGCGTGCCAGCCGTGTGCGTTCGGGCACGGGTGCGCCGGGACCGAAACTGGCCGCCGGGCGTGCGTTATGCACACCGGCCTCTGCGCACCGACCGAACTTCGCCGTTAGCTGAGCGTTAACCACGCGGAGAAACGGGGCGGCCGCGGCCGCTCCCCGCCAGAGCGAGGCAACCATGCTCCCCGTCCGTTCCCGTCTCGTGACCCTGTTCGCGTTCGGAATCCTGGCGCTCGGCGCCTCGTCGGCGGCCCTGGCGCAGGGCTACGGCAGTCGTTACGCCGCCCCCCTCGACGACGATGACGACGAGGACGCGTACGAATACGCCGCCCCCGTGCCGCCGCGCCCGATCCCGGATTACCGGCCCGGCGCGGTGGAAACCGTGGTGACCACCACGCGGCGGGTCGTGACCACGCGTCCCGCCTATGACGACGACGCGTTCGAAAGGGACGTCACGGTGCGCCGCGTGATCGTGCCGCCGCCGGTGCGGCGCCCTCCGGTCGATGTCGTGGTCACGACCGGGACCGTCCCGCCGCGCGCTTACGGCCCGCGCTACCCGGTGTACAAATCGGAGCCGGTCTACGCGCCCGCTCCCGCCTGGCGGCACGAGGTCGTCGCAGTGCGGCCCCGGATCCCGGCGCCGCCGGTGATCATCGAGGAGCGCCGGGTCGAGACGACGCGGCGCATCCTGGCGCCCGCGCCGCTCGACTGAACCGCGGCCCGTCCGGAACGGGCGGCGGCGGGCAACCCCGGGGTGCGCGGAGTTCAGCGCGCTTCGGGAGCGGCGCCGATCTCCTCGTCGCGGCGCGCCTTCGCGATGCTCTTCTGGCGGTCGAACTCGGCCCGCCGCCGCTGGATCTCCTCGGCCGGAATCCGATCGACGTTGCAGTAATCGCGCTTCCAGGCCGGATCGCGGCTCCAGACCAGCGGCGACTGCACGGTCGTCCGCGGCGCCGGCGCCGCCTCGAGGAGGCGAAGCGCGAGGTCGAGCGTGAAGGCCTGCGAGTCCGGGTCGCCGGGCTTGCCGGCCCCGTTGCCGAGCGGGAAATCGGAGAACAGGAAGCGGGGCACGCCCACGTACTCGACGATGTCCTTGGCGCAGCCCGCGACCACGGTGGCGATGCCCGCCGCCTCGAGCAGGCGCGCGACAAGCGCGACGGTCTGGTGGCAGATCGGGCAGTTCGGAACCAGCACCGCCGCGTAGGCCCCGTCGGCCTTGCAGCGGGCGACGATCTCCGGGCCGTCCACCGTCAGCGTCACCCGGTGGCTGCGGTTCGTCGGCGCGCCGTGGAAGCGCGGCGCCAGCGCGCCGATGCGGCCGCACGCGGCGGCGTCGCGGAGCGCCCGGAGGGGAAAGTAAGTGCCCTGGTCGCCGGCCGTGGTGTGCTGGCGGTCGATAGCGACGTGGGCGATGCGCAGGTCGTGCTCCCGGGCGGTGTCGCCGGAATAGACCTGGTAGAACTTGGCGGCCGCGTTGTAGGGGGCGCCCGGCCCCTGATCGCCCTTGTCGGGCCGGTAGGGCGCCGCCGTGGTGATCAGCGCGACCCGGCAGCGGCTCAGGGGCTTGTTCAGCGGCTGGAACGGCACCTCGGCGTAATGGGCCCATTCGTAGGGCGGGTGATAGCCGAGCGCCTCGTAATAGGTGCGGACGCGCTGCCGGTAGGGGATCGGCACGTCCTCGGCCGGGGCAAAGCCGAAATCCTCGTCGCGGCCGTCCGTCATGCTGCGTCTCCTCGTGAATTCCGATGCGCTCGGAGCATCGTCGGCGCTCTGCGCTATTCCGGCGTCCGCTCTCGTACGGTGGTCGCATCCGGCCGATCGAGCGCCCGCGCGACGGCCGCCGCGAACGTGCTCGACGGCACGGCGAGCGAAGCCCCGGTCCCGTCGTGCGGGGCGCTCGCCGACAGGACGCCGACGATTTCCGGCTCGCCGGTTCCCACATCGAGCAGCGCCGAGCCGGACTCGCCCTTCACGGAACTGCACGTGCGCAGCAGCGGCGCCCCCGCTGCCGCGACGAAGGCGGCGGCACAGTCGCGATGGACGGTGAGCACGTGGGCGCGGTCGCCCCGGTAGCCGGCCCGCAGCACCGGGGGCGATCCCGCTTCAGGGCTCTCCCGCCTCACCGGGATCGGCTTGAGGTCCATCGCATCCGCGAGCCGGATGATGGCCCAGTCCTCCGCGATGGCGTCGAGCCGGGGCGGGTCGGTCAGGACGAAGCCGGGGCCGCGCTCGTAGGATGCGGCCTGCGCGTGGGCCCTGTAGGCGCCGCGGGCATAGCCCGCCACGAAGTGCACCGATGTGGGATGCACCCACATCTGGCGCGTGGCGTTGTAGAGGCAATGCGCGGCGGTGAGCACGTGGCGCGGGCCGATCAGGGCGCCCGTGCATTGCGTCCGGCGGTTCGCGCCCGTGATGACGTTGACCCGGCCGACCGACGAGAGCGGCCAGGCCGCGGGGTCGAACGCCGCCGGGTCGAGCGCCGACTCCTGGCCGAGCGCCGGGGCGCACAGCAGCAGGACGGCGCCGAAGACGAGAGCCGGCCCGCGGCCGGCGCGCAGCCGCCCGGTCAATCGAGCTGCGCGCCCGAGACGCGGACCATCTCCTGCCAGATCGGCCGCTCGCGCGCGGCGCGCGCCAACGCTTCCGCGGGCGTGCTCGCGATCAGGCTGGCGCCGGCGGTCTGGAAGCGGGATTGGACGGAGGGGTCGGCGGCGATCTCGCGCATCTCGGCCGAGAGCTTGTCGACGATGGCCTGCGGCGTGTTCTTGGGCACCACGAACGCGCCCCAGGACGTGACCACGAAGTCGGGCAGGCCGGCCTCGGCCATGGTGGGCACGTCGGGCAGGGTCGGCCAGCGCTTCTCCGAGGTCACGGCGAGCGCCCGCATGTCGCCCGAGGCGATCACGCCCATGTAGGAGGCGAGGTTGTCGATCGCGTAGGTGACGTTGCCGGACAGCATCGCCGGGATGGTCGCCGACGCGCCCCGGAAGGGCACGTGCGTCGCCTTGAAGCCCGTGCGGGTGCCGAGCAGGGTGCCGCACAGGTGCGGCGTGGTGCCGACGCCCGGGCTGCCGAACAGCACGCCGTCGGGCCGCGTCTTGGCCCAGGCGATGAACTCCTGCAGGGTCTTGGCCGGGACGTGCTGGCTCGGCACGACCGCCACGTTGGGGAGCTCCCAGGCGAGCGACACCGGGACGATGTCGCGCTCGGCGTCGTAGGCCATGCGCCGGTAGAGATACTGGTTGATCGAGAAATGCCCCACCGTGGCGGCCCCGACCGTGTAGCCGTCGGGCTCGCTCCGGACCACGCCGTCGATGCCGATGTTGCCGCCGGCGCCGGGCCGGTTGTCGATGACCCAGGGCTGCCCGAGCTTCTTCTCGAGACGCTCCGCGATGATCCGCGCGAGCACGTCGGTGGATCCGCCGGCCGGATAGGGCACGATCAGGCGGACCGTGCGCGTCGGCCAGGCCCCGGCCGGCGCCTGGGCCCGCGCCGGCAGCGCCGCCGTCGCGGCGCCCGCGGCCGCGGCGCCGAGCAGGGCGCGGCGGGTGAGAGACGGTGCTTCTCCGGACATGGCGTGTTCCTCTCCTGACGGTCTTTTGTCCACGAGAGTACCCCTGCCGCCGGGGTATGCAACCGCCGGGCGCCCCGGGGAGGGGAGCGCCGTCACGCGTCGACGACCACCTCGATCAGGTAGGGTCCGGGCTTCAGGCCGTCCCGGAACGCGTCCGCGAACTCGCGCACCGTCGAGACGCGCCGCGCCTCGACCCCGAAGCCGCGCGCCACGGCCACCCAGTCGATCGCGGGATGATCGAGGCTCAGCATGTCGAGGGCGGTCGGGCCGGGATTGAGGGCGCCGACGGCCGCGAGCTCCCCGCGCAGGATCGCGTAGGAGCGGTTCGCCCAGATGCAGGTCAGCACGGAGAGCTTCTCGCGCGCCTGGGTCCAGAGGCCCTGGACGGTGTAGAGCCCGCTGCCGTCGGCCTGGAGCGCGACGACCTTGCGGTCCGGGCAGGCGACGGCCGCGCCGACCGCCATCGGGATGCCGAGGCCGATCGAGCCGCCGGTGAGCTGGAGCCAGTCGTGCGGCTCGGCCCCGTGCGTCTGGCCGAAGAAGGCGCGCCCGGTCGAGACCGACTCGTCGCAGACGATGGCCTGCTCCGGGATCAGCGCGCCGAGCACCGCCGCGATGCTCGCCGGCGTGAGCGGCCCGTCGGGCGGCATCGCCGCGCGGGCGGCCGACGGCAGGCTCACCCGCTGCGGCGCCGCGACCGCATCGGCGAGGCGCCCGAGCGCGTCGATCAAGTCCTCGTGCGGTTCGGCGAGCGTCAGGATGGTGGAGCCGGGCGCGGCGAGCTCGCTCGGCTTGCCGGGATAGCCGAAGAACGCCACCGGCGCCGTCGCGCCGACGAGGACGATGTGCTCGTAGTCGGCGAGCGCCTTGAGGGCCGCGTCGACCGGGTAGGGCACCCGCTCGATCGGCGGGCGGCCGGCGCCGCGCGCCATGCGGGTGTTCGAGGTCTGCGCGAGGTAACGCGCCCCGGTCTTGGCGGCGATCCGCGCCGCGAGCAGGAGGCCCTCGGCCCGCACCGCCCGGTCGCCGAGGAGGAGCAGGGTGCGGGCGCCGCCGCGCAGGGCCGCAGCGGCCGCGCGGACGCGCTCCTCGTCGACGGGGCTCCGGGTCGGCACGGGCGGGAGCGGCGCGATCGGGCCGCCCTCGCCCCAGGCGGTGTCGGCGGGGAGGATCAGCGTCGCGATCCGGCCGGGGGGCGAGAGCGCGGCCGCGACGGCCTCGGCTCCGTCCTGCGCGACCGTGCGCGAATCCGTCGAGGTGCGCATCCAGGCCGAGTACTGGCCGGCCAGCGCCTCGATGTCGGCGGTGAGCGGCGCATCGAACTTTCGATGGAAGGTCGCATGCTCGCCCACGATGTTGACCATGGCGGAGCGCGCGCGCCGCGCGTTGTGCAGGTTCGCGAGCCCGTTCGAGAGGCCGGGCCCGAGGTGGAGCAGCGTCGCGGCCGGCTTCTCGGCCATGCGGGCATAGCCGTCGGCGGCGCCCGTCACGACGCCCTCGAACAGGCAGAGCACGCTCCGCACGCCCGCGACCCGGTCGAGCGCGGCGACGAAGTGCATCTCCGAGGTGCCCGGATTGGCGAAGCAGACCTCGACGCCGCCGGCGGCGAGGGTGCGGACGAGGCTCTCGGCTCCGTTCATGGGGGACTCACCTGTGTGGATCGCGACGGGCGACCGGACGGCCGCGCATCCCGACATCCCCGACCGGGGCGCGAAGTGCAAGGGGAGTGAGCGGACGCGATCCGCTCAGCCGACCGGCGCGGGCGCGTCCGCGTCGGCCCGCGCGGTCTCGCCCTGCGCGGCCGCCATGCGCGCGACCTGTTCGAGCATGGCCTCGGGCAGGGCGGCCGCCTCGTTCCCGTAGACGGCCTCGAGGCCCTCGCGCAGGTAGTGGCGGTAGGAATGCGTCACGCCCATCGAGGACGAGATGTCGGCCGGCGCGGCGGTGCCGGCCCGGCTGGGGTCGATCAGACCGGCGAGGCGCTGCCGCAGGTCGGCCGAGACCCGCGCGTGCCAGGATCCGATGCGCAGCGGATCCCATTTGCGCGGGCTGTCCCAGGAATACAGGCTCTCGGGCTTGAGGCGGCGGAGGACGTCGTGGGGCAGCCCGCGCATCTCGGCGAGGACGCGATCGATCCATTCCTCGAGCACGAGGCCGTCCGCCATCGTGCGCGAGGGCTGGCTCGCGAGCGCCTCCAGCCGCAGCAGGCGGGCATCGACGCTCACGTCCCCCGTGTTGAAGCGGAGCGGATGACCCATTGTGCGACCTCGGCTGCGACGGATGTTCTTCTTTGTTCCGGCCCCCTATCAACGCCGGTGGCGCGGCCAAGTTTCGGCCGGTCGTCGCCGAGGCCGCCTCCGGACGCAACGGGCTTCTCATCACGATGCCGTGTCGCCGCGCTCCCGAAGCGCCGCCGCTCGCAGGGCGATCACCGGCCCTTCGTGCGGCCGCTGATCACAGGGCGATCATCACCCCTTCGTCCGGCCGCAGCTCGATCCGGGGCCCGGCCTCGGCATCGTCCCGGTCGAGGCGCGTCGACAGCAGCACGCGCCCGCGGCCGGTGCCGTCCGGCAGGGCGACCGTGCGGGGCTCGTGCCCGAGATTGAGCGCCACGAGGATCCGCTCCGGTCCGTGCCGCCGTTCGTAGACCAGAACGTCGCCCTCCGTGGCCACGGGCCGGTAGGCCCCGACGCCGAGCGCGAGGTGGCGCCGCCGCAGCGCGATCAGGCGCCGGTAAAACGTCAGGATCGACGAGGGATCCCGCGACAGCGCCTCCACATGGGACGTCGCGAAGCCGGGATCGAGCGGCAGCCAGGGCCGGCCCGTGGTGAAGCCGCCGTTCGCCGAGCCGTCCCAGTGCATCGGCGTGCGCTCCGGGTCGCGCCCGAGCCCGAGGCCGGGCTCGTTCCGCTCCCACGGATCCTGCACGGCGTCGGGGGGGATATCGACTTTGCCGATCCCGATCTCGTCGCCGTAATACATCGTCGGCGTGCCGCGCAACGTGAGGAGCAGCATCGCGGCGACGCGGGCCTGCGCCTGACCGACCCGCGCGGCGATGCGCGGCTGGTCGTGGTTGCCGAGCACCCAGTTGGGCCAGCCGCCCGAGGGGAGCGCCGCCTCGTACTCGTCCACGAGGGCTGCGATGTCCCGCGCCGTCCACGCCGTGTGGACGAGCTGGAAGTTGAACGGCAGGTGGGCACCGCCGAGGTCCTGGCCGTAATAGGCGACGAGGCGCTCGATCGGCAGGTAGATTTCGCCGATCAGCACCCGCTCGGGAAATTCCTCGAGCACCGCCCGCATTTCCGCGATCACCGCGTGGACCTCCGGCTGGTCGGCGGAATGGACCTGGAGGAACCGGTTGATCTCGGCCTGGTCGGGCCGATAGGCGGGGTTCGGCGGGTTGTCGCGGAACTCCGCGTCCTTGACGAGGTGCCAGATCACGTCGACGCGGAAGCCGTCGACGCCGCGCCGCAGCCAGAACCGCAGCGCATCGTACATGGCCGCACGAACTTGAGGGTTGCGCCAGTTGAGGTCCGGCTGCTCCGTCAGGAAGGCGTGGTAGAAGTACTGCCCCGTGGCCTCGTCCCAGGTCCAGGCGGGCCCGCCGAAATTGCTGATCCAGTTGTTGGGCGGGGAGCCGTCCGGCTTCGCGTCGCGCCAGATGTACCAGTCGCGCTTCGGGCTGGTGCGCGACGAGCGGCTCTCCTGGAACCAGGGGTGCCGGTCCGAGGTGTGGTTCGGGACGAAGTCGAGGATGACCCTCAAGTGCCGCGCATGCGCCTCCGCGATCAGGCGGTCGAAATCCTCGAGCGTGCCGAAGAGCGGGTCGATGTCGCAGTAATCGGCCACGTCGTAGCCGAAATCCGCCATCGGCGAGGGAAAGATCGGCGAGATCCACACCGCGTCGACGCCGAGCCCGGCGAGGTAGTCGAGTCGGCGGCGGATGCCTTCGAGATCGCCGATGCCGTCGCCGTTCGAGTCCTGAAACGAGCGCGGGTAGATCTGGTAGACGATGCCGCGCTTCCACCAGGTGGTCTCAGGCATGGGCGTGGCTCCGTGTCTCGACGGGGATCGGCTGGGGAGGGGACGTGAGGCGAATTCCGAAACGGTCGATCGGTTCCGCGGCGGGGGGTGGCGCCCGGGACGGCTTCGAACGTCCTGCCCGGGATCGCGAACCCGGCAAGGGAACCTAGCTTGACCGTTCCGGTTGTCGCTCTGATGCGGCGGGACGCGCATTCCCGCGGCCGGCATCGGCGCGCCGGGACTGGACCGAGCGGCGGGTCCGGCCTCGCCCGACGCCGGGGACGCTGCGCGGCCGTCCGCCGGGGGGCCGGGCCTTCCGGCCCACGCATCCGGACGACCGCGCGACCCGCGGGATGCTGCCCGACGCCCAGGAGAGCGAGCCATGACCGAACCGAGCCACGAAGGCAGCGAGCGGGCGGACGGCCCGCGGGAGAGGCGGTCCGCGCCGGTCGTGGTCGTCACCGGGGCGTCGGCCGGCATCGGCCGCGCCGTCGCGCTCGCCTTCGCCCGCGAGGGCTGGCACGTGGCGCTCATCGCGCGCGGACGCGAACGCCTCGCATCCGCGGTCCGGGAGATCGAGGCGGCCGGCGGCCGGGCGCTCGCCCTCCCGGCCGACGTCGCCGATTCCCGCGCCGTCGACGCGGCCGCGGACGCGGTCCTGGCCGCGTGGGGGCGCATCGACGTCTGGGTCAACAACGCCATGGCGACGGTTTACGGGCCGATCTCGTCCCTGAGCCCCGAGGAGATCCGCCGCGTCACGGAGGTCACCTATCTCGGCCAGGTCCACGGCACGCTGGCGGCGCTGCGCCACATGCGGGCGCGGGACCGGGGCACGATCGTGCAGGTCGGCTCGGCGCTCAGCTACCGCTCCATCCCGCTGCAATCGGCCTATTGCGCGGCGAAGTTCGCGGTGCGCGGCTTCACGGATTCGCTGCGCAGCGAGCTGCAGCACGAGGGCAGCCGCATCCGCCTCACCATGGTGCAGTTGCCCGCCGTCGACACGCCGCAATTCGACTGGGCGCGCAGCCATCTCGACCAGCGTTTGCAGCCGGTGCCGCCGATCCACGAGCCGGAGCCGGTGGCGGACGCGATCCTGCGCGCGGCCCGTGAGGCGCCGCGCGAGCTCTGGGTCGGCGGTCCCACCGTGCAGGCCATCCTCGGCACCATGGTGCTGCCGGGCCTCCTCGACCGCATGATGGCGCGCCAGGCCTGGCCCGGCCAGATGACGGGCGAACCCGCCGAACCGCGGGACGGCAACCTGTTCGACGCTCCCACCGGCGATCCCGGCGCGCGCGGCCGCTTCGCGGAGCGCTCCCGCGACAGCGTGGTGGCGGTGTCCGGGCAGACCGCCCGGGGAGCCCTGGCCGCGGTGGCGCTCGGCTGCGTCGCCGGTGCGGTCGCGGCCGCCTGGCATTTCGGCGCCAGGAGCGGCGCCAGGAGCGACGCCCGCGACAGCCGCCTGCCCGCCCGCGAGCGGGCGGCCCCCCGCATCACCTGAAGCGGCCGCCGGCCGGAGCCGGCTCCGGCGCATCCCGGACGCATCCCCAGCGAGGACGTTCCATGCTCGACCTCTGGTACAAGAACGCGGTGATCTATTGCGTCGACGTCGAGACCTTCATGGACTCGAACGGGGACGGCGTCGGCGATTTCAGCGGCCTCACCGACAGGCTCGACCACATCGAGGCGCTCGGCGCCACCTGCGTCTGGCTGCTGCCGTTCTATCCCACGCCGAACCGCGACAACGGCTACGACGTGACCGACTTCTACGGCGTCGACCCGCGGCTCGGGACGCTCGGCGATTTCGTGGGCTTCACCCGGGCCGCGAACGAGCGCGGGCTTCGCGTCATCATCGATCTCGTCGCGAACCACACCTCGATCGACCATCCGTGGTTTCAAGCCGCGCGGCGCGATCCGAAATCCCGCTACCGCGACTGGTACGTGTGGGCGGACGAGAAGCCCAAGGACGCCCACGAGGGCGTGGTCTTCCCGGGCGTGCAGGCGACGACGTGGAGCTACGACCGCGTCGCCAAGGCCTGGTACATGCACCGCTTCTACAAGCATCAGGCCGACCTCAACATCGCCAATCCCGAGGTGCGCGAGGAGCTCGAGAAGGTGATGGGCTTCTGGCTCCAGCTCGGCGTGGCGGGCTTCCGCCTCGACGCGGTGCCGTTCCTGATCGAGTACCGCGGCGTGCCGGAAGCGCAGAAGCCCAAGCAGGACCCGCACCTCTACCTCAAGGAGATGCGCGACTTCCTCACCTGGCGGCGCGCCGAGGCCATGTTGCTGGCCGAGGCCAACATCACCATGGACGAGGTCGACGAGTATTTCGGCCCCGACGGCGACCGGCTGCACGTGATCTTCAACTTCATGCTGAACCAGTACACGTTCCTGGCCTTCGCGCGCGGGGACGCGGAGCCGATCCGGCGCACCATGGCGCGCACGCCGCCGATCCCTCCGGCCGCGCAATGGGCCTGCTTTCTGCGCAACCACGACGAGCTCGACCTCGGGCGGCTGACCGAATCCGAACGGAAGGAGGCCTTCGCGGCCTTTGGGCCGAAGCCCACCATGCAGGCCTACGAGCGCGGCGTGCGCCGCCGGCTCGCGCCGATGCTCGGGGGCGACGTGGCCCGGATCAAGCTCGCCTTCAGCCTGATGTTCGCGCTCCCCGGCACGCCGGTGATCTGGTACGGCGACGAGATCGGCATGGGCGAGGATCTCTCGCTGCCGGAGCGCAATTCCGTGCGCACCCCGATGCAATGGGCGGACGAGCCCAACGCGGCCTTCTCGACCGCGCCCGCGAAGGCGCTCGTGCGGCCCGTGGTGTCGCGCGGCGCCTTCCGCTACCACGACGTGAACGTGGCGGCGCAGCGCGACCTCGACGGGACCGTGATGCACAATGTGCAGCGGCTGGTGCGGACCCGGCGCAGTTGCCCGGAGGTCGGCTGGGGCCGGTGCACGGTGATCGAGACCGACGAGAGCGCGGTGCTGGCGCTGCGTTACGACTGGCGCGGCGCGACGCTCCTCATCCTCCACAACCTCTCCGACCGGGACGCGACCGTGAAGGTCCGCCTCGAAGGGCGCAAAACGCTCAAGCCCCTGTTCGGCAACCGCGACGACCGGACGATGCTGGACGCCGCCAAGCCGATCGCGCTCGACCCTTACGGCTTTCGCTGGTTCCGGGCCGACGGCGAGCGGCGGTGATCTCTCCTGCGCGCAGGCAGGCACGATCGGCGTCCGCGACGAGCGGCGGTGACCGGCTCCTACTGGCAGGCCGGCACGATCAGCGCCGGCAGGCCCTGCCAGAGGATCGAGACCGCCGCGAGGCCGCCGACGAGGAGGGCGGCGGTGTTGAGGAATCGGTCCGCCGGGTCCGTGCGCTCGTTCATGCGCCAGCGCTCGCGCATCGCCGCCAGCGTCACGAGAGCCGTCGCGGCGAGCGCGAGCAGGGTGGCGGCGAGGATCGCGAACGGCACGAGACCGATGCCGAGGAGCGTGACGCCGCCGTAGCCGCGCGCGCAGGCCACCCCCGCGACGCCGTAGATCACCGCGAACTGCGCCGCCCAGGCCACGAAGCCGCCGGCGGCGAAGAGGAGGCGCAGGACCGGCCGCTCGCGCTCCGCGTGCCGGCCGGGGGTCGCCCGCTGCATCCCGTCGCCCGCCATCACCCGGCTCCGAGGGCGCGGGGGAAGCCGTAGGACACGATGAGCCCCGTGAGCCCCTGCGCGGTGGCGTAGTGCCAGAACAGCATGGTGTTGTCGAAGGTGGAGCGGCGCACGCTATCGAGCTTGCCGGCCCACCAGCGCGCGATCGTATAGAGCCCCATGACCGCGACGGTGGCCACGAAGAAGGCCTGGAGCGAGGCGATGGCGTAGACCGCCGCGCCGTAGGCGTGCGCCTCGGGACTCAAACCTGAGCGGAGCTGGGCCATGATGTCGGCGGTGCTGGCCGCGAGGATCAGCGCGACCGCGAGGCCGAGGCAGGCCGGGACCGCGCGCGGCGGCCGGCGCCGGTCCTCGCCGCGCAGGCGCCCGCTCGCATAGGCCACGAGGCCGCTGCCCGCGAGGTAGAGCGCGCCGGCCAGCAGCGGCCAGAGCGGGGAGGGGAGGGTTGTGCCCGGGGGCGGCCAGGCGCCGGGATTCACGAGCCAGAGGAAGAAATAGGAGAACAGCAGGCAGGCGAAGGTCATGCCGGACACGACCATCAGCACGATCATGGCCCACCAGGAATGGTTCATCGGCCCGGTGACGTAGACCGGGAGCACGATGCCGCCGCCGATGTCGACGGGCGGGCGGGTCGGGCCGGGATCGGTCTCCCACAGCCACCAGATCACGCAAGCAAACGCGATCACGGCGCAGACCACGGACGGCATCACGAGCTTGACGGTCAGGAGCAGGAAGAACGCCGCCGTGAACACCGCCGCGAGCACGTGGGCCCAGCCCGGACCGGGGATCTGCAGGACGTATTGCGGCCGCCCGTCGATCGGGCTCGTGACGAGCGCCTCGCGCCCGCCGGTGGGCGCGCCGGGAAGGTACCAGCGGCCGGCCTCGACCTCGTCGGAGAGGCCTGGCCGGTCCCAGAGCGGATCGCGGCTCGTGACGGTGGGGATGCTGCGGGTGGCGTAGTCGCCGTTCGGCAGCCATTCGAGGGTGCCGGCGCCCCAGACGTTGCCGGCATTGTCCTCGCTCGCCATGCGGAAGTTGCGGGCGAGGTCGAAGAGGAAGAGCCCGACGCCGGCCGCGATCATGAAGGCGCCCGCCGTCGAGACGAGGTTGAGCGCGTCCCAGCCGAGCCCCTGCGGATAGGTGTAGACCCGCCGCGGCATACCGATCAGGCCCGTGACGTGCATGGGGAAGAACGTCACGTTGACGCCCGCGAACATCAGCCCGAACACCCAACGCCCGACGCGCTCGGAGAGCCGGCACTTCGAGGCCACGGGAGCCCAGTAGTAGAAGGCGGCGAAGAGCGGGAACACCATGCCGCCGATGAGCACGTAGTGGAGGTGGGCGACGATGAAGTAGGTGTCGTGGGCCTGCCAGTCGAAGGGCGCGACCGCGACCATGACGCCCGTGAGGCCGCCCGCCGTGAAGATGAACAGGAAGCCGATGATGAAGAGCGCGGGCGTGGTGAGCTTCACGCGCCCCGCCGCGATGGTGGCGATCCAGGCGAAGACCTGGATGCCGGAGGGCACCGCGACCGCCGTGCTCGCGGCCGAGAAGAAGCTCAAGGAAATCTTCGGCAGGCCGGTGGTGAACATGTGGTGGACCCACAGGCCGAAGGAGAGGAAGCCCGTGGCGATCAGCGCCAGCACCACGAGGCGGTAGCCGACGAGCGGGGTGCGCGCGACCGTCGGCACGATCATCGAGACCATGCCGGTGGCGGGCAGGAAGATGATGTAGACCTCCGGGTGGCCGAAGAACCAGAACAGGTGCTGCCACAGGAGCGGATCGCCGCCCTTCTCGGCGATGAAGAACGGCCAGTGGAAGGCGCGCTCCAGTTCGAGCAGCACGGTGCCGAGGATGATGGCGGGGAAGCCCACCACGATCATGATCGCGAAGACGAGCATGGCCCAGGAATAAACGGGGAGCCGGTCGAGGCTCATGCCGACCGCGCGGGTCTTCATCACCCCGACGATGATCTCGATCGCGCCCGCGATGGCCGAGATCTCGATGAAGCCGATGCCGAGGAGCCACCAGTCGGCGTTGTCGCCCGGCGAATACTGGTAGCTCGTGAGCGGCGGGTACATGTACCAGCCGGTGTTCGGCGCCACGCCCCAGAACAGGCTGCCGAAGAACACGAGCCCGCCGATGAAATAGGCCCAGAACGCATAGGCGGAGAGACGCGGGAACGGCAGGTCCCGCGCGGCCTGCATGTTGGGGAGGAGGTAGACGCTCGCGGCCTCGACCGCCGGCACCGCGAACAGGAACATCATCACGGTGCCGTGCATCGTGAAGAGCTGGTTGTAGAAATCGTGGCCGACGAGGTTGCTCTCCGGCAGCGCGAGCTGCGTGCGCATGATCAGCGCCAGGATGCCGGCCAGGATGAAGAACAGGAGCGCCGTGCCGACGTACCACAGGCCCACATTGGTGTTGTTGACGTCGGTGACGATCGCGAAGCCCTTCGGGCTCGCCCAGATCCGCTTCAGTTCCTCGAGCTCGCCGGGCGGGCGCGGGACGGCGTTCGGATAATCGATGTTTTCGGACGTCGGGGACGCTTTCACTTCAAGCTCTCCAGATAGCCCGCGATGGCCCGCAGTTCCTCGCCGGAAAGCGAGCCGTAGGAGGGCATGCGCGCGCCGCCCTTGAGGTGCTGGGTGTCGGCGATCCAGCCCGCGAGCGTGCCGGCATTGTTGGGAAACATCCCGGCCCCGATGCTGCGGCGGCTGCCCACATGGGTCAGGTCCGGGCCGAGTTGCCCTGAGAACTCCGTGCCCCGCACCGCATGGCAGTTGCCGCAGCCGCCGCGGGCGAAGAGGAGGCGGCCCTGCTCGAGGAGAGGCACGCCCGGCGCCGCCGCGGGCCGCGCCTGCGCGCTCCGCCAGGCCGCGAACGCCGCGGGTTCGAGCGCCACCACGTCGAAGGCCATGAGCGCGTGCTGGTCGCCGCAGAACTCCGCGCACTGGCCGCGGTAGATTCCCGCCCGGTCGACGTCGAACCGGAGCGCATTCACCCGGCCCGGGATCATGTCGATCTTGCCCGCGAAATTCGGGATCCAGAACGAATGGATCACGTCCGTGCTCGTGACCGCGACCTCGACGGGCCGGCCGAGCGGCACCTGGATCTCGTTCGCGGTCGTGAAGGCCGGCGCGTCCCCGTCGGCGGGGTAATGCACCCGCCACCAGTACTGCTCGCCCACGACCTCGATGCGCAGCGGCGCGCCGCCCCCGGCCGCGTTGGTGACGCGCAGCAGCACGAGGCCGTAGGTCAGGATCGCGGTCAGCGTCACGATCGGGAAGACGAGGCCGCCGACCACGATCGTGCGCCGGGTGCCGAGCCAGTGCCGCCGCTCCGGGGGGGCGAAGAGCGCATAGAGCAGCAGCATCGTCACGAGGAGGAAGATCGCGGTGCCGCCGCCGAACAGGACCCAGCTCAGGCGCTCGAGCGTGCGCGCGTCGCTCCCGGCGGCGTCGAGGGCCGATTGGACGCCGCGGCAGCCGCCGAGCAGGGGCAGCGCCAGGGCGACCGCGGCAGCCGCGCGCCGGCGCCAACCCGCCGGCCGGTCCGGGGTCGATCCGAGGTCCATCCCGCCCTATTCTTCTCAAGCTGTGCCGTTGGAGCGACAAGCGCCGCGGTACCGCGATGGTTCCAGCTTCCGGCAGGCCCGTCCAGTCCCGGACGACGCCGAGGCGGCGGAACCGGCGCGCGCCGAAAGGCCCGTCCGGTCCTGCTGCGGCGGAACCGGGACGGCGGCCAGGGGCTTGCCGATTCGACGAAGAGTGCGGCCGACGATGACGGGACGAACGCTCCTCCGCCTGATCGGTGCCGCGGCCCTCGCAGGGCTCGCGGGCTGCGGCGACGCGCCCGCGCCGCCTTCCCACCTCCATGTCGCCGGCGGCGATCCCGAGCACGGGCGAGGCCTCATCCGCCAGTTCGGCTGCGGCACGTGCCACCTCGTCGAGGGGGTGCGCGGCGCGCGCGGCACCGTCGGCCCGCCGCTGGTGGATTATGCGGGGCGCAAGCTCCTCGCGGGGATCCTGCCCAACACCCCGCGCAACCTCGTGCCCTGGCTCCTCGATCCGCCAAGCATCGACCCGCAGACCGGGATGCCGCCGGTCGGTCTCTCGGAGGCGCAGGCGCGGCACATCGCGGCCTATCTCTACTCCCTCGGCGCCGCGGACGCGCAGGTCTATCCCAACGGCCCGCCGCTCGAGTTGCGCGGCCGCGAGGAGCCCGTGCTGCAAGCGGGCGATCAGCCGACCGGCGGGCCCGACCGGGGCAACCCGACGCCCGGGCGCGGCTCCTTCCGGCGCTGACCCGATCGTCCCGCGGCGGACGCTCACCCGGGCGGGCGACCCCGCTCCTCCTCGAAGGTCGGGCGCCCCCGGAGAACCACCACGAACCAGGCCGCCCACAGGCCGGCGAGTGCGACCCCGACGAGGGCGCCGAGGCCGCCGACCGGTCCTTGCCGCGCCGCCGGCCCGAGGAGCCACAGCATGTGGGCGCCGTGGTGCAGCAGGATCAGCGCGCTCCCCGCGATCATGGTGCGCCGCCCGAAGCCCGGCGGCACGAGGATCGCCACGGCGACCGCGAGCGCCGGCAGCGCGACCCAGAGGAACGGCCACAGCCACGGGCCCATGCGGGCCACATACCAGGCGGCCTCGTGCGGCAGGTTGCCGAGCCAGACGATCAGGAAGGGCGCGAACCAGGCCCAGAGAGCCAGCAGCGCGAGGCTCAGAAGCGCCCGCTCCAGGCTCTGCATGCGCACCGCGCTGGGGTGCTCCGGCCGCAGCAGCGAGATCAGGATCGCGCCCGCGAGCGCGGCGAGGAGCTGGCTCAGCGCGAACGAGAAGCCGTAGAGGCCGGACCACCACAGAGGCTCGCGCGAGAGCACCCAGTCGTTCGCCGCGAAAGTCACGGTGGGGGCGAGGATCGCAAGCCCGATCGCGCTCGTGCGGCGCGGGTGCCGCGTGCGGGTGATCCAGAGCGCGAGCGCGGTCCAGGCCGCGAGGTAGAGGGCGCCGCGGGCGAGGAAGAACGGCGCGCTCAGGAAGGCGGCCCGTCCGGGCGGCAGGGGCGGCGCGGCGCTCCCCGCCCACGGGTAGAGTTCGCCGAGCGCGAACGCCAGCGGCAGGGCGATAGTGGCGACGAGCGGCAGGGTCAGCGCCGCCGCCTCGGCCTCCGAGCGCACGGGCTTGAGCCATTCCTCGCTCATGAGGTGGCCGATCATCAGCAGGCCGAGGCTGCCCGCGGCGAGGCCCGAGGCGAGGACGAAGACGAAGTACCAGGCCTCCAGCACCGCTCCGCGCGCGAGCACGAGGCCGAGGATTGCGGTTGCGGCCAGGGCCGCGGCGGCGCGGAGCCGATGCCGCGTCACGGCGCGACCCCCGCCTGCAGCGCCTTGACGTAGTGCGCGATGGCCCAGCGGTCCTCCGGCGGGACGCGCTCGGCGTAAGGGTACATGGCGCCCTTGCCGTTGGTGATCACGCCGACGATGTGGTCGGGCGGCGCCGCCTTCAGGCGCTCGTCGAAGTAGGAAGGCGGGCGCGGGAAGCCGCGCGTCGTCACGACCCCGTCGCCGCGGCCGGAGGCGCCGTGGCAGGGCGAGCAGAAGGCGAGAAACCGCTCCCGGCCCCGCGCGACGAGCGCCGGCGTCGCCTCCGGCCCCGGCGCCGCAAGCGCCGCGGCCTGCGCGCCCGCGCCGCGCGGGACGGCGCCGGGGGGCACCGGGACGTGCGGGCGCATGACCGCGCGGGTCGCGCTCACGTCGCGGCGATCCTCGGTGCCGGAATCGCAGGCCGCGAGCAGGAGCAGGGCGGCGAGCCCGGCGCGCGGGACGGGGCTCATTCCGCGACCTCCCGCACCACGATCGGTGCCAGGCCCCGCAGGAACGCGGCCGCCTCCCCGAACAGCGGGTCCCCGGCTTCGATCATGAGGAAGAAGCGGTCCTCCGAGGCACGCTCGAAGCCCGGCACGGCGAAGACCGGATGGTGCAGGCGCGGCAGGCCGGCGGTGAACAGGAAGGTCAGGATGGCGGCGGCGCCGGCCCACAGGATCGCGACGATGATGGTCGCGGGGATGAAGGCCGGCCAGGAATGGAGCGGGCGCCCGCCGACGTTGAGCGGGTAGTCGACCGCGTTGAGCCAGACCTGCGAGCCGTATTGCACGACGGCGCCCGCGATCCCGGCCAGCGCCGCAATCCAGGGCAGCGCCCTCGGGCGTTCGCCGAGCGCCGCCGCGACCTCCCGCAGGGGGAACGGGCTGAAGGCCTCGATCCGCGAATATCCCGCGCGGCGGGCGGCCTCGACGGCCTCGGCCAGCGCTTCGGGGCGGTCGAATTCCGCCATGACGCCGTGACGCCGGGGGAGGGATGCTGCGCCGCCGCTCATGCCCGGTCCTCGTGCTCGTCGTGGCGCGACTCGAACATCGAGACCACCGGCAGCAGGCGGGCGAAGAGCAGGACGAGGGCCGCGAACAGGCCGATCGTGCCGACGAGGAGCCCGGTCTCGACCAGCGTGGGCGCATAGGCGCGCCAGGTCGAGGGCAGGTAGTCGCGCTGGAAACCGCCGACCACGATGGAGAAGCGGTCGAACCACACGCCCGCGCTGATCGCGATGCCGACGAACACGCCGGCCACGACGCTCTGCCGGGCCGCCTTCAGCCACAGGAGCTGCGGGATCGCGACGCTGAACACGAGCGCGGCCCAGAAGGAACCGGCATAATCGCCCATGACCCGGTTGAGGGTCGCCATGCGCTCCGTGGGCTCGGCGAGGAGCGCGAGCACCAGTTCGTCCGCATAGAGGTAGCCCGAGGCGAGCGCGCTCGCGAGCACGAGCTTGCCGAGAAGGTCGAGGTCGCGGTCGTCGATGTGGCGCTCGAGCCGCAGCCCCCAGCGCAGGAGCATGCCGATCAGGAGCACCATCGAGAGGCCCTGCGCGAGGCCGGTCGCCACGAAATGCAGGGGCAGCCGCGTCTCGTGCCAGTCGGGGATCAGGGTGCTCGCGAACTCGAAGGCGACCGTGCTCTGCATGACGAGGATCAGCGGCAGCACCAGCACGGCGACGAGGCGGTAGGCGGCCTGATGGTGGGCCCAGTGGCGGACCGAGCTGCGCCAGCCCAGCGCGCCGAGGCCGTAGAGCCGCTGCGCCAGGGGCGAGCGGGCGCGGTCGCGCAAGGTCGCGAGGTCCGGGATCAGGCCGACATACCAGAGCAGGGTCGTGACCACCGCGTGGGTGCTGATGGCCCAGAAATCCCAGGTGAGCGTGCTGCGGAACTGCGGCCAGACTTCGTAGGTGGCCGGGTAGGGAAAGACCCAATAGAACAGCCACGGCCGCCCGAGATGCACGATCGGGAACATGCCGGCGCAGATCACGCCGAAGAGGGCGACCGCTTCCGCGAAGCGGTTCACGGCGGTGCGCAGGCTGTTCTGGCGCAGCACGAGGATCGCGGCGAACAGGCTCGCCCCGTTGGCGATGCCGATCCACCAGGCGTAGTTGATGAGGTCGAAGCCCCAGACGAAGGGGATGTTGATGCCCCACAGGCCCACGCCCCACCAGAGCGACGCGCCGAGCGTCAGGCCGAGCAGGCCCACGAGGCCGAGCGCGAGGGCGAGCGCGATCCGCCACGGCCAGCCGAAGCGGCGCGCGAGCGGCGCCTCCGCGATCGGCGTCGTGAAGGTGCGCGCCTCGCTCGTCACGGGGCGCCTCCTGCGGGCACGGCTCGGCGGAAAGCGTCGTGCGAGACAAGGCTCATGTTCCGTCCCCGTCCGCTTCGATCCGCGCGAGATAGGTCGTGCGCGGCTGCGTGTTGAGGTCGCCGAGGAGCGCGTAGTTCCGGGGCGAGCGCTTGAGGCGGGCGACCGCGCTGTCCGCATCGTTCGCGTCCCCGAACACGATCGCCTGCGTGGGGCAGGCCTGCTGGCAGGCGGTCACGACCTCGCCGTCGCGGATGCCGCGCTCCTCGATCCGCGCCTCGACGCGCGCGGCCGAGATGCGGTGGACGCAATAGGTGCATTTCTCCATCACGCCGCGGTCGCGCACGGTGACCTGCGGGTTGAAGGCGTCCGCGGGCGTGGCGAACGCCGTGGAGCGGGTGTCGAGGAAGTTGAAGCGGCGCACCTTGTAGGGGCAGTTGTTCGAGCAGGTGCGCGTGCCGATGCAGCGGTTGTAGACCATGTCGTTGAGCCCCTCCGACGAATGCACGGTGGCGTTCACGGGGCAGACGACCTCGCAGGGCGCCTTCTCGCAGTGCATGCAGAGCACGGGCTGGAACAGGGTGTCGGGCGCCTCCGGCGGGCCGGCGTAGTAGCGGTCGATCCGCAGCCAGTGCATCTCGCGTCCCCGCGCCGCCTGGTCGGGGCCGACGACCGCGATGTTGTTCTCGGCCTGGCAGGCCACCACGCAGGCGTTGCAGCCGATGCAGGCGTCGAGGTCGATCGCCATGGCCCAGGCGGGGCCGGGATAGGGCCATTCGGGATAGAGCGAGGGGCGCGCGGCCGGCTCGGGCGTCACGCCTTCGCCCGGCGCCACCACGCGGACGATGTCGCGCGACGGCAGGGCGTGGTGGAGCTGGGTCGAGATCAGCTCCACCCGCCGCCCGAGCGGGCGCGCCTCGCCCGCGGCGATCCACGGATGCGCGGCATGGCGCAGCCGGTAGGCGTCGAAGCCGACGCCGTTGCCGACCGAACCCGCGCGCCAGCGGCCGTAGCCGAGCGGCAGGGTGAGGGTGTCGGGCGCATGGCCGGGCAGCACCCAGACCGGCGCCGCGAGCGTCCGCCCGCCCGAGGCGATCTCGATCACGTCGCCCGTCGCGAGCTTGAGGCTCCGGGCGGTCTCGGGGGCGATCAGGGCGGCGTTGCCCCAGACCTGCTTGGTGAGCGGCTTCGGCAGTTCCTGGAGCCAGGCATTGTTGGCATGGCGCCCGTCGCCGACCGACGGGTCCGGCGCGAACACGATGTCGAGGGCGGCGGCGGGCCGGGCGGCGGTGCCCCGGTCCCAGTCGTCGCGCAGCGTGACCGGCAGGGGCTCGAACGCGGTGCCCTCGACGACCCCGTCCTCCAGCGCCTGCGCGAGGCGCGAATCGGCATCCTCGCCGAGGACCTCCTGCCAGGTCGCCCGGAGCATCCCGCGCCCGTCGGCGGCCTGGCCGACGAGGAGGCTCAGGGTCTCCTCCAGGCCGAGGCTCGGCGCGAGGCGCGTCACCGCGGGCTGACGCAGGCCCGCCGTGCCGTCGTGGGCGCGCAGGTCGCCGAAGGCCTCGAGCGCGTGGCATTGCGGCACGTGCCAGCGGCAGGCGAGCGCGGTCTCGTCGCGGTGGGTGCCGAGATGGAGCGAGAGCGGCACGCGGCCGATCAGCGCCGCCAGGTCGAGGTCTGCGGGCGCGTCGTAGGCCGGGTTGGCGCCGAGGATCAGGAGCGCCTCCGCGCGCCCCGCCGCGAGGGTCTCGGCCAGTTCCACCATGGAACCGTTTTGGTCCGGAATGGACCGGATCGGCCCGACCGGTCCGATCGCCCGGGTCGTGGTCCCGAAGGCCCCGAGGCGGGCGTTGACGGCGTGGCCGATCGCATGGATCGCGGCCGGCTGCTCCCGCCCGACCACGACGAGCCCGCTCGCCCCCGCCCGCCGCAGGTCGGCGGCGACCCGCAGGGCTTCCGGGTGCGCATCCGCGGGCGCCGCCCCGTCGAGGGCCGCGAGGACCGCCCGGGCAAACGCTTCCAAGTCCCTCGGCCGCAACGCGATTCTGGCATCCGCCCGCGTCCCGGTGAGGCCGGGCGTGCTCTCGACCGCCACGAGGCGGGGCAGGGGCCGCGCCCCGTCCCGCCGGCGCGCCTGGTAGTCGGCGGCATAGCGCACGTGCCCGGGCCCCGTCGCGAACAGGTCGCCCCCGAGGCAGACGATCACGTCCGCCCGGGTGAGTTCGTGCACCAGGTCGACCGGCCGCCCGAAGGCGCGGACGGCGCCTTCGATGCGCCCGCCCTCCGCCAGCGCCGCATGCGAATACCAGCGCGCATGCGGCAGGAGCCCGCGCGCCGCCTCGACGAGGCGCTCCACGCTCGGCGAGGCGAGCGGCGGCAGCACCGCATGAAGGCCGCGCCCCTCCCGGACCACGAATTCGTTGCGCAGGGGCCGGAGGAAGCGCTCGCATTCCTCCCAGGACCGTTCCGCCCCGTTCTCGGTCGGCCCGCGCGAGCGGTCGGGATCGTAGAGGGAGAGGATCTCGGCTTCTGCGAACACGCTGGTGGCGCCGAGGCTCGCCGGGTGAAGCGGATTGCCCTCGACCTTGATCGGCCGCCCGTCCTGCGCCTTCACGAGCACCCCGAACCCGGTGCCGTCCTGATCGAGCGAGGTCGCGATCCGGACAGGCTGTCCCGCGACGAGGCCCGGGCGGTGCGCCACCGGGGACAGGAGCGGCGGATCGCCGGGAGGGCTGCCTCCGCCGCAGGCCGACAGCCCCGCGAGCGCCAGCGAGGCGCCCATGAGGCGCAGCCACGTCCGGCGGTCGACGCCCGCTTGCGCGAGGTCCGGGAACTCCGCTTCGAGCCAGGACCGCACCTCCGGGGCCTCGGCCCATTCCTCCAGGCTGCGCCACAGGCGCCGCCCGTCAGGGGCGTCGTGCGGCAGGAAGGGCGGGATGCGGATCGCCATGGCTCACCGGTGGCAGGTGCTGCAGCTCGTCAGCCGCGGAGCGGCCGCCTGGTAGAAGGCCTTGAGGTCGGCCGGCAGGGCGCCGTCGTGCGGCTGCCACCCGAAGGCGAACACGGCGCCCTTCGGCCGGAGGCGAGGCGTCGGATCGCGATGGCAATCGAGGCACCACCCCATCGACAGGGTCTCGGCCTTCACGGTCTTCGGCATCTGGTCGACGCGCCCGTGGCAGGTCTCGCAGGCCACGCCCTTCGCGACGTGGATGCCGTGGTGGAAATAGGCGTAAGGCGGCAGCCGGTGGACGGAGGTCCAGGCGATCGGCTGGTCGAGCGCCAGGCTCGACCGGAGCGGCTCGAGCGTGCTCGCCCCGACCCAGACCTGCGAGTGGCAGGTCATGCAGGTCTGGGCGGAGGGCATGCCGGCATGCGCGGCGCGCTCGACGCTCGAATGGCAGTAGCGGCAATCGAGCCGCAGCGTGCCGGCATGGAGATCGTGGCGGAAGGGGATCGGCTGCGCCGCCGGCTTGCCCACGTTCCAGGCGCTGCCCGACCGCGACCACGCATAGGCGAGCGCGCCCGCCCCGAAGACGGCCAGCCCCGCGAGGACCAGCACGACCCGGAGCGCCGCATCGGCCCGGCGTGAGAAGATCTGCGCCATGAACCCCGTTCCGGGCGGTCCGGTCGGAGCGCCCCGTGCCTCAAGCTTTGCCGTTGATAAGTCGCTGGGGGGCGCCTTCGTTCCGGGTCGCGGCGGGGCGACCGGCCGGCGCGGGGCCGGGGCCCCGATCAATCGGCGCGGAACCGGATGACGCGGTAGAGGTACCAGAGCACGAGCGGGGCCAGGACCGCGTTGGAGACCGGGTTCAGCCACTCCGAGACGCGCTCGTACTGGCTCTGCAGCAGGTAGCCCGCGCCGGCGAGGAGGGACGTCCAAAGGGCCGTGCCGAGCAGGGACCAGAGCGTGAAGACCGCGACGGGCAGGCGGTTCACGCCCGCGGGCACGGAAATCAGCGTCCGCACGGTCGGGATCAGGCGGCCGACGAACAGGGCCACGGCGCGGTGCCGGTCGAAGACCGCACGGGCCTTGTCGATTTCGCTGGGCTGAAGGGTCAGCCACCGGCCGTGGTTGCGCGCGAAGGCCTTCAGGCGGTCGGCGCCGACCGCGCGGCCGATCCAGTACCAGAAGAAGGCGCCCGCGAGCGAGCCCGCGGTGCCCGCCAGGATGACGCCCACGATGTTGAGGTTGCCCTTCGCGGCCGAAAACCCGGCGAGCGGCATGATGAGCTCGGACGGGATCGGCGGAAACACGTTCTCGAGCAGCATCAGGAGCGCGATCGCGACATAGCCGCCGCCCTCCACCCAGCCGACGATCCAATCGAACATGCTCTGCCTTCCCTGTGCGGTCCCCGGGTCCGGACCTCAACCGCCAAGTCTCCTCTCCGTTCCGGGCGGCGGAGCGGCCCGCTTCGAAGGGGCCCGCGGCGGGGCAAGTTGTCCCGCCAGCCGCGGCCGCGGCGGCGCGCGTCCCGGCCCCGGAGGAGCCCATGGCACGTACGGTCGGAGACTTCGTCCGGAAGACCAGGGACAGAGGCCGCGCGACCCGCACCCTCTGGTCGGCGAGCGAGGAACCGCGCTACGGTCGCGGACGACGTCGGGGATGTCCGCGATGGTCCGCCCTGCTCCCCAGGAAGCGGACCATCGCATCCGCCCGCGAAGGGACCTGAATGCCGTCGCGCAACCGCGCCCATGTGAGGCGACACGTTCGGTTCTACGGCGCCGCCCTGCTCGGCGGCATCACGTGGCTGGTCCTCGATCGCCTCCACATGCCGCTGCGCCTGCCGGTCGCCGGTCTCGTCTTCTTCGGCGCCTACCTGGCTTCGACCGCCGTCATGCTGCATCGCATCACGCCGGCCTATATCCGCCGCCGCGCCGCCTGGGAGGACGAGGGGATCGGGCTCATCGTCGTCCTCACGCTGCTCGCGATCGCCTCGAGCCTCGGCGGCATGGTCTCGCTGCTGAACGACCCGGGCAAGCCCGACGCGATCCACCTGACCGTATCGATCCTCACCGTGCCGCTGGGGTGGACGACCCTGCACGTCATCATGGCGTTCCACTACGCCCATCTGTTCTATTCCAGGCGCGCGGACGCCATGGCGTCCGATGCCGGCGGCCTCGACTTCCCGCATACCCGGGAGCCCGGCTCCTGGGATTTCTTCTACTACGCCTTCGTGGTCGGCATGACCGCGCAGGTGTCGGACGTCCAGGTGACCGATACGCGCATGCGGAAGGCGACGCTCCTGCACGGCGTGGTGTCGTTCTTCTTCAACACCGTGATCCTGGCGCTCGCCGTCAACGTGGTCCTGACCACGGCGGGTTAGCCGTCCCGCACCGCCGCCGCAGGGGGCGACGTGGGTCCGCGGACCTCCGCCGCATGGGGGTGACGTGAGTCCGCGCACCTCCCCCGCGGCATCGCTCCGGTAGGAGTGAGGCGATGCCGGAGGCCGACGCCATGCTGCCCGTCACCGATATGCTCCTCGTCGCCGCGGCCCTCGCCGTGGCCGGCTACGGGGTCTACGTGAACCGCCCGCGCCAGTTCTACCGCGGCCGCCTGACCTTCGATGCGCCGCTGGAACGGGTCTGGGACCTGATCGACATCCGGCCGGGAAAGCGGATCTGGATCCCCGCCGTCCGCTCGATCGAGTGGGTCGACGAGGCAGAGGGCGACATGGCGATCGCCTACGAGACCGGAGACCTCATCCGCTACCGGATCGTCCGGTCTGAGCCGCTCGTCGCCCTCGAGGGTCTCAACCGCTATCTCTGGCGCGGCCGGAGCGCGTACGGCGACCTCATCGTCGCCCGTTACCGCCTCTCCGAGGAGGACGGCCGCACGGTCCTCACCTCGGAATATGCCGTCGAGCGCGGCGCGCTCCTGAACGGCTTCTGGGTTCGCCTGCGCTATCCCTTGCTCAATCAGTTCTTCGGCCTCATCGCCCGCGGCGAGCTTGCGCAGCACGGCGCCGATTCCGCCGGACCGGCCGGTGCGGGCGGGCGGGCGCGGCGCTCCGGGCCGACCCGGGTCCAGGCCGCGCTCGCCGCGAGCGCGATCGCGTGGCTCTGCTGGGAATTCGGCATCTCGCTCGGCCTCGCTCTGCTGGCGGGCCTCGTGGTCCACGAATACGGGCATGTCTGGGCGATGCGCCGGCAGGGGCATGCGGCCGCGCGCATGTATCTCGTGCCGTTCTTCGGCGGAGTCGCGGTCGGCAGCCGGGGCTTCGGCTCGGACGGCGAGGCGGCGACGATCATGCTGATGGGGCCCGTGTTCGGGTTCGTGCCGGGACTCGCCTGCCTCGGGCTCTATTGCCTCGGCGCATCCGCCTGGTTCGCGGCTGCCGCCCTGGTGCTGCTCGCCGCGAACCTGTTCAACCTCCTGCCCGTGCCGCCCCTCGACGGCGGACGCGTGACGCAGGCGCTGATCCGGCCCCTCGGCGACCGGGCCTGGTTCGCGATCTCGGGCGGTCTGGTCCTCGCCGGCGCGGCTCTCGCGCTCTGGCTCGATGCCAAGGTGCTGCTCGTGTTCTTCGTCCTCGGCGCGCTCGCCTGGAGCGCCATGCCGAAACCGTCGGCCGCGGCCGCGCCGCTCGACGGGCAGGGGGTGCTCGCCGTCGCCGGCGCCTATGCGGGCCTCGTCGTGCTGCATGTGGCGGCGATGGCCGCCGTGCTCTGGCTCGAGGAGTACCGCGACCTCGCCGACGCGCTGTCGGCTGGCCTCCTGGGACTCGGCTGAAGGGATGCGACCCGCTGTGCCGCACACCCTCCGTCAGGGCCGCCAGGGCAGCACTCCCGGCGGCAGGCGCGAGCCCATCAGGTCGAGGGCGAGCATCGTGAGCGTGATCACCGCGACGGTCGCGACCGCGATCGCGGCGGCCGGGCTCGCGAGCCCGGCCTCCTCCAGGCTGTAGAGCACGACCCCGATCGTCTCGGTGCCGGCGGACCACAGGAGCGCCGAGACCGTGAGCTCGTTGAACGCCAGCAGAAAGGCGAGGAGTCCGCCCGCGACGGCAGCGGGGAGGAGCGACGGCGCCACGATGGTGCGCAGCCGCCGCCAGAGGCGCGCGCCATCGAGCGCCGCCGCTTCCTCCTGCGCAACGTCCACCTGCGCCATGGCGGCGAGCGTCGGCTTGAGGGCGACCGGGAGGAAGCGGGCGAGATAGGCGAAGACAATGATCCAGGGCGTCGCGTAGAGCGACACCCCGACGAGAGGAAGGGGCCGCAGGAAGAGCAGGATGCAGGCGATGGCGAGCACGACGCCGGGCAGGACGTAGGGCACCTCGACGAGCGCCGCGATGACCTGCGCGCTCCGCCCCGCGCGCCGCACCAGCATGTAGGCGAGGGGGATCGTGAAGGCGGCGAGCACGAGGGCGGAGCCGCCGGCATAGAGCAGCGAATTCGTGAAGGCCCGCGTGGTCACCTGCTGGCGCACGAGCACCTCGACGAAGTTCGCGAGCGTCGCGGTCGAGGGGGTGAGCGGCACGCCGTAGGACGGGACGAGGGCGGCAGTCAGGAGCGAGAGCATCGGCAGCGCGAGCGCGAGTCCGAGCACCGCCCACACGAAGACGGTTGCGGCCCCGCGCAGCGGCCCGAGCATCGCGTAGGGCTCGAGCGGCGCCTCGTCCTCGGTGCGCACCGCCTCCCGCCGCAGGACGAGGCCGCTCATGAGCACGCAGGCGCCCGCGACCACCGCGACCAGAACGCCGAGCGCCGCGACGTCGCCGATCACCTGCGGCCCGAAGCTGGAGAGCCTGCGGTAGATCAGGGTCGCGAGGGTGAGGTAGTTCACGGGCAGGCCGAGGAGCGCCGGGATGCCGAAATTGCCCGCGCCCGCCACGAAGGCGAGGAGGCCGGCCGAGACGAGGTGCGGTCGCAGCAGCGGCAGGACCATGCCGGTGGTGATCCGGCGCGGCGGCGTGCCGTCGACCCGCGCGGCCTCGACGAGCGAGCGCGGGATGCGCTTCAGGCCCGCGGTGACGATCACGAAGACGAGCGGCGCGTGGTGGAGGCCGAGCACCAGGATGATGCCGCCGCGGCCCATGAAGGGGTTGGCGCTCCCGGGCGGCGGCGCGAGCCCTAAGGAATTCAGGAGCGGCGAGGCGGGTCCGGCGAGCGTCAGGAAGGCGAGCGCCACCACCTGGGGCGAGATCATCGTCGATAGCACGAACAGGAACGAGGCCGGGCGCCGTCCGCGCGCGTCCGAGGTGCCGAGGATCAGCGCCATGACGGTGCCGAGCCCCAGGGCGAGCAGGCCCGACCAGAACGCGGTCTCGAGCGTCGCGACCGTGGCGCGCACGGCGCCGCGGCTCGACACGACCTCGAGCGCGCGCTCGGGCGCGAAGGTGCCGCCGGGCGCCACGGCCGCGAGGAGGAGGCGCCCGGCCGGGAGGAGGTCGAAGACGAGGACCGCCAGGACGACGAAAGCGAGGAGGCCTGCGCCTCCCCGCTCGAGCAGGGATTCCGTGCGGGATCTCATGGGCCTGGGATGCGCAAGGGCCCTCCCGCGGGTCGGCGGGAGGGCCCGGGCGCGAGGGGGCTACTGGCCGAAGATGTCGGCGAAGGTGGTCTTGTTCTTGGTCTCGTCCGCGAGCGCCTTGGCGGCATCGAAGCCCATGACCTTGATGTTCTCCCGGGCGGGGTAGCCTGCGGGGAGGGCGACGGCCGGGTGGGCGGCGATGTAGCCCTGCTTGAGCGCGAGCTCCTGGCCCTCCTTTGAGAGCACGAAGTCCACGAAGGCCTTGGCGGCTTCGGGGTTCTTGGTGGCTTTCAGGATCGCGACCGGCTCGGTCACGGCGGAGACGCCCTCCTTCGGGAACACGAACTCCACGGGAGCGCCCTTCGCCTTCTCGCGGATCGGCATGAAGTCGACGATGACGCCGTAGAGCTTCTCGCCGCCCGCGACGCTCTTCAGGATGTCGCCGTTGCCGCCGCCCGCGGTCGCGGCGTTGTCCTTGAGGCCCTCGTAGTACTTCCAGCCGCCCGGCAGGGTGCCGGTCAGGGTCGCCGCGTGGATCAGGGCCGCGCCGGAGCTGAGCGGGCTCGGCATCGTGACCTGACCCTTGGCCTCCGGCTTGAGGAGGTCGGTCCAGGAGGCCGGCTTCATCGGGGCCTTGGTGTTGTAGACGATGCCCGTCGTGATGAGCTTGGTCGAGAACCAGTGCTTCTGGGGATCGTGCGTGCCGGCCGGATAGGCCGAGACGTCCGCGCCCTCATGGGCCAGGAGGCGGCCCTCCTTCTTCAGGCCCTCCATGGTGACGCTGTCGGCGATGAGGAGGAGATCCGCCTGGGGCTGGCCGGCCTCGAACTCCGCGCGCAGCTTGGCGAGGATGCGGGGGGTCCCGTCGCGCACGAAGGAGACGTCGACCTTCGGGTGCTTGGCCTTGAAGGCGTCGAGGGTCTGCTGGGCGTCGGTGTTGGGCTGGCTCGTGTAGAGAACGAGCTTGCCGGACACCTCCTGGGCGGAGACCGCCGCGGGCAGCAGGGCGAGGAATGCGGAGACGAACAGGCGCTTCATGGCGAGAACCAACCTCCCGGGCTTCGAACGTCCTGCCGCGCTAGCGGCTTTCGGCGATACTTATGTGACAGGGACCGGATTGGAAATAGCGGCCTGCCGCCCCGGGACCGCGGCCGCATCGCTCCCGGCCGGGGTCCGTCCGGGCGGGACGGGGCCTAGCGGGTGTCGAAGCGGAAGTTGAGACCGCCCCGGATGAGGCCGAACCGGATGGATTCGTCGACCCGCGCGGAATAGGTGACGGCACGCCCGGTGTTGGTCACGCCCACGATCCGCTCGCCCCGCCCGCCGCCCTCGTCGGCGAACGCGGCATAGAGGCCCTCGAGACGGCCGATGATCGTGTTCGTGAAGGCGTATTCGATGCCGCCGCCCGCCGCGAAGCCGAAGACCTCGTCGTCGGATCCGGTCCCGGCGCGGCTCAGGACCTGCCGGCCGCGCGCCGCGGCGCCCGGCGCGAGCGGCGAGTAGAAGCCGGCGACGGGCCGGCCCGCGCGGCCGGCGTCGTCCGATCCGTCGGTCTTCCAGGCGAGGCCGCCGGTGGCGTAGACGAGCGTCCGGTCGAAGGCGATGCCGAGGCGGCCCCGCAGCGTCGCGAAGGCGTCGATCTCGTGCTCGTCGTTGAGGGGATTGTTGCTGCGGAAGAACACGTTGGGGTCGCCGAAGATCGGCGGCTGGATCCCGACGGTCGGGTTGCCGGCCCTGACCCGCGGCGCGGCAAAGAACGAGCCGCCAGGGAGCCTGCGGCCCGGCACGTCGCCCAGGTCGATCGCCTGGAGGTCCGCCTCGATCCCGGCCACGAACCGCCCGTGCTGGACGCTGTACCCGGCCTGGATGCCGCCGGTGAGGCCGCTGTCGTCGTTGTTGATCCTGGCGGGCGTGAAGAACGTGGTGCCGGGGACCGCCGGCCGGACCCCGAAGGCGCCCCCGCCCGGCCGCGCCGTCTCGAGGCGCCCGCGGCGGACCTCGTCCTCGTCGAACCCCCAGCCGAAGTTCACCCCGGTGTAGAAGCCCGTCCAGGTGAAGACCGGGAGAGCCGCGGGGGCCGCCGCGGGCTTCGGATCCGGCGCGAAGACGCCGGCGGGCGTGCCGAGGCGAACCTGGAGCTGGGCCCCGAGCACGTTGCGCCGGAAGGGCCGGTCGTTGCCCTCGTCCGCCACGCCGCCGGTCTCGCCGGAGCGCACATGCGACGTGAGGTGGTTGGCGAAGAGCGAGACCGTGGCGTCGGGGTGGAACTGGTAGTTCAGGCGCGCGGTGCCGGCATAGACCGCCCCGTCCGTGCCGGGCTGGGTCCAGGCCCAGCCGCCGGCGAGCTGCACGTCGTAGGAGAGCCTGTCGGTGATCTGGCCGTACGACTGGAACGTCGCCTCGGCGGACTGGTAGCGATCCGGGTTCCAGTAGCCGTTGTCGAACACCTTCTCGAAGTCGAAGGCCGTGAGGCGCGCGCCGAGCAGGATGTCGGGCTTGATCGCCACGCGGCGCGCCATCTCGAGCTGGCCCCAGGCGCGCTCGTTCCCGTCCGTATAGGTGCTGAAGAGGCCGCGGCCCGTCACCTTCAGGTCGTAGCTCGGCGTGAACTCGACCGAGCCGCCGAAGTCGTTCTGGAACACGTCGTTGACGATCGAGATCGGGTTCTCGTCGGGATAGCGCCGCGCGGCCTGGAGGTTGAGCCGCCATACGTCGCTCGGGATGAAGCTCAGCGTCGTGTCGTGGGTGAAGGACACGTCCTTGTCGGCCGGCTCCTCCTCCGAGTTGACGAAGAAGTCCGTCTTGACCTCGAGCCAGTCGTTGAAGCGCTGACGCCCGCGCAGGCCGAAGCTGTAGACGTCCACGTCCGGAAAATAGCCGCCGCGGTGGCTCAGGTGCCGGAATTGCGGCGCGAGCTTCACGAGGCCGCGGTCGAAGGTGAATTCCGAGAATGCGAGGACGCCGTTGATCCGCAGGTCGTCCGAGCGGCGGATCTGCTGGGCTTCGACCTGGGCGAGGGGCCGCCGCTCGCGATGCAGGTCCGCGAGGAGGCGCTGCGCCCCCTCGTCGTCGGGCTTGATGCCGAGGATCGCGAGCGCGGCGTCCTCGGCGAGGTCCGGGCGGCCCATGGCGCGGCGGGCGTCCGCCACGATGCGCAGGGTCTCGGGGTTCCGGTCTCCCCCGGCGACGAGCGGCGCGACGCGCCCGATCGCGACCCGGTGCAGGCCGAGCGACGTCTCCGCCCGTCCGGCGCCGCGGAGCGCGTCGGCATTGCCTGGCCTCAGCGCCAGCGCGGCTTCGAAATCGGCGAGCGCGGCCCGATGCGCCGCGACCGCGTTCAGGGCCTGGCCCCGTCCGACGAGCGCCTCGAAATCGGCCGGGTCCGCCCGCAGGATCGCCGTGTAGTAGGGCAGGCCGAGATCGGGCTGGTTGCTCCAGGAATAGGCGCGGGCCAAGCCGATCCGGGCATGGCGGAGCTCCTGCGCGGTCAGGTCGCCGCGCTGCAGAACCTCCTGGTAGAGCGGGATCGCGGCGAGCGGCTGGCCGGAATAGAGCACCTGGTCGGCGTATTCGCGCAGCAGCTCGCGGCGGCGCTCGGGCGCCACCGCGATGGCCCGCGCGAAGAGCGCGGCGGACTGGGCGTTGCGGCTCTCGCCCGCGGCCTCCCGGGCGCCGCCCACGAGGGCGTCGGCATAGGCCTTGCGGGCCTCCTGGTCGCGCGGGTTCTCGCGCACGAGCGCGCGCCAGGCTTCGATCGCCTCGCTCCACTGGTTGCTCCACAGGAGCGCGAAGGCGAGACCGCGCCGCAGGCGCAGGCGCTCGGCCGGCGACCGGTTTCCGACCCTCAGGCCCTCGCGATAGAGCACCACGGCGGCGCGGGGCTGGCCCGAAAAGGCGAGCTGGTCGGCGAATTCCGGCAGAAGCTCCTGCCGTCGGCCGGGGAGGGTGTCGATCGCCCGGCGGAACAGGTTGGCGGCGTCCCCGTTGCGGCTGCGCTCCGCCGCCGCGCGGGCGGCGCCCACGAGGGCGTCGGAGAGCGCCTTGCGGGCCTCCTGATCGCGCGGCTCGCCGCGCACGATCTCGGTCCAGGCCCCGATGGCCTCGTCCCATTGGCTGCTCCACAGGAGCGCGAACGAGAGGGCGCGGTTGGTCTTCTGACGGTCCTCGGCCGCGAGGTCCGGCCGGCGCAGGGCCTCGCGGTAGAGCGGGACGGCGCGCGCCGGGTCGCCCGAGAACGCGACCTGATCGGCCCATTCGCGCAGGACGTCGCGGCGCCTGGCGGGATCGAGTTCGGCCGAGCGGGCGAAGAGGGCAGCGGCCTCCTTGTTGGCGCCCCGTCCCGCCGCAGCCCGGGCTTCGGCGATCGCCCGGTCGGCCGGGCTCGCAGGCGCGGCCGGAGCAGGGGCAGCCGGGGGCGCGGCCGCGGCCGGAGCCGCCTCGGGCGAAGCGCCGCGAGGCGGCTCCGCGCCCTGAGGCTCCGAGCGGTCGGCGGGCGAACGGGCCGTGCCGGAGCGCGCGTCGGCGAGAGCCTTCCTGGCATCCTCGTCGCCGGGGCTGCGGGCGAGGACGCCCTCGAGCGCCGGCACCGCCTCGCGGAAGCGGCCGCTCCACAGCAGGGCGAAGGCCAGGCCCCGCTGGAGCCTCTGCCGCTCCGCCTCGGGCCGGTCCGCCTGCCGCAGGCCCTCCTGGTAGAGCGCCACCGCATCCGCGGGCCGTCCGGAATAGGCGGTCTGGTCGGCCAGCTCGGGCAGAAGTTCCCCGCGGCGGGCCGGCAGGGTCTCGACGGCGCGGCGGAACAGCGTTGCGGCGTCGGCGTTGCGGCGGCGCTCCGCGGTCTGGCGGGCGAGGCCCGCGAGGGCGTCGCTCAGGGCCTTGCGGGCCTCCTCGTCGCGCGGGCTGGCGCGGAAGATCTGGTCCCAGGCGCCGACCGCCTCCTGGAACCGGCTGGCCCACAGGAGCGCGAAGGCGAGGTTGCGCTGGATGGGCGCCCTCTGGGCCGGCGAGCGGTCGCCCTGGCGCAGGGTTTCCTGATAGAGCGGCACGGCCTCGCCGGGCCGGCCGGCATAGGCGGTCTGGTCGGCGAGTTCGGGCAGGAGTTCCTGGCGGCGGGCCGGCGCCGTCTCGATGGCCCGGCGGAAGAGGGCTGCGGCATCGCCGTTCCGGCGCTGCTCGGCCGCCTGGCGCGCGGAGCCGACGAGGGCGTCGGCGAGCGCCTTGCGGGCCTCCTCGTCATCCGGGGCGGCGCGCAGGATGGGCTCCCACGCGCGGACGGCATCCTGGAAGCTGCTGCTCCACAGGAGCGCGAAGGCGAGGCTCCGCTCGGTCCGCTGCCGCTCCTCCGGGGCGAGATCCGTGCGCGCAAGGCGCGCGCGATGGAGCGGCACCGCCCGGGCGGGCTCGCCCGCGAAGGCGAGCTGGTCGGCATATTCGCGGCCGAGCTCGAGCTGGCGTGCGGGATCGAGGCCGAGGGCGCGCTCGAAAAAGCCCGCAGCCTCCCGGTTGGCGCCACGGCTCGCGGCAGCCCGCGCCGCCCCGACCGTCGCATCGACGAGCGCCTTGCGGGCTTCCGCATCGCCGGGCGCGCTCTGCGCGATCGCCTGCCAGGCCGGTATCGCGTCCTCGAACTGGCTGCTCCAGAGCAGCGCGAAGGCGAGGCCCCGCTCCGCGCGCCGGCGCGCGTCCGCGGGCAAGGCGGCATCGGAGAGGCGCTCGCGATAGAGGGGCACCGCCTCGCCGGGCCGGCCCGCAAAGCTGAGCTGATCGGCGAGCTCCAGCAGGAACTCGCCCCGGCGCTCGGGCGCGGCGCGGATCGCCTGCTCGAACAGGCGCACCGCCTCCTGATTGTTGCTGGCGTTGGCGGCCGCGCGCGCCTGAGAAACGGTTTCGTCCACGGATTGTGCCGCGGCGGCGAGCGGCACCAGATTGAGAGCGAGGGGCAGCAGCAAGCCGGCGAGCCGACGGCCGAAGGCAGGCCGTTTGAAATCCATCGTGACGCGTCTCGAATCTGGAGCGGAGGCGAGAATCCCGACGCTAACAGCCCGATATGCCGCGACGGAAGCCGCCCAGGGTTGCCACGGCGACCGGCTGACGTAAGTTTTCGGCCATTGTTGCCCATTCGCTAGCCTCGGGCCGCCGAGGCGAGGAGGGCGACGTCGGCGTCGCGCTCCGGACGGATCCCGATCCGGCGCCCGTTCCAGGGAGAATCCGTTGATCTTCAGAGAGGGCCTGCTCGAGGCGCGCGGCCAGATCGTCTTCATCCTGGCGCTGGCGATCTCGACGGGCGTGATCATCTACCTCGAGGCGCTCGACACGGAGGAGCGCATCCGCGGCCGCATCGACGCGGCCCTGGTCGGGTCCCGTCCCGCTCCGGCGGCGGTGCCCGAGCCCGTGGCCGATCGCGCCCGCGCGGCCCTGCGCCGGGCCGAGGAGGCCTACACCGCCGCCCCGGCCGCGCCGGAGGCGCGGGCGGCGCTCCTGACCGCGCTCGCGGGGGCGGTCCAACTCGGGGTGGTTGCGGCGGGCGAGACGCGTCCGCGGGTCGAGACCGTGCTGGCCGCCATCGAGAGCGACCGCGCGGCACCGCCCACGGGACTGGCCGCCGCGCTCGGCGTCGTCGCGGCCGCCTTTCCGGACCTGCAGGAGCGCATCGGCCGCCTGCCGGGCTCCTGACCCTGCACACCGCCGGGGATCGCGTCCCGGGCTCCTGACCCTGCACGCCGCCGGAGATCGCGTCCCGGGCTCCTGTCCCTCAACCCCGCCGGGGATTGCGTCCCGGATCGGGGCCTCGCCGGGCAAGCCTCAGCCCGCGGGGGCGGGGATCCGCTTCACCATACGGAGCCGGTTCTCGCCCGGTGCGGCGCAGTACTCCACTTCGTCCATGCTCATGCGGATGAGGGCGAGCCCCATCCCGCCCTCCGGCAGGCTGTCGATGTTGGTTTCGTCGAAGACGATCTCCGATGCGGCTTCGCTCAGGGCACCGGATTTCATCGGGGCCGCCTGGTCGACGACTTCGATCACGATCCGGTCGGGATGAACCGACACCTCGACGCCGACGTCGCGTCCGGGTTTTCCCTCGTAGCCGTGCTCGATCACGTTGTTGACCGCCTCGACGAGGCTGATCTCGACCGCATCCGCGGCTTCCGCGTCGAGCAGTTCGGCGCACAGCGCCCGGACGGCCCGGGCGAGCAGCGCGACCTTGTCGAAATCGCTGTCGATATGAAGCCGCATCCCGACCGACATCGTTCCGGACTCCCTTCAGGACCCTGCGGGCCCGCGCTGCCGCCGAAGCGTCGCCCGATCCTGCCGATCGGGAGGCGCAGACGCGGGGCCGTCCCTCATGACGACATCTGCGCGACCGCGGCCTCGACCGTGTCGTGCAGGCGAAAGACCTTGTCCATGCGGGTGAGCGTGAACAGGCGGCTCACGGGACCCTTCGCGCCCGCGATCGCGAGGTCGCCCCGCGGCCCGAGCCGTTTCAGGCAGGCCACGATCGCGCCGAGACCCGAGCTGTCCACGAACTCGACGCCGCTGAGATCGAGGACGAGGCGGGTGTGCCCGGCCTCGATGCGGCGCGTCATCTCGTCCTTGAACAGCGGCGCCCTGCTGGCATCGACGCGTTTCTCGTCGACGCGCACGATCAGAACGTCGTTGCGCTGCTCTTCGCTGAGCATCGGGATCTCTCCTCTTCCCTATCCGGGCCCGGCCGCGAGCGGCGCCGCTCCGGTCTGTCCACCATGCCTAACCCACCGCATCTGCGCGATCCCGTGACGCGTCTGCGCGCAGTGCCGGACCCCGCACGGGCCTCGGCAGGCGCTCCAGCACCAGAACGCTCAGGTCGTCCTCGAGAGTGTCGGCGCCGGACCAGATCCGCACCGCCGAATCGATGGCGTCGAGGAGCGTCTCCGTGGCCGCATCGGCCCGGGACTGCACCAGCTCGAGCAGGCGCTCCTCCGAGAAGATCTCCCCGGACGGGCTGTGGGCTTCGACCAGTCCGTCGGAATAGAGCACGAGGCGATCGCCCTCGGCGACGTCGAACGCGACCGGATCGAACTGCGCCCCCGCGAACATCCCGATCGGAAGCCCGCCTTCCCCGATGGCGCGCACCGCGCCGTCGCGCCCGATCAGGAGCGGGGGCGGGTGTCCGGCCTGCACGATGGCGCCGCGCCCGGTCCGAGAGTCGATTTCGCCGAGAACCATCGTGAAATAGGGCAGATCCTCCGGCCAGTCGTCGTTGATCTGCGCCGCCACCGCCTCGATCGGCATGCCGTCCGCCTGCTTGAGGAGGGCCTGCGACAGGGAATGGTGGGAGGCCACGGAGATGAGGGCCGCGGGCGCCCCATGCCCGGCGACGTCGACCTGGAAGAACCCGATGCGGCCGTCGTTGCGCTTGAGGACGTTGTAGGTGTCGCCTGCGATCACGCTGGAAGGACGGTAGAGGCCGCGGTACCGCACGCCCGCGATCGAAGCGGGAGCGGGGAGCATCGCGGCCTGAATCGTGGCGGCCGCGTCGAGGTCCGCCCGCAATTGGCGGTACGTGTCCGTGAGGCGCGCGTGCAGCGTCTCCTTGTCCTCCTGCAGGCGGTGGCGCCGCACCGCGTTCGCCTTGAAGACGCGCAGCGCGTCGCTCATCTCGCCGATCTCGTCCATCCGGGCGAAGCGCGGCAGGGGGGTCGCAAGATCGTTCTCGGCCAGGCGCAGCATGGCGCGCCGCAGCGCCTCGAGCGGGAACACGATCCGTCGGCTGACGAAGAGCCCGCTCGCGAAAACGGCGGCGATCCCGGCGAGCAGGAGGGCCGTCCACAGCACGAGCGACCCCAGCGCCCGGCTCACCTGGGCGTCGAGGCGCTCGCGGGAGCTTCGCAGGAGATCCTCCTGCAACCGCGTGATCGTCTGCAGCGCCGCCTGGGCGGCATCGGACCATTGGTCCGCGGTGATGGACGACCAGGCGCGGCCCCGCAGGGAGCTCAGGAGCGTCTCCTGCAAGGGGCTGAGCGCGGTGGCGTATTGCCCGCGCGCGGCGGTCAGGCTTGCCCGGACGCCCGGGTCGAGGGGCGCGGTGAGCTGCTCGTTCATCAGCTCCCAGGCAAGCTGGGCCCGCCCGACGTTCCGGCTCGCGGCGTCGAGCTCCGCGCCGCCGAGGCCGGCCCGGCCTGCGAGCGCCTGGGTGAGCAGGGCGTGATTGCGGGCGACGGCCTCGGCGAGGAGGCCGGAATAGTAGCGCAGCAAGGCCTCCGCGCGGGCCGCGGGATCCGGCGATCGTTCCTGCTGCAGCAGGGTCAGGCGCAGGGATTGGGCCTCTTCGAGGATCCGGGTCACCTCGGAAAACCAGCGCGGCGCGAGCCGTCGACCCTCGGCGGCGTCGGTCGCGGCGAGGGCGGCGTTCGCCTGGGCGCGCAGGCCCTTCAGTTCCCGGTCGACATGGGCGAGCGTCTGGAGGCTCGACCCCGCGTGGCTCAGGCGGTCGGTGTCCTTGCGGATGAGCGCCTCGGCGGCGCCCCGTGCGGCATCGACCCGCCCTCGGGCGGCCTCGACCCCCGGCGGCAGGCCGGGGCGGCGCACCGGATCGAGCAGGTGCCCGTAGGTTTCGGTGCGCTCGTCGGCCAGGGCCGCGGAGGCCCGCAGAAGCTGCTCCCGTGCCGCGTTCGAGGCCGAAAGCCGCTGCGCCTCCCGGTAATCCCTGACCTCGCCACGGATCTGGAGCGCGACGGTGGCGATCAGCGCGACGCCCAGGAAGGCGATGAGGGCGAGGAGGATGTTGCGGATCTTCATGGGGTCGAGATGCGGGTGTCCGGGCCGGGTTCTCCCGGGAGACCCATCCCTTACATAGATCACGACCTCCGATGAGAAAGCCGCACCCCCAGGACCGCCCCGGCCTTCGCGACCTCGCCCGGACGCGCGGCCTGCTGTTCGGGGCGGCGGTCTCGACCGCCGACCTCGATTCGGAGGCCTACCGGGCGGCGCTCCTTCGCGAGTGCAGCCTGATCTCCGCCGAATACGAGATGAAGTGGGACGCGGTCGAGCGCGTGGGCTACGGGCCCGCCGATGCGCTGGTGGGCTTCGCGGGCGCCCACGGCCTCGCCGTGCACGGCCATACCCTGTGGTGGCACGAATCGGTGCCGCCCCCCTGGTCCGGGGCTCCGCGAGACCGGTTCGCCGCGGCCGCCTTTGATCACCTCGGCGCGGCCGTCGGCCGCTATGCGGGCCGGATCGCGTCCTGGGACGTGGTCAACGAGCCCCTCGATCTCGATCACGGGCGCAGCGGCGGCCTGCGCGCCTCTCCCTTTCTCGACGCCTTCGGTCCGGGCTATGTCGGCGCCGCCTTCCGGGCGGCCGCGGAGGCCGACGCCCGCGCGGTGCTCGTCCTCAACGAGATGGGGCTCGAATACGACTCGCCCGATGCCGACGCCAAGCGGCGGGCGATGCTCGACCTGCTCGAGCGGGAACTGGCGGCCGGGACCCCGATCCACGCCCTTGGGATGCAGTCCCACATCGAGGCGGGAAGCCAGCCGCGCGACCACCCGGCGCTGGCCGCCTTCCTGCGCGAGGTCGCAGGGCTTGGGCTTTCCGTCATGATCACGGAGATGGATGTCGCCGACTGGCGCTGCCCCCGCGACAGGCGCGACGCCATGGTGGCCGACGCCTATCGCCGCCACATAGGGCTCGTGCTCGAAGCCTGTCCGACGCTCGCGGTGACGACCTGGGGCCTCGCCGACGCGCGCACCTGGCTCTCCGCATTTCGGCCTCGCGAAGACGGTGCCCCGGTGCGCCCGCTTCCCCTGGACCGCCGCCTGCGGCGCAAGCCCGCCTGGCACGCGATCGCCGCCGCTCTCGCGGCGACACCGCCATGCGGGACCCTCGAGCCGGATGGCGTACACGGGACCGAAGACCCGCCGGAGTCCGGGTGACCGGCGCCCGGACGCGGTTCGCACGTCGACATGCCGCCCGGCCATCGTCGTCTCGGACGCAAGGCGCGCCCCGCCGCGGCGCGAAACGCCGCGGTCCGGCTTGGCAGGACCTGCGCCCCCGCCCTAAATGCGCTCCCGCATCGAGAGGAAGAGCCGGCATGCAGACGAGAGCCGCGGTTGCCTGGGAGGCCAAGAAGCCCCTCACCGTCGAGACCATCACGATCGAAGGCCCCAAGGCCGGCGAGGTGCTGGTCGAGGTCATGGCCACGGGCGTGTGCCACACCGACGCCTACACGCTCTCGGGCCTCGATTCGGAGGGCAAGTTCCCCGCGATCCTGGGGCACGAGGGCGCAGGCATCGTCCGCGAGGTGGGGGCCGGCGTCACGACGCTGAAGCCCGGGGACCACGTGATCCCGCTCTACACGCCGGAATGCCGGAACTGCAAATCCTGCCTGTCCCGGCGCACGAATCTCTGCACGGCCATCCGCGCCACCCAAGGTCAGGGCGTGATGCCCGACGGCACCAGCCGCTTCCGCTGCGACGACGCCACCGTGTTCCACTACATGGGCTGCTCGACCTTCGCGAACTTCACGGTGCTGCCCGAGATCGCGCTCGCCAAGGTCCGCGAGGACGCGCCCTTCGACAAGATCTGCTACATCGGCTGCGGGGTCACCACCGGCATCGGCGCGGTTCTGTACACCGCGAAGGTGTGGCCCGGCGCCAACGTGGCGGTGTTCGGCCTCGGGGGCATCGGCCTCAACGTGATCCAGGGCGCGCGCATGGTCGGCGCCGACAAGATCATCGGCATCGACATCAATCCGGGAAAACGCGCCATGGCCGAGCGGTTCGGCATGACGCATTTCGTCAACCCGAACGAGGTCGGGGGCGACAAGGTCGTGCAGGCGATCGTGGACCTGACGGGCGGCGGCGCGGACTTCTCCTTCGACGCCACCGGCAACGTGAACGTGATGCGTCAGGCGCTCGAATGCTGCCACCGCGGCTGGGGCGAAAGCATCATCATCGGGGTCGCGGAAGCCGGACGGGAGATCGCCACGCGGCCGTTCCAGCTCGTCACCGGGCGCGTCTGGAAGGGCACGGCCTTCGGGGGCGCGAGGGGGCGCACCGACGTACCGAAGATCGTGGACTGGTACATGGAGGGGAAGATCAACATCGACGATCTCGTCACCCACACCATGCCGCTCGACGAGATCAACACGGCGTTCGATCTCATGCACGAGGGCAAGTCGATCCGGTCGGTGGTGGTGTTCTGACGGCCCGAGAGATGCGGGGCGGCGAAGGAGCGCCGCCCGCGCCGCGCCGGCGCTTCAGAACCGCAAGGTCGGGCCGAAGCCGATCGCCAGATTGTCGAGCCGATAGTTCCGGATGTTGGAATCCGTCCGGCTGTAGGTGATCTGCGCGCCGAAGCCGATGTTCTGGTACAGCGGCAGATCGATGCCGGCGCCGACGCGCCACTCCCGGTCCTCGCGGCTCACCCGCGGGTCGACCGCCCGGTTCGGGGCGTCGTAATCGGTGTAGCTGAAACCCGCATAGGGCGTGAGCGTCCAGGGCCGGTCGCCCCAGGGGCCGGTGAAGTCGAACGGGAGCGCGACGTCGACGTTCGCCTGCCGGAAGCCGAAGAAGCGGAAACGCTCCTGCGTCTCGTTGTCCACATAGGCCGCGCGCGCCTGCCAGCGCAGGGGGCCGCCGAGCGGGCTTCCCGCGACGAGGCCGGCCGTCCAGAGGTCGCCCTCCTGCTGCGTCGCGGTCGGGTAGTCCCGGGAATTGCCGAAGTCGCGGCGGCGGTACTCCGCGAAGGGCTCGACCAGGAGCGAGCCGAAGGACGTGCCGATCCCGACGCCCGCGCCGGCGGTGCCGAGATAATAGGACCCGCCGAGCGCCACCACCCCACCCACGAAGTAGGAGCGGACATAGGCCCCGGGCCATTCCTCGGGGTTGAGGGCGAAGCGCGGCCCGGTCTGGACCTCGAGCAGGTTGACGTCGAGCCGCCTGACCTGGAACTGCCGCGCGTTGTAGGTCGAGACGTTGGTCTCCCACACGTCGCCGCGCTGGTTCTCGAAGTCGTAGATGTGGCGCAGCGACCCGAGCGCGAAGGCGTTCCAGTCGGGCCGGCGGACGAAGCGGCGGTCGAGCAGCCCGGTCGTTCCGAAGGAGCGCACCACCGGGCTCGACGGTCCGGCGCTCGCGTTCGTCTGGTGGCGGAAACCGGTCTGGCCGTAGAAGGACCATTGCGTGGTGCTGAGCCGGCGGTCGATCTCGGCGAGGAAGCCGCGCACCCGGCTCGTCAGCTCGGGCGGCACCTCCGGTCCGGCGATCGCGCTCTCGAAATACTCTCGCGCCATCGCGTAGGAGCCGAGGCGGAAATACAGGATGCCGAGCTCGAGCCGCACCCGCGGCAGGTTCGGGTTGTAGAACACGATGCGCTCGAGCGCACCGATCGCGGCCTCGAGGTCGCCGATCTGGGTGGCGACCTCCGAGAAGCGGAAGTTGACGTCGAGATCGGCCGGGTTGGCGAGGATGCGGCGAAAGAGGGCTTCGTATTCGGCCCGCAGCGTCGGATCGGCGGCCTGAAGAACGGCATTCAAGCCCTGGCCGGGTCCGGGCGCCTGCGCCGAAGCCGGCGCCGCGACGGCTGCCGCCGCGCAGACGCAGGCCGTCGCCGCCAGCGATGTCAGCCAGTGTCGCATTGCAAATCCCTGCCGGAGGTCGCTCGCCCCGCCGCCGCCATAAAAGGTCGGGGAGGGGGGCGCGTCAAGCACCGGTTGAGCTTCGACCTGCCGACGGCGGATTCCGTCGCGGCTCCAGGCGGGCCTAAGCTTAACGCGGCCTTAAAATTCCCGTCGGCGCCCGATCTCCGAGCCGTCGATCCGAGCATGGGCGGGCGCCGGCGAGGCCGGAGCGGGGCCCGAGTGCTTCGGCATGACTTAAATGGCGGCCGCCTCGATTGCGGGGATGTCGTTGGACACTTCGGGAAGACCCGGAAGATCGCGGATGATCTTCGTGAAAGCCTCATAAAACGCCGCGAGTTCTTTGCCCGAGAGAGCGCGGCAAGAAAGCAACGCCTCCAGAGATTTTGTGCGGTCCTGCGCCGCGATGGCCGCGATCAGGCGTGCGTGCTCGTCCGCAAGGCGGCGGAATGCGGGCGTCGCGGCATGGGCTTCGTCGCCCACGAGGCCGAACAGCTTCACGGCGTTGGACTTGCCCTTGAGCGGCACGGCGCCCGCCTCGAGGAACGCGAAGCCCGGTGCGGCCCGCGCGGTGTCCTCGGACACGAGCACGGTGACGCCGACGGCCTTGCAGCTCGACTCGATCCGCGCCGCGATGTTCACGGCATCGCCCACCACCGAATAATTGAAGCGCCGCTCCGAGCCCATGTTGCCGACGCAGGCTTCGCCGGTGTTGAGCCCGATGCCGATCTTCACCTTGAGGTGGGGCGAGCCGCGGCCCGCGAAGCCGAAGGCATCCTCGGCGTTCATCCGGTCGACGACGGCCGCCATCTGCAGCGCCGCCCGGCAGGCATGGGCGGCGTGGTTCGGCACGCTGACCGGCGCGTTCCAGAACGCCATGACGGAATCGCCGATGTACTTGTCGACGGTGCCCCGCTCGACCTGGATCGCGTCGGTGAGCGGCGAGAAGAGCGCATTGAGGAAGCCGATGAGTTCCTCGGCGGTGAGCACCTCCGAGATCGGGGTGAAGTCCCGCACGTCCATGAACATGATGGTCATGTCGCGGATCTCGCCGCCGAGCTTGAGCTTGTCGTGCGACTGCTCGAGCTCGGCGAGGAGCTCGGGCGCGAGGTAGCGGCCGAAGGCCTCGCGGACGAAGCGCTTGTCGCGGTCGGTCGTGAAGTACAGGATCGCCGTGATCGCGAAGTAGAGGATCGAGGCCGTCAGGACCGCGAAGACCGGGTCGATCAGGAGCCTGAGCTCGGTGAAGGCCAGCCAGGCCCCGCCGAGGATCGCCGCGTTCACGAGCGTGATCACCGCCGCGGCGTAGCGGGCGCTCAAGGTCAAGAGCAGGAAGGAGACGAGGAGGCAGAAGGCGATCGTCGCCAGGGTCTCGAGCCCGTCGGCCCAGTCCGGCCGGCGCAGGAAGTCCTGCGAGAGGATCTGCTCGGCGGCCTGTGCGTGGATGGAGACGCCGGGGACCACCTGCCCGAGCGAGGTGACCCGCTGGTCGAGCAGCCCCGAGGCCGAGGCGCCCACGAAGACGATCTGCCCCTCGATCAGCGGCCGGACCCGCTCGGTCTGGGCGGGGTCGAGCACGTCCCGGGCCGAGACGTAGCGCTCCGGACGGTTGTGGTCGTAGTAGAGCATCAGCTCGCCCTGCGCCGCGAGCGGCACGCGGAAGTCGCCGACCCGCAGGTCGACCGTCGCGACCTTGCCGCCGGCGTTCTCGCCGCTGGCCCCGGTGCTTCGGATCGTGACCGAGGAGGCCCCTTGCGCCACCCGCAGGGCCTCGAGCACGAGTCCCGAGTAGAGCTGCTGGCCGTCGGTGAAGACGAGAGGCAGCCGCCGCACGATGCCGGATTCGTTGCGGGGCCCGAGGCTCAGGCTGCCCGCTCCCTTGGCGGCCGCGTCGAGGATCGGCAGGTTCGTGACGGCGCCCGCGAAGGGCGGCAGGAAGGTCGCCGGGTTCGCGCCGGCGGTCGCGTAACCGCTCTTGCGCGACGGGCGGCTTCCGTTGGCCTGTTCGGTGCTGGCATAGCCGAGCACCACCGGGGCCCCGCGGATCGCATCGGCCAGGACGGCGTCGTGGTCCGGCAATCCGCTCAGGATCGCGGCGAGCTCCTGCTGCCGCTGCGGCGAGGTCAGGTCGAGGGTGTCGGCGATCCGGGTCGGGGAGGTGCGGTCGGGCTCCGCCAGGATCACGTCGAGAGCGACCGTCGCGGCGCCGAGCTCGCCCAGGCGCCGCACCAGGGCGGCGACGCGGGTGCGCGGCCAGGGCCATTGCCCGATGTCCGACAGGGAGGCGTCGTCGATGTCGACGACGCGCACCGGCAGGTCGCCGTAGGTCCGCGGGGTCAGCCGCTGAAAGAAATCGAAGGTCTGGTCCCGAAGCGAGGCGATCGGCGCCGGGTCCGCCACGCGGATTGCGATCGAAACGGCGACCGCGAACGCACCCACAGCAAGGCAGAGGGCCGTTCTCGTCAGGATCTTGCGCCGCTTTGCCATCGCGTTTGCTGAACGTTCCAGCCCAAAACCTGGCTTGGCATGGAACTGAACCATACTTCAACAGCAAAGTCATGGCGAGCCGCGGCCGCTTTTGTCACAGGCTCGGCCCTGTCCTCCGGGAAGATCTCGCCACGGCGGGACCGTTCCGATGCGGGGTTCGCCCGCATCAGGGCGACCAGATGTAGGGGGTCGTGACGGCGAGCGGCGTGAAGCCGCAGCGGACCAGGATCGGCAGGCTCATGGGGCTGCAATCGACGGTCAGCCAGCGGCAGCCGCGCGCCCGCGCCTCGGCGACGCGGGCCCCCACCAGCGCCGAGTAGAGGCCCCGCCCGCGCCAGGGCGCGAGGGTCGCGCCGCCCCAGAGGCTGCCGAAGGCATCGCCGCGCCGGTGCCGCATCCAGGCGACCGCGACCGGCTCGTCGCCCGCGAAGGCGGCGTGGACGCTCAGGGCATCCGGATCGCCCCGCTTCTCGGCCGCCACCGTGGCGGCGAGCCAGCGGGCGTGATCGGGCCGGCCGTAGACGGCGCCGTTGACCTGCTCGATCGCTCCGAAGGTGGCCGGGTCGTCGACGCGCTCGATCCGGACGCCGGGCGGAGGGTCGCGGAAGCGGGCGCCGGTCTCGACCGGGAAGGCCACGAAGGTCTCGGGCTCCTCCGGCTCGAGGCCGGCCGCCGCCAGGCGGGAGGCGAGATCGGCCGGGCTGTCGTAGTCGTAGAGCTTCCACTCGAAGGCGCTGCCCCGGTCGCGGAAGAAGGCGATCGTTCCGGCGATCGCGGCGTCGGCCGACGCCTCGTCGAGACGGGAGGCCAGGACGCCGTTGGCGGACGCCTCCGGGCCGGGTCCGACCATGCGGAGCACGGGGCCGTCCCACGCGATCGCGAAGCCCGGCGCCGCCTCCGTGCGGGTGCGGACCTCCGCGTCGAAGCGGCGGAGGACCTCGATCCTGTCCATCGCGGGCTCCCGGGGCGCGGACCGGCGCCGCTTCGAGCCACCTTAGCATTTCGGCCGATCCGCGAAAGGCGGGGTCTCGGGCGCTCCGGCGGAGAATGCAGGTCCGGGCGTGCTTCTAGGTGACCTTGTGGGCGCCCGGGTCCCAGGCCGCTTCCGGGTATTGCGGATCCATCTCCTCCAGCGTCGCCCGCACGATGCGGGCGATCGCGGCGTTCCGGGCCCATTTGCGGTCGGCGGGGATCACGTGCCAGGGCGCGAAAGGAGTGGAGCAGCGGTGGAGCACGGTCTCGTAAGCCGCCTGGAACGCATCCCAGTGCTCCCGGTCCTCGAGGTCGCCGGGGTTGAACTTCCAGTGCTTGCGGGGATCGTCGAGGCGCTCCTGCAGGCGCTTGGCCTGCTCCTTCTTGGAGATGTGGAGCATGAACTTGAGGATCCGGGTGCCGTTCTCGGACAGCATGCGCTCGAAGGCGTTGATCTGCTCGTAGCGCGCCTCGACGGCCTCGGGCGAGGCATAGCCCCGCACCTTCACGACGAGCACGTCCTCGTAGTGCGAGCGGTTGAAGATCCCGATCGTGCCGCGCTTGGGGCAGGCGAGGTGGACGCGCCAGAGGTAGTCGTGCGCGAGTTCGTCCTCGGTCGGGGCCTTGAAGGCGTGGACCGTCACCCCGAGCGGGCCGGTGGCGTTGAAGACGCCCCGGATCGTTCCGTCCTTGCCGGAGGTGTCCGTGCCCTGCAGGATCACGAGGAGGGCCCGCCGCCCTTCGGCGTAGAGTCGGTCCTGGAGGGTGTCGATGATCTTGGCGTCCTCCTTGACCTGGGCCCGGGCCGCCTCCTCCTCGGGCAGGCTGGAGACGTCGCGCGGATCGATCGCGGCAAGGTCGACGCGCCGGCCGGGCTCGATCCGGTGGCGGGCGATGAAGGCCTGGTGCTCGGAGGGTGGCATCGGGAGGTCCTCGGGTCCCCGGACCATAGGGCGGCGCCGCGGGAAGGGAAGCGGCGCCCTCTTCCGCGAACACTCTATTCCGCGAACACCTGGGAGCGCGGGAAGATCGTGTTGCCCGAGACCGCCTGCACGATGGCGCGGGCGAGCTTGTCGCCGCCCTTGGCCGAGGGCTCGATCGGGTTGGCGTAGTCGTCGGGCTCGTTGAAGAGGAGCCGCAGGTCGATGAGGGAATACCGGCGCGCGAAGGCCGCACGGGTGATGACGTCGTTGAAGACCGTCAGGCCCGTGACGACGAGGCGCTGCTCCTGCGGATCGGCGAAGCGCGCGTCGTAGACCGTGCAGAGCACGACGGGGAGGCCGCGGGTGCCGACCATGGCGAGCATCGCCTGGTACTCCGCCGCGAAGCGGTCTCGCACCTCGGCGAGCCGGGCGACCGCCTCGCCGACGAGCCGCGCGGGCTGGCGGAAGAGGCCGCTGTTCTGCAACGCATCGTTGCCGCCGACGCTGATCACGAGATGGGTGGCGTCGGCCGGGATCCGGGCGAGCTGGCGCTCGACCCCGCGCGTGACGGCGCCGTCGACCGCCGCGAGCGTCGCCTGCCAGCCGCTCGGCAGCCTGGCGCGGACCTGTCGCACCACGTCGGGCTGGCCGGGAACGTAGGACGCATTGTCGAAGATCGAATCGCCGAGGAGAACCACGTGACCCATGGGCGCGGACCTGCTGCCGTGTGACCGCGGATCAAGTTGCGGGCGAGGCGCGGGGTTCCGCGGACCGCCGCCGGGCGGAGGCACGGGGCGGCGAGGGCCCAGGCTTGGCCGTATCGGAAAAACGGCAAGCTCTTGAAAGGACGCGCAGAATCCGTCGAATGCCGCTGCGGCATCGTGTTCCCCCGCAGGGAGCCGAATTCCGCTGGGTCACCCGGAACCATTTGGTCGCGCCCGCGTTATCCGTGGCTGACATCCGTCTAATCACGGCCGGCAAACGGCGCACACGGATGGTGGCACCAAGGGGAGCCGGGCGGCCAGGCCCGGCGTCAGCGTCGACGGGGACCAAATGCCTGAGATTGAGACTGCCGCACCGCAGCTTGACGCCAAGCTGCTGCTCAAGTCGCTGCGCGCCTTTCGCAAGGGCGATTTTTCGATTCGCCTGCCTCTCGACCTGACCGGGATCGACGGGGAGATCGCCGAAGCCTTCAACGACGTGGTCGAGCTGAACCAGAGCCTGTCGCGGGAGCTCGACCGCATGGCCAAGGTGGTCGGCAAGGAAGGGCAGATCGGCGAGCGCGGCAAGCTGTCCGGCGCCCGGGGCTGCTGGAACGAGTGCATCGATTCGGTGAACTCGATGATCGGCGATCTGGTCCAGCCCACCACCGAGGTTGCCCGCGTGATCGGCGCCGTCGCCAAGGGCGACCTCGGCCAGTCGATGCAGCTCGAAATCGAGGGCCGCCCCCTGCGCGGCGAGTTCCTGCGCATCGGCAAGGTGGTCAACACCATGGTGGCGCAGCTCAACTCCTTCGCCTCGGAGGTGACGCGCGTCGCCCGCGAGGTCGGCACGGAAGGGAAGCTCGGCGGTCAGGCGCAGGTGAAGGGCGTGGCCGGCACCTGGAAGGACCTCACCGACAACGTCAACATGATGGCCGCGAACCTGACCGGCCAGGTGCGGAACATCGCCGAGGTCACGACAGCGGTCGCGAACGGGGATCTCTCGAAGAAGATCACCGTCGACGTCAAGGGCGAGATGCTGGAGCTGAAATCGACCATCAACACGATGGTGGACCAGCTCAACTCTTTCGCCTCGGAGGTGACCCGCGTGGCCCGCGAGGTGGGCTCCGAAGGCAAGCTCGGCGGCCAGGCCCAGGTGAAGGGCGTGGCAGGCGTCTGGAAGGACCTCACCGACAACGTGAACATGATGGCGGCCAACCTCACCGGCCAGGTGCGCGGCATCGCCGACGTCGTGACCGCAGTCGCCGAGGGCAACCTCACCCGCAAGCTCACCGTGGACGCCAAGGGCGAGATCGCGGCGCTCGCCGACACCATCAACGGCATGATCGAGACCCTCGCGACCTTCGCGGATCAGGTCACGAACGTGGCCCGCGAGGTCGGCATCGAGGGCAAGCTCGGCGGTCAGGCCCTCGTGCCCGGCGCCGCCGGCCTGTGGCGCGACCTGACCGACAACGTGAACATGATGGCCGCGAACCTCACCGGCCAGGTCCGCAACATCGCGGACGTCACGACCGCGGTCGCGAACGGCGACCTGTCGAAGAAGATCACCGTCGACGTCAAAGGCGAGATGCTGGAGCTGAAGAACACCATCAACACGATGGTGGACCAGCTCAACAGCTTCGCCTCGGAGGTGACCCGCGTGGCCCGCGAGGTGGGTACGGAAGGAAAGCTCGGCGGTCAGGCGCAGGTGCGCGGCGTCGGCGGAACCTGGAAGGATCTCACCGACAACGTGAACTCGATGGCCGCCAACCTCACAGGCCAGGTCCGCAACATCGCCGAAGTCACGACCGCGGTCGCGACGGGCGACCTCTCGAAGAAGATCACGGTCGATGTCCGCGGCGAGCTTCTGGAGCTGAAGAACACCATCAACACGATGGTGGACCAGCTCAACTCCTTCGCGAGCGAAGTGACGCGCGTCGCCCGCGAGGTGGGTACGGAGGGCAAGCTCGGCGGTCAGGCCCGCGTCGAAGGCGTCGGGGGCGTCTGGAAGGGCCTCACCGACAACGTGAACTCCATGGCGGCCAACCTCACGGGGCAGGTGCGAAACATCGCGGACGTGACGACCGCGGTCGCGAACGGGGATCTCTCCAAGAAGATCACCGTCGATGTCCGGGGCGAGATGCTGGAGCTGAAGAACACCATCAACACCATGGTGGACCAGCTCAACTCCTTCGCGAGCGAAGTGACGCGCGTCGCCCGCGAGGTGGGATCGGAGGGCAAGCTCGGCGGTCAGGCGCAGGTCAAGGGCGTCGGCGGCGTGTGGAAGGGCCTCACCGACAACGTGAACCTCATGGCCGCCAACCTGACGGGTCAGGTGCGCGGGATCGCCGACGTCGTGACCGCGGTCGCGCAGGGCGACCTGTCGAAGAAGATCACGGTCGTCGTCGAAGGCGAGATGCTGGAGCTGAAGTCGACCATCAACACCATGGTGGATCAGCTCAACTCCTTCGCGAGCGAGGTGACCCGCGTGGCCCGCGAGGTGGGATCGGAAGGAAAGCTCGGCGGTCAGGCGCAGGTGAAGGGCGTTGCCGGCACCTGGAAGGACCTGACCGACAACGTGAACATGATGGCTGCGAACCTCACCGGCCAGGTGCGCAACATCGCGGACGTCACGACCGCGGTCGCGAACGGTGACCTCTCCAAGAAGATCACCGTCGACGTCAAGGGCGAGCTTCTGGAGCTCAAGAACACCATCAACACGATGGTGGACCAGCTCAACTCCTTCGCCTCGGAAGTGACTCGCGTGGCCCGCGAAGTGGGTACGGAAGGCAAGCTCGGCGGTCAGGCGCAGGTGCGCGGCGTCGGCGGGACCTGGAAGGATCTCACCGACAACGTGAACATGATGGCCGCCAACCTCACCGGCCAGGTCCGCAACATCGCGGACGTCACGACCGCGGTCGCGAACGGGAATCTCTCGAAGAAGATCACCGTCGACGTGAAGGGCGAGATGCTGGAGCTGAAGAACACCATCAACACGATGGTGGACCAGCTCAACTCCTTCGCCTCGGAGGTCACCCGCGTCGCCAAGGAAGTGGGCACGGAAGGCAAGCTCGGCGGCCAGGCCCGCGTCGAGGGGGTGTCGGGCCTCTGGCGCGACCTCACCGACAACGTGAACCAGCTCGCCGCGAACCTCACCAACCAGGTGCGCGCCATCGCGGAGGTCGCCACCGCCGTGACCCGAGGCGACCTGACGCGGTCGATCACGGCCGAGGCGCTGGGCGAGCTCGCCGCGCTGAAGGACAACATCAACGAGATGATCCGCAACCTGCGCGACACGACGCAGAAGAATGCGGAGCAGGATTGGCTCAAGACCAACCTCGCCAAGTTCACCCGGATGCTCCAGGGCGAGCGGGACCTCTCGACCGTCTCCAACATGATCCTGTCGGAGATTGCGCCGCTGGTGAACGCCCAGCGCGGCGTGTTCTATACGGTGGAGAGCGACGGCAGCGAGCCGGTGCTCGATCTCGTGGCCTCCTACGCCTTCACGGAGCGCAAGCGCCTCGGCAACCGCTTCCGCCTGCGCGAGGGGCTCGTCGGCCAGGTCGCTTACGAGAAGAAGCGCATCCTGCTCACCAACGTGCCGAGCGACTACATCACCATCGGCTCTGCTTTGGGCGAGGCGCCGCCGCTCAACATCATCGTGCTGCCGGTGCTCTTCGAACAGGAGGTCAAGGCGGTGATCGAGCTCGCCTCGTTCAGCCGCTTCTCCGAGACCCATCAGGCCTTCCTCGATCAGCTCACCGAGTCGATCGGAATCGTGCTCAACACGATCGCGGCCAACATGCGCACGGAAGGGCTGCTGAAGCAGTCGCAGCTCCTCACCACCGAGCTGCAGAGCCAGCAGGAGGAGCTCAAGAAGACCAACGAGCGCCTGGAGCAGCAGGCGGCGACGCTGCGCCAGTCCGAGGAGCTGCTGCGCACCCAGCAGGACAAGCTGCAGCAGACAAACGAGGAGCTGGAGGAGAAGGCGCGCCTGCTCGAGATCCAGAAGCGGGAGGTCGAGGGCAAGAACCGCGAGGTCTCCGTCGCCAAGACGGCGCTGGAGGAAAAGGCCGAGCAGCTCTCGCTGACCTCGCGCTACAAGTCGCAGTTCCTCGCCAACATGAGCCACGAGCTGCGCACGCCGCTCAACTCCCTGCTCATCCTCTCGAAGCTCCTGACCGAGAACCCGGAAGGGAACCTCACCGACAAGCAGACCGAGTTCGCCAAGACCATCCACGCAGCCGGCTCGGACCTGCTCGCGCTCATCAACGACATCCTCGACCTGTCGAAGATCGAATCCGGCACGGTGAGCCTCGAGCTCAGCAATGTCGGGTTCCGCGACATCGTCGAGCACATGGAGCGCACCTTCCGCCAGATCGCTGAGGAGCGGAACCTCGATTTCCACATCGAGGTCGATTCGGCCCTGCCGCCCGCCATGCGGACGGACTCGAAGCGCCTGCAGCAGGTGCTGCGCAACCTGCTCTCGAACGCCTTCAAGTTCACCGAGCGGGGCGGCGTGACGCTGAAGATCGGCTCCGCGGAGGGCTCGCCGCTGCGTGCGGGCAGCGACTGGATCGCGCTCTCGGTCCAGGACACCGGCATCGGCATCCCGGAGGACAAGCAGCGCATCATCTTCGAGGCGTTCCAGCAGGCGGACGGCACCACGAGCCGGCGCTACGGCGGCACCGGGCTCGGGCTGGCGATCAGCCGCGAGATCGCGCGGCTCCTCGGCGGCGAGATCGTGGTGTCGAGCCAGCTCGGCCGCGGCTCGACCTTCACCCTGTTCCTGCCCCTGCAGCCGCCGACCGGAGCCGACCTCGCGCCCCGGGCGAACGGCAACGGAGCGGCGGTCGCGGAGCCCATCACGCTGAATCGGCCGACCTCGGCGCCGACGGCCCTCTCGGCCTCGGCCGACGACCGGCACGGTATCGGCCAGGGCGACCACGTGGTGCTGATCATCGAGGACGACACGATGTTCGCGTCCGTCCTCCTCGAACTCGCCCGCGAGCAGGGCTTCAAGGGCCTGATCGCGACCGACGGCGCCTCGGCGCTGGCGCTCGCGCACCGCTACAAGCCGCACGCCATCACGCTCGACATCGGCCTGCCCGACATGGACGGCTGGGCGCTGCTCGACCTCCTCAAGCACGATCCGCGCACGCGCCACGTGCCGATCCACGTGATCTCGGTCGACGACCAGAAGAAGCGGGGCCTGCGCGCCGGCGCGTTCGGTTTCCTCGAGAAGCCGGTGGAGCGCGACGCGCTCATGAACGCCCTGTCGCGCACGCGGGACTTCATCGACCGTCCCGTGAAGAACCTGCTCCTCGTCGAGGACGACGCCACGCAGCGGATGAGCATCTCGGAGCTTCTCGGCAACGACGACGTCGACGTGACGAGCGTCGGCACCGCCGAGTCGGCGCTCGAGGCGATCCAGGCGCGGCGGTTCGACTGCGCGATCGTGGATCTCGGCCTCCCGGACCTGCCCGGCGCCGAGCTCATCGAGCGCATACGCAAGACCCGGGGCGGCGAGGAACTGCCGATCGTGGTCTATACGGGCCAGGACCTGTCCCGGACCCAGGAGCGGCGCCTGGAGGCCATCGCCTCGACGGTGGTTCTCAAGGGGACGGGCTCGTCCGAGAAGCTGCTCGACGAGACGGCGCTGTTCCTGCACCGGACCATCGCCAACATTCCGGAGGAGCAGCAGATCATCGTGGAGCGCCACGACGATGCCTCGCTGCAGGGCCGGAAGGTGCTGATCGTCGACGACGACATGCGCAACATCTTCTCGCTCACGAGCGCCCTGGAGCAGCACGGCATGGACGTGGTCTTCGCCGAGAACGGGCGCGAGGGCATTCAGAAGCTCAAATCGACGCCTGGGATCGACATCATGCTGGTCGACATCATGATGCCCGAGATGGACGGCTACGAGACCATGCAGGAGATCCGCAAGCTGCCGCAGTTCCGGGACCTCCCGCTCGTCGCCGTCACGGCCAAGGCCATGAAGGGTGATCGCGAGAAGTGCCTGGAGGCCGGCGCCACGGATTACGTGTCGAAGCCGGTCGACATGGACCAGCTCCTGGCGGTCCTTCGCGTCCAGCTGGGCCGCAGTTCGTATGGGGCCCGGGACGGCGAGGCGGCCGCCAACGGCGCCGCGGGAGACGGGCTGCACCCATGACCCAGGGATCGAGGCCGGCGGAATCGAGCGGCGGGACGGAGCGCCCGGTGCTGACTCACGCCAGCCCCGGCCCGGTCACGGCAAAGATCCTGGCCGTGGACGACGACCGGCGCAATCTCCTGGCCGTCGAGGAGATGCTGCGGGCTCCGGGCGTCGAAGTCGTCACGGCCGATTCCGGCGAGGCGGCGCTGCGCCAGGTGCTGCAGGACGACTTCGCGGTCATCCTGCTCGACGTGCAGATGCCGCGCATCGACGGCTACGAGGTCGCGGGCATGATCCGGGCGCGCCAGCGCTCCTCGCGCGTGCCCATCATCTTCCTCACGGCCTTCAACAAGGACGATCTGCACGTCTTCCGCGGCTACACCGCGGGTGCCGTCGACTACGTGTTCAAGCCGATCGAGCCCCTCATCCTCAAGTCCAAGGTCGACGTGTTCGTCGACCTCTACCGCAAGACCGAGGAGATCCGGCGCCAGGGCGAGGAGGAGCGCCGCCTCCTCATGGAGAACCTGCGCGTCCGCAGCGAGAAGCTGAAGACCGAGCAGGCGTTGCGCCGGCGCGAGGAGCACCAGTCGATCGTGCTGCAATCGCTGCCGATCGCGCTCTACACCGCCTCCCTGCAGGAGGACCACCGGAGCCTTCACTTCACCAACGACGGCATCCAGAGCATCACGGGATTTCCCCCCGAGGCCTTCCTGACCGACGAGGGGTTCTGGGCCTCCCGCCTGCATCCGGACGACCGCGACCGGGCGCTCGCGCAGGTCCAGGAACTCGCCGCCACCGGATCGGTGACGCTCGAGTACCGCTGGCGCTGCGCCGACGACACCTACCGCCATCTCCTCGATCAGACCGTCGTGACCCGCGACGACGACGGACGGCCGCGGGAGTTCTTCGGCATGTGGTTCGACATCACCGAGCGCAAGCAGCTCGAGCAGAACCTGCTCCATGCCAGCAAGCTCGAGGCCATCGGACGCCTCACGGGCGGCATCGCGCACGACTTCAACAACATGCTGAGCGTGGTGATCGGCAATCTCGATCTCCTGCAACGCTCCATCGAGGGCAACGAGCGGGCGCAGAGGCGCGCCCGCATGGCCCTGGAGGGGGCGCAGCGCTGCGCCGACCTCACGCACCGGCTCCTCGCCTTCTCGCGCCGCCAGCCGCTGCAAGCCGCGACGCTCGACGTGAATACGCTGATGCCGGGCCTGCTCGAACTCATGCGGCGCACCCTCGGCGAGAACATCCGCGTGAAGCTCGACGCCGCCGAGGGCTGGCCGATCCGCGTCGACCGGGCCCAGTTCGAGGCGGCGCTCCTCAACCTCGCGGTCAACGCCCGCGACGCCATGCCGGACGGCGGCGACCTCACGATCGCGGTCGCGAACCGGACCGTCACCGAGGGCGAGAAGCCGCCGCCCGGCAATTACGTCGTGGTCTCCGTGACCGATACCGGCACCGGCATGCCCCCCGACGTGCTCGAGCGGGTGTTCGAGCCGTTCTTCACCACCAAGGAGAGCGGGAAGGGGACGGGCCTCGGGCTCTCCATGGTCTACGGCTTCGTGCAGCAATCGGGCGGGCACATCGAGGTCGAGAGCGCACCGAACGAGGGCACGACCATCCGGATCTTCATGCCGCGCGTCGAGGGCGAGATCACCGCCGTGCCGGCGGAGACCCGCTCCGAGATCACCGAGCCCTTCGGCCAGGGCCAGTCGGTGCTCGTGGTCGAGGACGACCCGGCCGTGCGGCAGGTCGCGGTCTCGACGCTGAAGTCGCTCGGGTTCCGGGTCAAGGAGGCCGTCACGGGCGACGAGGCCGCCACCCTCCTCCAGCTCGACAGCGGCTTCCGCCTCGTGCTCAGCGACGTCCGCATGCCCGGCGAGCTCACCGGCATCGAACTCGCCCGGATGGTCAAGGCGAAATGGCCGTCCGTGCAGGTGCTGCTCACCACCGGCTACGTGGACGGCGAGGCGCCCCTCGGAGATCTCGACCTGCTCTACAAGCCCTACCGGGCCACCGATCTCGCCGAGAAGATCCAGTCGCTGCTCCACGCCGCCTGAGGCCGCGCGCCCCTTCCGCGGGGCGGACGGCAGGTCAGCCCGGCTTCTTCGGGCGCCGCCGCCGCGTCGGCGCCGCCGGCAGCGTCTGCTCGACCGCGAAGAAGCCCGCCCAGGGATCCGGCCCCGCCGCCAGGCGACGTGGGAGCGTCTCGACCGTGAAGCGGGTCTGCGCCGCGTCGTCGGAGAGCTCGTCCCAAGCGAGGGGAACCGAGACCGGCGCGCCGGGCCGGGCGCGGGTGGAGTAGGGCGCGACCGCAGTGGCGCCGCGGGTGTTGCGGAGGTAGTCGATGAAGATCTTGCCCTCGCGCTCGCTCTTGACCGAGGTCGTGGTGTAGCGCTCCGGAGCGTCGGCCACCATGGCGTCGGAGAGCGCCTTGGAGAAGCGCTTGGCCTGGTCCCAGCCGGCCTCCGGCGTCAGCGGCACCACCACGTGCAGGCCCTTGCCGCCGGTGGTCTTGACGAAATTTTGTAGCTTCAGCGCGTCGAGCCGCTCGCGCATCTCGCGCGCGGCCGCGACGACCGCCGACCAGGCGACGCCCTCGCCGGGGTCGAAGTCGAACACGACCCGGTCGGGCCGGTCGAGATCGGAGAGCCGCGCCCCCCAGGGGTGGATCTCGAGCACGCCGGCCTGGGCGAACGCCACGACGCCCCGGATGTCCCGCACCGAGAGCACGTCCGCCTCGCTCTCCCCGAGGCTCTGCCTGTGGATGAAGCCGGAGAGGCCCGCCCAGGCGTGCTTCTGGAAGAAGCAGGTCTTCTTCGCCCCGGCCGGGCAGCGCACGAGGGTCAGAGGCCGTCCGACCACATGGGGCAGGATCCGGTCGGCGACGGCGACGTAGTACTCCGCCAGCTCCCGCTTGGTGACGCCCTGCTCCTCCCAGAGCACGCGCTCGGGATGGGTGACGGGCACGCCCGCGATCTCGACCGCGGCGGGCTCCCCGGTCGCTCGGGTCGCGGCGGAGGTGCGGGCGCGCTTGGCGCGGGATGTCGCGAGCTTTGCCATGGCGCGGAATCAAATCCGCACCGGGCCTGCGGGTTCCGACGGCGCCTCAGGGAGCCGGGGGTTCGGCCGGTGCGGCGCCGCGCTCGGTCAGGAAGGCGGCCGCGATGAGATCCCGCGTGTAGTCCTCGCGGGGCCGGTCGAAGATCACCTCGACGGGGCCGCGCTCCACGACCTTGCCGCCCTTCATGACGATGATCTCGTCCGCGAGCGCCCGGACCACCGCGAGGTCGTGGCTGATGAAGACGTAGGCCAGGCCGTGCCGGGACTGCAGGTCGCGCAGGAGCTCGACGATCTCCTTCTGGACCGAGCGGTCGAGGGCCGAGGTCGGCTCGTCCAGCACCACGAGCTTCGGGTGCAGGATCATGGCGCGGGCGATGGCGATGCGCTGGCGCTGGCCGCCCGAGAACTCGTGCGGGAAGCGGTTGCGCCCGGCCGGGTCGAGGCGGACTTCCTCGAAGGCGGCGGCGGCGCGCCGGTCGCGCTCCTTGCGCGAGATCGAGGGTTCGTGGACAAGGAGGCCCTCGGTGACGATCTCGCCCGCGGTCATGCGGGGCGAGAGAGAGCCGAAGGGGTCCTGGAACACGAGCTGGAGGTGGCGCCGCAGGGGCCGCATGGCGCCCCGGTCGAGGGGCATCAGGTTGCGGTCCTCGAAGCGCACCATGCCGCCGGCCGGCAGCAGGCGCAGGATCGCGCGGCCCAAGGTCGACTTGCCGGAGCCGGATTCGCCCACCACGCCGATCGTCTCGCCCGCCCGCACGCTGAGGCTCACGCCGTCGACCGCGCGGAGCACGTAATTGCGGCGCCCGAACAGGCCGCTCTTCACGTCGAAGGTGACCTCGACGTTGCGGGCGTCGAGCACGAGGGGCGCGGTCGCGGGCGCGGGCTCCTTGCGGCCGCGGGGCTCCGCGTCGATGAGCATGCGGGTGTAGGGGTGGGAGGGCCTCGCGAACAAATCGGCGGTGCGCCCGCTCTCCACCACCTCGCCGCCCCGCATGACATAGGTGCGGTCGGCGAAGCGCCGCACTACGCCGAGGTCGTGGGTGATGAACACGATCGACATGCCGAGCCGCTTCTGCAGGTCGGCCAGGAGAGCGAGGATGCGGGCCTGGACGGTCACGTCGAGGGCGGTCGTGGGCTCGTCGGCGATCAGCACGTCCGGATCGTTGGCGAGCGCCATGGCGATCATCACCCGCTGGCGCTGGCCCCCCGACAATTCGTGCGGATAGGCGTCGATGCGGCGGGCGGGATCGGGGATGCGCACGAGCTCCAGGAGCTCGACGGCGCGCGTGCGCGCCTGCGCCCGGGTCAGGCCGCCATGGGCGGTGAGGGGCAGGGCGAGCTGGTCGCCGATCCGGTAGAGCGGATCGAGCGAGGTCATCGGCTCCTGGAAGATCATCGTGAGCTTGGAGCCGCGGTAGCGGTTGAGCTGGTCGGGCTTCAGGCCGATCAGCTCCTCGCCGCGGTACTTCACCGAGCCCTCAGCCCACCCGTTGGAGGCGAGCAGCCCCATCACCGACATCATGGTCTGGCTCTTGCCGGAACCGGACTCGCCCACGATCGCGACGGTCTCGCCCGGCGCCACGTCGAGGTCGACGCCCTTGACGGCATGGAGGATGCCGTCGCCGGTGCGGAAGCGGACGTGCAGGCCGCGGACGGAGAGGACAGGTCGCGTCTCGTCCGCCGTCTCGCCGGTCCTCCCGATCGAGGACACCTCGCGATCTGCTTGCCCGGAACCGATCCGTGCCGCCCCGTCCGGCCGATTTTCCATCTCACCGGTCCTTGGGATCGAGGGCATCGCGCAAACCGTCGCCCACGAAGTTGAGGGCGAACAAGGTCGAGACCAGGAAGATCGAGGGGAAGATCAGCATGTAGGCGGCGCCCTGGATGTTGCGCGCGCCCTCCGAGATCAGCACGCCCCAGCTCGTCATCGGCTCCTGCACGCCGAGCCCGAGGAACGACAGGAAGCTCTCGAGCAGGATCACCTTCGGGACGAGCAGCGTCATGTAGACCACCACGGGTCCGAGGGTGTTGGGGATGACGTGGCGGCGCAGGATGCCCCGCGTGTCGACCCCGAGCGCCTCGGCGGCCTGCACGTATTCCTGCCGCTTGATCGAGAGCGTCTGCCCGCGGACGATCCGGGCCATGTCGAGCCATTCGACCGCGCCGACCGCGATGAACATCAGGACGAAGTTCCGGCCGAAGAACACCACCAGCATGATGACGAAGAAGATGAACGGCAGGGAATAGAGCACGTCGACGAAGCGCATCATCACGAGGTCGATGCGTCCGCCCAGGTAACCCGAGGTCGCGCCGTAGAGCACGCCGATGACGATCGCCACGAAGGTGGCGAGCAGCCCGATGGAGAGCGAGATGCGCCCGGCGAACAGGGTGCGGGTGAGGAGGTCGCGCCCGTTGGTGTCGGTGCCGAACAGGAAATGGCGCCGCTCGATCGGGACCTCGACGGTGAGCCGCCGGCCTTCCTCGGCCTTCTCGACCACCTTCGCGGGGCCGAACATGTCGGAGCGCTCGAAGAAGGCGAGCGAGCGCTCGTCGATCGGGCGCGCGCCGACATAGGTGGCGCGAAGGGTGTCGCCCGTGACGTCGATGCCTTCGGGCTTGGCCCTCAGGCGCGACCCGATCCGCTCGGCCTGGGCGGCGAGCTGGTCCGGGGTGGGATAGGCCTCGAGGCTCGGCGGGATGCGGGTGTACTCGGTGTAGATCCGGTCGTAGCGGTGGCCGGTCAGCTCCGGGCCCACGATGCAGGCGATCGCCATGAGGGCGAGCCAGATCAGGCCCGTCAGCGCCGCGCGGTTGCGCACGAGGCGCGTGCGGGCGTCCGCCCAGAGCGAGCGCCCCGAGACGGGCCGGGTGACGGCTTGGAGGGGAACGACGGAGCCTTCGGCCATCGGGCCCTCACTCGGCTCTGGCATGCGCGGCGGCGGCGGGACCTGTCATCGCCGCCTCACTCGTACCGCACGCGCGGGTCGATCAGCGCGTAGAGGATGTCGACCAGGAGGTTGAAGACCATGATGAACACCGCGACCATCACGACCGTGCCCATCACCAGGGTGTAGTCGCGGTTGAGGGCGCCTTCCACGAAGTAGCGCCCGACGCCGGGGAGCGCGAAGATCGTCTCGACCACGACCGATCCCGTGAGGAGCGCCGCCGCCGCGGGTCCGAGATAGGACACCACGGGGAGCGACGCGGCGCGGAGCGCATGGCGCACGATCACCGAGGTCGGCAGCCCGAGCGAGCGCAGGGTCCGGATGTGGTTGGAGCGCAGGGCCTCGATCATGGAGGCGCGGATCATGCGCGCCACGACCGCGATCTGTGGCAGGGCGAGCACGATCACGGGCAGCACGATGGCGCGCGGCGCGCCGTCGTTCCAGCCCCCGACGGGAAACCAGGCCAGCATCAGGCCGAACACGATCTGGACGATCGGCGCCACGACGAAGTTCGGGATGGTGAGCCCCATGGTCCCGAAGCCCGTCACCACGTAGTCGGCCCAGGAATTCTGGCGGAAGGCCGCCACGGTGCCGAGCGTTCCGCCGACCAGCACCGCGAGCGTCAGGGCCAGCGAGCCCAGCGTCATCGACACCGGCAGGCCGCGGGCGAAGAGCTCGCCGATCGTGAAGTCGCGGAAGTAGAAGGAAGGGCCGAAATCGCCCCGGAGGAGGGAAAACAGGTAGAGGCCGTACTGCTCGATCAGCGGGCGGTCGAGCTTGTAGATCCGCTGCAGGTTTTCCATCACCTTCGCTTCGAGCGGCTGCTCCAGATCGAAGGGGCCGCCGGGCGCGACCCGGATCAGGAAAAACGCCATCGTGACGATCAGGAAGAGCGTCGGAACCGCGGAAATGAATCGGCGCAGGATGAAGGACAGCACGCTGGTCTCGCGGGCCTGGCGGCCGGACCGGGTCCGGCGCGGGGACGCGCCCCGGGCGGGAGGCCCGGGGCGGTGAGGGAAAAGCCGCTTACGGCGTGATCGACATGAACCGGGTCGGGTGAGCGCCCGTCACGTTGTCGACCCAACCCTTCAGCTTGTTCGAGACCAGGTTGTTGTTGCCGTAGTAGAGCACCGGGATGTAGGGCATGTCCTTCATCACGATGGCTTCCGCCTGCTTGAGGATGTCGGCCCGCTTGTCGAGGTTCTGCTCGATGGCGGCCTGCTTCATCAGGGCGTCGAACTGCGGGTTCGCGTACTTGGCGTAGTTGAAGCCCTTGTTGTCGGACTCCAGCAGGAACAGGAAGTTCTGCGGATCGGAATAGTCCCCGATCCAGCCCGCGCGCGCCGCCTCGTAGTCGTTGGAGTCGCGCAGGACCGCGAAGTGGGTCTTGGCGTCCGTGTTGATGAACGCGGTCTCGACGCCGATGCGCTTCCAGTCGTCGGCGATCTGCACCACGGTGTTCTTGTTGTTGTCGGTGGTGTTGTAGCGCAGCTCGATCTTGAGCGGGTTGCCGGGGCCGAAGCCCGCCTGCTTGAGGAGTTCCTTGGCCTTGTCCTCCCGTTCGATGGGGGATGCGTCCTTGAAGTCCGCGAAGGCCGGCTCCTTGTAGTTGCCGATGCCCGGCGGGACGATCGAGTAGGCGGGCAGCATGGTGCCGCCCCACACGGCGTCGGAGATCAGCTCGCGGTCGATCACCATCGAGAGCGCCTGGCGGACGCGCGGGTCCTGGAGGTGCTTCTTCGAGGTGTTGAGCGCGACGTAGTAGAGCCCGAGCCGCGGCGAGGTGTGGACCTGGTTGCCGAGACGCTGGCGCAGCGACTTGGTCTGGTCGGCCGGGAAGTCGCTGGTCGAGTGCAGTTCGCCCGCCTCGAAGCGCCGCGCGATCGCCGCGAGGTCCTTCTGGGGCTGGAACACCACCACGTCGATCTTGACGTTGGCGGCGTCGTGGAAGTGCGGGTTCTTTTCCAGGCGGATCTGCGAGTTGGGCACGAAGTCCTTCAGCACGTAGGGGCCGTTGGAGACGTAGGTCCCAGGCTTCACGAAATCGGTGCCGTGCTTCTGCACGCTCGGGGGATGGACCGGCAGGCCGGTCTGGTGCGTGAGGAGCTCCAGGAAGTAGGGCGTCGGCCGCTCGAGGGTGATCTCGAGGGTGCGGTCGTCCAGCGCCTTCACGCCGAGGTCCTCGGGCTTCGCGCCCTGGCTCTTGTTGATCCTCTCGGCGTTCTTGATGGGATAGAGGATGTTGGCGTATTTCGCGCCGGTCGCCGGATCCATGATGCGGCGGTAGGAGAATTCGAAGTCCGAGGCCTTGACGGGGTCGCCGTTCGACCACTTGGCGTTGGGCCGCAGGGTGAAGCGGTACCGCGTGCCGTCGTCGGAGATCTCGTGCTTCTCGGCGACGCCCGGGACCACCTTGGCGGCCGCGTCGTAGATCATCAGGCCTTCGAGCATGTCGCGCAGGATGTGCGACTCGTAGGTCGTCGCGGTCTTGTGCGGATCGAGCGTCTCGGGATCGGCATCGTTGCCGCGGTTGTAGACGACCTGCGCGGCCGCGGCGCCCGCGAAGGCGACCGTGGTGGCGGCGACGATCGCCATCCGTTTGAGCCAAGTAGACATGAAGCGCGTCCCCTCTGGTTTGTGTCGAGGATAAGCCGTGTCGTTCGGTCCGCCGCGGCTCGTTCGCCGCTCGCCGGACCGGGAAGCTAACTGTTTGGTCGCTTCCTCGCCCTTTGTCCAGAAGGGGCGGTGACCGAGCGGCGGCCGGCTGGGGACGGGCGAGAGAGAGGGTCATGAAATTCCCGCCCTGCGCGCTTCCCTCCCCCGTCTGCGGGGGAGCGTGGCGAGCGGAGCGAGCCGGGAAAGGGGCCGTGCCCGCGAGCCAACTCCCCGGCCACTGCCGCGCCCTGCTCCCTCCCCTCAGGGGAGGGTGGCGCCCGTAGGGCGACGGGTGGGGTGTTCGCCGAAGGCGAGCTCTTGCCGCAGCCTTACCGGATGCGCTTCGCGCAACACCCCACCCCGCGCGGCTGCGCCGCGTCGCCCTCCCCTGAGGGGAGGGAGGTGCTCTGTCTGAGGCATCGGATCGACGTCGGACCGCCCCCTCCCGGCCCCTGCCGACGCAGCGACCACCCTCTCCCGCTCACGGGGAGAGGGAGCTGCGAGCCTCACGCGCCCGCGTCGAAGACGAAGCCCGCGGCCTCGATCCCGGCGGCGGCGGCGATCTCGTCGTTGTCGGAGGTGTCGCCCGAGACCCCGACGGCGCCGAGGAGGCCGCCCTGCTGGTCCTTGATCAGGACGCCGCCGGGGGCCGGGACCATCAGGCCGCCGACCGCGTGCGTGGCGGCGGCGACGAAATAGGGGCGGTCGATCGCCATCTTGTGCAGGGCGCGCGAGCCGACGCCCATGGCCAGCGCGCCGTAGGCCTTGCCCATGGCGATCTCGGCCCGCTTCAGGCTCGTCCCGTCCTCGGATGCGAGCGCCTTCAGGGCGCCGCGGCAATCGTAGACCGCAACCGACAGCGGCTTGAACTTCTTCTCGCGGGCGGCTTTCAGGGTGGCGGCGACGATGGCCTGGGCGGTTTCGAGGGTGAGGTCGAGCATCGGAAGATCCTGGGTGCGTATGCTGCCCGCTCTATAGCGCCGGCGGTCCGCCTAGCGAACCGGGTTGTCGCGGTGGGCCAGCCATGCAGCCACTGCACGACGTTCGTCGAGGGTCATCTCGGTGATGTTGTTGGGCGGCATCGCATGGGTGAGCACGGCCTGGATCCGGATCGCCTCGGCGTGCCGGGCGATCTCCTCGGGCGTGTCGAGCCGCACCCCCTTCGGCGCGATCGGGATGCCCTCCCACACGGGCTCCGCGGCGTGGCACATGGAGCAGCGCGACTGCACCGCGAGCACGGCCTCGTCGAAGGCGGCCGGCATGGCGCCCGGCGCCTCCGCGAGGTTGGCGTTGCCGGGCTTGCCGACGATGGACAGCCATGCGGCGAGCGCGAGGCAGGCCGCCGAAACGGCCCAGGTCCACCACGGCGAGCCCTTGCCCGCATGCTGGGAGTTGAAGAAGTGCCGGATCACCGCGCCCGCCACCACCACGAGCCCGACGATCGCGACCGCGTAGCGCGACGACCAGGCGAGCGGGTAATGGTTCGACAGCATCAGGAAGATGACCGGCAGGGTCAGGTAGTTGTTGTGCGTCGAGCGCTGCTTGGCCTCCTTGCCGAGCCTGGGGTCCGGCGTGCGGCCGGCGATCAGCTCGGCCACCACCTTCTTCTGGTTGGGGATGATGACGAAGAACACGCTCGCCGACATCCAGGTCGCGATCATCGCGCCGGCGTGGAGGAAGGCGGCGCGGCCGTTGAACACCAGCGTGAACGCGAAGGCGGCGGCCAGGATGTAGAGGAACACCACGACCCCGAGCGCGAGGTCGTTGCGGCCGAGCGGCGACCGGCAGAGCCCGTCGTAGACGAGCCAGCCCAGCACCAGCCCGCCGATGCCGATCCCCGCCGCCTGCCAGGGCGCGAGCGCGAGCACCGCCGGGTCGATCGTGTAGAGCTCGGCCTGGAGGTAGTAGACCCACACGATCAGGAAGAAGCCGGAGATCCAGGTGGAATAGCTCTCCCACTTGAACCAGGTCAGCTCCTGGGGGAGCTGCGGCGGCGCCACGGTGTACTTCTGCATGTTGTAGAAGCCGCCGCCGTGGACCTGCCAGGCCTCGCCCCCGATGCCGGGGCCGAGGCCCTCGCGCTTCTTCAGGCTGAGGTCCAGGTGGATGAAGTAGAACGAGGAGCCGATCCAGGCGATGGCGGTGATCACGTGGATCCAGCGCAGAATCTGGCTGATCCATTCGGAGAGCTGCGGATCGATCATCGGGGGGACCGGCCTTCGCGCAAAACCTTCGCCATTGGAGCGGCTTAAGGGCTTCCCGCCTGGCCGTCCATCCCCATTTTCCGCGGGCGGCACCCGATCCCGCCCGACGGCGTTGACGGCGGCCGGCCGAGGCCTGCGTTGAAGCGGGGCCTCGCCGATACAGTTACAGCGGCGCGCCTGCCGCCGAAGGGAGCCCCGACCTTGTCCGACCGTCTGGTCCGCATCGCGCTTTTCGTCCTCATCGCCCTGCTCGCCGTCTTCGTGGCCGAACCCTACGTGACGCGCTTCCTCTATTCCGGCACCGACCCGCGCATTGTGGCGCCGCGCGGCGACCTCGCCGCGGACGAGCGCTCCACGATCGAGCTCTTCCAGCGCATCTCCCCGTCCGTGGTCCACGTCTTCGCCGAGCCGGACCCGCGGCGCCTCATGGAGGAGCCCGATCCCGGACCCGGCGGACCGGGCGCGCCCGACGGGCCCGGCGGCGCGCAGACCGGGACCGGATTCATCTGGGACGCCGCCGGGCACGTGGTCACCAACAACCACGTGATCGAGGGCGCCCGCAGCGCCCGCATCCGGCTCAACTCGGGCGAGGTGGTGCCCGCCGAGCTCGTCGGGACGGCGCCGAACTACGACCTCGCGGTGCTGCGCCTGGGCCGCGTGCGCCAGCCGCCGCCGGCGATCCCGGTCGGCTCGTCCGCGGACCTGAAGGTCGGCCAGGCGACGTTCGCGATCGGCAATCCGTTCGGGCTCGACCAGACGCTCACGACCGGCATCATCAGCGCGCTCCAGCGCCGCCTGCCGACCTCAGAGGGGCGCGAGATCGCGGACGCGATCCAGACCGACGCGGCGATCAACCCCGGCAATTCCGGCGGGCCGCTGCTCGATTCCGCCGGGCGGCTCATCGGGGTCAACACCGCGATCTACTCGCCCTCCGGCGCCTATGCGGGCATCGGCTTCGCGATCCCCGTGGACGTCGTCAACCGCGTCGTGCCCCAGCTCATCCGCAACGGCCGCATGCCGACGCCCGGGATCGGGATCATGCTGGCGCCGGAGGCAGCCGCGGCGCAGCTCGGCCTGGAGGGCCTGGTGGTCGCGCGCATCGTGCCGGGCTCGCCGGCGCAGCGCGCGGGACTCCGCGGCGTCGATCCGGCGACCGGCGAGGCCGGCGACGTGATCGTGGCGGCCAACGGGCGCCCGGTGCGGCGCCTCGCCGACCTCACGGCAGTGCTGGAAGAGGCGGGAGTGGGCAAGAGCGTGGAACTCACCGTGGACCGGGGCGGGCGCACCAGCCGGGTCCAGGTGGAGGTCGTGGATCTGGGGCGCGCGGCGCGCGGGCGGTAGGTCGCCGCCCACCGTCGGGCCCGCTCCCGAGCAAGCGCCTTGACGGCGGCGGGGAAGCCCGGAACAGTCGCCCGGCTTCACAGGAGTCCCGATGGGCCGCCTCTCCACCCATGTCCTCGACACCGCCCATGGCGGACCGGCCAGAGGGGTCGCGGTCGAGCTCTATGCGCTCGACGGCGAGACGCGGCGGCTGGTGGCCCGGGTCGAAACCAACGCGGACGGGCGCACCGACGCGCCGCTCCTCGCGGGCGACGCGTACCGGCCCGGTGCCTACGAGCTCGTCTTCCACGTCGGCCGTTACTTCCGCGCCCGCGGCGCGGCGGGCGCGGACCCGCCGTTCCTGGACCAGATCCCGATCCGCTTCGCCATGGCCGAGGCGGACGGCCATTACCATGTGCCGCTCCTGGTCTCGCCCTGGAGCTATTCCACCTACCGCGGCAGCTGACCCTTCCCCGCCGCGCCGCAGAGACGACACCGCCGATCCACCGACCGCGGCAGCTGACCCGCCCATCCGCCGCGACGCAGAGACGACGCCCCCGATGACCGAGACCTCCTATCCGCGCGACATGATCGGCTACGGCCGCAATCCTCCGCACCCGCACTGGCCGGGCGACGCGCGGGTCTGCGTGCAGTTCGTGATCAACTACGAGGAGGGCGGCGAGAACAACATCCTCCACGGAGACCGCGCCTCGGAGGCGTTCCTGTCGGAGATCGTCGGCGCCGCGCCCTGGCCCGGCCAGCGCCACCCGAACATGGAGTCGATCTACGAGTACGGCTCCCGCGCCGGCTTCTGGCGCCTGTGGCGGCTCTTCACCGAGCGCCGCATGCCCGTGACGGTCTACGGCATCGCGACCGCGATGCGGCGCAACCCCGACGCCGTCGCGGCCATGAAGGAGGCCGGATGGGAGATCGCGAGCCACGGGCTCAAATGGATCGACTACAAGGACTTCACCTCGGACGAGGAGCGCGCCCACATCGCCGAGGCCGTCCGGATCCACGCCGAGGTCGCGGGCGAGCGGCCGCTCGGCTTCTACCAGGGCCGCACGTCGGAGCACACCCTGCGGCTCACCATGGAGGAGGGCGGCTTCCTCTATTCCGCCGATTCCTACGCCGACGAGCTGCCCTACTGGGTCGAGGGGCCGCGGGGCCCGCACCTCGTGATCCCCTACACGCTCGACGCCAACGACATGCGCTTCGCGTCGCCGCAGGGCTTCAACTCGGGGGACCAGTTCTTCGCCTATCTGAAGGATTCCTTCGACGTGCTCTACGCGGAGGGCGGGACGTCGCCGAAGATGATGTCGGTGGGGCTTCACTGCAGGCTCGTCGGCCGCCCCGGCCGCGCGGCGGCGCTCGCGCGCTTCCTCGATTACGTCGCCTCCCACGAGCGGGTCTGGGTCGCGCGCCGGATCGACATCGCCCGGCACTGGATCCGCCGTCACCGCCCCGCAGGGCTGCGGCCGAGCGCGATGAGCCGGGCGCTGTTCGTCGAGCTCTTCGGCGACGTGTTCGAACACTCCCCCTGGATCGCGCAGGGCGCGCACGAGGGCGGCCTGTCGACCGCGCAGGACACGGCCGAGGGCCTGCACGCCGCCATGGTGCAGGTGCTGGCCGGCGCCACGCGGGAGCAGAAGCTCGCGCTCATCCGGGCCCACCCCGATCTCGCCGGCCGCCTGAAGCTCCGGGATCTCACCGACGATTCGCAGAGCGAGCAGGCCTCCGCCGGCCTCGACAGCCTGACGCCCGCGGAGCGCGACCGGTTCCTGGCGCTCAACGACGCCTACCGCTCCCGTTTCGGCTTCCCCTTCATCATGGCCGTGAAGGGCCGCTCGAAGGACGAGATCCTGCAGGCTTTCGAGACCCGGCTCGACCACGACGCGGAGCAGGAATTCGACACCGCGATGGCCGAGATCGAGCGCATCGCGCTCCTGCGCCTCAAGGAGCGGCTGCCTTCGTCCGTGGACGCGTTCTCGAACATCGGCTGACACGAGAGAGCAACCCTCCATGCTCGGTCCCATCGTCGCGGAGTCGGCCGACACGAAAGTGGAACCCTCCATGCCCGATGCCGTCGTCGCGGAATCGGCTGACATCTGAAGGAACGCCCCATGCCCGGTCCTATCGTCGTGGATCTCGACCGCGAGACCGTGAAGCGCGGCCTCGCCGACGGCTCCATCCTCCTCGTCGACGTGCGCGAGCCGCATGAATTCGCGGCCGGCCACATCCCCGGCTCGGTTTCGATGCCGCTCTCGACCTTCGACCCGAACGCCATCCCGGAGGCCGCGGGCCGGCGGGTGGTGTTCTCCTGCGCGGCCGGCGTGCGCTCGGTCCGGGCGCTCGAGTTCGCGCAGGCCTTCGGCCACGACATCCGCGAGCATTACCGGGGCGGCTTCAAGGATTGGGCGACGGCCGGCGAGGCGATCGCCTGAGGCCGGCGATCGGGCCCCTCTCCAACCTCGAAACGGAGCCTTGCATGCGTCCGATGAAGTTTGGCGTCGGCCAGGCCGTCCGCCGGGTCGAGGACGAGCGCTTCGTCACCGGCGCCGGCCGGTTCGTCGCCGACCACGCGCCGGAGGGCACCGCCCATGCGGTCGTGGTGCGCAGCCCTCACGCCCATGCGCGCTTTGCCATCGGCGATCTTGCGGCGGTTCGCGCCATGCCGGGCGTGCTCCTGATCCTGACCGCCGACGACATCCGCGACCTCGGCCCGCTGCCCTGCGCGGTCCCGGCCGTGAACGCCGACGGATCGACCATGGCGCTGCCGCCCTATCCGGTGCTCGCGGACGGCGTCGCCCGGCATGTGGGCGACGCGGTCGCCTTCGTGGTGGCCGAGACCGAGGATGGCGCCCGCGATGCCGCCGAGGCGATCCCGATCGCGTGGGAGCCGCTCCCGGCGGCGGTCGGCATCGCGGGCGCCGAGGCCGAGGGCGCGCCGCTCGTCTGGCCGCAGCAACCGGGAAATCTCGCCTTCGATTGGGAGACCGGCGACCGCGCCGCGACCGAAGCGGCCTTCGCGCGGGCGCACCGGACGGTGTCCCTGACCCTGGTGAACAACAGGCTCGTCACGAACTATCTCGAGACCCGCGCGTGCCTCGCGGAATACGATGCGGCCGGCGGGCGCTGGACGCTGACCCTCGGCAGCCAGGGCAGCCACGACATCCGCGCCAGCCTGGCGCGCCACATCCTGAAGGCCGACCGCAACCGCATCCGTGTCGTGACCCCGGATGTGGGCGGCGGCTTCGGGACCAAGCTCTTCATGTACCGGGAATACCCGCTCTGCGCCGTCGCGGCCGAGCGGACCGGGCGGCCGGTGCGCTGGGTCGCGGAGCGCACGGAGCACTTCCTCGGCGACGCGCACGGACGCGACAACGTCGCGGGCGCCACCATGGCGCTCGATGCGGACGGGCGCTTCCTGGCCCTGAAGGTCGACATCAAGTCGGATCTCGGCGCGTACCTCTCGCAATACGGGCCGATGATCGCCTGCTGGGGCGCGGGCATGTCGCCCGGCTGCTACGACATTCCCGCCGTGCACGCCCGGGTGCGGGGCTACTACAGCCACACCGTGCCCGTGGACGCCTATCGCGGCGCCGGCCGGCCCGAGGCCGCCTACGTGATCGAGCGCCTCGTCGATCATGTGGCGCGAGAACTGGCCCGGAGCCCGGACGAGATCCGGGCGCTGAACTTCGTGCGGCCCGAGCAGATGCCCCACACCACCGCGACGGGGAAGACCTACGACACCGGCGCGTTCGAAGGCCACCTGCGCCGGGCCCTCGAAAAGGCCGGATGGACGGACTTCGAGGAGCGTCTCGGGGCGTCGCGCCGGGCCGGGCGGGCGCGGGGGATCGGGATCGCCTCCTACATCGAGGCCTGCGCCGCCGGCGCCCAGGAACGCGCCAGGGTCAGCCTGGAGCCCGACGGCACCGTGACGGTGCTGATCGGCACGCAATCGACCGGCCAGGGCCACGCGACGGCCTATGCCCAGCTCGTGTCGCAGCACCTCGATCTGCCGGTGGACCGCATCCGCGTCCATCAGGGCGACACCGACCTCATCGCGACGGGCGGCGGCACCGGGGGCTCGCGCTCGCTTCCCGTCGGCGGCGCCTCCGTGGCGGGCGCGGCGCGGAGCCTCGCCGGGACCCTGAAAGGGCTCGCGGCCGAGGCCCTCGAGGCCGGGATCGCGGATCTCGAGATCGCCGACGGCGCGGTGCGGATCGCGGGCACCGACCGCGCGGTCACCTTCGAGGAACTCGCGCGGCGCCCCGGCACGACCCCGGAGATCCTCACGGCCTCCGACGCCTGGACGCCGCAGCAGCCCACCTATCCCAACGGGACCCATGTCTGCGAAGTCGAGATCGACCCGGAGACCGGCGAGACCGACATCGTGCGCTACACGGTCGTGGACGATTTCGGCGTCACCCTGAACCCGATGCTGCTCGCCGGTCAGGTCCATGGCGGCGTCGTGCAGGGCATCGGCCAGGCGCTGCACGAGCGCACCGTGTTCGACGCGGAGGGGCAGCTCCTGACCGCCTCGCTGATGGATTACCGCCTGCCGCGGGCCGCCGACGTGCCGGGCCTCGATTTCGAGACCCGCAACGTGCCCTCCACCACGAACGTCCTCGGCATGAAGGGCGCCGGCGAGGCGGGCGCCATCGGAGCGCCGCCCGCGGTCATGAACGCGGTCGCCGATGCGCTCTTCCGCGCCTTCGGCATCCGCCGCATCGACATGCCGGCGACGCCCGACCGGGTCTTCGCGGCGATCCGGTCCGCGCGGTCGGCGGCCTGATGCCGGATCCCGGCGACCTGAACTCCCCGGCTCGAATCCGCCTCACGGCCTGCGGCGCACGCCGGTGGTCGCGCTCGCAGGGACAGGGCATCACGGCATAAATGCAAGGATCACATTGCAGTGAGGCCATATCAACCGGCGGCGCCTTGCCTATCCTGCACGGCCCATGAGCCGGTTCGGCTCGCCAACGATCAGAGGGAGAAAAAGAATGATCCGTCCTGTCCTCGTCGGACTTGCGCTCGCCATCGGGGTCTCCGCCGCGATCGCCCAGAGCGACCCGATCGCCGAGCGGCGCGCCACCATGAAGGGTGTCGGGGCCGCGACCGCCCAAGGCAACCGCATGGCCAAGGGCGAAGCTCCCTTCGAGCTCGACAAGGCGCAGGAGGTCCTCAAGACCTATGCGGCCGCGGCCGACAAGATGCACACCTACTTCCCGGAGAGCGCGAAGTCCGGCGGTGAGACCACGGCGAGCCCGAAGATCTGGGAGAACCAGGCCGAATTCCGCAAGCGCTTCGACGATTGGGCGGCGGACATCAAGAAGGCGGCCGCGAACACGAAGGATCTCGACACCTTCAAGGCCGAGTTCGCCACGGTGACGCGGGCCTGCGGCGGCTGCCACCAGGCCTTCCGCGTCAGCCGGAGCTGACCGGGAGCGTCGTCCGGCCCGGCGGCCCGCGCATCAGCAAGAGTTGATCGCACCGGTCGTTCGGGGCGGGTATCACTGCGGAGGCGGGCTCATGGCCCGCCTTTTCCTTAGCGGGGTGTCGTGCATGAAGCGGGTTCTCGTCGTCCTTCTGGTCCTGGCCGCGATCGGCGCCGCCGGCTTCTGGTTCCTGACGAGCCCCGACCGGCAGAGCGCGGGCCTCGAGCCGATCCCGGCCGGCCAGGCCAACCTGGAGAACGGCAAGACGCTGTTCTACGCCGGCGGCTGCACCTCCTGCCACGCGGTGCCCGAGCAGGCCGACAAGCTCAGGCTCGGCGGCGGCTATCCCCTGCGCTCGCCGTTCGGGACCTTCTACGTCCCCAACATCTCGCCGCACCCGCGCGACGGCATCGGCTCGTGGACGCCCGCTCAGTTCGTGCGCGCCATGCGGGCGGGCGTGTCGCCGGACGGGCGGCATTACTACCCGTCCTTCCCCTACACCTCCTACCAGCGCATGAGCGCCGCGGACCTGCGCGACCTCTTCGCCTTCATGCTGACCCTGCAGCCGGTCGAGGGCCGCGTGCGCGATCACGACCTGCCGTTCCCGTTCAACGTCCGCCGGGGCCTTGGGCTGTGGAAGCTCGCCTTCCTCGACGGCCGGCCCTTCATGCCCGATCCCGCGAAGAGCGCGTCGCTGAACCGGGGGGCTTACCTCGTGGAGGGGCCGGGCCATTGCGCCGAGTGCCACAGCCCGCGCAACCAGCTCGGCGGGATCGTCGAGGACCGGCGGTTCGCCGGCGGGCCCGAGCCGGAGGGGCGGGGATGGGTGCCCAACATCACGCCGCACGAGACCGGCCTGAAGGAGTGGACGCGGGGCGATATCGAGGAGGTGCTGGCCTCCGGCCTGACCCCGACCGGCGATTCCGTCGGCTCGACGATGGCCGCCGTGGTGGCGAACACGGAGCGCCTGCCGGAGGCGGAGCGCAAGGCGATGGCCGAATACGTCAAGTCGCTGCCGCCGCGCGAGGGGCGCAAGGGGCCGCGATAGGGGCGCCCGCGGGCCCCGTCCACAGCTTTGGCCGCGGGGTCCGCCGCCCCCCGCCCGGTGCGGCGCCGCCTTCCGTTGCCCTCGCGCCGGCGTTCCCCTAAAAAAACATCCGTTCGATCTTTCGGAACGGAGGCGGGGCGCATGGGAATCGAAGGCCGCGACCGGCAGCGGACGCTGGAGGTGGGCGCCCAGGTCCTGTCGGGCCAGCTCGGCAAGACGATCCAGCGCCTGCGCAAGGCCTACAACCTGTCGCTCTCCGAACTTGCCGAGCAGTCGGGCGTGGCGAAGTCGATCATCAGCCAGATCGAGCGCAACGAGACCAACCCGACGCTCGCCACCATCTGGCGCCTGAGCCAAGCCCTCGACGTCTCGATCGAGCGCGTCCTCGCGACCAGCGACGAGGAGCCCTTCATCCAGAAATCGACCCGCTCCGACACCCCGATCCTGGTCTCGGACGACGGCAAGATGCGGCTCGCCATCATCGGCTGGATCAAGACGGTCGAATGGCTGCAATGGTACGACGTCCAGGCCGACCCGGGCGGGGTGCTCGATTCCGACGCCCACCAGCGCGGCTCGGTGGAGTGCCTGTCGGTGCTCGAGGGCGAGTTCGAGGTCGAGGTCGCCGGTGCGGTGCAGCGCGCCAAGGCCGGCGAGACCCTGCGCTACCGCTGCGACCGGCCCCACACGGTGCGCTGCGTCGGCGAGGGGCCGGGCCGCGCCACCATGGTGTGCGTCCTCAAGGCCGCGGTGATGGACTGAGACCGCCAGCCGACCCTACCGGCCGGTAGGCACGGAATGGTCCGGAATGGACCGGGCCTCGGACCGGCCCCAGGGCTACCGGCGCGCCGGCCCCTGCGGCGCGCCGGCTTCCGCCTGCCGGCGCACGAGGTCGTGCTGGCGCTCGCGCCAGATCACGAACATCCCGGCCGCCGCCACGATCACGGCCCCGATGCTCACCGTGAGGCTCGGCAGGTCGCCGAAGGCGAACCAGCCGATCAGGAAGGCCCAGATCATGGTGGTGTATTCGAAGGGCGCGATGATCGAGGTGTCGGCGTAGCGGTAGCTCTGGGTCATCAGGATCTGCCCGATGCCGCCGAGGATGCCGATCGAGACGAGGATGAACGCGTCGATGCCGACCGGCACGCGCCAGCCGAGCGCCAGGGTGGAGAGGCCCAGAAGCGTGGTGAGGAGCGAGAAGTAGAGCACGATCGCGCCCGTCTTCTCGCTCGAGGTCAGCCGGCGGACCTGGATCGCCGCGCCGGCGGAGCAGAACGCCCCGAACAGGGCGAACAGGGCTCCGATCGCGGCGCCTGCCGGCATCACCCCGGGGGCAAGGCCCAGGCCGAGATGGGGCGAGAGCATGATGAGGACGCCCGCGAACCCGACCACCACGGCGGCCCAGCGATAGGGCCGCACGGTCTCCTTGAGGACGAGGGCGGCGAGCACCACGACGATCAGGGGCGCGGCGTAGCCGATCGCGATCGCGTCGTGCAGCGGCAGGAACGACAGCGCGAAGAAGCCGGCGAACATCGCGCAGCTCCCCATGATGCCGCGCATCAGGTGGCCGCCGATGTTCTGGGTGCGGATCGAATCGACGAGGTCGCCGCGCCAGGCGAGCCAGATCAGGAGCGGCACGATCGCGAAGGCGGAGCGGAAGAACACGAGCTCCCCCGTGGGATAGCGCGTGCTCACGATCTTCAGCTCCGCCGACATCACGGTGAAGACGAGGGCCGAGAGGACCTTGAGGCCGATTCCGACGAGGGGTTTCACGGGAAGCGATCGAATCCGGGAAAGGGCGACAGAACCATGGACGGGTACGGGCCGCTAGGCGGGCGCGCCCATGGACGCGTTGCGCCGGGCGCATGAGCCCGGCGGGAACCCCGGCGAGCCGCGGGCGTGAAGCGGGTCAGACCACGAGCGTCGGCGTCCCGCGCGGCGGCCAAGCGGGGTCGGCGGCGGGCTCCCGGCCCATGAGCGGCCAAACCGGGTCTGCGGCCGGATCGCCCGCGCACAAGGCCCGCAGGGCTTCGACCTGCCCGTCGAGGCGCGACAGGGCATCGGCCAGGACGGCGATCCGCTGCGCCGCCAGGTTCTGGATCGTCGCCGTGGTCGAAACCTCCACGGCCTGCCGCTCGACGGCCCGGCAGAGATCCGGGTCGACGCCCCGGTGCCGCAGCGCCGCGGCGGCGTCGCGGATCTGGTCGGCGCTCGCGGTCAGCGTCGCGGCCACGCGACGGCTGGTGCGCGCCACCACGGCGAGCGGGTCGTGGGCCGGCGCTTCCAGGCTGTCGAAAGGGGCCACCGCGACGCGCGCCCGGGTCTCGGTGATGAGGTCGGCCATGTCGTCGAGGCCGGAGCGGATCCGCTCGGGCTCCGCGGTCCGGTGCGAGAGAGCCCCTTCGAGCCGGGCGATGGCGTCGAGGAGCGTGCGGGTCTCGGCGATGCGGTTGCGGCGCGAGAACTCGTTCAGGAACCAGCGTCCGCGCTCGGTCTCTGCGACCGCCCGCTCGATGGCGTCGTAATCCGACACGGGTGTCGGGGAGGGGGATCGGTCCTCGGCCATGGTCTCCCGTCCGCCGGCGGCCCGGGCTGAACCCGGATCCGCCCGTTGAGCCGGCCCGGCCGCCGGGCCTCGATGCCGCGGCGCCGTCCGGGTGCCCAAGGCCGACAGGAGTAAGGGATCGCGTTTAACAGGCGCTTAAGCGCACCCAGCATTAAGTTGTTGAAATGTCGGGGTTCGCCGTCACGGCGCTCCCGTTTGCCCGTCGTCACCGGCTGCCGGGCCGCCACACCGCGAGGGAGACCTGCGCGCCCTCGTCGAGCCAGAACGCAGGCTCCGGGCGCAGGCCGCCCTCCGCCAGCACGGTCTCGGCGGGAACGCCGCTCTCGCAGGCCGCGAACAGCCCGCGGCCGCCCGGAAGGAGGCGCCCCCGGGCGCGGGCGAGGTGGAAGGTCGCGAATCCCGCGGCGCCGACCCGGTCGAACACGTCCTGCCCGCCCGGCACCGCCACGTGCCCGCCCTCCGGCAGCAGGGCGGCGAGCGCCTCCGCGAGGCCCATGCCGGCCGGGTTCCACCAGGTCCCGTCCTCGCGCCGGTCAAGCGCCGCGACGGAGCGCGACATGATCAGGCGCCGGCGGCCCCGCAGGTTCGGGCTCGCCTCGTGCGAGCGCCGCCCCAGGAGGGTGAGGTCGGCGGCGTCGAGGCCGGCCTGGAAATAGGCCCAGTCGGCGTCGTTCTTCAGGGCATCGGGGAACCGCCCCTCGGCGTCCGCGATGCGGTCGTCGTCCGACACGATCGCGAAGCCGTGCAGCGCGACACGGGCCCCGCCTCCGAGGCCCTCGCTCGCCAGCGGCTGCCACGCCGTCATTGCGCGGCCCCTGCGGCCGGGCAGGACGCCCGCACCCGGTAACCTGTCATGGCCGGTCCGCCTTCAGGCTTCCGGCTGCCCGACCGAGGCGCTTGGCGGCCTCCATGACCTTGTCGCGGATCCGGCCTTCGAGGTCCGGCGATGCCGCGCGGCCGTCGGCGAAGCCGAGCGCATAGGCCTGGACGAGCTTGCGGACCTCCGGGGCCGGGATGTCGCGGGGCAGCGAGAACCGCAACTGCCCGCGGCTGTAGACGCCGATGCGCTCGCCGTCCTCCTCGGGCGCGATCCGGTAGACCTCGCCGGTCGTCTCGACTTCGTAGGCTTCGGCCGTCTCGGACATGCGCCTCGTCTCTCCCGGCCTGCCATCGGCCGCACCATGCGCCGGCCCGCCTTCCGGTGTCGAGCCCGCCGCGGCAGGCCGTCGGCCGGCGCGTTCGAGGCCCGGAGCCGGACCGGTTCTGGCGGGTGCCCGGCGTTCCCGAACGTCCACGTAGGCACCCCGGGAGTCGGGCATCCCGCCGTTCTCAGGCGGCCTTGCAACCCTCCGGCTTGAGCACGCGCTCCGTCGAGGCCGGGAAACGGGTGAGCGCCGCCGGTGGGCGGACCGGCCGGCGCACGAGTTCGCCGCGGCAGTTCGGGCAGGTGCCGCCGAGCGTCCCCTCGGCGCATTCGGCGCAGAAGGTGCATTCGAAGGTGCAGATCCGCGCGTCCCGGCTCTCCGGCGGCAGATCGCGGTCGCAGCATTCGCAGTTGGGTCGCAGGGCCAGCATGGTGTCCTCGTTCCCGGTCGGATTGCCGGACCGCGGTGACCGTCCCGGTCGCGGTCCGGTCGCAGGGTCGGCATGACGTCGTCCCGTCGTCCCATGCTGCCACGGTGGGCGGCATTGTCCATGCCGTCGTGCCTGCAGCGAACCGGGGAGGGGTTTTCGGCTCCAGATGCACTTTCGTGCATGCCGTCCCCGGTCGCCAGACCGGGCTTCGCCCTGTAACAGGGGCTGCCCCGGCCGATTCGCTCTCACGCGGCTTTCGCCTTCCATGCACGCCCCTTCCACGCTCGGCTTCCGTCTCTCGGCGCTCCACGCCGCGAGCTTCACCGGCATCGGGGTCCACCTCTCGTTCTTTCCCGTCTGGCTGCAGAGCCGCGCCATGAGCCCGACCACGATCGGCCTCGTGATCGCAATCCCGATCGTGGTGCGCATCCTCGCGGCGGCCCCGCTCCTCGCCCTCGCAGACCGGCACGGGCCTCGCCGCCTCCTGATCGCCTGCCACGCCGCGCAGGCCGTGCTCTATCCGGCCCTGTTCTTCATCGGCAGCGAGGTCGGCATCATGGCGGTCGTGGCGCTGATCGCGGTCGTCCAGGCCCCGGTGATGGCCGGCAACGACCTCGCGACCACCAATGCGATCCGGGACGGGGCGCATCTCAATTACGGGCGCGTGCGCGGGTGGGGGTCGATCGCCTTCCTGATCGCCAGCATCGCGGCGGGCTACCTCGTCGACGCCAGGGGCGCACAGGCGATCCTCTGGGCCCTGGCGCTCTCGCCCCTGCTCGCGCTCGCCACCACCATGCTGGCCCTGCCCTCGGGGCCGCCCGTGGCCCGGATTCCCGGCGTGCCGGAGCCCGCGCCCGGCCCGCGCTCCGTCCCGCGCGTCCTCTGGCTCGTCATGGCCGCGGCGGCGACGATCCAGGCGAGCCATGGCGCCATCTACGCCTTCGGGAGCATCCACTGGCGCGGCATCGGCTTCTCCGACGCCGCGATCGGCTACCTCTGGGCCATCGGCGTCGTGGCCGAGATCGCGGTGTTCTACTGCTTCGGCCAGATGGTCGGGCGCGCGCGTGCGGCACTGGGGCTCATCATGCTGGGGGGCGCCGCCGTGGTGGTGCGGTTCGCCGCGATGGCGTTCGATCCGAACCTGCCCCTGACCTTCGCGCTCCAGGCCCTGCACGGGCTGACCTTCGGGGCGACCCATCTCGGCACCATGGCGGCACTCGCGGCCTTCGCGCCGGCCGCCGCGCGGGGGCGGGCGCAGGGTCTGTTCTCCTCGGCCTCGGCGTTCGGACAGGCGGCCGCGACGCTGGCGAGCGGGCCGATCTACCGGGCCGAGGGCGCGATGGTTTTCGCCGCCATGGTGCCGCTGGGGATCATCGGCCTCGGCTTCGCGATCTGGGCCGCGCGGGCGGCAAAGGACGCGGAGGCGGGCAGCCCGGCGGACGGCCAGGCCTGAAGGCGCGGCTTGCCGCCTCGGCCCCGTAGTCCCATCGGCCCTCGGGTGGCCTCGCCGCCTCAGCCCCAGAGGCTCGGCGCGGGCGGGTGGACGAGGCTGCCCTCGTAGGTGAGCCCCGGCTCCCGGTCGTTGGCGAGGAGGAGCGGCCCGTCGAGGTCGACGAAGCGGGCGCGAGGCGCCAGCACCAGGGCGGGCGCCATGGCGAGCGAGGTCCCGACCATGCAGCCGATCATCAGGGACAGGCCGCGCGCCTCGGCAGCGTCCGCGAGCGCCAGCGCCTCCGTGAGCCCGCCGGTCTTGTCGAGCTTGACGTTGACGGCGTCGTAGAGCCCGACGAGCCGGTCGAGGCTCGGGCGGTCGTGCACGCTCTCGTCGGCGCAGATCGGTACCGGCCGGGGCAGGGAGGCGAGGGCGGAGTCGGCCTTCGCGGGCAGGGGCTGCTCGACCAGGGCGAAGCCGGCGTCCGCGCAGGCCGCGAAATGGGCGGCGAGGTTGTCCGGCGTCCAGCCCTCGTTGGCGTCGGCGATCAGGGTCGTCCCGGGCGCTGCCCGGCGCACGGCCCGGATGCGCTCGATGTCGCCCTCGGGCGCCCCGAGCTTGATCTTCAGGATCGGCCGGTCGGCCGCGCTGGCGGCGGCCTCCGCCATGGCGTCCGGCGTGCCGAGGCTGATCGTGTAGGCGGTGGTCACCGGGCTCAAGCGGTTCACGCCCGCGGTCACGTGGGCGCGCACGCCCGAGCGCTTGGCGTCGAGGTCCCACAGGGCGCAATCGACCGCGTTGCGGGCCGCGCCCGCCGGCATGGCGGCCTGGAGCGCCTCGCGGGTGAGACCGCCCTCGACGGCCGGACGCATGGCCTCGATCAGGCCCGCCACCCCCTCGACGGTCTCGCCGTAGCGCGGATAGGGCACGCATTCGCCCCGCCCGACGAGGCCGTCCTCCGCGATCGTCGCGGTCACGACCACGGCTTCCGTGCGGGAGCCGCGGGAGATCGTGAAGGTGCCCGCGATGGGAAAGCGGTCGATGCTGACGGTCAGGCGTCGCATGGGGCCTCGTCTCCTGATTTCGGCTCGGGGCCAAGCCCTCAGGGCCCGCCTGCACGGTCGCAGGGGGCGTCGCGGCTTGGAATCGGCTCGACTTTTGCGGCAGCGGCGCGGTATCAGCAAGAGAAGAACAGACGGAGCCCGAAGAACGTGCAGACCGCACGTCTTCGCTGAGCCCGACTCGAGGCGGGGCCGTTCTCCTCCGGCGGAGCGGGATCCCGAGGGGCCGGCCGGACGCGAGGATTGAGCATACCCGTGGCGCAGACCCTTTCGGCGCATGAGCCGCGCGCCCGCATCGAGAAATCCCCCGACGAGGTGAGGGCGATCCTCTCCGGCCGCTGGACCGCGGACCAGGCCGCCATGGTCGAGACCCTCGCGGCCGACATCGTGGTCGAGGCCGACCGGCGCCGGATCATCATCGACCTCGCGGGCGTCAGCCGCGTCGACACCCTCGGGGCCTGGGTGCTCGACCGGACCCGGCACGAGCTCGGCGGCCAGGGGCTTTCGGCCGATTTCGTCAACGCGAGCCCGGAGCAGCGCATCCTCCTCGACGAGGTCGCCTACCGCGGCTTCCAGCTCCACACGCCGAAGAAGCCCTCCTTCGTGATGGACTTCCTGGTCGACATCGGCCGCGCCATGGCGGGGGCGGGCAAGGACCTGGTCGGCGGCGTCGCGTTCCTCGGCGAGCTCGTCAGCGCGTTCCTGAGGGTGCTGGCCCGGCCGACGCGCTTCCGCGGCACGTCGCTGATCAACCAGCTCGAGCAGGTCGCCTACCGGGGCGTGCCCATCATCGTGCTGATCTCGTTCCTGGTCGGCTGCATCGTGGCCCAGCAGGGCATCTTCCAGCTCCAGCGCTTCGGCGCGACCCCCTTCGTGGTCGACCTCACGAGCATCCTGACCTTGCGCGAGCTCGGGGTGCTCCTGACCTCGATCATGGTGGCGGGCCGCTCGGGCTCCGCCTTCACGGCCGAGATCGGCTCGATGAAGATGCGCGAGGAGATCGACGCCCTGCGCGTCATGGGGCTCGATCCCATGGAGGTGCTGATCCTGCCCCGGATCCTCGCCCTGGTGATCGGCCTGCCGCTCCTCACCTTCCTGGCCTCGGTGGCGGCGCTCGCCGGCGGGGGCGTCACGGCCTGGCTCTACGGCGACATCAGCCCGGACGTGTTCCTCTCGCGTCTGAGGGGCGCGATCGCCTTCAACACCTTCCTGGTCGGGCTCATCAAGGCGCCCTTCATGGCCCTCGTGATCGGCATCATCGCCTCGATCGAGGGCATGGCGGTGCAGGGCTCGGCGGAATCCCTCGGGCGGCACGTCACGTCGTCGGTCGTCAAGGCGATCTTCATGGTGATCGTGTTGGATGGCTTCTTCGCCATCTTTTTCGCCGCGATCCGGTTCTAAAGCATTCCCATGAACATGCACCGAGCCCTTCCCCAGCGCGACCGCGACCCGATCATCCGGGTGCGCGGGCTCGAGGTGGGCTTCGGCGAGCGCACCATCATGAAGGGCCTCGACCTCGACGTGCATCGGGGCGAGATCCTGGGCTTCGTGGGCGCCTCGGGCCAGGGCAAGTCGGTCCTGACCCGCGCGATCCTCGGCCTCGTCCCGAAGCGCGCCGGCACCATCGAGGTGTTCGGCGAGAACCTCGACGGGCTCTCGGCGGCCGACCGGCGCCTGGTCGAACGCCGCTGGGGCGTGCTGTTCCAGCAGGGCGCCCTGTTCTCGGCGCTGACCGTCAAGCAGAACGTGCAGGTGCCGATGCGGGAGTACCTCTCGCTCTCCGACCGGCTCCTCGACGAGCTCGCGATGCTCAAGATCGAGATGGTGGGGCTGAAGCCCGACGCCGCCGACAAGCTCCCCTCGGAGCTGTCGGGGGGCATGATCAAGCGGGCGGCGCTCGCCCGCGCCCTGGCGCTCGACCCCGAGATCCTCTTCCTCGACGAGCCGACCTCGGGCCTCGATCCCATCGGGGCCGGCGATTTCGACGACCTCATCGCGACCCTGCAGCGGACGCTGGGGCTCACCGTCTTCATGGTGACCCACGACCTCGACAGCCTGCACAGCGTGTGCGACCGCATCGCGGCGCTGGGCGAAGGGCGGATCCTTGCGGCCGGGACGATCGAGGCCATGCTGGCCGCGGACCACCCCTGGCTGCGGTCGTACTTCCACGGCAAGCGGGCGCGCGCCGCCATGGCGGCGGGCTCGTGAGGCCGAACTTTTCCGGGCGGGCGTGCCCGGCCGGCTACAGCCGGTTGCGCCCGCGCCCGGCATAACGTCGACGGACAGTGACGCGCCCGACGGGCGAAGGTGAGTGATGGAAACCCGTGCGAATTATGCGCTGATCGGCGTCTTCACCCTGGCGGTGATCGCCTCCGCGTTCGGCTTCGTGTTCTGGTTCTCGGGCGGGGATTCCGGCCAGCGCCGGCAGCCCCTGCGGGTGGTGTTCGAGGGCTCGGTCTCCGGCCTCACCAAGGGCTCGGTGGTGCTCTTCAACGGCATCCGGGTCGGCGAGGCGACCGAGATCAGCCTCCTCCCCGAGGATCCGCGCCGCGTCGTGGCGGTGATCGAGGTCGACCGCAGCACGCCCGTCCGCACCGACACCCGGGCCCGGCTGGAATACCAGGGCCTCACCGGAGTCGCCCAGGTGGGCCTGAGCGGCGGCGAGCCCGGCGCGCCGGCCCTCGTGCCCGGCCCCGGCCAGAGCCTGCCCACCCTCTTCGCCGACCGCTCCGACTTCCAGGACCTGATCGAGAGCGCCCGCAACATCGCCCGCCGCGCCGACGAGGTGCTGAAATCCGTCGGCCAGGTCGTCACCGACAACCAGGGGTCGCTCAACCGTACGGTCCAGAACGTGGAGCGCTTCTCGCAGGCGCTCGGCGACAACGCACCCGGCGTCGACCGCTTCATGGAGCGCGTCGGCCAGGCCGCCGAGCGCATCGGGCCCCTGGCCGAGAAGCTCGAGATCCTCGCCACCAACGTCGACGACCTCGTCCGCTCGGTCGACCGCGCCCAGGTCGCCCGCATCATGACCAACGTGGAGCAGGGCACCGCGCGCATCGGCCCGCTCACCGAGAAGCTCGATTCCGTCGCCGCCAACGTCGATGCCCTCGTGCGCGCCGTGGATCAGCAGAAGATCGCCCGCATCGTCGACAACGTCGACAAGGGTACGGAGCGGGTGGCGCCGCTGGTCCAGAAGCTCGAGACCCTCGCGACCACCGCGAACACCCGCGTGGGCCCGCTCGCCGACAAACTCGAAGGGCTGACCTCGGATGTCGGCCTCGTGGTGCGTGCCGTCGACCGGGAGCGCATCGCCCGCATCGTCGCCAACGTGGACTCGTTCTCGCAGACGCTCGCCGAGAACCGCCAGGCCGTCGGCGCGGCCCTCACCGACGCGTCGAGCCTCGTGAAGCGCCTCAACGAGACCGCGCCGAAGATCGATGCCACGCTGAACGACATCAGCAATCTCGCGAAGGCGGTCGACCCCGCCAAGGTCGACCGGGTGCTCACCAACGCCGACAAGTTCGCCGGCACCCTCGGACGCTCCAGCGAGGACGTGGAGCGCGCGGTGCGCGAGGCGCGCGAACTCGCCGAGAAGCTCAACCGTTCGGCCGACCGGGTCGACACGGTGCTCCAGGGCGCCGAGAACTTCCTCGGCGCCGGGACGGGCGGGGAGGGGCCGGGTACCTTCGAGGAGATCCGCCTCGCGGCCCGCTCGATCCGCGAGCTCGCCGGCAACCTCGACAAGCGCACGGGCGAGCTCACCGCCGGCATCAACCGCTTCACAGGCGCCGGCCTGAGGGAGTATGAAGCCCTGGCCGTGGAGGGCCGCAAGACCCTCAACGACATCGGCCGTGCGGTCCGCAGCCTCGAGCGCAACCCGCAACAGGTCATCTTCGGAAGCGGTGGTCAGTCCGGGGTGCCCCAGTACAACGGCCGCCGTTGAGTTCGCCCGCCATCGAGTTCGCCCGAAATGCGTATCGCCTCCCACGGCCGCCGTTGAGTTCGCCCGCCATGCGTATCCCCGCCCACGCCCTCCGCCTGCCGGCGCTCGCGCTCGCGCTCTTCGCCGGCGCCTGCTCCTCGGGCGGCCCGCCGCTCACCTTCGACCTGACCGCGCCGGCGGAGCCCGTGCGCGGGCGGATCCTCGGGCAGGTGCTGGTCGCCGAGCCCGTCGCCGTGCAGGCGCTCTCCGATCAGCGCATCCTCGTGAAGGAGCGCTCGGGCGCGGTCTCGGCGCTCGGCGAGGGCCAGTGGGCCGACCAGCTCCCCCGCCTCGTCCAGACCCGGATGATCCAGACGCTGGAGAACACCTCCGGGATCCGCGCGGTGGCACGGGCCAACAGCGGCATCGCCGGCGACGTGCTGCTCACCTCGGAGATCCGCTCGTTTCAGGTCGAGGTGCCGGGCAACGAGGCGCTGGTCGAGATTTCGGCGAAGCTCGTGAGCGACCGCGACGGCCGGGTGATCGGCGGTCGTCTGTTCCGCGCGCGGGTGCCGGTCGCGAAGGTCGACGCCGCCAACGTGGCGCCGGCCCTGGACCAAGCGCTCTCGACCGTGCTCGTCGACATCGCCCGCTGGATCGGCGGCAGCAGCCGCGGCGCCGGAGCACGGACCCGCACGGAAGTCGCGCAGGTCGAGTAGGCGACGCACCGGGCACTTCCGAGATCGAAAGCAAAACGCGGCCTCAAAGGCCGCGTTTTCGTTCCGTCCTCCGGCTGGTTTCGCCTGCCCATCCGGGCCGTCGGGCGCCGATCGCGCGGCGCCGCCCAGGCTCATTCGAACCGGCCGCTCGCATGGGCCAGCATGGTGTAGACCTTGCCTGTTTCCGACGTCAGGTAGGTGCGGGCGAGGCCGGGGTCCTGGTCGGCGCGCGAGACCTCGGCGATGAGGCGCTCGAACTCCGTCACGTAGCGGTCGACCGTCTGCCGGAACTCCTCGTCGCCCCGGTAGCGGCGGCGGATCTCGTCGAAGGTCTGCTGGCCCTGGATCGTATAGAGCCGGCGGGTGAACACGTTGCGCTCGCCGCGCTTGTAGCGGTCCCACAGCTCCACGGCCGCGTCGTGATCGATCATCCGGGCGATGTCGACCGAGATCGAGTCGAGGGATTCGAGGCTGTGGGCGCGGGCGCGCTCGGCCTGGCTCGTCGGCGGGGTGGGGCGGACCGGGGCCGGTTCCCGCCCCTGCTCGTCCCGTGAGGCGCGGGTGAGCAGGTCCGACAGCCAGCCGCCGCGCTGGGTACCCGCATCCCGCGGCTGCACCACGGTCGGACGCAGGGGCTCGGCGCGCGGCATTGCCGGCTCGGGCCGCGGCGCCGGGCGGGGCGCGGGCGGCGTCTCCGCGGCCGGGGCCCGGACGACGGGCGCGGGGGCCGGCGCCGTCTCCTGGACCGCGATCGCGGTGACGGAAGGCGCCTCGTTGACCCGGCGCGGCTGTACCGCGGGCGCCGCGTCCACGACCCGGTTCGAGCGCGACACCAGGGCCGCGAGCTCGTTCAGGGCCCGGATCTGCTCCGCCACCACGCGGCGCATCTGCGCCGTGGTCTCCTGGGTCTCCTGCGGCAGCTCCATGACGCCGCGCCGCAGCTCCGAGCGGGTCGCCTCCAGCTCGCGCTGGATCTGGCCCGTCATGCCGCGCAACTCGCCGATCGTGTCGCGGAAGCTGCGGCTCGCATGCCCGAGCGCCTCCGCCATCTCGGCGGCGGCCTGCTCGTAAGCCGTGCGCAGGGTCGCGGCGGCGCGCTCGCTCTCCTCGCCCGCGGTGGCGCGCAGACGCTCGAACTGCTCGCCCGTGGTGGCCGTAATGCGCTCGAACTGCTCGCCGATGGCGTCGCCCGTGGCGGCGGCGGTCGAGGACAGGATCGCGCCGAGCTGGCGCGCCCGCGCGTCGGCGCCGCGCAGGGATTCCTCAAGCACGCCCGTGAAGCTGCGGGTGACCGCTTCGAGGTCGTCGGAACGCTCGTTGATGCGCTGGAGCAGGTCCTCGAGCGCGCCCTGGCGCTCCTCGAGCGCGTGGCCGAGGCGGCTCTCGACCCGCTCGAGGGTCGTGGTGGCCTCCGAGAGCGCGTGGAGCTGCTCGCGAGTGCTCTCGGTCAGCGCGCGGCCGCGCTCCTCCAGCGTCTGAGCGAGCTCCGCGGCCTGCTGGATCGCGCCGGTCGACACGGAGCGCAGCGCCTCCACCTGCTCGGCAACCTGAGCCGAGGCGCGGCCGGTCTGGGTCGAGATTTCGCCCAGCAGTGCGTCGATCTCGCGCACCCGGTTGGCGAGGCCGTCCTCGACGGCGCCGAGATTGCCGTTGGCGTTGTTGACGACCTGCTGGAGCAGGCGGTTCGCCGTGCCGAGCCGGTCCAGGACGCCGTTGATCTCCTCGCGCAGGCGCTCGTTGGTGTGGAGCAGCGTGTCGACCGCCTGGGCCGCGCCCTCGTCGACGGCGCTGCGCAGGGCTTCCGTGGACTGGGCATAGATCGTGGTGAGCTCGGCGGTGCGCTCCTGGATCTGCGCGAGCACGAGGGCGCTGCGGTCGTCCAGGACCCGCAGGGTGCTCTCGGTCACGGCCGTGACCTCGCGCGAGATGGTCTCGCCGCGCTCGCCGAGCGCGGAGACGAGCTCGCCGCCGCCGGTCTCGATCAGGTGGGTGATCTCGGCGATGCGCGACCCGAGGCTGCCCGACAGCGCCCGCCCGCGCTCGTCGAGATTCCCCGCGATGGAATCGAGGCGGTTGACGATCCGCTCCTCGAACATGGTTCCGCGGATGTCGAGCGTCGTGGCGAGCGCCTCGGTGCGGTTGCCGAGCATGTGGTTGAGCGAGTCGAAGCGCTCGCCGAGGTCGCGGGCGACCGCCTCGGCGCGGCCGCCGAGCACGCCGTCGAGTTCGTCGAGCTGGTTGCGCAGGGTGCGCGTGATCTCGTGGGTGCGCCCGCCGAGCACGCGGTCCATGTCGCGCAACTGGCCGTCGAGGGACGAGGCGATGTCCTCGGCGCGGCTGCCGAGGGTGTCGTTCATGGCCTGAACCTGGTCGCCCAGCGCCTGGGTGATCTCCCCGGCGCGGCCCGCAAGCACCTCCTCGATGCCCTGCACCTGGTGGCCCAGCGTGCGCACGATCTCCTCGGCGCGGCCCGCGAGCGTGCGGCTGATGGCGCCGAGGCCGGTGTCGAGGGTGGCCTCGATCGCCTGCGCGCGGGCGCCGACGGTGCGGTCGAAGGCTTCGATGCGCCCGTCGAGGCCCCGGGCGAGCGTTTCGGCGCGGCCCCCGAGGGTGCGGTCGAACGCCTCCATGGTGCCCGCGATCTCCTCCGCGCGTCCGCCGAGGGTCCGGTCGAAGGCGTCCATTCGGCTGTCGAGGGTCTGGGCGATGTCGTCGGCCCGGCCGCCGAGCGCCCGGTCGAAGGCGTCCAGGCGCCGGTCGAGGGTCTCGCCGATCGCGTGGGCGCGGTCGTCGAGCGTGCGATCGAAAGTGTCGATGCGGGTGTCGAGGGTCTGTGCGATGTCGTCGGCGCGGGCGCCGAGCAACCGGTCGATCGCGCCGGTCCGGCCCTCGAGGGAGACCGCGATCTCCTCGACGCGGGAGCCCAGCGTGTGCTGGATCTCGTCGACACGCGTCTCGAGGGCGATCGTGATTGCGTTGGTGCGGTCGGCGAGGACGCGGTTGATGTCCTCGAGCCGGCTGCAGAGCGAGCGGTCGATGGTCTCGGCGCGGCTGCGCAAGGTCTCGTCGAGCGCCTCCATGCGGGCACCGAGGGTGTAGGAGATCTCGTCGGCGCGCGAGCCCAGCGTGCGGGCGATCTCGTCCGCCCGGTCGCCCAGCGCCCCGTTGATCTCCTCCACGCGCGAGCCGAGCGCGCGGGTGAGCTCGTCGGTGCGGTCGCCGAGAACCTGGTTGATCTCCTCGGCCCGGGCCGAGAGCGTCTCCGCGATGGCGCCGGTGCGGGCGGCGACGAGCTGGTTGATCTCGTCGGCGCGGGTCTCGAGGGAGCGGGCGACGTCGCGGCCGCCCTCGGCGATCACGCGGGCCATCTCGCCCGTGCGCACGACGAGCGCCTCGCTGAGCGCGTTCGCGCGCGCCCCGAGGGTGTAGTCGACGCGGGTGACGATCGTCTCGAAGGTCGCGGTGATCTCCTGGCTGCGACGGACGGCATGCTCCTCCAGCGCGCCGATCTGCGTCTCGACGGTGCCGACCGCTTCCCGCGCGCGCTCCTCGAGGGTCTCGGCGAGCGCCCGGCCCTGCACCGTGATGAGCCGGTCCATGTCCTCGAAGCGGCCGCTGACGGTCTCGGTGAAGGCGCCGACGTCGCGGGCGAGCCGCTCCGCCACGGTGCCCCCCTGCTCCATGACGGCTTCGAGCGCCGCGAGCCGCGCCGCGAGGGTCTCCTCGAACGCGCCCGCACGCTCCCCGAAGCTGCCCGTGAGGGTCTCGCCGGTGCGGTTGAGGGCGTCGTTGACGCGCGCGCCCTGCGTCGCGATCGCGAGCACCACGTCCTTGCCGGTGCCGGCGAGCCGCGCATGCGCGTCCGCCGCATGGCGGGCGAGCGCCTCCGCGAGCTCGCGTCCGTCCGTCTCGAAGCCGGAGCGGAACGCGGAGAGGCGCTCCTCGATGAGGCCGGTGACCTGCTCGCCGAGCCCGAGAAGGCTCTCCTCGATCGCCCGGCCCTGGCCGTCCACCGCCTGCGTGACCCGGAGGCTCGCGCCTTCGAGGCGCGAGGCCAGGCCCTCGACCCGGTCGCCGACGATCGCGTCGGCCTCGCGGACCGCGACCTCCAGGTGCTCGCGCACCTCGCCGCCACGGTCGGTCATCTGCGCGATCACGCTCGCCGCGGTGGTCGCGATCCGCTCCTCGATCTCGCCGCCGCGCGCCACCAGGGCGTCGACAAGGTCCATCCCGGTCGCGGCGATCTGGTCGCGCATGGCGCCGCCGCGGCCCGAGATCGCCTCCGCGACCTCCTGGCCCGTGGCCGCGATCTCCTCGGTGAGGGCGGCGCCGCGGCCGGCGATCTCCGCGGCGAGCGCCGTCGCCGTGACGGTGAACTGGTCGCGCACCGCGTCGCCGCGGACGGCGAGCGCCGCCACGACCTCTTCGCCCGCAGCCGCAAGCTCGTCGCGCACCGCGGTGCCGCGGCTCGTGATCTCGGTGGCGAGGAGGGTGCCGGTGACCGCGAGCTGGTCGCGCAGCGCGCTGCCGCGGGTCGCGATCTCCTCGACGACCTGGGCGCCCGTCGCCGCGAGCCCGTCGCGGGCCGCGCTGCCGCGGGTCTCGATCGCCTGCGCGACCTCGGCGCCTGTCGCCGCGATGGCGTCGCGAGCCGCGCTGCCGCGGGTCTCGATCTCCGCCGCGACGCCGAGGCCCGTGGTCGACAGGGTGTGACGCAGGGTCGCGCCGCGGGTCTCGATCTCGGACACGACCTCGCCGCCGGCCGCCGCAAGCGCCTCGCGCACGGTGGTTCCGCGGGCGGCGAGCTCGGCGACGAGCTGCTCTCCGGTCTGGGACCAGCCGTCCCGGATGCGGGCGCCCTGTGCGCCGATCGCGCCGACGAGCTCGAGGCCGGTGGCGGTGAGCTGCTCGCGCAGGCCGGTCGCATGGGCGTCGATGTCGTGGCCGAGCTGGTCGCTCGCGGTGGCGAGCTGCTCGCGCAGCGCGACGCTGCGGGTCGCGATCTCGTCGGAGAGGCCCCGGCCCGTGCGGGTGAGCTCGTCGCGCACCGCGTCGCCGCGCGTCGCGATCTCCTCGGCGAGCCCGAGGCCGGTGCGGGAGAGTTCGTCCCGCACCGCGTTGCCGCGCGCCGTGATCTCGTCCGCGATCTCGCCACCGGTGGTGGCGAGGGTGTCGCGCAGGGTGCCGACCCGCGTCACGAGATTGGTGCCGGCCTCGTCGAGCTCGACCCGCAGGGCGGTCGTGCGCTGGGCGAGCTCCTCCGCGACGCCGGAGCCCGCCGCGACGATCTCTTCGCGCAGGTTCGCGGTCCGGGCCGAGATGTCGTCCGCGAGCGTGGTGCCGGCGGCAGCGAGCCGCTCGGTGATCTCGGCGCCGCGCCGGGCGATCCCCTCCTCGAGGCCGCGTGCCGTCGCCTCGAAGGCGGTGCGCACGTCGGTGCCCTGGCGCGCGAGCGCGTCGACGACGCCGCGGCCGGTTTCGGCGAGCGTGCGGGTGACCTGGCCGGCGCCCTCCTGGAGGTGGTGGTTGAGCATGTCGCCGGTGCGCTGGAACGCGGCGGTGATGTCCTGGACCTTGCCTTCGAGAGAGGTGGTGATCGTGGTCCCGACCTCGGCGATGCCGGAGCGGATCTCGCCGCTCGTCGCCGACAGGCGGTCGACGAGCTCGGCGCCGCGGCCGGCCATCTCTTCGATGACCCGCTCGCCGGCGCGCCCGAGCGCGAGCGTGATCTGCTCGCCTCGCTCCTCGAGCCCGCCGGTGACGCGGTCGCCCGCATGGTCGACCGCGTCCACCATGCGCTGCGCAGCCGCGTCGAGCTCCTGGGCGAGGTTCTGGTGCGAGCCTGCGATCGCCGCGCGGACCCGGTCGGCATTTGTGATGATCGCCTCGCGCTGCGAGACGAGCTCGTCGACGAGGGAGCGGATCCGCACCTCGTTGTCGGCATAGGCGCGCTCGAGGGTGGAGATTTCGCTGCGCACCAGGGTCTCGAGTTCGCCGGCCCGCGCCAGCGCCCGCTCGACGCCGTCGCCGACCGCGGCGACCTCGCGCCGGACCGCCTGCGAGACCGACATCACGGCGTCGGTCGAGAAGGTCTCGGGCTGGGCGAGCCGCAGCGCGACCTCGCCGACCGCGCGCGCCACGAGGCGCATCTCCTGCGAGCGCACCGCCAGCATGGCGGCGATGTAGAAGAACAGGACCGGCCCCGCCACGATGAGGGCGCCGACCGCGATCTGGGTGGTCGTGTAGGCCGCCAGGAAGGCCTGCGGCGTGGTGATGCCCTGCGTGAAGAGCAGGGCGGCAAAGCCGCCGGTCCAGAGGAGGGAGAGCAGCGTCGCGAACACGTACGGCCCGCGCGAGGGGCGGACCTGCAGGGCCTGGAGCATCAGGCCGACGCTCTGCCGGTCGTCGTTGGCGACCGCGGCGCGGTCCGGCGCCAGGAAGGCCGGGCGGGCGTCGCGCGCGTCGTCGAGGTCGACCGGGGGGCGGTCCGCGTCGTCGTCTCCGGCCCGCGGCGGCGGCGGAACCGCGTCGGGCGCGAGGCTGCCCGCGGGGCCGGCCACGAAATCGTGGTCCTCCACGTCCGGGAGCCGGGGCGGCAGGCCCGGGGCGGCGGCGGTCCGGTCGGCGGGCCGGCCCGACGCGGCGAAGTCGTCCAGGTCCATGGCCTGGTCGAGGTTCAGGGCCTGCTCGATCGCCGACAGGGCGGCATCCGCCGGGTCCTTGATCTTCTTGTTGTCGGTCGCCATGGTCCGCCCTCTTCGACGCAACAGAGCGGGCGTCGCTCCGGACGCGCCCGCGGCGGACACCGCCCCCGCGCACGCGCCGGACCGCGAGGAGCCGCCTCCCGAGCGCCCCGCGGACGGACGAACCCGCCATTTACCAAACCGATGTTAGCGGCCGGGGCGGGGGATGGGAACCCGAACGGGCCCGCGACCTGTGAACGTCGTTAACGACTTGGTAACCGCGTCTCTCAAGGAACGTTAACCATGCCGGCCGATCTCTGGGGAAAGCTTCCCCTGCGTAGCGGTCGCGGTCCTCGCGTGCCTCCAATGGTCGGGGCATGCGGCCGGGGCGAGCCCGCCGTCCGGCCCGGCAGCGCCCGCGTCAGGCCGCGCGGCCGGGCCTCGCCTGCCGGGCGAGTTCCGCGTCGACCAGGCGGCTCCACTTCTCCGCGCCTTCGACGAGGCCGAGGCGGTGCTCCGACTGCCGGACGCGGTCCTCGGCCCGGGCGGCGCGCTGCTCCTGGAAGCGCAACTGGGCCTCGGCGATCGCGACTGCCTTCTCGGCGGCGTCGAGGCGCCGGCGCAGGCTGCGGGTCTCGTCCGCAGCCGCCGTCATCTTGATCGTGACGGCGAGCTTCTCGGCCTCCAGGCGCCGGATGTGCCGCGCGGCGTCCGCGAGCAGGCGGACGAGGTGGTCGGTCCCGCGCGGCTGTTCGGCGGCCGGATCCCGGCTGGAAAGCGCCTGTTCCATCGTGGTCCTCTCCGCCGGCCCGTACGGGCGGAAAGCCAGTCTGGCGTCCTATGGTTAACGTCCGATTACTGGACGCCCCGCCGGGCGTCCATCCGGAGCGCGAGCCGGCCGCAGGCACGACGCGACGGCTCTCCCGGTCCCGACGATCCAGCTAGCTTCCGCGCCGTCGCCGCGGGCCGCTTATTTGACGGCTTTGACTGCCGAAACGCAGATCGTGACCATGAGCGCGATCCCGACGAACCCGATCACTTCCAACATGACGCCACCCGGTACAAACTTAATTTTGTGTGAAGGCAGCGTAGGCGTCGCGCGAGGGTCGGGCAACGCCGCAGGCGCGCGATCGCGCGGTATGATTAAGACGCAGCGTTGCAGGGGGCGCTCGGCTCCGGCGGAGAGCCGCGCCGGGGACAGGTGCGCCCGATCGGGCCGGGGACGCAGGGTGCGCGGGCGGCTCGCACCTACATGACGAGGCGACCCCGTTCGCGTGACGGCAGATCCAGCAGCTTGCTCTTGCGGCATTCGTTGCTGTCGGCAAAGAAGCCGCCGCCGTTCACCCGCAGGGAGCCCACCATCATCATGAAGCAGGGGGCAGGGGAGACGTCCTTGTTGACCGCGCCGCTGAGGGTCACCTCGGCCTTGGGGAAATAGAACAGCCCCTGGACGCTGACGGTCTGGTTGCTGCCGGCCGCCGTGAAGTTCACGTTCTGGGTCAGCGACGGATCCTGGTAGAGCGCCACCCCCTTCCAGGTCCCGCTGGTCGGCGCCTTGATGTCCAGCGTGCCCTTGCCCTCGATCACGTGGCTCCACAAGCTGCTGTCGGTGCCCGAGAAGATGATCGTCAGCGCCGATCCCTTGAGCGTGTGGTTGTTGAGGTCGAGGTTGCCGTTCCTGATCACGATGGTCTTCGGCGTCGTGATGTCGAGATCCGCCCCAATCTTCAGCGTGCCGCAGTAATTGACCACGTCTCCCGAGGGGACGGCCGTGAGGGTGTTCACGCTGTAGGGAGGGGAGGGGCAGGTGTGGTCGGGAATGTTCGCGGCCAGCGCCGCATAAGGATCGACGATTTTCGGCGACGGCATGGAGTGGGCCTGCTGGCCACAGGGGCTGCTGTCGCCAGTCGGCGAGTCGGCGTAGTCCGCGACCTTCTGAGCGTTGCCGCTGCACACCATGCCCTCGTTCGACATCAGGCCGCAATCCTTCAGGTCGGCCTTGGGAGCACCGTTGAAGTCGAGGTCGACCGTCACGTCGGCCTGGCCCAGGGCTACGATGCAATAGGTGCGCGCCGTGTTGGACCGCGCTGCGACCGCCGTAGCGACGAGCCGCGTGCGCGCCTCGGTCTTTCCGCCCTGGGTGACAGTCGCCGTGCCCCCGTAGCCGACCACCGGCGAGAGGAACAGCGGCACGAGACTCGTGACCGTGACCCGGTAGCACTCGGAATAGACCACGTCCGGGGGAGCCTCCGGGCACGTGACGCCGTTGACCGTATCGACCGTCACCTCGGACTGACCGTGCGTCAGGCCGTAGCGCGCGGAGACGCCGCGGGCCTCCTCGTCGTAGCTCGTGCCCGCGGCGGTCGCGGCCGCCACGGCCGCGCTGTCCGCCGCGTTCTGCATCGCCTGCTGACGGTAGTACCAGTAGCCGACCTCAATCCCGAGCCCGACGCCGCCGACGAGCACAGGCAGGGCGAGCGCGGTCGCGATCGCGACGTTGCCGCGGCGATCCTGCCACAGGGCGCACAGCAATGGCGCGACCGCACGCAGAAAGGTCGCGACGGCGGACCCCTGTGCCGCACCGCGGCGCGGCGCGAGGGTCCGGGCGCCTGCGCCCGGCATCCGGAGGGGATCGGTCCCGAAAGGCATCATGGATTCCTGGCCGATGGAAACTTCCCGACCATGCAACCGCATATCGCAACGAAACGCCATTCGGATGAACGGTTTAGGTCGATCGTCCAGCCGCGGGGCCGGGCGGTGGGCTCGGGGCGCATCTCGCCGGCGCCGCAGGCTCGCGCAAAGCGACTTGGCCGCTCGCGTCCGTCAGGTGCGTGTTCCGACGAGCCGCGCCTCAGGACGCGCGGCGCATCGACTCCGCGTGACCGTCAGGCGCATTCCTTGACGAGCCGAACGCGCCAGGCCTTGCCGACCTTGACCTTTCGGCGCACCACGACGCACTCGACCTCCGGCTCGACATAACCGGGCCCGTAGCCGTAGCCGTAGTACGGGTAGGCCGCGGCCCCCACGAACCCGGCGCCGATGCCCCAGGCGGGCCAGCCGCCATACCAGGGCCCGTAATAGCGATAGCGGACGTGGCGCCGCCAGCGCCGGTCGTCGGCTCTTCCGGCCAGAGCCGGCCCGTCGGCCCCGGCCCGTCCGGCCCAGCCGCGGTTCGTGCCCTGGTCCAGGCCGCCGCGGATGACGGGCTGGCGCAAAGCGCCACCGTCGCCCCATCCGCCCCGGCCCGCACCGCCCCCGCCGAAGCTGCCCCTTCCGCCGCCGCTGATGCCTCCGCCCCCGCCGCGTCCTCCGCGCTGGGCAGCCGCGTCGTCCGGCATCAGGAACAAGCCCGCCGCGAGGATGCCTGCGGACACCGTCAGAATGCGCCTCATGGATGCCTCCGTCGCCGCGCACCGGCCGCCGCGGCTCGAGCGCGGCGCGTGCGTCCAAGGCATCAGACTGCGCCTCCCGTCCGGGCTTGTCACCTCCCGCCACGGGAGGGCCGCTCCGTACGGGTCGCAACGAGGCTGCGGCTCCTGCGCCGGGCTGAAACGCAGGCAAGAAAAAAGCCGGACCCGAAGGTCCGGCTGAGAAGTCAGGTTCGGCCGAGAGGCCGGAAACCTTCCAGAGGGGAACGGCCGAAACGTCACGGCTTGGGAGGAAATAAGCCGTGCCGCTGAATCATTCAGCCGGTGCCGATATTGATCGCAGCCCGCTCTTTTGCAACGCAACATGCCACATAAAGGGGCTGCGCCCGGCGCATGGCTGGACCGTAAATGGGCCTGAGCCATCGAGCGGGACAATTCCAGGTAAGCCCTCGCGGACTGGTATTCCGCTCCGGTCCGGTGCACGGGACGAACGTTCCGCCCTGACGACCGGCGCTGGCTCCGGCGGCGCAGGCTGTGAGGGCACCGGGATGGAGCGGTCCCTCAGTACGTCCAGCGCTGTGCCTTGGCGACGAGGAAGTCGCGGAAGGCCTGCACGCGGGCGACGGAGCGCATCTCCTCGGCATAGACGAGATAGCTGTCCAGCGCGGGCATCTCGACGTCGCGCAGGATCTGGGTGAGGAGCTGGTCGCCGTCGACTGCGTAATCTGGCAGCACGCCGATGCCGGCGCCCGTCTCGACCGCGAGCTTCAGGGCCGTGATGTTGTTGACCACGTAATGGTAGGTGCGCGGCTCCTGGCCGTCCCGGCCCGCAGTCGCGAGATAGTGCATCGCCATCAGGTAGGAGGGCTGATCGCCGCCGAACGAGATGATCCGGTGCTCGTCGAGATCCTTGAGGTCCTTGGGCTCGCCGAAGCGCTTGATGTAGTCCTTCGAGGCGTAGACGTGGAAATGCACTGTGAAGAGGCGGCGCTGGATCAGGTCGGGCTGCGCCGGCCGGCGCAGGCGGATCGCCACGTCGGCCTCGCGCATGGCGAGGTCGAGTTCCTCGTTGGTGAGGATGAGCTGCACGCGCACGTCCGGATAGAGGTCGAGGAACTCGCCGATGCGCTGTGCGAGCCAGATGGAGCCGAGCCCCACGGTGGCGGTCACCTTCAACTCGCCGGAGGGTCTCTCGCTGGTCTCGACGAGCCTGGCCCTCGTGGTCTCGAGGCGCATGCGCATGTCGCGCGCGGCGCGAAACAGCAGATCCCCCTGCTCGGTGAGGATCAGCCCGCGCGCGTGCCGGTGGAACAGCGGCGCCTTCAGCTCCCGCTCCAAAGCCGAGATCTGCCGGCTTACCGCCGACTGGCTCAGGCCCAGATCGTCGCCAGCCCGCGTGAAGCTCCCG